>NZ_CP093443.1:1386555-2079833 GCF_026168515.1 Brevibacterium spongiae | reverse complement strand
CTAGTCTCCGGGTCACGGTGTCGCGTGGCTTGCCGTGTCCGCCGCATCGGCGGCACCACTGATCATCGGTCGTTGGGGTGCACAGGAGAACTGTTTCTGAATCGGTGACGTGTTGGCCCTGACAGTGCAGGCCGAGTGTGTCGAGGTGGCAGAACGTGGTGAGGTCAGGGGTGGAGAACGTAAGGTGGTGCACGTCGAGGTCTTTCGGATGGTTTGTGTAGGAACTTCCATCTTCGAAAGGCCTCGACCTATTTCTGTGTAGCGACGCGCACCGGTTTTACACCCTCAACTGCGAAGAGCCCTTTTGAAGGTGGATCAGGGACAACACAGACAGTTTCCGGCGCGCATCAATCCCGAGGTCATTGGCCCGCAACAGGCCGGTCAGCGCATTGATAGTCCGCGTTTTCTCCTGGGTCATGGACTGGCGGGCCTTGACCAGGATCCGCAGTCCCTGACGCGGACCATCGGCCTGCCTGGGAAACCGCAGCCGCGACTCGTCCATTGATAGGACGGTGTGAGCGATCCTGTAGGCATCGATGCGGTCGTCCTTGCCTGTGGCATGGCGGTCGCGGGCGTTCATGCTGGCAGCCTCGGCGACCGTGTACCCGGCCTCGGCGACATTCTCAGCCAGGATCGCCCCGTAGGTGCCGATGCCCTCGATCACCCACAGGGTGTCCTGGTCCCCGCCTGTACGGCGACCGACCCAGTCCAAAGCCCGCTTCAGGCCGGCCTTGCTGGTGGGGAAATCGCGAGTATCGACATGCTCACCAGAACTGGTGAGCACGGCGTAGACGTGGTTCTTCGCGTGGGTGTCGACGCCGACGACAAACGCGTACAAATGCGAGATGATAGACATGACGGTTCATGATTCTCCCGTGTCAGAGCGGATAAGGTCCGACCGTCGAACGGTCGGCTCCGGCCCGGGGAGATAGTCACGTCGGAACACTACTGTGATGAGTCACGTTCGTTCAGGAACGGACAACCTTCTGATCAAGTTACCGATGTGGGCCGAGCCGGTGCCGACCGCCCACCGATCACCAGACAGATCCCGACGAAGACATCGTTGGAGTCAGTAGCAATTAGAGTCATGATGATCGATGGGACGGTCAGTCCCTACTCTGCCAGCTAGTCCCAGACCAGCCACCACCCATACTCGGGGCAACAATGCGGGGCACAGGCCCGATGGCCTGCGCCCCTTTTTTGATACCTGTCCGGGCTTTCACCCGTGGTTCAGCTCTGCGCGGGAACCTCTCCGCGACGGATCGCCAGGCGCTCGTCGAGGAGCACCTGGAGTTCGTCGAAGGACCGACGCTCGAGCAGCATGTCCCAGTGGGAGCGCACGTGCTTGACGGGGTCGCCGTCGGGCTCATTCACGCCGACGCGCACACCGATGCCGTGGATCCCGGAGTCCCACGTCGAGGGGACCTCGGCTTCGATCGAGAAGGGAACCTTGAAACGGGTTCCGTCCTCGCACTCGAACTCCACCATCTGACGCGGTGCCGGCTCGACGCCCTCTTCGGTTTCGAGGCTGCGCGAGCCCAACTGTGTTCCGCGGAGACTGCGTTCGCTCATATCTAAGACCTTCCGACTCGACTGCTCACCTTGGACGCAATGTAACAGTCTACCGTGTCCGTCTATTCCTTCGGGCCCATTACCCGAGACCGTCCCTGCGGCCCAGTGCCGCAGAGAGTTCACCGAGCCCTGTGTCGACATCATCGGTGACGATGCCGTCGACGCCGAGGTCGAAAAGGGCCTGCATTCTCTCTGCCTCGTTCACAGTCCACACGTGGACGAGCAAGCCCGCACTGTGGGCCCGAGCAACGAAGTCCGCAGTGACGACGGGAAGGCCCCTGAACCGTTCGGGCACCTGCAGGGCATCGATCTCCGGGACCAGGGCCAGCAGGCCATGAGCCGGCAGACCCGGCAGGCGACCGAGGGCGAAGAGCGCCGTCTCCGTGGTCCCCGTCGACGTGCGCACCCCCGGCAGCGCGGTGCGCAGTCGTCGCAGGGTGCCGGAGTCGAAGGAAGCGAGCCGGACGCGTTCGGCGGCGCCGAAGTTGTGCACGAAGCGGATCATCGGGCCGATGCTGTGCTCGGCTTTCACATCGATATTCCACTCGACGTCGGGAAGCGCCTGCAGCAGAGCCTCGAGGCGGGGCAGACGACCCCCGGCGATGAGGTCGATCCCATCGAGTTCGGCTGCCGTGAGCTCGCGGATGGCCTGGCGGCGTCCGGCGATGCGGGTGAGGTCGGCGTCATGGGCGGCGAAGAGGATCCCGTCGGCTGATGCGTGGACGTCGGTCTCCATCCAATGCACCCCCGCCTCCGCTGCCGCCGTGAACGCTTCAAGAGTGTTCTCACTCATTCCCGGCCACAGGCCGCCACGGTGCGCGATGATCTCTGGGTCTGCGGTGACCTCGGGCTGAGAATTCATGGTCCAATCCTAATCGGGTGTTGATTTCGACAGGAGCGTCATCAAGGATGGAGACATGAGCTCACACCGCGAACCCATCGAACCCGACTACGTCATCGACTCCACCGCGAAGACACCGACCGAACGGGCACGTCGTGCCGCCGGTCGTGCCTACACCGCGGCGAGCAGCGGAGTGAAGAACGTGCGTGAGGCCGCTTCGACGTCCCGCCTCATCGAAGCCACAGAAAGCAACGTCAACAAGGCCCTCGGTTCGCTGTCTCACGCCATCGACGACGCTGTGCGCAGCGGCAAGGTCGAACAGGCCTTCGACAAGGCACAGGAGAGAGTGACCTCGGGAGCTGCGGGAGTGCGCAAACTCGTCACCCGCAAGTCAGAGTGAACTTCCGGGTGAGCAGACTCTCACCTGTGTGGCACGCCGTTCGGGCGTGCCACATTGCATTTGTAACAGTTCCTTCATTAGACTCTCCCGCAGGTAACAATCCGATAACTTGGAGTCCCTCCTCGTGCGCACCGCCGCGATGAGGTCTTCCCCTGCACGCCTCCGAGTTGCCGAGACACACTCTGACGACGAGGAACATCACTGTGGGCAGACACTCAGCACCGAGCACACAACGGAGCGGTTCGCTCTTCTCCGCGCTGACGGCGAAGAAGAAGTCCGGTCGACACGCACCGGAACGCAAGGAGAACACCGCCGGGGGAGTGCTCGCCGCAGTCCGCACTCGCCCTGTGCTCTCAGCATTCATCGTTCCCACCGCGGCAACCGCCGCCGTCGTCGCCTCGAGCCTGGCTATGGCCCCCGGAGGCACGACGCCGACTGACCACGTCGTCGCCGAGGCCCCGGCCGTCGCACCTGTCGAACCGACGAAGGCGACCGACGAATTCCTCGCCAAGGCGAAGAAGCAGGCTCAGGAGAAGCCCGCCGACGTCACCATCGATACGAAGATCGAGACGCCGAGCCCCGAGCCGAGTGCGACCGATGCGAAGAAGTCGGACGAGAAGTCCTCGGGCGATAAGGAGTCGGAATCCGCCGGCGGGTCCGCCGCCGATGAGAACGACGGACCGTCGAACTCCGGGAAGTCCGCCGGCGAATCCGGCAGCTGCCCGATGTCCTACTACGGAGGCGGAGACGGCTTCGACGGGCAGCAGACCGCCAACGGCGAGATCTTCGATACGAACAAGCTCACCGCAGCCCACAAGACCCTGCCCTTCGGGTCCAAGGTGAAGATCACGAACACCGCGAACGGCAAGTCAGTGACCGTGCGCATCAACGACCGCGGCCCCTACCACGGCAACCGCTGCTTCGACCTGTCGAAGGCCGCGATGGAAGCCATCGGCGGCGTCGGCGCCGGACAGATCAACGGCAAATACGACGTCCAGTGATCGTGAGCCTCTGACTCTTCACCGATTCCTCTCCGCCGCGGCCCGCGCTTGATCGCGCAGGCCGCGGCGGATGTGCATCGGGGAGACGACCGTGAGGTCGGGGACGGTGATGAGCTGACTCACGGCCACCTCGGCGGGTTCCATCGGCAGCTCGATCTCCATGTCCTCGCCACTGACCCGTGCCCCCGCCAGAGCCGCCTCGGTGAGTCTGCCGGGCACGGCCCGCCGCAGATCATCGGCACGCGTCCGGGGCAGCCGCAGGCGGACCATGACGGTGCGCATCGACCGGTCGAACTCCTCCTGCGAGACTTCCCAATATTCGCCGAGGCGGAACTGCGGTGGTGCTGTGACCCGCAGATACGTCGGTTCGGCTGATCGGATCCGAGCGACCCGATAGGTGCGGGGAACGCCCCCGGGAGCCTGCGCCGCGAGATACCAGCGGCCGGCCTTGACGACGAGACCGAGCGGAATGAGGGTCCGCGGTCGAGCGCGCCCCTGTCTCTCATAGACGATGTTCAGCCCCCGCCCCGAACGCAGGGCCCCGACGATGGTGCTCAGCGCGTGCGGGTCCTCCTTGGCCATGAACCAGTCGGGACCGTCGACGAGGATATGCCGGGAGAACGCCGAGGCGGTCTCCGCGAGGATCTTCTCCCGGGCGGAGGCGAGTTCGGCCGAAAGACCGAGGTCTCCTGCCGCCGAGGAACCGACGAGCACCGAATCGACTTCATCCCGGGTCAGACCCGAGACCGGAGAGCTCCAATCGCCGAGGAGGCTGATCCCACCGCCCGGACCCGACTGGGTGAGGACGGGAACTCCGATGAGCGAGAGATCCGTCAGGTCCCGATAGACGGTGCGCTCCGTGACCTCGAGGCGACGGGCGAGTGCAGCAGCGGTGATCGGACTCGTCCGCGCGGCGAGGATGACGATCTCCGAGACGAGCCGCGCTGACTTCATGGTTCCCAGACTAATGACCATCACTGACATTGCCTGTCAGTGATCATCGTGCAGGCTCGTGCCATGACCACTGACGCAGCAGAGACCACGCCCCAGACCGCACCCATCGAACGCTTCGCACCATTCGCCGACCAGACCCTGAATGGCCGCATCGCTCTCGTCGCCGGAGCCACCCGGGGCGCCGGCCGTGCCATCGCCCGTGACCTCGCCCGTGCCGGCGCCTTCGTCCACTGCACCGGCCGATCGACCCTCGGGAGGCCCTCCGACTACGGGAGAGCTGAGACGATCGAGGAAACCGCATCGCTGATCACAGCCGAAGGCGGGCAGGCAGAAGCCCACGTCTGCGACCACCTCGAGCCGGCCAGGATCGCCGAGGTGATCCGCCGGATCGATGACCGGCACGGCCGACTCGACATCCTCGTCAACGACATCGGGGGAGAGGCCTACGTCGAATGGGGCACACCCTTCTGGGAGACCGACCTCCCCTCCGAGCTGCGCCTATTCCGAGCAGGCCTCCTGACCCACCTGCACACCGCCCATGCCGTACTGCCCCTGCTCACACGCAGCCCCGGTGGACTCCACATCGAGATCACCGACGGCACAGCAGCCTATAACGCCGGCCACTACCGGGAGAACATCCTCCTCGACCTGACGAAGACCGCAGTGAGCCGTCTGGCGTTCGGCCTCGGCCACGAACTGGACAAGGTCTCAGCGACCGCGATCGCCATCACCCCCGGGTGGCTGCGGTCGGAGATGATGCTCGATCACTTCGGGACGAACAAGACCGATTGGATGCGCGACTCGCTCGACGAATCCCGCACCGAACCGCCTCGCGACTTCGCGATCTCCGAGACTCCCCATCTGCTCGGGCGCAGCGTCGTCGCACTGGCCTCCGATCCGGACCGCCACCGCTTCAACACCACGACACAGGACACCCACGGAATGGCCACCCACTACGGATTCAACGATCTCGACGGATCGCGACCCGATTCGTGGAGCTTCATCACCACACTCGAAGTCGACCCTGCGGCGGATCCCCGCGAATTCCGCTGACGTCCCCAGCGTGTGCGGAATCCGCATTCGGTTGATCCGCCTTGGCACAGGCCCGGGACGTGGCTAGTCTGAAGCCACCCGAATCGCTTCAGGAGGAGACCGCCATGTCCACAGAAACCTGTGATGTCGTCGTCATCGGAGCAGGTCCCACAGGCCTGAGCGCGGCCCGCAGACTGCGGGCCTCCGGCAAGGACGTCATCATCCTCGAAGCACGCGACCGAGTCGGCGGACGCACCTGGACAGACCACATCGACGGGCAGATGTACGAACTCGGTGGTCAGTGGATCTCACCGGACCAGACGGCTCTGCTCGCCCTCGTCGACGAACTCGGCAAAGAGACCTACCCGCGGTACCGCGACGGCGACAGCGTCTACATCGCCCCGGACGGGACACGCACCGTCTACAGCGGCGATATGTTCCCGGTGGGGGAGTCGACGCAGGCGGAGATGGAACGTCTCATCGGACTCCTCGACGACCTCGCCGCACGGATCGGCCCGCAGGCTCCCTGGGATGCCGACGACGCCGCCGAACTCGACTCGATCTCCTTCCACCATTGGCTGCGCGATCAGTCCGATGACGAACTTGCCTGCGAAAACATCGGACTCTTCGTCGCCGGCGGCATGCTCACGAAGCCGGCCACAACCTTCTCCGCACTCCAAGCGGTGCTCATGGCCGCCTCGGCGGGATCCTTCTCCAATCTCGTCGACGACCACTTCATCCTCGACCGACGCGTCGTCGGCGGCATGCAGTCCGTCTCGGAGCAGATGGCCGAGGAACTCGGTGCAGATGTGGTGCGGCTGCAGCAGCCGGTGCGACGGATCGAATGGTCCGAGAACACAGTGCGCGTGTCCACCGACGAGATGAGCGTGAGCGCCGCACACGCGATCCTCGCCGTGCCGCCGAACCTCTATTCGCGGATCAGCTACGATCCGCCGCTGCCGCGCCTGCAGCAGATCTTCCACCAGCACCAGTCCATGGGCCTGGTCATCAAGGTCCACGCCACCTACGACACCCCGTTCTGGCGTGACGAAGGACTGTGCGGGACCGGATTCGGCGCCTCCCGACTCGTCCAGGAGGTCTACGACAATACGAACCACGGCGAAGAGCAGGGAACCCTCGTCGGCTTCATCTCCGATGTCAACGCCGATGCCATGTGGGCGCTCGACGAGGAGACCAGGCGCACCCGCATCCTTGAGGCCCTCGCCGAATTCCTCGGCCCGAAGGCTAAGGACCCGCGCGTGTTCTACCTCTCCGACTTCGGTGCAGAGGAATGGACCCGCGGTGCCTATGCGACGAGCTACGACCTCGGCGGACTCCACCGCTGGGGTCGGTTCCAGAACGATCCGGTCGGTCCGCTCCACTTCGCCAGCTCCGATATCGCCGCCGAGGGCTATCAGCACGTCGACGGGGCAGTGAGGATCGGCACCGCGACCGCCGAGGCCATCCTCGACGAGACCTCCTGACCGATGAGCACACCAGAGTCGTCACCGTCGACGGATTCGAGCGGACTGAGTTCGAAGGGACTGTCCGCCGGGAAGATCGGTGCCATCGGCGGAGCCGTCATCGGCATCTCCTGCATCGCCCCGGCCTATACACTGACCTCCGGACTGGGTCCGACGATCTCCGAAGTCGGCGTCCACACCCCGGCGGTGCTGCTCATCGGCTTCGTGCCGATGCTCCTTGTCGTCTTCGGCTATCGGGAGCTCAACACAGCGATGCCCGATTCGGGCACCACCTTCACCTGGGCCACCCGCGCCTTCGGACCCTGGCTGGGGTGGATGGGCGGTTGGGGCCTCGTCGCCGCCACCGTGCTCGTGCTCTCGAACCTCGCCGCAGTCGCCGTCGATTTCCTCTTCCTCCTGCTGTCCCAGGTCTTCAGCGACCCGCAGATCGCCGAGCTCACCCGGGTGCTGTGGATCAACATCCCCGTGACGATCGTGCTCACGGCCGCCGCGGCGTGGGTGTCCTACCGCGGAGTCGAAGCCACAGAGAAGCTGCAGGTGTGGCTCGTGGCGTTCCAGGTGCTCGCACTCGGGTGGTTCGTCATCGCCTCTCTGGTCCATGTCTCAAACGGCACGGCCTTCGACCCGACTCCGGTGTCCCTCGATTGGTTCAATCCGCTCTCCGCCGGTGACTTCTCCACCGTCGCCGCGGCCGTGTCCCTGTCGATCTTCCTGTTCTGGGGCTGGGACACAGTGATCACGATGAACGAAGAGGCGAAGGACCCGGAGAAGACCCCGGGACGTGCCGCCATGCTCACGATCATCGCGATCGTCATCATCTACCTGGCCTGCACCATCGCGGTCATCTCCTTCGCCGGCATCGGCACCGAAGGCCTTGGTGCAGGCAACCCGGACAATCAGGAATCGATCTTCGCGTCCCTGGCCGGACCTGTGATGGGACCCTTCGCGGTGCTCGTCTCGATCGCCGTGCTCTCGTCCTCCCTGTCCTCGCTGCAGGCCACGATGGTCTCACCCTCGCGCACGATCCTCGCGATGGGCCACTACGGTGCGCTGCCGGAGAGATACGGTCGCGTCTCTCCCCGGTACAAGTCGCCGTCGACGGCCACAGTCACCTCGGCGGGAGCGGCGATCATCTTCTACGTCGTCATGCGGCTGCTGTCGGAGAACGCCCTGTGGGACACGATCACGGCACTGGGACTCATGGTCTGCTTCTACTACGGGATCACCGGCCTGGCCTGCATCTGGTACTTCCGACGCAGCCTCTTCACCTCGGCGCGCACCGTGTTCTTCCGGTTCCTGTTCCCACTCGTCGGCGGCGTGACCCTGCTCGTCATCTTCGTCACCACGGCCATCGACTCACTCGATCCCGACTACGGTTCGGGATCCTCGGTCTTCGGCATCGGACTCGTCTTCGTCCTCGGGATCGGGGTGCTCCTCCTCGGCGTCGTCATCATGATCATCCAATCGTTCCGACATCCTGACTTCTTCCGCGGACGGACTCTGCGCCAAGGGGTCGACGCAGGGTGAACGAGCAGCTCGTGGCGCTGCGGCGGGTCCGCGACCGCATCGACCGCGAGTTCGACCGTCCCCTGAGCGTCGAAGCCCTGGCCGCCGGGGAGCACATCTCGGCAGGTCATCTCAGCCGCCGGTTCAAAGCCGCGTACGGCGAATCCCCGTACTCCTACCTCATGACCCGCCGGATCGAACGCGCCATGGCGCTCATCCGGCGCGGCGACCTGTCGATCACCGATATCTGCTTCACCGTCGGATTCTCCTCACTGGGCACCTTCAGCACCCGATTCAGCGAACTCGTCGGCCTCTCACCGAGGCAGCACCGCGATGGCGTCGCAGCCGGTGAACATCAGCTGCCGACGATCGTGGTCAAGAACGCGCTGAGACCGGTCAGGAATCGAGAAGTCCCGCGGGGCTGAGCAGTCTACGATTGCTCACATGGACATCACGATCAACGCCAGTTTCCTCCCACACCTCGACGCAGACGAATCCCTCCACTTCTACCGCGACGTGCTCGACTTCGAACTGCGCCTCGACGTCGGCTCCGGCCGCATGCGCTGGCTGACGGTCGGGCCGAAGAACCAGCCGGACACCTCGATCGTGCTCACCCCGCCCGTGACCGATCCGACGATCAGCGAGGCCGAACGCGCAACCATCGAAGCGCTCATGGCCAAGGGCAGCTTCGCGGCCATCGTGCTCGCCAGCCCCGACGTCGACGCGGTCTTCGCCAAGGTCGAAGCCAAGGGTGCCGATATCGTGCAGGAGCCGATGGACCAGCCCTATGGTCTGCGCGACTGCGCTCTGCGCGATCCTGCCGGAAACATGATCCGCATCCAGCAGAGAGGCTGAGCCCGCGTGCACACAGCCGACAGTCATGACCTCATCCGCGTTCGCGGAGCCCGCGAGAACACGCTGAAGAACGTCTCCGTCGACATTCCCAAACGCCGGCTCACGGTCTTCACCGGAGTCTCCAAATCGGGGAAGAGCTCCCTCGTCTTCCACACCATCGCCGCGGAGTCCCAGCGGATGATCAACGAAACCTATTCTGCCTTCGTCCAAGGTTTCATGCCCGCCATGGCCCGCCCCGAAGTCGACGTGCTCGAGGGACTGACGACGGCCATCCTCGTCGATCAGGAGCGGATCGGGGCGAATCCGCGCTCAACCGTGGGCACGGTCTCGGACATCAACGCGAAGCTGCGCACACTCTTCTCCCGGTTGTCCGAACCGAATCTCGGATCGACGAACGCCTATTCGTTCAACGTCGCCACCGTCAGCGGCAAGGGTGCGGTGACGATCGACAAAGGTGAGGGCAAGCAGGTCGAGCGCCGCTCGTTCTCCGTCAACGGCGGAATGTGCCCGCACTGCGAAGGCATGGGCACAGCCACGGACATCGCCATCGCCGAGGTGGTCGATGAGTCGAAATCCCTCGACGAGGGAGCCATCACGATCCCCGGATACAAACCCGGCGGTTGGTCGGTGCGGATGTTCTCCGAGTCCGGGTTCTTCGACCCGGAGAAGCCCATCGCCGACTACGACGAGAGAGAACGCCACTACCTGCTTCACGCCGAGGGCGAGAAGGTGAACATCAACGGCACGAACATCACCTTCGACGGACTCATCCCGCGCATCCGACGGTCGTTCCTGTCCAAGGACCGCGACGCCATGCAGAAGCACATCCGCGAATTCGTCGACCGCGCCGTCGTGTTCACTGTCTGCCCCGAATGCGACGGCACCCGACTGAACTCCGCGGCCCGCTCGTCGAAGCTGGCGGGGAAGTCGATCGCCGATGTCTGCTCCATGCAGATCTCGGACATCACCGCATGGATCGACGACATCGACGCCGGTGCCGCCTCGGCGCTGCTCGATTCGCTGCGCGCAGATGTGCGGGCCTTCGTCGACATCGGACTCGGCTATCTCTCGCTCGAACGTTCGGCCGGATCGCTGTCCGGGGGAGAAGCACAGCGGATCAAGCTCGTCCGCCACCTCGGATCCTCGCTGACCGATGTCACCTACGTCTTCGACGAACCGACGATCGGACTGCATCCGCACGACATCCAGGCGATGAACGAGCTGCTGCTGGCTCTGCGCGACAAAGGCAACACCGTCCTCGTCGTCGAACACAAACCCGAGACCATCCTCATCGCCGATCACATCGTCGACCTCGGCCCCGGAGCAGGCAGGGCCGGGGGAGAGGTGACCTTTGCGGGTACCGTCGACGGTCTGCGGAAGTCCGAGACGTTCACCGGTCGCCACCTCGGCTACACCGCCGAACTCAAGGACGCGGTGCGCACGCCCACCGGAGCACTCGAGATCAGGGGAGCGGCATCGCACAATCTCCATGACGTCGACGTCGATGTTCCGCTCGGAGTCCTCACCGTGATCACCGGCGTCGCCGGTTCGGGCAAGAGCAGCCTCGTCGAGGGCTCGCTGAGACACCGGGACGGTGCCGTGATGATCGATCAGGCACCGATCAGGGGATCGCGGCGCAGCAATCCCGCGACATACACGGGAATGCTCGAACCCATCCGGAAGGCCTTCGCGAAGGCCAACGGGGTCAAGCCGGCCCTGTTCAGTGCGAACTCCGAAGGGGCGTGCCCGGTGTGCAACGGCGCCGGCATCATCTATTCGGACATGGCGTTCATGGGCGGAGTCTCCGCTCCCTGCGACGAATGTGAGGGCAAGGGCTTCCAAGCCGAAGTGCTCGAATACCGGCTCGGCGGGCTGAATATCCGTGAGGTCCTCGACCTGTCCGTGACCGCGGCGCTTGATCATTTCGGCGCAGGGGAGTCGCGCATTCCCGCGGTCGTGAAGATCCTGAAGAACCTCGCCGAGGTGGGGCTCGGGTACGTCAGTCTCGGGCAGCCGCTGACAACTCTGTCCGGGGGAGAGAGACAGCGGCTCAAACTCGCCGTGCACTTGTCGGCGAAGGCCGCCGACACCGCGCAGGTGATCATCCTCGATGAGCCGACGACGGGACTGCATTTGGCCGATGTCGAGAATCTGCTGCGTCTGCTCGACGGACTCGTCGACGGCGGACGCACCGTCATCGTCATCGAACATCACCAAGCGGTCATGGCCCATGCCGATCACATCATCGACCTGGGCCCGGGTGCCGGGCATGACGGCGGACGCATCGTCTTCGCGGGCAGTCCTGAACAGCTCGTCGCCGGTGCGTCCAGTGGCGAGCCGAGTCTCACTGCACGGCATCTGGCGGCTTATGTAGGCGTCTGAGACTCCACACAGATGCCCGCGGATCCAGGGGAGTCGCGGTCTGTGTCGGCATGTGTGCGCTCGGGGAGGCGCGCGTCACTCAGGTGCTGTTCAGCCACTGCGGAGTCGATTCGGATGCTGAATCTGTGCTCTCAGGTTCACACTGCTCGGTTCTTTCGTTACGGTGTATAACGACTCGGTAACGGCCGAGTTACAGAACCGAAATGCAGTCGTACTTTGGAGAAGACACAGTGAACCTCTACAGCACAAGCCTCCGCAAGGTTGCCCTGCTCGTCGGTGCCGGCGCCGTTGCAGCGGCCGGACTCACCGGAATGAGCGCAGGCCAGCCGGCGCAGGCATCTGAGAAGGGCGTCTGGGACAAGGTCGCCGAATGCGAATCCGGCGGTGACTGGCAAATCAACACCGGCAACGGATACTACGGCGGACTGCAGTTCTCCAAGCAGACCTGGAACGGCTTCGGCGGTTCGGGCACCGCGGACCAGCACAGCAAGCAGGAGCAGATCCGCATTGCTCAGAAGGTCCTCAAGGAGCAGGGTCCAGGCGCATGGCCGGTCTGCAGTGAGAAGGCCGGGCTGACGAAGTCCAATGGCGCCGCTGATGACGGTGGCGGTAAGAAGGACGATGGCGGCAAGAAGGACGACGGCGACAGCGGCAAGGTCGGCCTCGGCGGAAACGTCACCGTCGGCGGCTGATCCCATCCGCTGAACAGCTCATCCGATCCGTCGAGCCTTGCGCTCGACCGATCGACTCGATGGCCGCGAACGACAGTTGTGTCGTTCGCGGCCATCGTCGTCTGTGCGGCTTTCGTGATCATCGGTGAACGTTTGACGCATCGTCGGCAGACGAGAACCGGTGAGGAGCGTTGCGCTTTCACGGTCCGGATGTAATGGTGAATCCATGACGATGAGGCGCGAGGGACCGTTCTGGGACGTTGTCCGCGGTGAGGCCGAGCCGCCTGCTGCAGCGAAGACTCTGGGATGGGAGCTGGTCGAGGTCGATCCTCAGAGTTCGACCATCACGGTTGCATTCATGGCCGGTGAGTCATTTCTGAATCCTGCGGGTACGGTCCAGGGAGGATTCCTTGCAGCCATGTTGGACGACACGCTTGGCCCGGCGCTCGTTGCGACTTTGGAGCCCGCACAGTTCGCACCGACAGCCGATCTGCACATCCAGTTTCTCCGACCTGCGCGGCCCGGAAGGCTCACCGGCCATGGTCGCGTGGTCCGTCGTGGCAGAGACATTGCTTTCCTTGCGGGCGAGCTCGTTGATGACGATGGCAATACCGTGGCGACCGCGGCAGCGACGAGTGTCATCCGGAAGTTGTGACAGCCCCTTTCGCCTCACACGCATAGCGCCGATAATATACATTATGTTAAGTACAGACCAGAAGGCCGCTCCCCGAACCCCTGCATCTCGAGTCCACGGATAGTGTGGACGATGATGGACTGACGACAGAGTGACAGGAGCCGACATGGCACAGAAGCAACCGGCGATGCGGCCGACCGGCGAAGACGTGTCGGATGTCCTCGATCGCGCCCAAGGGCCTCGACGCGCCGAGGCTGAACAGCTCACGGCGATGCTTGCAGAGATCTCCAGCGAGGACCCCGTCGTCTGGGCTTCGCGGATCATCGGCTTCGGCAAAGTCGAGTATCGCTACGATTCCGGACACAGTGGAATCATGCCGGTGCTCGCGTACTCCCCCGCCGCCCGTCAGCACACGCTGTACCTCACGGGTGATTTCGAAGATCGCTGGTCCGACCTCTCCCAGCGCATCGGCAAGTACCGCAGCGGCACATCGTGCCTCTATCTCACTCGTCTGACGAACGTCGACGAGTCGGTTCTCCGCGAGCTGCTCGAGCGCACCCGCGATCACACCCTGGCCGAATGGCCGGACTGATAGCATGTACTGAACAGTAACTCAGCTCACATTCAGGAGTGATCCATGGCCGCAGGCACCACCGCCGTACAGACCGCCGAGTCTGCATCCACCTTCAAGCTTTGGAAGAAGATGCAGGAGATGCCTCTGGGTGGCCGCGTGGGTTCCTGGCTGTTCTCTCAGGCCATCTGTTTCAAGGCACCCTACTTCCGCACTGTGCGCCCGCAGATCAAGGAGCTGCACCCCGGGCTGTGCCGCGTCACTGCACCTAACCGCCGCGGAATGCACAACCATATCGGCACCTACCACGCGATCGCGTCGTGCAATATGGCCGAAGTCGCTGCTGGTGTCATGACGGAAGCGACTGTGCCGCCCACTCACCGCTGGATCCCAGCGGGAATGACTGTGGAATACAACGCCAAGGCCAGCAAGGGGGAAATCACGGCCGTCACCCGCCTTGACGAGATTCCCGAGTTCGGCGATGAGAAATTCGACTTAGTCGTCCCCGTCGATGTCCTCGACGCGAATGGCATCGCCTTCGTCACCGCGCGCATCACCATGTACATCTCGCCGAAGAAGCGCTGAGGCGCCTAGGCGCGAGCCAGTCACCGACCTCAGCCGGTTACTGACACCAACCAGTCACCGGCCCGACAACAGCAGCACGCGCTGAGCGTGCGAGGTGCTCTTGCCGCTCAGGCGCGGCGCCTTGTAGCCGCCCTCCGATCCCAGAGCGATGATGAGCTCGCCGAGTTCGGTTGAGATGAACTCGGCGAGGGTGTCGTCGATCGGCCAGTCGTGGCCGGTGCCGCGAGCGAGATCTGCAGCATGGAGCGCGAGCTCGAGGATGCGCATCTGCACAAGCTGCGTGCCGGGTATCTCACCGATCCTGTGCGCCACCGGACGATCCAAGTCGCTCTCCCCTGCCGCATCTCTGAACGTCAGCTCCGGGGCCCAGAAGGCCTTGAGCAGATCATCGCCGAGATGGTTCCGGCTGCGAGTGGCTTCGACCTCGGCGGTGTCGGCCTGCCGCAGCAGCAGCGTGTAGCGGACTCCCCCGCCGATGAGATGATTGATCAGCTCGGCGTTCGTCCATCCCTCTGCGCCGCTGCGCCTGGTGAGATCTGCCTCGGCGACTCGCTCCAGCGCAGTGACCCAACAGGCCTCCGCGCGATCGAGACCGCAGGCCATGATCGAATCCATTGCACTCACTTCCTCTGTGACGAGTGTGCTCTGTGACGAGTGGCTGTCCCTGCTCAGCATAGACGGCGTTGTGCGGCAGCACCCTGCGCCCGGCAGGTGGACTTCAGCCGAATCGATGGCGCTCATCAATTCTGTCGGTCCCGACAGTTGAGAACTTCTCACCGAACTCTGGTGCCTGACCGTTTGGTCAGGTTATGTTTCAAATAGCACACGATGTTGGTATACCAAAGAGGGTTGCCCGCAGTGCGTTCCTGAAACTCAACGAAGAAGTGAGGAGCTGACCATGCACATGGCCAGCGGTTCGGCTGACTACATCGGCCTCGCGAATGCCCCGATTCTCTGGATACTGGCCATGGCGGTGATGGGAGTCGTCGTCGTCCAGTCCCTGATCTATATGACCGCGGTGAGGAAGAACGCCGAATCCGCTGGGATGAGCCAACAGGAGGTGAGATCGGCCTTTCGCGCCGGCGGTGTCGCCGCAATCGGCCCGTCGCTGTCGGTGGTGCTCGTGGCGATCGCGCTGCTGCCGCTGTTCGGCACTCCCCCGGTCATCGTCCGTGTCGGGCTCATCGGGTCCGCCGCCACCGAGGTGGCATCGGCCTCTCTCGCAGCGGGGACCATGGGGGCGAACCTCGGTGATGAGACCTTCACCAAGGGCGTCTTCATCGTCGCACTCATGGCGATGAGCCTGTCGGGAGCCGGCTGGATGATCTCCACCCTCATCCTCACCCCCATCTTCAAGCGCAGCTCCCACAAGCTCGAGAAGGTCAACCCCGCGCTCATGTCGATCATCCCCGGAGCGGCGCTGCTGGCAGCCTTCGCAGCCCTGACCTTCCGGGAGATCCCGAAGTCGCCGACCCACGTCATCGCCGTGATCGTCTCCGCCGTCGTGATGAGCATCTGCCTCCTGCTGGCCAAGGTTCTCAAAGCGCCCTGGCTGAAGGAATGGGGTCTGGGCATCTCCCTGCTCATCGGCCTCGTCGCCGCCTACTTCGCCCACTACGCCGGTCTCGGCCTGCCCGAAGCCTGAGGAGTCCACACATGTCTTCGATCATCACTTCGCCTTCGCACGCGGCCTTCGAACGGACCACGACCCGCTGGGGCTCGATCACGCTGTTCATCGGCTTCCTCATCGCCACCTCGGTGCCGTTCTATCTGCTCTTCGTCGCTGACGCCGACGTCGACCTCGGTGAGATCCTCACCGGATTCCTCGCAGTCTTCGCCGTCTACGGGGTCTTCTACATCGTCGAACCGCTCACCTACTTCCCCATCCTCGGTCCCGCCGGCATGTACCAGGCATTCATGATCGGCAACGTGGCCAACAAGCTCCTGCCTTCGGCCATCGTCGCGCAGGACACGATCGGCGCGAAGCCCGGCACCCGCAAGGGCGAGTACGCGGCGACCATGGCCATCTGCGGTGCCGCGATCATCCACGTGGCCTCGATGGTCATCTTCGTCGGCCTGTTCGGCACCTGGCTCGTCGCCCTCATTCCCGAACCGGTCACCCTGGTGGCCAAGCTCTACATCCTTCCGGCCATCCTCGGCGGCGTGACGGTGCAGCTCATCGCCTCCCTCCGGCAGGTCAAATCGACTCTCATCGCCCTCGGAATGGCGGCACTGATCATCCTCGTCCTCATTCCGCTGGTGCCGGTGCTCGCCCCCGGCGACGTCGCCATCGTCGTCTTCCTCACCATCCTCATCACGTGGTTCACCCGCAACAAAGAGGTCACGGACAAGAGGACCGGCGGCGATACCGTGGGCATCAACTGAGAACCGCCCCTCGACCACCGAAGACGCAACCGCCCAGACCTGCCAAGATGGCAGAAGACCAGCTGAGAAAGGACACCATGTCACTCGACCCCGCACTCCGCGAAGCCCTCACCGGCGACCTCGCCCAGATCGTCGCGGACTACAAGGACTTCCACCGCACCCCCGAGCTGTCGATGCAGGAGACCCGCACCGCAGCCGAGATCGACTCCCGACTCACAGCACTGGGACTGACCACCCACAGCTTCGGCGGCACGGGAATCGTGGCCGTGATCGACAACGGCGACGGACCCGTCGTCGGCTACCGCGCGGACATCGACGGCCTGCCGATCGTCGAGGACACCGGCCTCGACTATGCCTCCACCGCAAAAGGAACCCTGCCCGACGGCGCGACGACGCAGGTCATGCACGGCTGCGGCCATGACACGCACATCACCGTGGGGCTCTACCTCGCCAAATACCTCGTCGAGCACACAGACCTGTGGTCGGGAACCGTGGTCATGCTCTTCCAGCCCGGTGAGGAGACCGGCCAGGGTGCTCGCGCGATGCTCGACGACGGCCTGTGGGACAAGATCGTGCGCCCGGAGGTCATCTACGGCCAGCACGTGTGGCCCGGCCGCGCCGGACACGTCTACGTCAGCAAGGGCACCGCGATGGCGATGTCCGACTGCCTGCGCGTGACAGTGCGCGGAAAACAGGCGCACGGCTCGCAGCCGGAGAACGCGGTCGACCCGATCGTCCTCGGCGCCTACATGATCACCCGCCTGCAGTCGGTCGTCTCCCGGGAGATCTCGGGAAGCGACATGGCCGTCGTCACCGTCGGCACCTTCCACGGCGGGCTCAAAGAGAACATCATCCCCGATTCCGCGGAGTTCAAACTCAACATCCGCACCTTCACCGAGGAGGTCCGCGAAGTCGTCCTCGACCGGGTCCGCCGCATCATCGAAGCCGAGGCGATCGCGTCCGGGGCCCCGGAACCGGAGATCGAGGAGATGTACCGCTTCCCCCGCTGCTTCAACGATCCACAGGAGACCGCGGGGTTCATCGACACCGTCGGAGCTGAGCTCGGTGCCGAACAGGTCCATCTCGACAAGCCGGCCACCGGCAGCGAAGACGTCGGGGCCTTCGGCGACGATATCGGCGTTCCCTACGTGTACTGGTTCTTCGGCGGGTACTCCCCCGCGAAGTTCGACGGACCTGAGGCCCCGGCGGGCAACCACTCCCCCTTCTTCGCCCCCGACGATGTCGAGACAACACTGGAGACCGGTGTCCGCGCGGCGCTGTCTGCGGTGCTCGGCAAGGTCGGACGGTGAGACGATGAGTGAGGAATCACTGTGGTGGTCGACCAGGGAGCTGGCCGGGCGAATCTCCGCCAAGGAGATCTCGGCACGCGAAGCCCTGCAGGCACACCTCGATCGCATCGACGAGGTCAACCCGATCCTCAATGCGGTCGTCACCCGAGACGATGAGGCCGCCTTCGCCCAAGCGGAGACGGCGGATGCGGCTGCGGCACGCGGGGAGCGCCTCGGCGCCCTGCACGGGGTCCCGATGACCCACAAGGACACCCATGACACGGCGGGGATGCGCACCACCTGGGGCTCACCCCTGATGGCCGATCGCGTACCGGAGACCGACGCGCTCATCATCGCCCGCCTCAAGCAGGCGGGCATCACGACGACGGGCAAGACGAATGTGCCGGAGTTCGCTGCGGGCTCTCACACCTTCAACCCGGTCTTCGGGACCACCGTGAATCCCTATGATCCGACGAAGTCCGCCTCCGGATCCTCCGGCGGGGTGGGCGCGGTGCTGGCCGCCGGGGTCCAGGCCTCCGGCGACGGCTCGGATATGGGCGGTTCACTGCGCTCCCCTGCTTCGTTCAACAACGTCGTGGGGCTGCGGCCGAGCAACGGCCGCATCCCTCACAGTTCTCCGGGCAATCCGTATGCGTGGCTGTCACAGAGCGGCTTCATGGCCCGCTCAGTCTCCGATGTCGCTCTCCTCATGTCCGTGGCTTCCGGACCCGATCCGCTGGGCCCCCAGTCGCATCCGGAACCCGGCAGCGTATTCGACCTCCCGGAGTTCGCCCTCGACGCCCAGCACTCCCCCGACCTCACCGGGCTGAGGGTCGGGTTCTCCCCTGACCTGGGTGGGATGTTCCCGGTCGCCGAGGAGGTCGCCCGCATCGTCACCGACACCGCAGCCGTCTTCGCCGACCTCGGTGCGCATGTCGATGACGCTGTCCCGGACCTCCGCGACGCCGACGAGGTCTTCGGGGTCCGCCGTGCGCTGGACTTCGTCGGATCCTGGGGCGGACTCTACGAATCCGATCCCGACCGGATCAAGGCCTCGGTCCGGTGGAACATCGACCTGGGCCTGGCCCTCACCGGTGCGGAGGTCGCCTCGGCCGAGGCGGCCCGGGCACGCCTGCACCGCGAAGTTCAGCGGTACTTCGCCGGCCACGACGTGCTCGTCCTCACCACCGCCCAGGTGCTGCCCTTCGATGCGACCATCGAATATCCGACCGAGATCAACGGGGTGCAGCTGGAGAACTACCTCGACTGGATGCGGTCGCTGTGCCTCATCTCCGCCACGGGGTGCCCAGCGATCTCCGTTCCCGCAGGATTCTCGGAAACGGGACTGCCCGTGGGCGTGCAGATCGTCGCCAGACCCGGAGCCGATGTGAAGCTGCTGCAGGTCGCCCATGACTTCGAAGCGGCCACGGGACACCACGGCCTGCACCCGCAGCTGTGATGGAGAAATGTGATGGAGAAAGTGGAGAGGTTTGGCAAACCTGCACAGTGTTTGCCGAGCCTTTCCACACTGGAACGGTTCTAGAAAAGGTGTCACTATATTCTTAACGCAGGCGGAATCGATCCGTCTGAGAATCGCAAAGGAGTAACAGATGCACCTGAGCCCCGCTATGCAGAAGGTCCTCAACGAGCAGGTCACCCTCGAACTCGAAGCCTCGCTGGTCTACCTGCAGCTGTCGATCCAGCTCGACGATCTCGACCTCCCCGGAATGACCCGCTGGATGCGCGCCCAGTCCGAGGAAGAGCAGGTTCACGCCGCCAAGTTCACTCAGCACTGCCTCGACCGCGGTTTCGCTCCTCAGATCGGCGATATCGCCGCTCCGAAGGTCTCCGGCTCGCAGCCGATCGACTTCTTCAAGGCTGCTCTGGCTCATGAGGAGAAGGTCTCCGAGTCCATCCGCAGCCTCTACCGCACTGCACAGGACGAAGCCGACCTCGATGTCCTGCCGCTGCTGCACTGGTTCATCGACGAGCAGGTCGAGGAGGAGTCGAGCATCTCCGAGATCATCGGCCGCCTCGAACGCGTCGGCGAGGACGGAGCCGGCGTGCTGCGCATCGATTCCGAACTCGGTTCGCGCCACCCCGACATCACCGCCGACAGCGAGTGACCTGCTCACACGCTTGACCGAGCCCAGCGCGTGAAGTGCGCCGAGACTCACAGCTGCGAAGGGCGGCCGACTCCCCAGGGAGGCGGCCGCCCTTCGTCGTCCGCGCACGAACTCTCAGGCGAGGACCGACTGGGCGATGAGGAGGACGAACGGCAGCGTGAGCAGCATGATGACGGTCTGTCCTGCGATGAGGGCGGCCATGAGCTTCGCATCCCCGCCGAGCTGCCGGGCCATGACATAGCCCGAACTGGCAGTCGCGATCGACTGGAAGACCATTCCCACGAGCGCCGGCACGCTGGGAACCGCGAACTGCGCCAGAGCCGCCAGTGACAGGCCCGGCAGCACGAGAAGCTTGATCACCGTCGAAGTGATGATCGCCCGCGCATGATCACGCATCTCGACCATCCGCAGACCCGCACCTACGCACAGGAGTCCGATCGGAAGCGAAGCCGCGGCCAGCGGGTCGAGGACCGTGGCGGCCACGGCAGGCAGACCCAATCCGCTGACGTTCGCCACCGCACCGACCACACAGCCGAGCACCAGTGGATTCGTCACGATCGCCCGCAGCAGGGCCACCAGCGAACTCGGGCCGGTGCGCAGGAACTCGAAGCCGAGGCTCGAGATGATGTTCACCGTCGGGACGAGAATCGCCGCGACGATCGCCGCCACCGCCGTGCCCTCGGCACCGAACAGGCTGCCGGCCAATGACAGCCCGACATACGTGTTGAAGCGGATCCCGCCCTGGAGCACCGAGGTGAAGGCGGGCAGATCACGAGCGACGACTCGCCGCGCGAGCACGATGCCCACGGACACGATCACTGTGGGGATGACGAGCGCCGCTGCCAAGCGGGCGATCGGCACATGGGCCACGTCCACCTCGGCGACGGAGGTGAAGAGGAGAACGGGAAGGAGGCAGTAGTACGCGAGCTTCTCCGCCCCGGCCCAGAATTCGTCGCTGCCGAACCCGGGCAGACGTCTGAGCCCGAGACCGAGGGCGATGAGCACCGTGACGGGGAAGAGGGCGAGAAGCACCGGAACCAGACTCACAGAACTGAGAGTTTCATGAGTTCGGAATCATTTCAAAGTTGAGTGTGTTTGACTCAATAGAGCAACCCAAAGAAAGGAAGCACATGGCTACTCGATTCGATCCCATCCGCGACCTCGACCGTTTCTTCTCCGAGGTCACTCGCACCCCGAACTCCACCACCCTGCCCATGGATCTCTACCGCGACGGTGAGGTCTTCATCGCCCGCATCGACATGCCCGGCGTCGACCCCAGCAGCATCGACGTCGACGTCGAAGACCGCACCCTCACGGTTCGCGCCCGTCGCGAATCCGAGGTCGCGGACAAGGACGTGAAGTGGCTGACCCGTGAACGCACCAACGGCACTTACGCCCGCCAGCTCACGCTCGGCAATCGCGTCGCCCTCGACCGGATCCGCGCCGACTACAGTGACGGCGTGCTCAGCCTGACGATCCCCGTCGCCGAGGAGGCCCGCCCCCGGAAGATCACCGTGTCGCACACCTCGCCCGCAGGCAGTGCCCCGGTCGTCGAATCCACATCGACCGAAGGCTCCGCAGCCGAGGATTCCCTGAGCTGACCGACCGGTCAGATCCGTTCGCGGGCCCGCACCCATTCCAGGGTGCGGGCCCGCTGTCTCGTCACTTCAGTTCGAGGAGATAGGCCAGGCACATGTACGGCACGTCGACCGTGCCGGTCACCGGGTGTTCGTCGCGGAGATAGCCGCGCAGATTCGATTCCACCCGCGACCGTGTCGCCTCATTCGATCGCAGCCAGTAGGACCGTGTGCGAGCGAGGTCGACGATGCCGTCGACATCGAGAGCGGTGGTGAACTCGACGAGGCGGTCGCCGACGAGTTCGAGCCCTGCACCCGGCTCCGGTCGGTACTGCGGACGATAGACGTCACCGGCGTGCATGATCCGGCTGAGACGCAGCACCCAGTCGATGCGCACGTCGAGCTGATTGATGAGGATGAGCAGCCTGCCGCCGGGGGCCAGGATGCGGGCGATCTCGGCCGCCGCAGCCGCCTCGTCGAACCAATGCCAGGCCTGTGCGACGATGACGAGGTCGACGCTGTCGGACTCCAGGCCCGTATCTTCGGCCGTGCCGACCCGGCTGGGTGCCGGATTGCGTTCGAGCGCCGCGGTGTCGGGATCGACGGCGATGACATCGGCACCGCGGGAGAGCAGCTGCCGGCTGAGGATTCCCGTGCCTGCACCGAGATCGCAGACCCGCAGTGCCTCCCAGCCGTCGGAACGGTCGGTCAGGGCGAGGTCGACGGCGGAATCGGGATAGCCCGGGCGGACTTCATCGTAGACCTCGGCCTGAGCACCGAAACCGCGCCCATGCGCGGCCCGAGCCCGTGGTCGCACCATCTGTATCCGCCTCTCCCCTGGTCGGGTGCCCGAATGCGGTCGGCTACTCGACAGTCGCTGTCGGAGCCGCCGCAGAATGTCCGTGTCGATGTCGAAGACAACTCTATCCTCCCCGGATGCTGTCCTCGCCGGGTTCTCGTGTCGCTGTTCTCTGTTGGCTGTCGCTGTTGTCGCTTGTCAGCGCAAGGGTGATCGCGCACCGATCGACGTGGGGTCGTTAGGATGGAGGCATCGGCCCGATCCCAGCTCGAAGGAGCCACCATGTCCTCATTGTCCGATCTCCAGTCACGCCTGGACGAGGCGTCCGCCGCGTACGAGGAATTCGCGTCCCGTGGCCTCAAGCTCGACATCACCCGCGGCAAGCCCGCACCGGCTCAGCTCGACCTCGCAGCCGATCTGCTCACCACCGTCTCCGGTGACGATGTGTTCACTCCCAGCGGGGTGGACACCCGCAACTACGGAGGTGCAGAGGGGCTCATCGAACTGCGTGAGATCTTCGCTCCGCTGCTCAAGGTCCCGGCCGCACAGCTGTTGGCCGGTGGCAACGCTTCGCTGACGTTCATGACCCAGGCCCTGACATTCGCTCTGCTGCACGGCACCGCCGTCGACGACCGACCCTGGGGGCTGGGACCGCATAAGCTGCTGTGTCCTGTTCCCGGCTACGACCGCCACTTCACCCTGGCCGAATCGCTCGGCTTCGAACTGCTGTCCATTCCCATGGACGATGAGGGTCCGGACGTCGCCGCCGCCCAGCGCCTGGCAGAAGACCCCGCGGTCAAGGGCATGTGGATCGTGCCGATGTATTCGAACCCCACCGGAATCACCATCACGGACAGACGCGCCCGCGAACTGGCGCAGATGCCCGCCGCAGCACCCGATTTCACTCTGCTGTGGGACAACGCGTATGCGCTGCACCATCTGCGTGAGGACCATCCGGATAACCTCGACATCCTCAGCCTGTGCGCCGAGGCCGGTCATCCGGAACGTGCATGGATCTTCGCGTCGACGTCGAAGGTCACCCATGCGGGAGCCGGAGTCTCGTTCTTCGCGGGCGGACCGGCGACCGTCGATTGGATGACGGCGAACCTGGGCAAGGTCTCGATCGGTCCGGACAAGATCAACCAGCTGCGTCATCTCCGCTTCTTCACCGATTCCGCAGGCGTCGAGGCGCATATGCGCAAACATGCTGAGATCATCGCTCCGAAGTTCGACGCCGTGCTCACCGCCTTGGACGAAGGGCTGGGGTCAGACGATCTGGCGTCGTGGACATCGCCCGAGGGCGGCTACTTCATCACGCTGACGACGATGGACGGCATCGCCGATCGCGTGGTCAAGCTCGCCGCCGAGGCGGGAGTGAAGCTGACACCGGCCGGGGCCACCCACCCCTATGGATTGGATCCGAACAACAGCATCATCCGCATCGCTCCCACGATGCCGACGCTCGACGAGGTCGAGCTCGCCGCCCAGGGCCTCGTCGCCTGCGTACGGCTGGCGAGCTTCGAGAAGCTCATGGCCGGCTGAGTTCCGGCGACGGTCCAGGGGCCGATCGCTTCACACCCTGGACTCCGCCGAAGCGGAAGGGCCCGCTGCGAACCATCAGGTTCGCAGCGGCCCCTTCATCGTTGTGCGTGCGTTGTCGGCCGTATCGGCTCAGTACTCGTAGAAGCCGCGCCCGGACTTCACTCCGAGCAGCCCGGCGTCGACCATCCGTGAGAGCAGGATCGGCGGTTTGGTCGCCGGGTCACCGGTCTCTTCGTACATGCTCTGTGCCGCGTACAGGCACGTGTCGAGACCGACGAGGTCAGTGAGCTTGATCGGACCCATCGGATGGGCGCAGCCGCCGACCATGCCGGCATCGATGTCTTCCTTCGTGGCGAATCCGGATTCGAGCATCCGGATGGCGCTGCACAGGTACGGGATGAGCAGAGCATTGACGATGAAGCCGGGACGGTCATCGGCTTGGACCGGGTTCTTACCCAGCACATCGGAGACGAACGACGTCACGGTGTCGCGGACATCCTCGGCGGTGAGCACCGAAGACACGATCTCGACCAGCGGCTGGACGGGTGCCGGATTGAAGAAGTGCACCCCGAGCACACGTTCGGGACGCTGTGTCGACTGTGCGAAGCGGATGATCGGCATCGACGACGTGTTCGAAGCGAGGATCGCCTCCGGATCGGTGACGACTTCATCGAGCTCGGCGAAGATCGACTTCTTGATCTCTTCGTTCTCACTGGCCGCCTCGATGACGAGCTGACGATCGGCGAGATCGGCGATGTTCGTGGTGAACCGCAGACGGCCAAGGGCTTCATCGCGGGCCTTCTCGTCGAGCTTGCCCTTCTCCACGGCCTTGGACAGGGACTTCTCGATCCGTGCCTTCCCGGCCGCGGATGCCTCGTCGTTGATCTCACGGACGATCACGTCGAGTCCGGACTTCGCGAGCACCTCGGCGATTCCGGCTCCCATGAGTCCGCTGCCGATGACTGCTGTGCGTTGGATATTCACTGGCGTCTCCTTCGTTGTGCAAGGCTGCTGATCGTGCCCGAACTCATCGAGTCCGGGCACGAAGTCAGTCAGGAATTTCGGTTGAGGAACCACTCTGCCGACCGGATCGCCTTCATCGCCTCTCGGCGGCGCTCGGTGGGCAGAGTCTGGACATAGACCTGTCCATCGAGGTGCGCGACCTCGTGTTGGAGCATCTGCGCGAATACCTCGGTGCCTTCGATCTCGACCGGACGGTTCTGCGCATCCACCCCGCGCACTCTGGCGAATTCGTAGCGCGGGGTCGGGAAGAAGAGTCCGGGGACCGAGAGGCAGCCCTCTTCGATATCGCGCAGCGCTCCCCCGACCTCGACGATCTCAGGGTTGATGACGTAACCGGTGCGTCCGTCGAGGTCGTAGCCGAAGGCTCTCAGCCCGACCCCGATCTGCGGGGCCGCGACCGCGGCACGGCCTTCCGGCCGTGCCGTGTCGACGAGATCGATGGCGAGGGCTTCGACATGCGCGTCGAAGACCGACACCGGTTCGCAGCGGCTGCGGAGCACCGGATCGCCCCACAGCCGGATATCACGCTCAGGCATCGATCACCACGACAAGATCGCCGCCTTCGAGCTGCTGCACGTCGGCAATGGCCACGCGGGAGACGGTGCCGGCGGTCTGCGTCGTGATCGTGGCTTCCATCTTCATCGCCTCGATCGTTGCGACGGTGTCTCCGGCGGCGACCTGGTCGCCTTCGTGGACCTGCATGGTCACGACGCCGGCAAAGGGGCTGCCGACGTGTCCGCGGTTGTTCGGGTCGGCCTTCTCTGCGGCCTTGACCTCGCTCTCAACGGACCGGTCGCGGACCTGCAGCGGACGCAGCTGTCCGTTGAGGGTGAACATGACTGAACGCATACCGCGTTCGTCGGTGCCGCCGATGGCCTGAACGCCGATGAGCAGGTTCTTGCCCTTCGACAGTTCGACCGCGTGTTCCTCTCCTGCGGTGAGGCCGTAGAGGTATTCGGAGGTCTCGACCACGGACAGATCACCGTAGTTCGAACGCATCGACTGGAATTCCTTCGTCGGTCCGGGGAACAGGAGCTCGTTGAGCTTGTCCTTGCGTTCCCGGCCGGGCGCCTCCAGCGCGGCGGCGTCCTCGGGCTCAAGGTGCTCGACCAGCGGCTTCGGCGAGCGACTGGCCAGCGCCTTCGTCCGGAAGGGTTCGGGCCAACCGCCCGGAGGGTCACCGAGGTCGCCGTTGAGGAATCCGATGACCGAATCCGGGATGTCGAACTTGTCCGGGTTCTCCGCGAATTCTTCGGGAGAGACTCCGGCACCGACGAGGTGGAGGGCGAGGTCGCCGACGACCTTCGACGACGGGGTGACCTTGACGAGGTGGCCGAGGATCGAGTCGGCTGCCGCGTACATATGCTCGATGTCCTCGAACCGCTCCCCCAGGCCCAGTGCCACGGCCTGCTGGCGCAGGTTGGACAGCTGCCCGCCGGGGATCTCGTGCCGGTACACACGACCGGTGGGTCCGGCGAGGCCGGATTCGAAGGGTGCGTAGAGTTTGCGCACGGATTCCCAGTAGGGTTCGAGGTCGCTCACGGCGTCGAGGCTGATGCCCGTATCGCGTTCGGTGTTCTCGAAGGCGGCCACGAGTGCGGACAGGCTGGGCTGGCTGGTCGTGCCGGCCATGGCCGCCGAAGCGGCATCGACGGCGTCGGCACCGGCAGCTGCCGCCGCGTACAGCGTGGCGAGCTGACCGCCCGCGGTGTCATGAGTGTGCACGTGGACGGGCAGGTCGAAGTTCTCCCGCAGAGCGGTCACGAGCTTCACCGTCGCCGCCGGTCGCAGCAGTCCGGCCATGTCCTTGATCGCGAGCACATGGGCTCCGGCATCGACGATCTGCTCGGCCAGACGCAGGTAGTAGTCGAGGGTGTAGAGCTCTTCACGCGGGTCGAGGATGTCCGAGGTGTAGCAGAGGGCCACCTCGGCGAGCGAGGAATTCGTCGCCCGCACGGCTTCGATCGCCGGGCGCATCTGTTCGACGTCGTTGAGGGCATCGAAGATGCGGAAGATGTCGATGCCGGTGCGGGCGGCTTCGTCGACGAAGGCGTCGGTGACCTCGGTCGGGTACGGGGTGTAGCCGACGGTGTTGCGGCCGCGCAGCAGCATCTGCAGGTTGATGTTGGGCACCGCTGAGCGCAGCGATTCGAGGCGTTCCCACGGATCTTCGCCGAGGAACCGCAGCGCCACATCGTAGGTGGCTCCGCCCCACGCCTCGATGCTCAGCAGCTCGGGCGTCATCCGGGACACGTGCCCGGCCACAGCCAGCAGGTCGCGGGTGCGCACGCGGGTGGCCAGCAGAGACTGATGGGCATCGCGGAACGTCGTGTCGGTGACTGCCAGCGCGGTCTGCTCGCGCAGAGCGCGGGCGAAGCCCTCGGGACCGAGTTCGCCGAGGCGATCACGGCTGCCCGGTGCGGGAGTCGCCGACAGGTCGGTGTCGGGAAGCTTGTCACCTGGACGGATGCGCAGGCCCGGTTCGCCGTGCGGGCGGTTGACAGTGACATCGGCGAGGTAGTCGAGCAGCTTCGAGCCGCGGTCCGCACTGACGCGGGCGTCGAGCAGATGCGGACGCTCTTCGATGAACGAGGTGGACAGGTCACCGGCGACGAACGCGGGTTCGTCGAGGACGGCCTGGAGGAACCCGATGTTCGATGACACACCGCGGATGCGGAATTCCGCGAGGGCGCGCTTGGCACGGCCGACGGCCTGCGCGAAGTCGCGTCCGCGGCAGGAGAGCTTGACCAGCATCGAATCGAAGTGGGGGCTGACGGCAGCTCCGGCATGGACCGTGCCGCCGTCGAGGCGCACGCCCGCACCACCGGCGGACCGGTAGGCGGTGATCGTGCCGGTATCGGGGCGGAAGGAGTTCGCGGGATCCTCGGTGGTGATGCGGCACTGCAGGGCGGCACCCTTGATCCGCATATCCTCCTGGCGCAGGCCGACCTCCGCGAGGGACTCGCCGGCGGCGATGCGCATCTGCGAAGCGACGAGGTCGACGTCGGTGATCTCTTCGGTGACGGTGTGTTCGACCTGGATACGCGGATTCATCTCGATGAACACGTGCTTGCCGGCCCGTGGCCCATCGGTTTCGAGGAGGAACTCGACTGTGCCGGCGTTCTGGTAGCCGAGGGCCTTCGCGAACTTCAGGGCATCGGCGTGCAGCTCTGCGGCGATCGCGGGATCGAGGTTCGGCGCCGGTGCGATTTCGACGACCTTCTGGTGGCGGCGCTGGACCGAGCAGTCACGTTCGAACAGGTGGATCGCGTTCGAGTCATTGTCCGCGAGCACCTGCACCTCGATGTGGCGAGGACGCTGCACAGCCTGCTCGATGAACACCGTCGGATCGCCGAAGGCGCCTTCGGCTTCACGCATAGCCGCCTTCAGCGCTGCCTCGAGATCGGCTGCGGCAGCGACTCGGCGCATACCGCGACCGCCGCCGCCGGCGACCGCCTTGACGAAGAGCGGGTACTCCATCGATTCGGCATCGGCCAACAGCTGGGCGATGTCGGCCGAGGGCCGGGTCGAATCGAGCACGGGGATCCCGGCGTTGCGGGCAGCAGCCAGTGCCTGGACCTTGTTTCCGGCGAGTTCGAGCACATCGGCCTGCGGGCCGATGAAGGTGATTCCCGCCTCGGCGCAGGCGCGTGCCAGATCAGGATTCTCCGAGAGGAAGCCGTAGCCGGGGTAGATGGCGTCTGCGCCGCTCTCCTTGGCCACCCGCAGCATCTCTTCGACGCTGAGGTAGGCGCGGACGGGATGCCCTTCCTCACCGATCATGTAGGCCTCATCGGCCTTCATCCGGTGTTCGGAATTGCGATCCTCATAGGGGAAGACTGCGACTGTGGAGGCTCCGAGCTCATAGGCGGCACGAAACGCACGGACGGCGATCTCTCCGCGGTTGGCCACGAGAACTTTAGAGAACATAGGTGTCTCTCACTTCTGTATCGGCCGCACTGGGCGACTGGTCGACAAGCTGTCGGAAACATACTCTACTCAGTGACCTATGACACCTTTGCGGGTGGGGGTCGACTTTTGACTGGACCGGACGTCTCGGCGTGGTCGGCACGGCTCCATGGGTCCCGATACGTTACCGTAGGAGGGTGCTTGTCCTCAGTATCAGCAGCCTCAAAGGCGGAGTCGGTAAGACGTCCGTAACGCTCGGTCTGGCCTCGGCGGCCTACAACAGGGGAATTCCGACCTTGGTCGTCGACATGGATCCGCAAGCGGACTCGTCGACGGGTCTCGATGTGCCGACCTCGACGCGCGTCGACATCGCCGATGTTCTTGCTGCCCCGAAGTCCCAGAAGATCCTGTCCGAGGCCATCATCCCCTCGGGGTGGGTCGGAGACAGGCTCGGTCACCTCGACGTGATCTCCGGCTCTCCACGCGCCGCGGAGTTCGATCGTCCTTCCCTGTCGGAGCGATATCTTCGTCGCCTCGAGGATGCCCTGTCTCGGATCGCGAAGGGATATCGGCTCGTCCTCATCGATTGCCCACCGAGCCTCAACGGACTGACCCGGACGGCATGGACGGCGAGCAACCGCGTCGCCGTCGTCACCGAGCCGAGTCTGTTCTCGGTGGCCGCCGCTGATCGGGCATTGCGTGCCACGGATGAGCTGCGGCAGCGCGGAGCCAGTGATCTGCAGCCCCTCGGACTCGTCGTCAACCGTGTCCGGGCCGGTTCGACCGAGCACGACTACCGCATCCAGGAGATGCGTGAGATGTTCGGTCCCCTCGTCCTCAATCCGCCGCTGGCCGAGCGTGCGGTCATGCAGCAGGCACAGGGCTCGGCGCGCCCGATCCATTCCTGGCCGGGCAAACCCGCCGAGGAGGTCGCCGGCTCATTCGACGCTCTCCTCGAGCGAGCACTGCGTTCGGAGAACATCCGCGGCCGCCGCGGCGGCGAAGTGAAGCCGGCCCAGGCGAAGCCTGAGAAGAAGTAGCCTCTCCCCCAGCACGATTCTGCGACTGCCGCCCTGACCTTCGGTCCGGGCGGCAGTCTCGTCTGTGGTCAATACACCGAGGCCAGAGCGGCATGATTGCCGTTCCCCCTCGGTGGAGTGACCACAAACGGGCCGACTGAGACGCCATAGGTGCGACAAGCCGGTGTCGTGCACCCATTCCGGCTTATGATCCTCACCATCCATTTCGTGAATGACGAAGGCGGCCCGTCCTGTGGACGGACCGCCTCGGCGAATCGGTGAGACGGAATGCCCCTGGGTTCAGCCGCTCTTGCGGGCGGCGCGACGAGCCGCGAGCTCGTCCATTGCTTCGATCGCCGCATCGTCTTCGGGAATGCGTTCGCTCGGCAGCTCGGACAGCGTGCCTTCGACTTCGTTCCAGACTCGGCCGACAGCGATGCCGAACACGCCCTGACCACCCTGGAGGAGGTCGACGACCTCATCGGGCGAGGTGCATTCGAAGACGCTGGCGCCATCGGACATCAGCGTGATCTGAGAAAGGTCTTCGACGCCGCGGGAACGGAGATGCTCGACCGCTGTGCGGATGGACTGCAACCCAACACCGGTGTCGAGGAGTCGCTTGACGATCTTGAGGACGAGGATGTCGCGGAAGCTGTAGAGACGCTGACTTCCGGATCCGGTGGCATTGCGGATCGAGGGGGTCACCAGGTCGGTGCGCGCCCAGTAATCGAGACGACGATAGCTGATGCCGACGACCTTGCAGACGGTGGGACCGCGGTAGCCGGCCTCTTCGTCGAGAACAGGCAGATCATCATCGAACAGCAGGCCTTGCGCCGCTGACGGCATCGGCGTCATGTCGACGCTTTCGTGACTTGAGCGGTTCACACCGACTCCTCCTTAAAGTCCCTGGGGGAAGCGAAGGTCGCTTGGAAGGACCGAGAACATAGCCATTCTAGCTCTCTTCCCAGCGAACCTACAGTGGGATTCAACAACTCCAAGTTATTCTGCCGTGCCGGTCTGGACAAACACCCCAAGGTAACAATTTCTGCGTGTCGCCGTTACCGCAGTATTCGAACATGTCATCTGGCCGTCATTCGTCCCGACCAGGCGGGTCACTCAGCGCTGTCGGGGCGCCCTTCGGACCGGCCTTGCGCGTCGGACGACTCAGCGTCGGACTTCACGGAGTCGGAGTCGGGCTTCTTGGAATCCGACTTCTTGGCGTCCTTGGACTTCTTCGCCGGCTCTGCCTTCTTCGGCTTCGCGCTCGTGAGCAGCTTGGTCTTCACAGTCGAGGCGTAGGAATCGACGTACTCCTGTCCCGACAGCCGCATGATCTCGTACATGATCTCGTCAGTGACCGAACGCAGCAGGAAGCGGTCGGTGGGCAGGCCCGAGTACTTCGAGAAGTCCATGGGCGTGCCGAAGACGACGCCGACGCGGCGCGGCTTCGGTACGAGTCGACCTGCCGGCTGGAGTTTGTCAGTGCCGATGATGGCGACCGGGATGACCGGCGCACCCGACTCGAGGACGAGCCGAGCGATTCCGGTCCGCCCCCGATAGAGCTTGCCGTCAGGTGAGCGGGTCCCCTCCGGATAGATGCCCAAAGAGTTGCCTTCGCCCAGAACTTTCAGCCCCGATTCGAGTGAGGCCTGGGACCCCGAGCCGCCGCCGCGGTCCATGGGCAGCTGATTGTTGAGTTTGAAGAACCATCGGGTCACCGCGCCTTTGATTCCGCGCCCGGTGAAGTAGTCCTTCTTCGCCAGGTAGACGACAGGCCGAGGTGCGAGCAGCGGAACGAAGATCGAGTCCATGAAGTGGTTGTGGTTTCCCGCGATGATCGCCGGGCCCTCTGTCGGCAGATTGTCCAGGCCGCGCACCCAGGGACGGAACAGGATCCGCAGGATGGGTCCAGCGAGGACTCGCTTGAGAAACCAGTAGAACACGCGCACCCTTCCATGTACGACTCCTTGTCGTCCTCGGCAATCATATATCGATACGAACCGTGAACGACCATGCTCAGATCATCTCATCCGTGCCATGCTGGTTGCATGGAGATCGATTTCACTCTGCGGTCCGAGCCGCTGGCCGCCTATCGCAGCCTCGGTGCCGGTTCACCGACCGCGGTCCTCTTCCTGCACGGTCTGACCGGCTCTCCTGTGGTCTGGGTTCCGATCGCCCGCGCGATCGCCGCCGAGGGCCTCGATGTCAGCGTGCCCCGCCTGCCCGGCCACGGCACGACCTGGCAGGACATGGACCGCACCGGCTGGTCCGACTGGCTCGAAGCAGCGCGCCGGGAGCTGACCCGGTTGCAGGCCGATCACGATCGGGTGATCGTCGCCGGACTGTCGATGGGCGGATCTCTTGCCTTGGCCCTGGGCACGGACGCCGCGGCCCCCGATGAGATCGTCGTCGTCAATCCGGCGCTCTACGTCGACTCCCCCTTCGCCCCGCTCCTGCCCGTGCTGCGCCACGTGATGCGGACGACGGCGTCGATCGGAGGCGACATCGCCCACCCCGACCGGGACGAATACGCGTACACCCGGACGCCGCTGGCACCGTTGGCCACGTTCCACCAGGCACTGAAGGGGCTGCGCGAGGATCTCTGGAAGATCGAGACCCCGGTCACCGCGATGATCTCCGGTGAGGACAACGTCGTCGGACCCCGCACTCTGCGCACGCTGCGTTCAGATCTGCCGCATCCTGCCCAGATCGTGGCTCTGCGTAGGTCGCGTCACGTGGCGACTCTCGACTTCGATGCGCAGACCATCGCCGAGGTGGTCCTGGACAGAGCGCGTTCCGCTGCGACCGAATCCGCCCCGGCGCACCGGGGCGGGGAATAGCCGCGAGCACAGAATTGCTGTGACAGGTATGAATGACGACGGCACCGCTTCGGCTTCCGACGACGAAGGCCGTGACGACTGGCGCCAGGACGTCCCGGACCCAGAGCGCATCGGCAATGACCGGTCGAGGATCAGCGACGAGGAGTGGGACGACCTCGTGCAGCAGATCGCCGAGCCTGCGGCCCCGATGGGCGATATGCCGGCCGACGACGTCCGGGAGGCCCTCGAGGACACCGAACGCTGGCAGCCGGGACCTGCTGAGCCGATCGGCTGGCGCACCGCCGCACCCACACTCGTCCTCTCCTGGGCCGCCGCCCTCGGAGCGGTGGCGCTCCTGCTCGTCGGGGCCATCTTCTTCCGCCCGCTGCCCGGCTGGTACCTGCTCATCGGCATCGCCGTCGGAATCGGCGGGGCCGTGGGACTCTTCTACCATCTGCCCTCCCAGCGTTCCGCTGACGACGGAGACGGCTCCTCGGTGTGAACCGTGATGTCGTCTTCTGCCCGAGAACACAGCCCGGCCCTCCGTGTCAGCAGCACCTGAGACACTGGAGATCATGACCGCCCCATTCGATCGCGCCCCGAGCGCCCTGGACAATGCGCAGCTGTCCTTCGACTCCCTGGGCACTCCCCTGTCCGATGTCACCTTCGTCATCGTCGACCTCGAGACGACGGGCACACGGGCGGGCCAGTCGGAGATCACAGAGATCGGTGCGGTCAAGACCCGCGGTGGCGAGGTCATCGGAGAATTCCAATCGCTGGTCAAACCCGAACAGTCGGTGATCAGCCCTTTCGTCGCCCGACTCACCGGCATCACCCACGCCATGGTCGACGATGCCCCTTCGATCCGCGCGGTCCTGCCCAGCTTCCTCGAATTCTCGATCGGCGCCGTGCTCGTCGCCCACAATGCCCCGTTCGACATCGGCTTCCTCCGGTCGGCGTGCGAACGGCTCGACTACCACTGGCCGGCCCCGACAGTGCTCGACACCGTCACCCTCGCCCGCCGCGTCGTGGGCCGGGATGAGGTGCGCAACCACAAGCTGTCGACGCTGGCCGCACATTTCGGCACCGAGGCGGCACCCGACCACCGTGCGCTCTCCGACGCCCGGGCGACCGGCGAACTGCTCCATCACCTGTTCGAACGATTCGGCGGCTACGGAGTGACCACGCTCGAGGAGCTCTCAACCGTCCGACAGTCGGGATGGGCCAAACGCCAGTCGAAATCGCATCTGGCCAGGGGAGTGCCGGCCGAGCCCGGTGTCTACATGTTCCTCGACGGCACCCGCCGTGTCCTCTACATCGGCAAATCCGGCAATATGGCCCGTCGTGTCCGCGGATACTTCAACGCCTCGGAGAATCGTGGCCGGATGGCCGAGATGATCACTGCGGCGCAGGAGATCAGCTGCCTGCCGTGTGCCCACGCTCTCGAAGCCGAGGTCCGCGAGATCCGTCTCATCGGCGAGTTGGCCCCACCGTACAACCGCCGATCGAAGAATCCCGACCGCAACTCATGGATCGTCCTCAGCGACGAGCTCTTCCCCCGCCTCTCGGTTGTCCGAGCGAATTCTGCGATCGAACGCTCGCCCGCCCCGCCGCTGGGACCTTTCCGATCCCGGAAGAATGCGCAGGCGGTCAAGGAGCTGCTCGACACCCTCTACCCCGTCAAACGGTGCACGGCGAACATCACGAAGCGCAACCTCGGTGAGCATCGGCCGTGTGTGAGCGCTCAGGTCGGTCAGTGCGGAGGCCCCTGCTCCGGCATCACCGACCCGGACGCGTATCAGGACAGCATCTCCGACCTCGTCGAGCTCCTCACCGGTGACCTGAGCTCGCTGCAGCGCTTGGCGTCTGCACGGATGCAGCGATTGGCCGGTGAAGCCAGGTACGAGACGGCGGCAGAGGTCCGCGACGCCATGCGTTCGGCTGTGGCGACCGCGTCGCGAGCCGAAGAGGTCACAGCTCTGCGCGGCGTGCCGGAACTCGTGGCCGTGGCCCCCGGTTTCGAATCGGGCTGGGATCTCGCCGTCATCCGGCACGGCCGACTCGCCAACGCCGGTCATGTCACCAGTCGTCAGGGGCTGTCCGAATCGGTCACAGCACTGCGATCCACTGCCGAGTGGGTGCCCGCACCGGGCCCGCTGCCGCGTGAGACCGATTCGCTGCCGGAGGAGACACGGCTGCTCGCTGGCTGGCTGGAGACAGCGGAGCTGGTCTCGACCTCGGTGCAGGACGGCGTCGGCTGGTCGCTGCCGCGCACGGGAGCGACCAGCCACGCCAGATCATCAGGAGCGGTTCGTCTCGGCGACGCGGTGTGAGACCTCGATGAGCTGGTCCAGCTTTGCGGCGCCGGCGCCGCTGTCGATCGTGGCGACGGCGGTTTCGAGTTTCGCCGCCAGCCGTTCGGTGAAGCTGCCGACAGCCGATTCGTCGGCCGCCACGAGTGCCGCGGCGGCATTGATCGCCACGATGTCACGCACAGCTGACCGTTCGCCGTCGAGCACGGCACGAGTGATGCCCGCGTTGACCTGCGGTCCCCCGCCGCGCAGATCGTCCTTCGTGGCGCGAGCGATGCCGAGGTCGAGGGCGTCGAAGGTCGTATGTTCGATCTCACCGTGGCGGACTTCCCAGACATCGTTGACGGCCGTGTTGCTCAGCTCGTCGAGCCCGTCACGGGAACGGAACACCACGGCCTGATGCCCGCGCTTGGCGAGAGTGCCGACGACCAGCGGTGCCATCTGAGCATCCGCGACCCCGATCGCAGCGTGACGGGCACGCGCGGGATTGGTCAGCGGTCCGAGGATGTTGAAGGCCGTCGGAACGCTGATCTGGCGTCGCACCGCCGCCACGAACTGCATCGACGGATGGAAGACGTTGGCGAAGCAGAAGGCCAGACCGACTTCCTGGGCGATCTGTCCGGTCTGCTCGGGAGTGATATCGAAACGCACGCCGAGCGCTTCGAGCACGTCGGCAGATCCCGACGCCGAGGATGTCGCGCGGTTTCCGTGTTTGACAACCCGTTGCCCGGTGGCGGAGATGATCATCGCCGCGGTCGACGAGATGTTCGCGGTCTTCGCCCGGTCGCCTCCGGTGCCGACGATGTCGACGGAGTCTTCGAGGCCCGGCAGAGGCACTGCATGGTCCATCATCGCGGCGACGAGACCGGCGATTTCGTCGACCGTCTCACCCTTTGTGTGATGGGCGGCTAGAAATGCGGCCATTGTCACATCGGGGGTATTGCCGGACATGATCTGATCCATCGCCCATGCCGCCTGCTCACCGGCGAGGTCCTGCTGGTGCATCAGGGCCATGAGCAGATCGGGCCAGTTCTGAGCGACTGTCTCGACCTCGCTGCGGGCCTCCGACGCGTGAGCTGCCGGGGTGGTCAGGGGCGTGGAATCAGTCATCCGTATGAACTCTCGTTAGGCATTGCCGCCGTCCCGCAGGCGGGGACGGACCTTACCTGCGGCATCCTATCGCGACTTCGACACGCGGGCGGAGGCGGCTTCCAGATCGAGACTTCGGCACCAACTCGGGGATTTCGCTACACATTGTAGAAATTTCTTTCTCGAAACCTGGGTAAAAGATGAAAACTCACCCCAAGACGGGTAATAATGGATCTGTGTCAACTGCCTCTGCATCTCAAACAGCGCCAGCACATCCGGTTGTCAATCGTCCGAATGTGACCACGGTGGGCTTCATCGTGTTCCTCGCGAGCGACCTGATGTTCTTTGCCGCGCTCTTCGCCATGTACTTCACCATCCGGTCCGTCGTTCCGGAGCTGTGGGAGACGAGGACTCCGATCCTCGATATCCCTTACGCCCTTGGCAACACGTTGATCCTGGTGTCGTCTTCGTTCACCTGCCAGATCGGTGTCTTCGCGGCCGAACGGTTCCGCCCCCGGCGGACCGGTTCCCTGTTCAACATCGCCAAATGGGGGATGGTCGAGTGGTTCTACCTCACCTTCCTCCTTGGAGCGATCTTCGTCTCCGGTCAGGTCATGGAGTACGCGACCCTCGTCAGCGAGGGACTCGCGATCAACTCCGACGGATACGGATCCGTCTTCTACCTGACGACAGGGTTCCATGGCATCCACGTGACCATTGGGCTCATCTGCTTCCTGCTCGTCATCGGCCGGGCCTACGGAGCGAAGAAGTTCGGTCACCACGAAGCCACATTCGCCATCTGCGTTTCATACTACTGGCACTTCGTCGATGTCGTCTGGATCGGGCTGTTCGGCATCATCTACCTGCTCCAGTAGGCGGCCTGAGATGCTCGGTCCCCAGGACTCACAACACTTCAAGCAACACTTCAAGCAAAGGACGATCAAGTGAAGCTTCTAGCAGATCGCCGCAGACATCCCATGGCACTGGTCGCACTGCTCCTCGTGGGACTGCTGCTGACCGGCGGAGCCTATGCACTCTTCACACAGACCTCGAGCGCCAAGGCTGACACAGCTAGTGCCTCTGATATAGAAGAAGGCAAAAAGCTCTTCGCGGCAAACTGTGCCACCTGTCATGGTCTCAACGCGGAAGGTTCGAAAGCCGGACCCGGCCTCATCGGCGTCGGCGCGGCAGCCGTCGACTTCCAGGTCGGTACCGGACGTATGCCGCTGCAGGCCAACGGTCCGCAGGCCCGCGTCAAGGAACCTCAGTTCGATGAAGAGCAGACCGCTCAGCTGGCTGCCTATGTAGCTTCGCTCGGCCCCGGGCCGGCAGTTCCGGAAGACGAATACCTCGATGCGTCGAAGGGTGACCCTGCTGCTGGCGGCGGTCTCTTCCGCACCAACTGCGCCATGTGCCACAACGTGGTCGGCTCCGGTGGTGCTCTGACACGCGGCAAGTATGCACCGAACCTCTCCGAGGTTTCGGAAAAGCACCTCTACGAAGCGATGCAGACCGGACCGCAGAACATGCCGATCTTCAACGACGCGAACCTGACGCCCGAAGACAAGCGCGATGTCATCGCCTATGTCAAGGAAGTCTCGGACAACCCCTCTCCCGGCGGGTTCAAGCTCGGATCGCTGGGACCAGTGGCAGAGGGACTGTTCATATGGTTCTTCGGTCTCGCTGCGGTCATCGGTATGACAGTGTGGCTGTCATCCAGGTCCAAGTGAGTCCGACAGTGTCGTTCACCATCCAACACGAAAACAGACGGGGAATTCAATGACCTCGAAAGAGCACTCCGGTGGCGGCGGCCAGCTCGAGGAGTTGAACGGGTTCACGAACCCGGGTCTGCCTGAGCACAAGCCGCGGCTTTCCGACTCGGATCCGCGTGCCGAGAAGATCGCCGAACGCCAGGTGGCCGCATGGTTCGTACTGTCGATGATCGGAACCATCTGGTTCATCGTCGCCTACTTCCTGTTCAGCCCCGGTGAGTCGATGCGGAGCATCCGACTGCACACCATGTTCGTCGGCCTCGGTGCCGCCGTTGCAATGTTCTCCATCGGCTTCGGTGCCGTGCTATGGGCCAAGAATCTCATGAGCGATCACGAGGGCATCGACGAGCGCCACGACATCAACGGCAGCGAAGAGGACCAGGCCATCGCGCTTGAAATCCTTCATCAGGCGAAGGAAGAGTCGGGAATCGCCCGACGTCCGCTTCTGCGCAATACCCTCATCGCCGCACTGGCAATCGCTCCCCTGCCCGCGGTCCTCGTCTTCCGCGACTTGGGGCCCCTGCCCGGCGACAAGCTCTTCAACACACTGTGGGAGAAGGGCACTCGCCTCATCCGCGATCCGGGTGGAATACCCTCGGTAGACTCCGAGCGTCCGATCAAGGCCGACGAGGTCACGATCGGGTCTGCTTACCACGTCCTGCCGTCGGGCATCGGCGACGAGGAATCGAGTGAGCATCCGATCAATGAGAAGGCCAAGGCGGCGGTTTTGCTCATGCGCATCGATCCAAAGGAACTCAAAGAGGATCCTGATCGCAAGGACTGGTCACACGACGGCATCGTCGCGTACTCGAAGATCTGCACACACGTGGGTTGCCCTGTCGCTCTCTACGAGCACCAGACGCACCACCTGCTGTGCCCCTGCCACCAGTCGACCTTCGACGTGACCGAGCACTGCAAGGTCATCTTCGGCCCGGCCAAACGACCGCTTCCTCAGTTGCCCATCACCGTGGACAGCGAAGGCTACCTGGTTGCACAGTCGGACTTCCCTGAGCCTGTCGGACCTACGTTCTGGGAGATCAACCACCCATGAGTACTACACAGCCAACTACCACCATCGGGAAGGCGGCGAGCTTCGCCGAAACCCGCGTCGGCGCTTCGGTTCTCGTGCGCGAATTCGGCCGCAAGATCTTTCCTTCGCACTGGTCGTTCATGCTCGGCGAGGTTGCTCTCTACAGCTTTATCATCGTCGTTCTGTCGGGAACGTTCCTCACGTTCTTCTTCCAGCCCGCCATGGGCGAGCTGCACTACGACGGACCCTGGCTGCCGCTGCGCGGCGTCCAGATCTCCGAGGCCTACGACTCGACGCTGGCGATTTCCCTGGAGATTCGCGGCGGTCTGTTCATCCGACAGATGCATCACTGGGGCGCGCTGCTGTTCGTCGCCGCATTGAGCGTGCACATGCTCCGTGTGTTCTTCACCGGCGCGTTCCGTCGACCGCGTGAGCTCAACTGGGTCGTCGGCGTCCTCCTGGTCATCATGGGCATGGCCGCCGGCTTCACCGGCTACTCCCTGCCTGATGACCTGCTCTCGGGCAACGGTCTGCGCATCATCGACGGCATCCTCAAGTCGCTCCCCCTCGTCGGCACCTACATCTCGTTCTTCCTCTTCGGCGGCGAGTTCCCTGGCATCGACATCGTGGCGCGTCTGTACACGCTGCACATCATGATCGTTCCGGCTCTGCTCATCGCACTCATCGGCATCCACCTGATGTTCGTCGTCGTGCACAAGCACACCCAGTACCCGGGTGCCGGCAACACCGAGAAGAACGTCGTCGGCGAACCCGTTCTGCCGACCTTCGCGGCCAAGGGCGGGGGTTTCTTCTTCCTCATCTTCGGTCTGCTCTCACTGATCTCCGCACTGTTCACGATCAACCCGATCTGGAACTACGGTCCCTATGACCCGTCACCGGTGTCTGCCGGTACGCAGCCTGACTGGTACATCGGCTGGGCCGACGGCTTCCTCCGCATCGTCCCGGGCTGGTTCGAGTTCTACATCTTCGGATGGCCGATCTCGTTCAACATCAACAGTGCTGTCATCGTCATGGGCGGCGTGTTCGCGGTCATGTTCATCTACCCGTTCTTCGAAGCGTGGCTGATGAAGGACCACCGGGAACACCACATCCTCGATCGTCCGCGCAACAACCCGACTCGCACGGCCATCGGTGTCGCAGGGATCATCTTCTACTGCAACATGTGGGCAGCCGCCTCGGGCGATATCATCGCGGTGTTCTTCCAGATGTCGCTCAACGATATGATCTACATCTTCCGATTCCTGTTCTTCTTCGGACCGATCATCGGATACGTGATCACCAAGCGCATGTGCATCGCTCTCCAGCGCAAGGACCGGGAGATCGCGCTGCACGGTCGCGAGACCGCACAGATCATCCGTCTCCCCCACGGTGAGTTCCTCGAACGCCATGAGGCTCTTCCTCCGCACAAGCTGTGGAAGATCACTGCATTCGAATCGCCGGAGTACATCCCGGCTCAGCCGAACGCCGAGGGCAAGGTCACCGGTATGGAGAAGCTGCGCGCACGTCTGTCGCGGTTCTTCTTCGAAGATCGTGTGGCACCGGTGACGAAGCAGGAACTCGAAGCTTCTCACCACAGCCACGATGCGGTCGAGGGCTCGAAGAACAACGAGCTCGGTCACTGACCGGTCAGTTTCATCACGAGTCGAGGGGCTCAGCAGTTCAGACTGCTGAGCCCCTCGTCCTATTCACGGCACACTACGACCGCCACGCTTTGGAACAGCAGGCAGAGCTGCCGGTACAGGTCATCGGCACTGTTGATTTCGCCGATGCACTTTCGGCGCCGAGGGACTCCCCTCGGAATTCGTTCCTCGGTCTCTAGCCGGGACTGGAGTCAAGAATGGTGGCGAGAATGGTGTCCAGAATGGGGCTGTCACCCTGAGAGGCCGACGGACCTTCTTGTCTCAATTACACACAGGCTTTCTTGCCCCTATCGCACACAGTCCTGTCTCGTCTGTGAGGCCGGAGGCCGGTGCGTAGAGAAGTCTTCTGTGCGGATGAGGGCAAGACAGCGGTTCCACCGGTCTGGCCGCGGTTGCCCCGGTCTGCAGTGTGTATCGGTGGTCGACGGGCGCCACTCCCCTGCCTACGACATCATCATGCGGGCAGCCCAGCGCCGTCCCCTGCAGAGCGGAGCCCTCCTGCGCGGCCTGGTGGACCGGGCTGGAAACGCCTGTGACGAGGCCGAATTTAGGGTGTTTGAAGGGCAGCGACGGTGCCTCGCGAGGCTATCCACGTGTCCCGAAAGGATACGAGACCAGGCCCACAGCAAGATCGCCCACGGGAACCGGCCACCTTATGATCCTCTGAACCTCTGAGCGCAGACGATTCCAGATGTACCCAGAGTTGAACAGCGCCCCGTTGAACAGCGTCCCAGGATCGCTGAGTCGGAGACCATCCCCTCAACCAGTATTCGGCACCATCACTTCACACAACGCAGGTCGCGCTGAGCTCACTGACGGTGTGAGTATTTGAAGCTTTGGGGACCAGTCGATCGTGCGTTTGGGAGCCACCGATATTGCCGGTGGGGGCCAGCAGCCGGGACTATCGGGTCCACCAGCCACCCACCGACGGTTTCTCACGAATTCAGAGCAGCATGTTCACGCATGTTATGACTGCCAGTCTCGACCCAGATCGTGTTGTGCACGATTCGGTCCATGATCGCATCCGCGTGGACTCCAGACCCTAGTCGTTGATGCCAGTCCTTCTTCGCATACTGGGTACAGAACACCGTCGATGCCGTGTCGTAGCGGCGCTCGAGCAGTTCCAGCAGCATACTGCGCATAGCCTCATCGGGAGGATCGAGTAACCATTCGTCGATGACGAGGACGGTGAACGCGGCGTATTTCTTCAATAACTTCGTCGTGCCCAGCGGTTTGTCCTTTGCTAGTGCCCAGGCCTCTTCCAGATCAGGCATGCGAATGTAGTGAGCTCGGATCCGGTGCTGACAGGCTCGTTTTGCTAGAGCACATCCCAGATAGGACTTTCCCGAACCGGTGAATCCTTGGAACACGACGTTCTGGCCGCGGTCGATGAAGCCGCAGGTTCCTAGCTGCGCGATCACGTTCTGATCCAGTCCTCTCTCATCGACGCGGGACAGTTGCCGCAGGTCCGCTGCCGGGTATCGTAGTCCGGCCCGGCGGATGAGTCCTTCAACTTTGGCATGGTTGAACCTCGAGTGGGCTTCGTCGACGATCAACTGCAGGCGTTCATCGAAGCTCATTCCCATAGTCAGGTCCTCGTCCTGGGACTCGAGTGCCTCCAGCAAAGGTGTCGCACCCATCTCGCGCAGCTTGCGCTTGGTTTCTGTATCGATCGCCGTCACTGTCGGCCTCCTGCATAGTAGGAGGCTCCACGAACGTAACCGCCGTGCTCGACAGGCTGAGCCTCGTCGGCTCTGGTGTGGTCTTGCCCTGTGACCAGGATCGGGTTCACATGCGCATAGCGTGGGGACCTCACCGGACCGGCCAAAGCGATCCGGCAGGCCGCCTCGACCCTTTCAGCAGAGTAACGGCGGGCCAGCCTCAACACCGCCAGGGCCGGGTTGAGTCCTTGCTCGTCGATGGGAACAGACTCGAAAATGCGATCGATGACAACCAGTGCCGATGGACCGATCCGCTCGGCCCACCGGCGGGCTCGCGGTTTGTCCCACAGCTGGTACTTCTCGCCGACCGGCAGGTCGGCCTCATTCGTCCGATACTCATTCGCTGCCGTTACCGGTAGCAGCAGGTGCGTCGTGATCCTCTCATGGCCGGAATAGACCTCAAGACTGCGATCGGTGATTCGCAGATCAACCTTGGCGCCGATATGGGCAAACGGCACTGAATAATAGTTCCGCGCCCAACTGACATGCCCATTCCTGGCCACCCGGCGCCCGTAGACCCACCGGCTGATCTCGTAGGCAACCTGCGGCAATCGCCTCAGCAGTGGCTGCTCATCGGTGGTGAAGACGCTGAGTCTGGAACCTGGCCGCTTCTGGAAGGGCTCGGCGTTATAGGCTGCGACTCGCTCCTCGATCGCCGATGCCAGTTCCGGCAGCGAAGCAAACCGTCGGTCCCGAAGTCCCGCGATCACCCACGTGGCCACATGCCCGACAGTGTTCTCCACACTCGCCTTGTCTTTCGGTGCTCTGATCCGGCCCGGAAGCACTGCCGCCGAATAGTGGGCAGCCATTTCCCGATAAGCATCGTTGAGCACGACCTCACCATCGCGGGGATGAGCGATCACTCCGGTTTTGAGGTTGTCCGGCACGATCCTCGGCGTCGATCCGTCGAAAGCGGTGAACATTGCCACATGCGTGAGTGTGTCAACCCCATTTGGCCCCACTGTGATGCTTTGATTTGGCCCCACCCCAGCATGTGTGGTCGTGCTCGCCGCGCGTTGGTAACAGTCGCGGCCCAGCGGGGTCGGGCGGTGTTGTGTTGCGAGCCTTTCTCCGGCCACAGGAGTGGCCGGGCCTCTCAGGTTCCAGTGTGGTCAGAACGGCGGATCGCCAGGGCCGTAGTCGGGTTCGGTTGGTCCGAATCGGCGACGCAGTCGCTGAAGGTCCTCAATAGCCGAATCGATCAGATCGGCGGCATGCTCGCGGCCACTGGGCTGAACAGACTCGATGGTGACACTGATCCCGTCCAGGAGATCCTGGGCGTCATTGAGGCGTTGGCTGATGTAGGCGACCCAGTCCTCGGTGGCATCGATGGCATTTCCGCTGGCTGGTTCCTGATCCTCGGTGGTGATCATGGTTGATCTCCTTCCTGCAAAGTGGCCTCTTCGCTCCTGGCCCGGGTGGTGCGCAGCCGGTAAGAGCTGGTGCCGGTGTTGATGATGTGGGCGTTAAACGTCAACCGATCGACAACGGCCGCGGCCAGCCGCGGGTCGGTGAATGTCTGCCCCCACTCGCTGAACGAGGCGTTCGAGGCTGTCGCAATCGAGGCTCGTTCCTCACGTTCGGTGATGATCTGGAAGAGTAACTCAGCTCCACGAGAATCGAGGCTGACATACCCCAACTCATCCAGGCACAGCAGGTCCAGGCGAGCATAGCGGCCCACTACCCGGGAGAGCTGCTTGGCATCGGCGGCCTCGGTGAGCTCGTTGACCAGGGCCGCCGTCGTGACGTAGCGGACTCTGCGGCCCTGCTCGGCCGCGGCGGTCCCCAGACCGATCAGCAGATGCGTCTTCCCTGTCCCGGAATCACCGAGTAGCACCAACGGCTCACCGGCATCGATCCACGCTCCGGTGGCCAGAGTCGCCAACCGGGCCGGCGGCAAATCCTCGATGGCGGCGGTATCGAAGTCGGACAGGTGCTTGGTGCGAGGAAACTTCGCTTCCTTGATCCGCCGGATCCGACGGCGGGCATCACGATCATCACACTCCGCGGCCAACACCTCAGCCAGGTAGGCCTTGTGCGAGAGCCGTTCTCGGGCTGCTGCCTCGGCCATCGGTGAGGCCTGGTCACGGATCGTGGGCATGAACAGGGTCCGACAAGCCGTGGCGATCGCGGCCTCAGCCGCCTGATCACCCAGAGCAGTCACTGCCGGCGTCGATGCCGGGATGGTTTTCGCGTTCATGCTCCCACCACCGAGACCAGTTCGTCATAGGCGCCCAGGCCCGGCACCGGCCTCTCCCCGACTGGTCCGACGTGGGCCGGGACGACCACCGCCGGTGGCGCAGTCATCGCCTGACCGGCCCGGCGGGCCTCGACCGCGACCACATCAGCATCGAAGCATCCCAACCCGGTCGCGGTTGTCAATGCGGTGACAATGTCACCGTTGGGCAGGCTGCGGTGCAGTAGCAGCACACCGATGAGCGCCCGGGTCCCGGCCGTGTCGCCGAGTTGCCCACGCGCAGCATCCCAGAACCGTTGATGAGCGTTCGTGAACATCCCGGACTTCCGGGCAGCCGCCAGCGCGGTGGCCCCGGCGAATGCTCCGGGCTTGCGTATGAGGACTTCCAGGTAGTGATCGAGGACCAAATCTTCGGTGTACTTATGCAGCGACCGGGTATGGACAGCGACCACCCCCGACTCAGCGATCACGGTCACCGTCGTGGCCCCCAAACGCACCTGGAGGCGTCTGCCAGCCAACCGGGCCGGCACCGAGTAATAGGACTGACGTACGCACACTCTGGCTCTCGCATCGACCCGACACGACAGGGTCTGCGCGGCATCGAAGACCTCATCGGGCAAACCCCGCAGGCCAGGCAGCTCCCGGGCCGCCGCGGCCCCGACCGTCTCGACCCGGCCGGTGATCTTTCGGTCGTCATCACCAGCATCGGCAGCGACCATGAAAGCGTTGAGCTCGGCTAAGGAGGCGAACTCGGGCACCGGCACCAGATGACGGCGCCGGAACCGACCGACCTCCCCCTCGACGCCACCCTTCTCATGAGCACCCTTGATCCCGGGCTGGCAGAAGAAGCTATCGAACCCGTAATGCGACCTCAGGGCGACAAACCGGGGATTCTCCTCCCGTTCCCGACCCAGCAGCACCCGCACCACCGCCGGAGTCAGGTTGTCATACCGGATCATGCCCGTCGGGACTCCACCGAGCCGGTCGAAGGCCTTCACATGACCGTCGAGAAACGACTCCTGAGCCTGGTTGGCGTAAGCAATGTGCACGGCTTTACCCGAATGCGATAGGCGCAGAATGAACATCCACAGCTTCAACCACACCCCACCGATGAGGGCGTAGAACTCCCCGAAGTCGACCTCGGCTTCAGCCGCCGGGGCATGGGTTTGAGGAACCTTGACCTCCAACGACTGATCGAAAATGTCCCGGCGCAGCTTCGCGACCAGGGTTCGCACACTCGACTCCGCAACCTCGACTCCTTCCTCCTCGACGAGGCGCTGCCAGACCCGCCGGGCGGTATGACGCTGCTTCCGAGGGACCTCTTTGTCAGCAACTAACCAAGCCCGGACGGTGGCAACGTGCTCACCGAGGACTGGTGCTACCCTCTCCGGAGTCTTCCGCCGCGGTGGTACCGCATCCGCCAACGCCTGACGTACCGTCCTGCGGTGGACCTTGTACTTTTGGGCTAACTGTCGAATCGACATCTCATGGTCTCTGTGGTCTCGTCGGATATTCTCGAATTGCTCCACTCTCGACATCTCCTTCATATGCCCCACCTCTTCGTGAACGTCTTGGTCGACATCACGAACGGTACGGCTGGTAGGTCGGGGGTGGGGCCAAATCAGAGGATCATTTTTGCTCCAAGTGGGGCCATTTCAGACTGTCACACTCACATGCGCCCGCAACCAGGAATCCTGGCTCATATCCAGACTCGGATACACGAACGCGTACCGGCTGAATGGCAGACACGCGACGAACAGATACACGGTCACAGGCTGACTCGCCCCCGACGGATACAGTCGCATCGTCGGCCCCGACCAATCGACTTCGATCGTCTGCGCGGCCTTGTGACCGACTCGGGAAGCGGCGCCAGTGACCAGCACATGACGTTGATAGGTGCGGCAGAACCGGTCGTAGCTCATCGCCGCATCACCAGCAGCAGCGCATGCATCGACATACTCGCCATGGAGGAGCTTCAGCGTCACCCCGACCCGAGCCATCTCCTTATGGATTCGTTCCCAGTCGGGTTGGGCGAACACACTGTGATGGTCGCCGCGGCCCGGGAACAACAGACTGTACACCTCACCATCGGGGCAGTCTTTGACATCATCCCAACTCAGGCCGGCAGCATTCGCGGCATCGAGGACTTGGGTGACAGACTTACGGGACATCGCCTGAGACGATGCAATAGCTCTTCCCGAGAGCCCCTCGGCCCGAAGCTGTAGAACCAGCTTCGCTCTGATCTTGCGTACCATGAATATTCTCCTTCTGCCGCGTGCCCTATACACGCGGCGGAAGGAGCTTATACGTCAGTGGCCCCCATGCACGCCATAGCTGGCCCCGAACCACACGATTATCTGATCAGGCGTCCGGCCCCCGAACCCACGATTGACGGCCCCCAATAAAGCGGATATTCAGGTGTGCGCAGCTCCGCGAAGACTGTCGACGCAGCCGAGGTCCACTGCCGTCGACGTGCGGTCCTTGAGGCTGCCTCTTGTGAACGCACGCAAAGGGCTCCAGAACGCCGTAACAGGCGTGAATAGCACTGTGGCCCGAACTCGAAGGAGTTCGGGCCACAGAGGCGCGGCGAGAGTCATCTCGCTGAAGGGGTGATCAGTGGGCGAAGTCTCCACGATCGTGTTCGTAGGACAGACCCACGAGCGCGACGACGCCGAGCACTGCACCGAAGGGGAAGATCCACCAACCCATGGCGATTCCGTAGAACGCAACGGCTGCAGCACCTGCACAGACGATCGGCCACCAGCTCCACGGGCTGAAGAAGCCGTAGTCGGCATCGGCGTCCGAGATCTCGGCATCATCGTGGTCCTGAGGCTGACGGCCGACACGGCGGTCGGTCAGCCACAGGTAGATGCCGATCATTCCGGACATTCCACCGACGAGCAGCAGAGCGGGGAATCCCACCAGCTCAGTGAAATCGGTGTAAAGGCCGTACGCAATCGCTACCACGATGAAGAACAGCGCGTTGATGTTGAAGACGAGGATCGAAGCTTTCACTTGGCGGCGCCTCCAGTCAGCTGTTCTTCAGAGGTCGAGTGCCCGGCGTATTCGAGCAGCTCAGGGTGGTTGAGATCGAAGGCCGGACGCTCCGAACGGATCCGCGGCAGCGAGGTGAAGTTGTGACGCGGGGGTGGGCAGGAGGTCGCCCATTCGAGCGATGCGCCGTAGCCCCAGGGATCATCAACGGTGACCTTCGGAGCGTTGCGAGCTGTGATCCACACGTTCCAGAAGAACGGAACCATCGACAGACCAAGCAGCAGCGAGCCGACCGTCGACACCTGGTTCATCCAGGTGAAGCCGTCCTGCGGCAGGTAGTCAGCGTAACGACGGGGCATGCCGTCGACACCGAGCCAGTGCTGGACGAGGAAGGTGCCGTGGAAGCCGATGAACAGCATCCAGAAGTGGATGTGGCCGAGCTTCTCATTGAGCATCTTTCCGGTCCACTTCGGCCACCAGAAGTAGAATCCGGCGAACATCGCGAACACGACGGTGCCGAAGACGACGTAGTGGAAGTGAGCGACGACGAAGTAGGTGTCCGAGACCTGCTGGTCGAGAGCCGGGCTGGCGAGGATGACGCCGGTCAGACCACCGAAGAGGAACGTGGCGAGGAATCCGATCGACCACACGATCGGCGTCTCGAACGTAATCGAGCCTCGCCACATCGTGCCGATCCAGTTGAAGAACTTCACGCCTGTCGGAATGGCGATCAGCATCGTCATGAATGCGAAGAACGGCAAGGCCACAACTCCGGTCACATACATATGGTGTGCCCACACCGTCACGGACAGAGCGGCGATGGCGATCGTCGCGAAGACGAGTTCCTTGTAGCCGAAGACGGGCTTGCGACTGAACACAGGGAAGATCTCGGTGACGATGCCGAAGAAGGGCAAGGCGATGACATAGACCTCCGGGTGGCCGAAGAACCAGAACAAGTGCTGCCAGAGAATCGGTCCACCGTTAGCCGGACTGAAAACATGGGAACCGAGAATGCGGTCCGATGCGAGGACCAGCAATGCGGCAGCGAGAGGCTGGAAAGCCATGAGCACGAGGATGCCTGTGACAAGCACATTCCAACTGAAGATCGGCATCCGGAACATGGTCATGCCCGGTGCACGCATAGTGATCACAGTAGTGATGAAATTGACCGATCCGAGGATCGTTCCGAAGCCCTGCAACGCGAGGCCGAGGACCCATAGGTTGCCGCCAGCGCCTGGTGTGAACGTCGTGTTGCTCAGTGGCGCATATGCCGTCCAACCGAACGAGGCCGCCCCCTGTGGAGTGAGGAAGCCGGAAATAGCCACGAGGCTGCCGAAGAGGTACATCCAGAAAGCGAAGGCGTTCAGTCGAGGGAAGGCGACGTCCGGTGCACCGATCTGCAAGGGCATGATGACGTTGGCGAATCCGGCGAACAGCGGGGTCGCGAACATCAGCAGCATGAGCGTACCGTGCATGGTGAACAGCTGGTTGTACTGTTCCTTCGTCTCAACGATCTGCATTCCGGGCTCGAAGAGCTCGAGTCGGATGATCAGCGCCATGACGCCGCCGATGCAGAAGAAGAAGAACGAACCGATGAGGTACATGTACCCGATCGTCTTGTGGTCCGTCGACGTGATCCAGTCGACGATGATCTTGCCCTTGTTCCGGGGAACTACCGGAGTGTCAAGAGCTGATTGATCCATCGTGGCGGTCATTTTTCAGCACCTTCTTTCGGGTACCAGTTGCGATCATACTCCGGTCCCAGCTGGCCAGTGTTGCCCTGATCGGCAAGCGACTGTGTGTAATTCTGGAATTCTTCCTTCGACACGACCTTGACGTTGAAAAGCATCTCCGAGTGGTACTCACCGCACAGTTCGGCGCACTTGCCGACGTACTCGCCTTCCTTTTCGGCACGCAGATGCAGACTCTGATCGCGGCCGGGGATCATATCGCGCTTCTCGAGGAACGCAGGAACCCAGAAGGAGTGGATGACATCGCGGGAGTGCAGGCGGATCTCCAGGTCGGTGTCGACGGGGAGGTAGAGCACGGGAGCGGTCTCCTCCGGCTTCTCCGTGCCGTCGAGTTCGACTTGCGTACCGGCGTAGTAGACGTTCTCCGTCTCATAGTTGAAGTCCCATGCCCATTGCTTGGCGGCGACCTCGATGACCTGCTCGCCGGGAGTCCTGTCGTCAGTCGTCTTCTCCATAACCTGGACGTTCTGGAAGAAGAAGCCAAGCACGAGGACGACTGGGGTGACGGTGAAGAGGATTTCGATGGGCATGCTGTAGCGCATCTGAACCGGCAGTCCGCGATCGTGCTTGCGGCGACGGTACGCCACCATCGCCCACAGGATCAGGCCCCAGACGATGAGACCTACCACCAGAAGGGCGATCCAAGCGCCGTTCCACAGTGCTGTGTAGGCCTCGGTGTGGTTCGTCGCGCCCTTAGATTCGACGGGAAAAAATCCTGTGGCGATCTGCTCTTTCGTGCAACCTGATAGCAACGCCGGTATCAATACGGCGCTCAGAATGCCGAGCCGCTTCGCCCAGGACCGCTGCGGTCCTGACTGATTCGGAGAATCCACGTGCAGCCTTTCACAACGTTCTTCGTCTCTGGTCAGGCCGAGAGACGTGTACTTACTCTGTCATCCATAAGACTACCGCTACAGGCGGTAGAAATTCACCCGCAGGTGTTCATTTGTTGAGAATACCCTGACAGATTTTGCCCCGGAGCGCGGAATCTAGCCGTGCGGAGTACTCGAGACCGCCGATCTCCGACACGCCGAGGCTCTCCAGGTGTGATGTCTGCCACTGTGTGTCGATGAGCCACTCCCCTGGCCTCGGCCTAGGATCTGCTGCGGTGACTGAAGCATCCGCCGAGGTCGCAGCGCCGTTCGGCAGCGAATAGTCTCTGTCGTCGAAGAGGCCGACGAGGTGCGCCAGAGCGGCCTTCGAGGCGTCTCTGGCCGTGTGGAACATCGACTCGCCGGCGAAGAACGATCCGATGGCGACACCGTAGAGTCCCCCGACGAGCTCGCCATCGGACCACACTTCGACCGAGTGTGCCCAACCGTCGTCGTGCAGGCCGCGATAGAGGGTGATGATGTCCTCTGTGATCCAGGTGCCGAGCCGATTCGGGTCGGCACACGCACGCATGACCTGCTCGAAGGCGCGGTCCGTGCTGTAGTCGAAGTGCTTCATCGATTTCCGCAGGCTCTTCGTGACCCTGATGTCTCCGGGCAGCAGCACTCCGCGTCGTCGCGGAGCCCACCAGCCCATGCGACCGGTGCCGCGGACGCCGACGCCCATCGGGAACAATCCTGCTCTGTACGCAGAAAGGACCTGGGGCTGCGTGGCCGTGTACGACACGGCACGCAGATCCTCCAGGTCCATGAGAAGCGATCCTCCTCGTCAGCCGCGGCTGATCAGTGGAACGAGTCTCCGCAGGCGCAGGATCCGCCGGCGTTCGGGTTGTCGATGGTGAAGCCCTGCTTCTCGATGGTGTCCGAGAAGTCGATCGTCGATCCGCTGAGGTAGGGAACGCTCATCCGATCGACGATGACCTCGACTCCGTCGAAGTTCCGCACAGCGTCACCGTCGAGGTAGCGCTCATCGAAGTACAGCTGGTAGATCAGTCCGGAGCAGCCTCCGGGCTGGACGGCCACGCGCAGACGCAGGTCATCGCGACCTTCCTGCTCGAGCAGGCTGCGGACCTTGTCGGCAGCGGTCGACGACAGCTCCACCTCGTGGGTGGCTTCGGCTTTATCGGTCACAGTCATGGTTACTCCTTCTCACGTTCCTGTCCCCAGGCTACACCGCGAACAACGTCACGGTGGGTGTTCCTATTCCCGTTTCTCTCACTGTGCCGGTGCGAGTCGCTGGAGCAGCAGCGCCTCGGCGACGATCGCCGCCTTGAAATCGGGCAGATAGAGCGATTCGTTGGCGCTGTGAGCTCGAGCATCCGGGTCTTCGACGCCGGTGACGAGGATCGATGCGCCCGGGAAGACCTCCAGCAGGTCCGCGATGAATGGGATCGAGCCGCCGATGCCCATCGTCACCGAATCGGTCCCCCACGCATCTGTGAGCGCCTGGCGCGCCGTCTGCACGACCGGATCGGTTTCGTCGGCGCGCCACGGGCTGCCGCCCTCGGTCTCACCGATGCTCAGCTGCGCACCGAAGGGCAGGTTCGCCCGCAGGTGCTCCTCCACGGCCCGGACCGCCGAGGCAGGTGTGTCCCCCGGTGCGAGGCGGATCGACAGCTTGGCTCTGAGTGAGGACTGCAGCGTGTTCGAAGAGACATCGACGTCGGGGATGTCGAGGCCGATGACGGTGATCGCAGGCTGCGTCCACAGACGTGAGGCAAGCGTTCCGGCACCGATGAGCTCCGTGGACTCGAGCACGCCCGAGTCGGTGCGCAGGGTCGCCTCGTCGTAGTCGATGTCGGACTCGCGCTCCGTATGGAGTCCGGCAACGGCGACGGAGCCGTTGTCATCGTGGAGGCTGGCCAGCACTTTGGTCATCGCGAGCATCGCATCGGGTGCGACTCCTCCGTACATGCCGGAGTGCACCGCGTGATCGAGGGTGGAGATCTCGAACTCGATCGCGCACATCCCCCGCAGGCTCGTCGTCAGCGCCGGCGTGCCGGCCGCCCAGTTTCCCGAATCGGCGACGACGATGACATCGGAGCGCAGACGGTCCCGGTAGGTCTCGAGGAAGTTCCGGAAACTCGGGCTGCCCGCCTCCTCCTCGCCTTCGAAGAAGAGAGTGACACCCACGCCGAGGCGGTCGGCCAGCAGCCGCAGAGCGGTGAGGTGGACCATGATGCCGGCCTTGTCATCGGCAGCTCCGCGGCCGAAGAGCCGGTCCCCCTTGCGAGTGGCGACGAAGGGCTCGGTGTTCCAGTCCTCCGCGCGTCCGGGCGGTTGCACGTCGTGGTGAGCGTAGAGCAGGACGGTCAGGGCCCCGGCGGGAGCCGGCACCGAGGCGACCACGGCCGGGTAGCCGTCGGTGCCGTCGTCCTGCTGGGCGGTGAGTATCTCGGTCTCGAGTCCGAGCTGCCGTGCCAGGCCTGCGACCGCCTCGGCGCTGGCGGTGACGTTGGCGGCGTCGAAGCTCGGCCACGCCACGGACGGGATCGCCACGAGATCGGTGAGATCGGTGAGGACCTCATCGAAGATGGTGTCCAATTCGGCGTGCAATTGTGCACTGTCAAGTGCTGAAGTCGATTCGCTCATTCTCCAAAGGTAGTATGCATCTCGTGTTCGGAAGCAAAAAATCGCGCGCGGAGGACGAATCCTCTGCCCCTCAGCCAGCCCATGATGACCACTCCGCAGAAGCCGACGCCCGGCGCGTTGCGGAGGAGAAGAAGGGACGGCCCACGCCCAAGCGCAGCCAACAGGAGTCTGCGCGCCGTCAGCCCTTGGTGAATAAGGATCGCAAAGTTGCGAACAAGAAGGCCAAGGAACAGCAGCGGCAGGAGCGTGATCGCGCGCGCATCGGCATGATGAACGGTGAGGAGAAGTACCTCACCCGCCGCGACAGGGGTCCGCAGCGCCGCTACATCCGCGACTACGTCGATGCCCGGTTCTCGATCGGGGAGATCTTCATCCCTGCCGCGATCCTCATCCTCGTCATCGCCTTCACTCAGCCGGTGCAGATCCAGCAGTACTTCACCTATGCCGTATGGGGGCTCATCGCCCTCATCATCCTCGACGGATTCGTGCTCAACTACATCCTGAAGAACCGGCTGCGCAACAAGTTCGGCGAGGTCGAACGCGGGATCACGTTCTATGCGATTATGCGCAGCATCCAGCTGCGTCCGCTGCGCATGCCCAAACCACAGGTCAAGCGCCGCCAGTACCCCGAGTGAGCAGTCGGCTCGACTCGAGGCCGCGGATGACGCGGCCGGGGAAGAACGGACCGGAGTAGATCATCTCCGAATAGACCTGAACCAGATCGGCGCCCGCGGCCACTCGTGCCCGGGCGTCTTTCGCGTCCGCGACTCCCCCGACGGAGATGACGGTGAGCTCCTTGCCCACATGCTTCTTCACCAGTCGCAGCACCTCAAGCGACCGGTCGGCCACGGGGCGACCGGAGATGCCCCCGGCCTCGGCCTCGGCGAACGCGGCCTCTCGGCCCTCGAGCACGGACCGGTTGATCGTCGTGTTCGTCGTGATGAGCCCGTCGACACCGGAGCGCAGCGCGAGATCGCAGATCTCGACGACGTCATCGTCGGCGAGGTCGGGGGCGATCTTCACCAGCAGGGGCACATGACCGAGCGTGGAGCGCGGATTCTCCACCACCTCGGCGGCGGTGTCGCGGACTGCGGTGATGATCGGCTCCAAACTGCCCACCGATTGCAGATCCCGCAGACCCGGCGTGTTCGGCGAGCTCACGTTGATGACGAGGTAGTCGGCGAGCGGTGCGAGCACCCGGGTCGACGCCGCATAATCGGAGACCGCGTCGGCCGCCTCGACGATCTTCGTCTTGCCGATGTTGATCCCGACGATCGGGCGCAGGCGGGCCGGCAGTGCGTCGATCTTCTTCCGCTCGGAGGCGATGTTGAACGATGCCTGCCTGGAACCGTCGTTGTTGAAGCCCATGCGGTTGAGCAGCGCGAGGTTCTCCCGCAGCCGGAACAGGCGCGGTCGGTCATTGCCGGGCTGCGCGTGTGCGGTGATCGTGCCGACCTCGATATGCCCGAAGCCCAGCATGGACAGGGCGCGGACTCCGACGCCGTTCTTGTCGAAGCCGGCGGCCAGGCCCACCCGGTTGGGAAACGGCAGACCGAGCACATCTGCGGACCGAACGGTTCCGCGTCCGCAGATGAAGCGCAGCACGCGCCCGAGCAGGGGCACGGAATCGAGTGCCCGCAGTGCGGTGAACGAGAGGTGATGGGCCCGTTCGGCATCCATCGGTGCGAAGAGGAGTCTGAAGATCAATGAGTACACGACCCCAGAATATGTCACAGTCGACCGCCCTTTCCGCATCCCGCCTTGATTGGCATTAGGATCGAATCAACGTTCAAAGACGACTGAAAGGGAACTCATGGCTGGTGCATCCACCACAAGCAGCTATTCCACGACCTCACCGCTGAAGGCCACCGCCTCCGTGCTGGTGTTGGGCACAGCGGATTCGGCGGTCCTCGGACTCGACGGAGCGAAAACCGCGCGAACTGCGCTCGACGAAGCTGCGCAGGCCATCGGGTTCACCGGAAAGGCCGGATCCACCGCCCGAGTTCCCGCACCGAAGGGCGTTGCCGCGGGCTCCGTCCTGCTCGTCGGCCTCGGAGACTTCGATGCCTCCGCCGAGGATGTCGCCGCCACTCAGGAGGCGCTGCGTCGTGCCGCAGGCGCCGCCCTGCGCACACTCGACGGCGTCGCCTCGATCGCGCTGGCGCTGCCGACTGCCACCCCCGCCGAAGTCGAAGCCGTCACCGTGGGTGCCGGGCTCGGCGCCTACAGGTTCCTCGAATACCGCAGCGAGGGCGCGACACCGGGCGAGATCACGGTGATCGGGCCCAAGGGCAAGACCTTCGCCGCCGCCCACGCGGCCGGTGCCGTGATCGCGGCCGCGACGAACCGTGCCCGCGACCTCGTCAACACTCCTCCCCTGGACCTCTACCCCGAGTCCTATGCCGAAATCGTGAAGACCCAGGCCAAGGAGCGCAAGCTCAAGGTCACCGTCTTGGGTGACAAGGAGCTCAAGGCCGGCGGCTACGGCGGGATCATCGGAGTGGGACAGGGTTCGACCCGGGGCCCACGGCTCGTCAAGGTCGAATACGCCCCGAGGGGCGCGAAGCGTCATCTCAGCTTCGTCGGCAAGGGCATCACCTTCGATTCCGGCGGCATCTCGCTCAAGCCCGCGAAGAGCATGGAGGACATGAAGTCCGATATGGCCGGTTCGGCCGCTGTCGTGCAGGCGCTGTTCGGCATCGCCGACCTCGGACTGCCCGTGCGGGTGACCGCCTGGCTGCCGTTAGCAGAGAACATGCCCGGCTCCTCGGCACAGCGTCCCAGCGATGTGCTCACGATGCGCAGCGGCAAGAAGGTCGAGGTCACGAACACCGATGCCGAGGGCCGACTCGTCCTCGCCGATGCTCTCACCGACGCCGATGCCGAAAAACCCGATCTGCTCATCGATGTCGCCACTCTCACCGGCGCACAGATCGTCGCCCTCGGCGAACGGACCTCGGGTGTCATGGGATCCGAACCTGCCCGGAACGAAGTCACCGCTGCTGCGGCGGCCGCCGGCGAGAACATGTGGGCGATGCCGATCCCGGAGGAGATGCTCGCAGGCTTCGACTCCACCGCGGCTGATCTCACGAACTCCGGGCCCCGGCCCGGCGGGATGCTCGCCGCGGCGGCATTCCTGCGCGAATTCGTCGGTGAGGACACCGCGTGGGCGCACATCGACATCGCCGGACCCAGCTTCAACGGGTCCGCACCCTTCGGCTACACCCCGAAGGCGGCAACCGGTGCTGCCGTGCGCACGCTCATCGAAATCGCGAAGGGCTGAGCAAGGGGGCGGAACGACGAAGTTCTACACGCTGTCGACGGGAACGTGATCATCCCCACCTGTGTCCAATCAGACAGCGTTTCCTTTCGCCACAGGCGAGAAAAGTGGAAAGATAAGACAGAAAGCTGCTTAGCGCAGTCTTATTCACAGCTACGAGGAGTAATCCGTGAGTGATTCATTGACCTACGACCTTGTCGTCCTGGGCGGCGGAACCGGCGGTTACGCCGCTGCTCTGCGAGCCGCAGAACTCGACATGAAGGTCGCTCTGATCGAACGCGACAAGGTTGGCGGCACATGCCTCCACCGTGGCTGCGTGCCGACGAAGGCTCTTCTGCATGCAGCAGAGGTCGCCGACTCGGCTAAGGACTCCGCAGCATTCGGCGTCGAAGCCGAGTTCAAGGGCATCGACATGAGCAAGGTGCTCGAGTACAAGGACGGGGTCATCACCCGCAACTACAAGGGACTGCAGGGCCTGGTCAAGGCCCGCGGCATCGACACCTACTTCGGCACCGGCAAGCTCGTCGGCAAGGACACCGTCGAAGTCTCGGGCGAAGACGGCAACCACACCGTCAAGGGCACGAACGTCCTGCTCTCGACCGGTTCGACCTCGAAGACCATCGGACTCGAGATCACCGACCGCGTGATCACGAGCACCGAGGCGCTGCAGCTGGACAAGGTGCCGAACTCGGCCATCGTGCTCGGCGGCGGCGTCATCGGCGTCGAGTTCGCCAGCGTCTGGAAGTCCTTCGGAGCCGACGTCACGATCGTCGAAGGACTCAAGCACCTCGTCGCGAACGAGGACGAGACGATCTCGAAGAACCTCGAACGCGCCTTCAAGAAGCGCAAGATCGGCTTCAAGCTCGGTGTCATGTTCAAGGGAGTCGAAGAGACCGCTGACGGCGTCAAGGTCACCCTCGAAGACGGATCTACTCTCGAAGCCGAGTACCTCCTCGTGGCAGTGGGCCGCGGCCCGGTCACCGAAGGCTTCGGATTCGAAGAGCAGGGCATCCCGATGGATCGCGGATTCGTCCTCGCCAACGAGCGTCTCCACACCGGCGTCGGCAACATCTACGCCTGCGGCGACATCGTTCCGGGCCTGCAGCTGGCACACCGTGCCTTCGGCCAGGGAATCTTCATCGCCGAGGAGATCGCCGGTCTGAAGCCGGTGCCCGTGCTCGAATCGGGCATCCCCCGCGTCACCTACTGCGAGCCGGAGATCTTCTCCGTCGGACTCTCCTCGGCTCAGGCCGAAGAGAAGTACGGCAAGGATCAGGTCGAATCGCTCGAATACAACCTCGGCGGCAACGGCAAGTCCGTCATCCTCGGCACCACGGGACTCATCAAGGTCATCCGCGAGAAGGACGGCCCGGTCGTCGGTGTCCACGGCATCGGCGCACGCTTGTCCGAGCAGGCCGGCGAAGCTCAGCTCATCGTCAACTGGGAGGCTTTCCCCGAGGAAGTCGCGCAGCTCATCCACGCGCACCCCACGCAGAACGAAGCCATCGGCGAAGCCCACCTGGCCCTGGCCGGCAAACCCCTGCACTTCCACTCATAAGATCCGAGGAGAGAAAAACTCATGTCGAATTCCGTTCAGATGCCGGCTCTCGGAGAGTCGGTCACAGAGGGCACGGTCACCCGTTGGCTCAAGTCCGTCGGCGACGAAGTCGAAGTAGACGAGCCCTTGCTCGAGGTGTCGACCGATAAGGTCGACACAGAGATCCCCAGCCCGTACGCGGGCACGCTGGAGAAGATCCTCGCCGACGAAGACGATGTCGTCGAGGTCGGTGGAGATCTCGCCTACATCGGTGACGGCAGCGGATCGTCCGACGACGATTCCGCACCGGAGGCCGAGGAGGCTTCGTCCGATGACGAGCCTGCCGAAGAAGCTTCGGGCGAAGACTCGGCACCTGCCGAAGAGTCGGCGCCGGCTGCAGAGGAAACCGCTCCGCAGGAAGAGGCCGAAGAGTCTGCTCCCGCTGCGTCGTCCTCAGGCTCGGCAGACTCCGGTGAAGGCACCGAGATCACGATGCCTGCTCTCGGCGAATCCGTCACCGAAGGCACAGTGACCCGCTGGCTCAAGGAAGTCGGCGAAGAAGTCGAGGTCGACGAGCCGCTGCTCGAGGTCTCCACCGACAAGGTCGACACCGAGGTGCCCTCCCCCGTCGCCGGAACCGTCCAGGCACACCTGGCCGAAGAGGACGAGACCGTCGAGGTCGGCGCACCCCTGGCTCGCGTCGGCACCGGAGCACCCGCCAAGGACGATGCCCCCGCCGATGAAGCACCGAAGGACGAGGCTCCCGCCAAGGAGGAAGCTCCCGCCGAGGAGGCACCGAAGCAGGAAGAACCTGCTCAGGAGGCTCCCAAGCAGGAAGCGCCCAAGCAGGAAGCGCCGAAGGAGGAGGCCGCTCCCAAGCCGGCTCAGACATCCTCCGCTCAGGCCGCTTCGGCCGCGCAGGCAGAGGAACCCGTCGAGGCCGCCGCTCAGGCACCGGCCGCAGCCGACACCGTCGGCGAGAACGCCGCCTACGTCACTCCGCTCGTGCGCCGTCTCGCGCGTGAGAAGGGTGTGGATCTCTCGCAGGTCACAGGCACCGGCGTCGGCGGTCGCATCCGCAAGCAGGACGTCGAGACCGCTGCGAAGAACGGACCTGCCGCGGCACCCGCCGCAGCTGCCGCACCCAGCGGTGCGCCGAAGGCTCCGTTCAAGGTCGAGATCCCCGAAGAGGTCGCGAAGCTGCGCGGCACCACGGAGAAGGCCTCGCGGATCCGGCAGACCATCGCAAAGCGCATGAGCGAGTCCCTCGATGTCTCTGCTCAGCTCACGCAGGTCATCGAAGTCGATATGTCTCAGGTCGTCAAGCTGCGCAAGGCGAACAAGGAAGCCTTCCAGTCCAAGCACGGCTCGAAGCTCACCTACCTGCCGTTCTTCGCCAAGGCCATCGTCGAGGCACTCCAGGTGCACCCGAAGGTGAACGCCCAGTACGATCTCGAGTCGCAGCAGATCACCTACTTCGATCACGAGCATCTGGCAGTCGCCGTGGACACTCCACGCGGTCTGCTGGTCCCGGTGATCAAGGACGCGGGTGACCTCAGCGTCGCAGGCCTCGCCAAGGCCATCGACGATGTCGCTGACCGGACGCGCAACAACAAGATCATGCCGGACGAGCTCTCGGGCGGCACCTTCACGGTGACGAACATCGGTTCGGTCGGTGCGCTGTTCGATACGCCGATCATCAACCAGCCGCAGATGGGCATCCTCGGCACGGGTGCCATCGTCCGTCGCCCCATCGCCGTGAAGACGGCCGATGGCGACGAGTCGATCGCCATCCGCGACATGGTGTACCTGCCGTTGACCTACAACCACCAGCTGGTCGACGGTGCGGATGCGGGACGCTTCCTGCAGACCATCAAGGCACGTCTGGAAGAGGGCAACTTCGAGGCCGATCTCGACCTCTGAGTCTTCCTCTCCATGACGTAGCCGAGGGGCCGACCATTCCTGGTCGGCCCCTCGGGCCATTCACGACAGGTTCGTCCTTGCCACTCACGACGAGCTCGCCCGCTCTGTGACCTGCTCGACGCGCCATGCCTCGCCGAGGCGCTTGAGCACGAATTCGACCGACTGCGCCCCGAAGTCCTCGGCACTGGCACCGGTGCCGGCGCTCGAGTGCATGGTCGCCGAGGCGACGATCCGGTTCTCCCCGACTTCCACGACATTCACGGCGTCGACCTCAATGGAATATTCCGAGCCGGCATACACAGCATGGTCGATGAGCTCATCTGCGGCGGCCGCAGCGGACCCGGGCACGGTGAGTTCACTCAAGGCTGCCGCGTCGCCGTCACTGAGCGCCTGGGCGCGGTCGGCGCAGAGCCGAGTGAGCACATCGGCCACATCTTCGGCGCTCACCTGAGCCGCATCGTTGGCCTCCTCATCAGGGCTCGCCTCTTTTTCAGGGCCCGGTTCCCTTTCAGGACCCGGTTCCGCCTCGGGGTCCTGAGTTGTGTGAGGGCTCTGTTCGTTCTGAGACCCCACCACCTCCGTCGGCTGAGCGGAATCGGCGGCCGTCCACGATCGCCAGACGACGAACCCACCGACCACGGTGAGGCAGAGGGCCGCCGCGACGAACCAGCGACTCCGGAAGGACGGCTTGAGGCGATGCGGCCGGGCCTCGAACAGTCCGAGCACCCACCGACGGATTGCGGGCATCGCCCGTCTCGGGCGTGACCCTGACCTCCTTCGCTGAGACCGTCTGCTCGCCGCGCGCAGAGCAGTCGCCGGCGAACCCTGGTGCGGTGGCGTCGGGCCTGCAGGCTCCGAGTCCGGTTCGGCACCTGTCGCCGCCGTGCCGTGCCCCGCCCCGAGCGTCGTCCTGCCGACTGCCGCGAGACGGACCTCGGCGGGCAGGCTCGCCTCCGGACGATACCCGGCGGGGACCCCGTCAGCAGTGCCGACCAGTGCCTCGGTGCGCTGCTCCCGCACCCGCCCCAGGGGATGGTCGGATGCGGCTCGCAGACGCGCCGTCAACGCCGTTTCGGGGGCGAGATCACGATCCGCCGGGACCAGCGGCAGCGGAACCGGAACGGCGAGTGCCCGCATCGCTTCGGCCACCTCGGTGAGTGCCGCACTCAGCCCCGAGTCGGCGGAGGAATCTGCCAGCAGGTCGGCGACGACGGCCCGCAGGGTCTGTGACGAATCAGACAGGGCGAGATTGACCGGGAGCAGGCATTCGGCCCAGGGGCGCCCGACTGCGGCGTGATAGAGCATCTCCCCCACGGCCCGGCGCGGTGAGGTGACCAAGGCTGTCGTGATACCGGGGATGAGCGTGGGCCTGCCCACCGAATCGAGTCCGAACGCCCGCAGGCTCAGGCGCTCTTCGGGACGTGAACAGTCTCCGAGTTCGGAGACGACGCCGAGGAACAGGGTGCACAGCTCCGGCTCGGTCAGTCCCTGATAGGCACGCACCACGTCGAGAACGAGGCCGCCGGGCAGAGCACGCACGAGCAGCAGAGTCCGTCGCCCGGTGGGCAGATCCACCTCGGCGGTGCCCAGGCTCTCAGGGCTGCCGGCATCGACGTCGCCGTTGTCGATTCCCCACGCGCTCTCGCCCGCGGGTCCGATGACGGTGCAGACGTCGTCGGAGATCATCGCCTGAAACTCCCATGTCATGTTTCGTCATCTCCATTGATGCAAGTTGAAGTCGTTTGTTGATGTTTAATGGTGCGCGCGTGACGGGCGTGTTGTCAAGGGTCACATTTTCGAAGAGCCCTTCTCGAACGTCAGCGCCCAGATTGAACCCGCGGTGCAAGAGTCATAGTGTGGAGCCATGCCCCTGGCCACAGAAACGCTCGGGTTCGCTCCGGTCCTCTCGGACTATCAGCAGACCTGGGACATGCAGAAGAGATATCACGAAGAGGTGCTCGCCGGAGACAGGGAGTCGACGGTCCTGTACCTCGAACACTCCCCGGTCTACACCGCCGGAAAGCGCACCGAGGCGGCCGACCTCCCGGCCGATGGCACCGAAGTCATCGACGTCGATCGCGGAGGAAAGATCACCTGGCACGGTCCGGGTCAGCTCGTCGCCTACTTCATCTACCGCCTCAACGACCCCAAGGACGTCCGTCTCTTCGTGTCTCAGCTCGAAGACGCGATGATCACGCTGCTCGCCGAATACGGGCTTGAAGCCACGACCGTCGACGGGCGCGCCGGGGTCTGGCTGCTCGGCGACGGAATCCGCCGCGATCGCAAAGTCGGTGCCATCGGCATCCGCATCCACGAAGGCGTGACGATGCACGGCTTGGCGCTCAACTGCAGCAACGATCTCGGCGCGTATGAGAACATCATCGCCTGCGGGATCACGGACGCCGACACGACTTCCATCAGCGCAGAGATCGGACGGACGGTGACGCCGGAGGACACGGCGGGCCGCCTCGACGAGATTCTGCAAGAAACCATCACTGCCTAGGAGAACTCCGATGACGATTGCACCAGAAGGCCGCCGCATGCTGCGAGTCGAGGCACGCAACTCCGAGACGCCGATCGAGGACAAGCCCGCCTGGATCAAGGCCAAGGCCCACATCGGACCCGAGTACACCTCGCTCAAGTCGCTCGTGCGCAAGCAGGACCTGCACACAGTGTGCGAGGAAGCCGGCTGCCCGAACATCTTCGAATGCTGGGAGGACCGCGAGGCGACCTTCCTCATCGGCGGCGAACAGTGCACCCGGCGCTGCGACTTCTGTCAGATCGACACCGGCAAACCGGCGGAATTCGACGCGGACGAGCCTCGCCGTGTGGCCGCCTCGGTGGCGGAGATGGGATTGCGCTATTCCACGATCACCGGCGTCGCCCGCGACGACCTCGAGGACGGCGGCGCCTGGCTGTATGCCGAGACGGTGCGCCAGATCCACGATCTCGAATACGTCGACGGTCGCGGCACCGGAGTCGAGCTGCTCATTCCGGACTTCAATGCGAAGCCCGATCAGCTCGCCGAGGTCTTCTCCTCCCGCCCCGAGGTGCTCGCCCACAACGTCGAGACGGTCCCGCGCATCTTCAAGCGCATCCGGCCCGCATTCCGATACGAGCGCTCGCTGTCCGTGATCACTCAGGCCCGGGAGGCCGGACTGGTCACGAAGTCGAACCTCATCCTCGGGATGGGCGAGACGAACGATGAGATCATCTCCGCACTCCAGGACCTCCACGACGCCGGATGCGATCTCATCACGATCACCCAGTACCTGCGCCCCTCCCCCAGGCACCATCCCGTGACCCGGTGGGTCAAGCCGGCCGACTTCGTGATGCTCCGCGATGCCGCCGAGGAGATCGGGTTCCTCGGTGTCATGTCGGGTCCGCTCGTGCGTTCGTCCTACCGTGCCGGTCGCCTCTGGGCGACTGCGATGCGCAGGCGCGGGGAGCAGATCCCCTCTCACCTGCAGCACCTGGACAAGCACACCCCAGCGAAGCAGGAAGCTCAGGCCGTCGTGGATACCTTCGGTCCCGGCGAAGAGGTAGACTTGACTGCTGAGCAATGAAGGCGTTCGCCACCACGTGGCATCGCCGCGACGCCCCGCTAGAGCAAGTGAGAGAATGAGCGAAGAACCCCGCAAGGGACTTTTCCGGCGCAAGCCGAAGGATCCGAACAAGAAACCTGGTCGTCTGGCCCAGATGCGGCAGGTCTATGAGCTGTCCGCCAAGCACAATAAGGCGACTCCGTGGCTCCTGGCTGCGGCGGTGCTCGGCCTCACGCTCATCGGGCTCCTCGTGGGCCTGCTCATCGGCGGAACCACTGCGATCTTCACGACGATCCTCGGTTTCATGCTCGGTCTGCTGTTGGGCATGTTCATGCTCGGACGGTTCGCCGAGACCGCGGCGTTCGCGCAGATGGACGGGCAGCCGGGTGCTTTCGGTGCCGTTCTCAATACTGCTCGTCGCGGTTACCTCATGGATGAGAAGCCGATCGCCGCCGACCCGAAGAGCCGTGACCTCGTCTTCCGCTCGACCGGTCGTTCCGGTGTCGTGCTGCTCAGCGAGGGGCCCAAGGGACGCAGTGCGAAGCTGCTGGCCAAGGAGAAGAAGCGCCACGAGCGCATTCTGCCCAACGTTCCCGTCCACACCTTTCAGGGCGGGAAGGAAGAGGGCCAGCTGACGATGAAGCAGGTCGTTCCGACAGTGCAGAAGCTGCCGCGCAAACTCAATCGTGCCGAGGTGCTGGCCGTGCGCAATCGTCTGGCGGCGCTGGGCACGCAGGGCACGCGTCCCCCGATTCCCAAGGGCATCGACCCGAACAAGGCCCGTCCGAACCACAAGGCCATGCGCGGACGCTGATCTGAGACGAGACGGCGGCAACGCCGTCCCGATCGCACGATCGCACTCTGTCGCACACTGAAGCGGCGCCGACTCACTGAGAGTCGGCGCCGCTTCCACATCCCCCAGTTGCTACCTGACGGGTCCCCAGCAACCTGGCGCCAGGTTGCTGGGGACCCGTCAGGTAGTAAGAGGGGTGGGTCAGCGGCGGAGGATCACTGTGCCAGCTGCGAGGTCGTGCAGTCCGCGGTTGTCACGATTGAAAATGAGGGCAGGCACGACGAGGACGACGAGCACAGCCCGGATGAGTGACTTGAGGAGCCCGGGCACGTGTCCGGAGAGTCTGCGCACTTCGATGCCGAAGATGCGATGGCCGACCGAATACCCGAGCGTGCCGACGAGCAGGAAGTTCTCCAGGGCGAAGAAGGCCGGTGCCAGAATCGGGTTCGTCGGGTCGATGGCATTGGCGATCGCCAGGCACATCAGCCAGTCGACGATGAGTGCGAGGATCCGCTTCCACGCAGGTGCCAGAGAATGCGAGCCGGAGACAGGCAGACCGAGCCGCTTGCCGGGCCAGTCGTCTTCTTCCCTGTCGAACCGGGGTCCTTCGAGCCAGGAACCGAGGTCGTCACGATTGATCACCCTCCCAGCCTACGAAATCCGGCCTGAGTGAATCCTCAGGAAACATGCCCGAAACATGAGCGTCATCACTACTTCATTCTGGGGCGACTAGGATTGAGCGTGGTCACGACAAACGGCCACCGTACTCGAACTAGGAGACCTAAGTGTTCTCGTCTGCTGAAGAACTCGTCAACTACATTTCGGACAACGACGTCAAATTCGTCGATGTCCGTTTCTGCGACCTGCCCGGTGTGGTCCAGCATTTCAACCTCCCCGCTGCCTCCTACGGCACGGAGGAGATCACCGAAGGTCTGCTCTTCGACGGGTCCTCCATCACGGGCTTCCAGGGCATCCACGAATCCGATATGAAGCTGCTCGCCGATGTCACCTCCGCGTACATCGATCCGTTCCGTGAGGCCAAGACCCTCGTCGTCACCCACTCGATCGTCGACCCTTTCACGGATGAGCCCTACTCCCGGGACCCGCGCCAGGTGGCGGCGAAGGCCGAGGCCTACCTCGAATCGACCGGCATCGCCGATACCGTCTTCTTCGGCGCCGAGGCGGAGTTCTACCTCTTCGACTCCATCCGCTACGAGAACACTCCGGGCAGCAGCTTCTACAAGATCGGCTCCCAGGAGGCCGCTTGGGACACGGGCACCGACGAGCCCGGCGGCAACCAGGGCTACAAGACTCCGTTCAAGGGCGGCTACTTCCCTGTCTCCCCGCAGGATCAGTACGCCGACATCCGCGACAAGATGTCGCTGACACTTGAGCAGATCGGCTTCGAGATGGAGCGGGCCCACCACGAGGTCGGCACCGCCGGTCAGCAGGAGATCAACTACAAGTTCAAGACTCTCCAGCATGCCGGTGATCAGCTGCTCGATTTCAAGTACGTGATCAAGAACACCGCGTTCGAGCTCGGGAAGTCAGCGACCTTCATGCCCAAGCCGCTGTTCGACGACAACGGATCCGGCATGCACTGCCACCAGTCGCTGTGGAAGAACGGTGAGCCCCTCTTCTACGACGAGAACGGGTACGGCGGACTGTCCGACCTCGCCCGCTGGTACATCGGCGGACTCATCGAGCATGCCGGTGCCGTGCTGGCGTTCACGAACCCGACGATCAACTCCTACCGGCGGCTCGTCCCCGGCTACGAAGCACCGGTCAACCTCGTGTACTCGGCACGCAACCGCTCGGCTGCGATCCGGATTCCGGTCACCGGCTCCTCCCCGAAGGCCAAGCGCCTCGAGTTCCGCGTGCCCGACCCCTCGTCGAACCCCTATCTCGCGTTCTCCGCGCAGCTCATGGCCGGCATCGACGGCATCCGCAACCGCATCGAGCCGCCGGAGCCCATCGACAAGGACCTCTACGAGCTGCCCCCGGAGGAAGCCAAGGACATCAAGCTCGTGCCGGGCACGCTCGACGAGGCGCTCATCGAACTCGAGAAGGATCACGACTTCCTCACCGCAGGAGACGTGTTCACCCCCGATCTCATCGAAACCTGGATCCGGATCAAGCGTGAGAACGAACTCGATGTCGCACGCCTGCGTCCGACTCCGACCGAGTTCGAGCTCTACTACGCACTCTGATCCCGGCGCGCACTGCGCCAGAGGGGAATAGAGTGAGGGCGTCACGGGTTTTCACCCGTGGCGCCTTTTCGCATCTTCGTCCCGTCTCCTGCGGGCCGGAACACTGACTATTGGAGGGTTCGACCTTGACGCACTACGATCTGCTGCTCATCGGCACCGGTTCGGGGAACATGTTCCTCGACAAGCGGTTCAAGGGACTGAAGACGGCCATCGCCGAAGAATGGCATTTCGGGGGCACCTGCCTCAATGTCGGCTGCATCCCGACGAAGATGTTCGTCTACCCTGCGACGCTGGCAGAACAGGCCGCGCAGGCCGACCGCTACAACCTCTCCCCCACACACCCGCAGATCGATTGGGCAGGCCTCCAGGACCGCATCTTCTCCCGCATCGACGCCATCGAATCCGGGGGCCGCGACTACCGCAGCAGCGATCGACAGCCGAATATCACCGTTGTGACCGAACACGTTCACTTCACGGGTCAGAAGAGCGTGCGCACTGCCTCGGGCGAGGAGATCACCGCTGATCGCATCGTCATCGCCGCCGGTGCCCACCCTGTCGTGCCCTCCATCGAGGGACTCGACGCCGCACGCGTCGACGAAGCGGACTATCCGGTGTTCACCTCGAACACTGTGATGCGGCGCTCGGGCCAACCGCGGCGCCTGGTCATCATCGGCTCCGGCATCATCGCCATGGAGTTCGCCCACGTCTTCTCCGCCCTCGGCACCGAGGTCACCGTGCTTGCCCGCGGTGCCCGACTGCTGGGCAGCATCGACGCCGAGGCGGCCGATGAGTTCACCCGCATCTTCGACTCCTCCCATTCCGTCCTCCACGGTGCCCAGGCCAAGCACATCGACGTCGCCGACGGCGAGGTCACGCTCGGCCTCGAGCCCAGCGGTCGCCTCGGCGAGGTGGATCTGCCGGAGACGATCACCGCTGACGGAGTCCTCATCGCGACCGGCCGCGTCCCGAACACCGCCGAACTCGATGTCGCCGCCGCCGGGTTCGATGTCACCGACGGACAGCGGCTGGCAGTCGATCGCCATCAGCGCGTGCTGTCGGCGGGCGCGCCGGTGCCCGGTGTCTTCGCGCTCGGCGACATCTGCTCACCCCACCAGCTCAAGCATGTGGCCAATCATGAGGCGAAGATCGTCGGACGCAACCTCGACGCCGATGTCGCTGCAGGTCAGCCTGGAGCCGCCCGCGAGGATGACCTCGCCGCAGTCAATCACCACGCCGTGCCAGGAGCAGTCTTCTCCTCCCCTCAGGTCGCTTACCTCGGGATGAGCGAACAGGAGGCGAAGGGCGCCGGCCACGACATCACCGTCAAGGTCCAGCAGTTCTCGGATGTCGCCTACGGCTGGGCGATGGCTGATGACCCCGGCATCGTGAAGATCATCGCCGACCGTCAGAGCCGACTCATCCTCGGCGCATCCATCGTCGGGCACGAAGCCTCGATGCTCATCCAACCGCTCATTCAGGCGATGGCGTTCGGACAGACCGCCGACGAGGTGGCCACCGGGCAGTACTGGATCCACCCGGCCCTGCCCGAGGTCGTCGAGAACGCACTCCTCGGACTCGAATTCGACGACTGACCGGCGGTGCACAGCAGCCGGGCTGCGTGCAGCCGTCCGGAGCCGCTCAGAAGCCGTAGAAGCGGTGCTCCATGACGGCACGCGCATGCCGGGTCGTGCGCAGATAGTCGTCTTCGAGGTCATGGCCCTCGCCTGCGGCATAGCCGAGCAGGCGGGCCGTGGCCTCGAGCTCGGTATGGTCGCCGGGCAGCGATTCCGCGGTGCGTCCGCGAAACAGCATCACGGCCGAACGCACGTCGGTAGCCAGCTGCCATGCCGCCGCCAGCTGCTGCGCATCCTCAACGGGCAGCAGCCCGGCCTCGGTGGCGGCCTCCAGCGCCTGCAGGGTCGATGTCGTCCGCAGTCCCTCCAGCTCATGTCCGTGCTCGAGCTGGATGAGCTGAACGGTCCATTCGACATCGGAGAGACTGCCGCGACCGAGCTTGAGGTGGCGGCGTTTGTCCGCGTTGCGGGGCAGTCGTTCGTCTTCCATCCGCGCCTTGAGCGTACGCACCTGCGTCAGCGCCTTCTGCGGCATCTGAGTGGGATACCGGAGCGGGTCGATGAGCGAGAGGAAGTCCTTGATGAGATCCTCGTCCCCGGCGACAGGACGGGCACGCAACAGGGCCTGAGCCTCCCACGGCTGTGACCACTTCGCATAGTAGGCCTGGAACGACGAGAAGCTGCGCACGAGCGGACCGTTCTTGCCCTCGGGCCGCAGATCCGCATCGAGGTCCACGCCCTGAGCCCCTTCGCTGGCTTTGAGTCGTGTGGACAGCTGCAGTGCCACCTTGTTCAGGTGTTTGCTCAGTCTCCCCTTGGCCTCGGCGTCGAGGCCATCGTTCTTCGGCCGGAAGACGTACATCGCGTCCGCGTCCGAGAAGTACCCGATCTCTCGCCCGCCCCAGCGCCCCATGGCGATGACAGCGAACTCGTAGTCGGGAATCTCCGGGGCATCGAGGTCAGTGCGCACCGCTTCCAGCGCACCGCGGACGGCGAGGTCCATGAGGTCGGAGAGGTCGCCGGGAATCTCCGCCCGGTCGCCGACATCGAGAACATCGCGCAGGGCGATGCGCAGCAGCTCACGGCTGTACGTTTCCCGAATCGGCGTCACGGCAACCGCACCGTGGCGTCTGAGCAGACCGTCGACCTCGGCGGTCAGCACCTTCTGGTCACGGGCGGTGAGATTGTCGAACTTGTCCAACCACGCCACGGCGGCGGGCTGACGCAGCAGCAGTTCGGTGGCATAGCCGGACAGGGACAGCACATCGGCGACCGACTTTGCGGCCAGTCCGGAGTCTCGCAGCATCTTGAGGAACCATCCCGAGGACGCCAGCGATTCGCTCAGTCGCCTGAATGCCAGCAGTGCCCGGTCGGGTTCGACACCGTCTGAGAACCAATCGAGCAGGGCCGGCAGCACCTGCTTGATGACCATCGCCGTCCGCGACACTCCGGTTGTGAGCGCCTTGATATGCCCCAGAGATCCCTGCGGGTCGCGGTAGCCGAAGGCCTGAAGACGATCGGCTGCCGCCTGCAGACTCGAACCGCGTTTATGAGCGTCGACCACAGCCCCGTGGACTCCGACGGCCGCTTCGAGGATCGGCCGGTAGAAGATCTGCTCATGCAGACGGGTGACCTGTCTGGCGAAGTCGCGCCGGGTCTCTTCCAAGCGGGCGCCGGTGCGGGATCCGGAGCGGAAGACCGACCGGGCGAGCATCCGCAGCTTCCCATCGTCGTCAGGGATGAGGGCGTTGCGCATCATCCGCGGAATCTGGACACGGTGTTCGACGACGCGCATGAACCGGTAGGCAGTGGAGAACACGGACGCGTCCTGCTGCCCGATATATCCGTGCTCACCCAGCTCTTCGAGCGCGACCAGCGTATTCGGGGTCCGAATGTCCTCATCGGTGCGGCCGTGGACGAGTTGGAGCATCTGCGCGGAGAACTCGACATCGCGCAGACCCCCGCGGCCGAGTTTGATCTGACGAGGCGCCTCGGCGGCGGGGATGAGATCGACGACGCGACGCCGCATCGATCGGATGCCGTCGATGAAGCCCTCACGACTGGCAGCCTTCCACACCAATGGCAGCAGCGACTGTGAGAACTGGTCGCCGACTCCGACGTCACCGGCGATAGGACGGGCCTTGAGCAGAGCCTGGAACTCCCAGTTCTGCGCGATGTCGGCATAGTAGTGCTCGAATTCCGAGAGTGTCCGCACGAGTGCCCCCGCCTTGCCCTCGGGACGCAGGGCCGTGTCGACCTCCCACAGCGCCGGTTCGCCGCCGGCGTCGGAGAGAACGGCTCGGGTCCGCTGGGCCAGGTCCGTGGCGAGGCTGCGAGTGTCCTCGTCGGCCGCGGAGTCGAGGACGAAGACGACGTCGACGTCGGAGACGTAGTTGAGCTCCCTGGCGCCCGTCTTGCCCAGAGCGATGACGGCCAGGCGGACGTCGCCGCCGCCATCGGCTTCGGCACGCGCGATCGCCAGAGCGGCATCGAGCGCGGCGGCGGCCAGATCTGACAGGACCGCCATGACATGATCGACGATCTCCTCCGGCGCCTCGGCGGCGAGATCATCGGCGACGAGGCGCAGAACCGCGTCCCGGTAGGTCCGGCGCAGTGCCTTGATCCCCTCGTCCCCGGTCACCGCGGCCTGCGGGGCCGAATCTGCGGGGTCTGCGCCGACCGCCCTGAGCATGTCCTCGCGCAGGGCCACCGCCGAGGCGGCCGGTGTCGAGATCAGCAGGAAGGCATCGGGTGCCAGCAGCAGAGGCAGAGAGTCAGGGTGGCGGACCAGATGGTCGACCATCGCCTCCGAGGTGCCCATGACCGCGAGCAGACGAGCCAACAGCGGTCGGTTGAGCTCGTCTTCGGCCAAGGAGTCAGAGGTCCCTGACCGAACCGCTTTCAGCAGCGCAGCGGAGTCCTTCCCGGCGGCTTCGACGACACGGAGCAGTCCCAGGGCGGCCCCGTGCGGATCGGGGGTGGCCATGAGCAGGTCGACGAATCGCGAATCCGTGGCCAGAGGCTGACCCAGAAGCTCATCGAGTTCGTGGAGGAATCGGGCCGTCGCCTCCGGGACGCTGGTCGTGCGTGAGGTGATTCCTGCCATCGGGCTCACATCGAGGTGAAGTGTTTGGCGAGCTCGTAGGGAGTCACCTGGGCGCGGTAGTCGTTCCATTCCTGACGCTTGTTGCGCAGGAAGAAGTCGAAGACCTCTTCACCGAGGGTCTCGGCCACGAGGTCCGAGTCCTCCATGATCTCCAGGGCATGGGACAGACTGTGCGGCAGCGCTTCGATGCCCATCGCCCGGCGCTCGGTGTCCGAGAGCTGCCAGACATTGTCCTCGGCCTCCTCGGGAAGTTCATAGCCTTCCTCGACGCCTTTGAGCCCGGCGGCGAGCATGAGGGCGTAGGACAGGTACGGGTTCGCCGACGAGTCCATGGCGCGGTATTCCACTCGCGCCGACGAGGACTTTCCGGAGTTGTACTGCGGCACCCGTACGAGAGCTGAACGATTGCGATGCCCCCAGGAGATGTATGAGGGTGCTTCGTGACCCGTCCACAGTCGTTTGTACGAATTCACATGCTGGTTCGTCACCGCCGAGATCTCTGCGGCGTGGGTGAGCAGACCCGCGATGAACTGGCGGCCGGTCTTCGACAGCTGGTATTCCGCACCCGGTTCGAAGAAGGCGTTGTTCTCCCCTTCGAACAGCGACACGTGGGTGTGCATGCCGTTGCCCGGGTGCGCCGAGAGGGGCTTGGGCATGAACGACGCATAGACACCCTGGGAGATCGCGACTTCCTTGATCACCGACCGGAACGTCATCACATTGTCGGCCATGGTCAGTGCGTCCGCGTAGCGCAGGTCGATCTCATTCTGCCCGGGACCCGCCTCGTGGTGGGAGAACTCCACCGACAGTCCCATGGCTTCGAGCATTGTCACCGCTTCGCGACGGAAGTCGTTGGCGGTGCCGCCGTTGACGTGGTCGAAGTAGCCTGCGGTGTCGACGGGCATCGGCGCGGTCCCGTCGCTGATGCCGGTGACCGGGTCGAGGTTGTCGGTCTTGAACAGGTAGAACTCGATCTCAGGGTGCACATAGAAGGTGAAGCCGCGTTCGGCGGCCTTCGCCAGAGTGCGTTTGAGGACATTGCGCGGATCCGCCGGTGCCGGTTCTCCCCCGGGCACATGGATATCGCAGAACATGCGCCCAGTGGGCTCCGTCTCCCCGCGCCAGGGCAGCAGGGAGAAGGTCGAAGGGTCGGGCTTGAGGACCATATCGGCCTCGTAGACCCGGGAGAGCCCCTCGACCGCCGAGCCGTCGAAGCCGATGCCCTCGGAGAAGGCGCCTTCGAGTTCGGCCGGCACGATGGCCACGGACTTCAGCTGCCCGAGGACATCGGTGAACCAGAGCCGGATGAATCGCACTTCACGATCCTCGACGGTCCTGAGAACGAATTCCTCCTGACGTGACATCCGATCAGCCGTTCCACTTCTCGTCGTCTTCGTCCCACTTCTGGCTGCGCTCGCGGGCTTTCTCCAGGGCGGCGCGTGCGACCTCTTCCGTCTCGTACGGGCCCATCCGGTGCGTCCAGTCGCTGACCAGACCCTTTTCGACGGTGTTCGTCTCGATATTGAAGTAGTACTTCGAATCGGGATCGTCGATATCTTCATAGAGTCCCATGGCGAGCCTTCTCTCCTCAGCGGGGTTCTGTCTTGACACTGTCAGCTTACCGTTTCGACACGCGTTGAGAGGAGCACCCCGCATTGGAAGAGGTCGTGCCCTCACACACCGGGCTGGAATCATGATTTCAGCGTCAACTGGCACCGAAATGCACTGATTCCGCATTTCGCAACACGAAAACAGGTTTAAAGGTTTGCTCCCCAAACCTTCTAAGGAATACAGTTGAATCAATGTTGACCGACGTCGAAGTCGGGCGCCTTCGCCCCAGCGGCGCACAATCATGAGAGAAGGACACACAATGCGCATTTCAGTGCCCACCGAGGTCAAGAACAACGAGTTCCGAGTCGCCATCACCGCTGCCGGCGTGCACGAGCTCGTCGCCCACGGCCACGAGGTCACCGTGCAGGCGGGAGCCGGTGAAGGCTCCTTCATCACCGATGCGGAATACCAGGAGGCCGGAGCGAAGATCGCAGCCGATGCCCCCTCCACATGGGCCGCAGGAGACCTCGTGCTCAAGGTCAAGGAACCGATCGAGCAGGAATACGGATACCTGCGCAAGGACCTCGTCCTCTTCACCTACCTGCATCTGGCCGCCGATGAGGCGCTGACCAAGGCCCTCATGGAAGCCGGCACCACGGCCATCGCCTATGAGACCGTCCAGCCCGATGGCGGCGGCCTGCCGCTGCTGGCCCCGATGAGTGAGATCGCCGGACGGCTGTCGACCCAAGTCGGAGCCCACAGCCTGCTCAAGGCCAACGGCGGTCGCGGAATCCTGCTCTCCGGAGTCCCCGGCGTCGAACGCGCAAACGTCGTCGTCATCGGTGCCGGTGTCGCCGGCACGAATGCCGCCCGGATGGCTCTCGGCCTGGGAGCGACCGTCGAGGTCATCGACATCAACATCCCGCGGCTGCGCCAGATCGATGAGACCTTCGCCGGTGCGATCGGGACGAAGGTATCGAACAAGTACGAGATCACCAAGGCCCTGGCCACGGCCGACCTCGTCATCGGCTCGGTGCTCATCCCCGGCAAGAAGGCGCCGAAGCTCGTCACCGATGAGATGGTCGCGGGGATGAAGCCGGGCTCGGTCCTCGTCGATATCGCCATCGACCAGGGAGGCTGCTTCGAGAACTCACGGCCGACGACGCACGATGATCCGACTTTCACCGTCCACAACTCGGTGTACTACTGCGTGGCGAACATGCCGGGAGCCGTGCCGAACACCGCGACCGCGGCGCTGACGAACGCGACTCTGCCGTTCGCGGTGAAGATCGCCGATCAGGGGTGGCACAAGGCGCTGTCGAGTGATGCGGCGCTGGCGCGTGGTCTCAACATCCACAACGGTCATGTCACGAACGACAACGTCGCCGAGGCGTTCGGCCTCGAAGCCGTCTCCGTGGAGCACGCACTCGCCAACTGACCCCATAATTGCTACCTGACGGGTCCCCAACAACCTGGCGCCAGGTTGCTGGGGCCCCGTCAGGTAGTGCGGGGAGGGCGGACGATGGTGGTCGACCGGAAGTGGTCCTCACACAGCTGACCGGCTTTGTGCGCGTCCCCCTCGGCGATCGCCTCGACGATTGCGGCATGGTCGGCCACGGCATGGTCGAAGAGTTCGGCCGAGAACGGGTCGTGCCGGAACCCGGCGTTGATCTTCGTATCGATGTCGATGGCCATCCGCACGAGTTCCGGGTTGTGTCCGGCCCGGGCGATCGCGAAATGGAACTGCGCATCCGCGGTCCGGGCGGCGGCCGCCTCGGCGCGCTGCGAATAGATCTGCGCCAGCTCGCGCAGCTCGGCAAGTTCCGACTCGGAGCGGCGACGGGCCGCAGTCGCGGCCAACGTATTCTGAAACACCGCGCGGGCATCGAGCAGATTGCGCCGCTCGGCATGGAATTCGTCGATCCGGCCGGCCATCGGGGCCAGCGTCTCGGGGCGGGCGTTCTTCACGAAGGTCCCTCCCCCGCGTCCACGGCGACGTTCGACGACACCGAGGCGTTCGAGGCGCAGCAGCGCGGCACGCACACTCGAGCGTGAGACCTGCAGATCGGCGGCCAAGGTCCGCTCACCCGGCAGCAGTGTGCCTTCCGGCAGAGCACCGACGGCGATGCCGGAGAGGATGTGATCGGCGATCTGCTGGGGTGCGCTCGTCAGGCTCACCACTTCGCCGAGGCCGGAGAACTCATGGCTCCCGGACGTCGTCTCCTCGCTCACTTTTCCTCCCTCTGTCCTCGTCACGCCTGTGTCGATTCTAATCGCGCCCGCAGTCCGTCCGAACCAGCGACAGGCGCGCATGAAGTGGGACAAAGTCCGGCTGCCACCATAGAATCGAAACCATCATGACTGCTCACACGCGCCTCCTCACTCCCGGCACCATCTCCCCCGAGCGGGCAGTGCCGAAGACCATCGCCCGCCCTGAGTACGTCGGACGCGCCGACGCGAACGAAGGACGCGGAAACAACTTCTACAATGCCGAAGAGATCGAGATCGTCCGGGCGGCCGGCCGGATCGCCGCCAACGCTCTGGCCGCTGTCGGGGAGATGATCGTCCCCGGGATCACGACCGATGACATCGACGCCGTCGCCCACGAATACATGTGCGATCACGGTGCGTACCCGTCGACGCTGGGCTATCGCGGTTTCCCGAAGTCCGTGTGCACCTCGGTCAACGAGGTCATCTGCCACGGCATTCCCGATTCGACCGTCATCGAGGACGGGGACATCGTCAACGTCGACATCACCGCGTACTACCAGGGCATGCACGGCGACACGAACTACACGTTCACCGCCGGCGACGTCGACGAGGAGTCGCGCCTGCTCATCGAACGCACCTACGAGGCGATGATGCGCGGCATCAAGGCCGTCAAACCGGGACGCGAGATCAACATCGTCGGACGCGTCATCGAAAAGTATGCGAAGCGCTTCGACTACGGCGTCGTCCGCGACTACAGCGGACACGGCGTCGGTCGCGAGTTCCACTCCGGACTCATCATCCCCCACTACGATGCCGCGCCAGCGCACGCGGAGACCATCGAACCGGGCATGATCTTCACGATCGAGCCGATGCTCAACCTCGGCACGATCGACTGGGATGTGTGGGACGACGCCTGGACGGTGGTGACGAGGGATCGGAAACGCTCGGCCCAGTTCGAACACACCCTCGTCGTCACCGACACCGGAACCGATATCCTCACCCTCCCCGATGCGGACACCGCCATCGCCTCCGGACCGGTGAGCCATGTCGACTGAGATGAGCACCGAGGCGGCCCATCGATTCGCTATCGGCATCGACATCGGCGGGACCGGGATCAAAGCAGCACTCGTCGACACCGTGACCGGGAAGCTGCCGTTCAAACGCATACGCACCCTCACACCGAAGCCGGGCACCCCGAGCGCGGTGGCCGAGGCGATCGCCGGGCTGCTCGACGATCTCACTCAGCGCGCCCTTGACCTCGAACTCGTCATCGATCGTGCCGATCTCGATTCGCTTCCCGTGGGCTGCGGGTTCCCCGGGGTCATCCGCGACGGCCGTGTCGACTACACAGCGAATCTCGACCAGAGCTGGGTCGGTTCGCACATCGATGAGGTCATCGGCGAACGCACGGGCAGGAAGGTGTACTTCCTCAACGATGCGGATGCTGCCGGACTGGCCGAGATGATCTTCGGGGCCGGGCGCAGCCAAGAAGACCGTGCTGCTGACCACACTGGGCACGGGCATCGGCACTGCCCTATTCACGCAGGGACGCCTCGTGCCGTATACGGAGCTCGGACATATCGAGATGAACGGGGCAGACGCGGAGACGCAGGCGGCCGAGTCGGTCAAGACCCGCCTGGGACTGTCCTACCCCGAATGGGCGGCTCGCCTGCAGCAGTACTACTCGCAGTTGGAGCTGCTGGTGGCACCGGACATCATCATCGTCGGCGGCGGCGTGTCGAAGTCACATGAGAAGTTCCTGCCGCTCATCTCCACCCGTGCGAAGCTCAAACCGGCGAAGCTGTTCAACAACGCGGGAATCGTCGGGGCGGCGATGATCGCGGTCAACGACGGACGGGCGAAGGTCAAACGCAGCAAGTCATGAGCTGGAGCCGGTCCTCATCGGCGGCGGGTCATGGTTGAGGACAGGCCACCGATACGCCGGGTTCTGTCGACGAGTCGGTTGCCCTTCTCGCCTGACGGCCATCTATCTGGGACCGATGTTGCCACCGGCCTCAAGCAATCCACCCGACAGCTCGGCGAGCAGCCTCGAACGCTGTCTGTCTGATCTTGCTCCGGATGGGGTTTACCCAGCAGTGTCGGTCACCCGACACTCTGGTGGTCTCTTACACCACCGTTTCACCCTTACCCGACCGGAGTCGGGCGGTCTGCTTTCTGTTGCACTGGCCCGCGGGTTGCCCCGGGTGGGTGTTACCCACCATCCCTGCTCTGTGGAGCCCGGACGTTCCTCAGCCCCGAATGGGGCCGCGACCGTCTGGTGACCTGTCCTCAAGCAGTCAATTCTAGCGTGCGCACATCGCTGCGACGCACCCCGCCCGCCCGCAGCACACTCACGCGCGGACAAACGTGACGAAGGTCATTCGAGGCACCGCACGATGGCTCCGGAGGCTGCTCCTACGATGGAGTGGTGAAGATCCTCCTGCCGCCCTCCGAGGGCAAGACGCCGGCCGCATCCGGACCGATTATCGACCTCGATGGTCTGTCGGCGCCGGATCTCACCGCCAAACGCAAGCGTGTGCTCGCGGCTCTGCAGAAGACCTCGAAGCGTCGGGATGCGCTCGAGCGTCTCGGCGTCGGGAAGTCGTTGGCCGAGGACGTCGAACGCAACACCGTGCTCGACACGATTCCCTGTGCACCCGCGCTGCTCACCTACTCCGGGGTCCTCTATGAGGCGATGGGCGCACGTGACCTCGTCGCTGCGGCTGCGACCGATGAGTCGCTGCAGGAGCGTCTGCGGCAGGTGCAGGTCTATTCGGCCCTCTTCGGCCGGGTGAACGGACTCGACGTCATCCCCGCCTACCGACTGGCGATGAAGACCGAGCTGGGAACGCTGGGACGGCTCACCTCGTTCTGGAAGCCGATCCTCGCGAAGTCCAGCAACCTCGAACCCGCCGAGGTGGCCCTCGACTGCCGTTCGAGCGATTACCGAGCCGCGTGGCCGGGACCGAATGAGCAGGTCGTGCTCATGGGTGCCGTGACCGACAAGGACGGGAAACGTCGGGTCGTCTCCCATTGGGCGAAGTTCTACCGCGGCCAGTTCGCCGGTCGACTTCTCGCCGATGAACGCCCGCTGCCGCAGGCGATGGACGAGCTGGTGGCGCGTGCCGAAGAGCTCTATGAGGTCGAGTTCACCGCGCCCACCGCGTCGAAGCCTGCGGCTCTGACGATCGTTGTCCGCGACTGAGTGATGCTCAGCTGCGTCGCAGCAGCACCGCCTCGCACTCTTCGCATTCGTAGGTCTCATTCACATCGGCGCCGAGCATCGCATGCCATGCGGCTCCGCCGATCTCCTGTCCGCAGGCCTGACAGTTCGGACCCGTGAGCAGTGCGGCCCCCGGCCCTCCCTGGCGCACATTCGCGTCGAAGGCCGTCACCACCTGCTGCGGCAGCGCCGCCCGCGGTTCACGCGCCGCAGCCTCGTTCTGCTCGAGGAGTCCGTTCAGCTCGGCTTTGCGGTCCTTGACCGCCGTCTGTGCCTCACGCCCGGCCGCCGTGACTTCCGCGAGCCTGTCGTCGATGGCGGACAGCCCTGACTCGGCGGCCTCGAGCCGTTCCATCTCCTCGAGTTCGTTCTCCTCGAGCTCGGCGACGCGGGTCTCATGGCCGGCGATCTCATCCTGCAGGTTCACCAGATCTCGGCTGGTCAGCCCGGTCCCGTCGTTGAGTTCGACCGTCTTCTTCTCGATCTTCATCTTCTGCGCCTCGATGAGCGCATTCGTCTCTGCGATCGTCGCTCGGTGCGTCTCGACCACTTCGCTCGCCTGCGTCCGCTCATCGCCGAGCTCTTTGTGCTTGCGCACGAGCTCCTGCAGTTCGGCGGCGCGCTTCGGGTTCTCGTGTTCGTGGCGCAGCGCTCTGCCTTGAGCGGTGAGTTCGATGAGGGTCTCAAGCGCGGTGCGCTGAGCGTCGGTGATGAGCATCGTCGTTCTCCTCGTCAGAAGCGTTCGACCCAGGGGTCGGTGTTGACGGCCGAATGCTGCAGGGAGACAGTGAAGCCGCGTGCGGCGAACTCCGCTTCCAGAGCATCGGCCGCGGCAGCGAGCCACACTGTCTCCGACGCCCAGTGGGAGACGTCGATGAGTTCGAGTCCGCCTTCCCGCCGGTTCGCCGTATCCAGTGCCTCGGTCGCGGGATGGTGGCGCAGATCCGCAGTCACATAGACCTCGGCTCCGTGGGACCTGACGGCGTCGAAGAGGGAGTCGCCCGCACCGCCGCACACGGCGACACGGGTCACCATCGCCGCCGGATCACCGGCGATGCGCACGCCCGTGGTGGTGCGCGGCAGCTTCTGCGAAAGCTGTCGCGCCAGGTCGCGTACTGCGGTCGGTGCGGGCAGATCCCCGACACGCCCGATGCCCGTGGACGCAAGCTCGGGATCCGGTGCGGGGCCGGAGACATGAGGCGTCAGCGGCTGAGAATCGGTGATGCCGAGCAGAGAGATGAGCACATCGGAGACACCGCCTCGGGCGGAGTCGGCATTCGTATGCGCGTTGAACAGGGCGATGTCGTTGCTGATGAGCGTGTGCACGGCTCCGCCCTTGAGGGTTGCGGCGTTGACCGACTTCACAGGTTTGAGCATGAGGGGATGGTGGTTGAACACGAGATCGGCTTCGAGCACCACCGCCTCGGCGATGACTGCGTCCATCGGGTCGAGCGCGAGGAGGATCGAGCGCACCTCCGCATCGGGATCTCCGACGGCCAATCCCACCGTGTCCCACGACTCGGCCAGTGCCGGCGGCCACAGCGAATCGAAGACGTCGACGCAGTCACTCACCTTCGGATGTCTCATGGCTCCACACTATTACATTCCCGAGACTGTGAACTCACTGAACGCAGGGGCTCGAAACTGAGATCCAGTTCACGTTCCGGTGCTTGCGCTCATATATTGGTGCCATGTCAGTCTCAGATACCGCGGCCGTCTCTCCCGCCATCAGCAACAGCTCGACGATCTCCGATCTCATCCGCCGCAGCGCGGGTCGCTTCCCCAAGGACACGGCGATCGAATTCGCGGATAGGACGTGGACCTATTCTCAACTCGACGCTGCCGTCACGGCCGTGGCCCGGGAATTGGTGCGCCTCGGCGCGCGGAAGGGCGACCGCATCGCGGCATACGGGAAGAACTCCGACCTCTACGTCTTCCTCTACCTCGCCTGCGCACGCATGGGAGCCATCCATGTGCCGGTGAACTATCAGCTGAAGAACGATGAGCTCGACTACATCCTCAGCAACGCCGGAGCGGAGATCGTCTTCGCCGACACCGATCTGCTCGAGGCCGTAACGACCGTGCCGACCGGCGAACGAGCTCAGGTCATCGACTTCACCGCGCTCGTCCCCGTCGCCACCGCGGCCGACATCGCCCCGGTCGGTGAGGACGAATTCTCCGTCACCGACACGGATATCGCACAGCTGCTCTACACCTCCGGCACCACCTCGGCGCCCAAGGGAGCCGTGATGACCCACCGGGCGCTGCTGCACGAGTACCTCTCGGCGCTGCTGGCGTTGGACTTCACCTCCGACGACCGCTGCGTCCATGCGCTCCCGCTCTACCATTCGGCCCAGATGCACGTCTTCCTCATCCCCCTGCTGTCCGTCGGGGCCTTCAACATCATCGTTCCGGCACCGGTGCCCGATGAGCTGCTGGCGATCTTCGAAGAGCGCGAGATCAGCACCTTCTTCGCCGCACCTACGGTATGGGTCGCCTTGGCCAACAGCCCCGACCTGGAGACCCGCAACCTCGACAGTCTCCGCCGGGCCTACTACGGCGCCTCGATCATGCCCGGGCCCATCCTCGAGAGGCTGCGGACACGCCTGCCCGAGCTCGGGTTCTACAACTGCTTCGGCCAATCGGAACTCGGACCGCTGTGCACGGTGCTCCGCCCGGAGGAGCACGACAGCCACCCGGGATCCGCCGGACGGCCCGTCATGTTCGTCGAGACCCGGGTCGTCGACCCGAGCGGAGCGGACGTGGGCCCCGGCGCGGAAGGCGAGATCCTCTACCGCTCGCCGCAGCTGTGCGAAGGCTATTGGAACCGTGCAGAGGCCACGGCCGAAGCCTTCGACAACGGCTGGTTTCATTCCGGCGATCTCGTGAAAGTCGATGACGAGGGCTTCATCGAGGTCGTCGACCGGGTCAAGGATGTCATCAACACCGGCGGCGTCCTGGTGGCCAGCCGTCAGGTCGAAGATGCGATCTTCGAGCTCCCCGCCGTCGCCGAAGTGGCCGTGGTCGGGGTGGCCGATGAGAAGTGGATCGAAGCGATCACCGCCTTCGTCGTCCTCAAGGACGACCAATCGGAACTGAGCGCCGAGGCGGTCATCGCCCATGTGAAGGACCGACTGGCAGGCTTCAAGGTTCCCAAGCGCGTGGAGTTCGTGGCCGAGCTGCCGAAGAACTCTGCCGGCAAGATCCTCAAGCGCAGCCTCCGGGACGCCTGAGACGCAGCTTCCGCGCAGCTCACAGTCCGTCGATTTCAGACGTTGGCGACCTGCGTGGTGCCCGCTCCGCGCCTGCGGATGACGGGATCGCTGTGGTCGGCATCCTCGGCGGTCGGCGTGTCCGTGTCCTCGCTCCGGACTGCGGACTCGTCCTGGCCGAGGATCGTGAACCCGTTGTCGCGGATCATCGCGAGGTCGTCGGCTGCTGCCTGGCCCTCGGCGGTGAGGTAGTCGCCGAGGAAGATCGAATTGGCCAGGTGCAGAGCCATCGGCTGCAGCGACTTGAGGTGGATCTCCCGCCCGCCGGCCAGACGGATCTCCCGGTCAGGGCAGACGAATCGTGCCGTGGCGACGATCTTCATGCACTGTGTCGGGGTGAGGTTCCATCGGCCCTCGAGCGGGGTGCCGTCGAAGGGCACGAGGAAGTTGATCGGGATGGATTCGGAGTCGAGGCCCCTCAGCGCGAAGAGCGCTTCGATGATCTGCTCGTCGCTCTCCCCCAGTCCGACGATGAGTCCGCTGCAGGGTGAGAGGCCGGCGGATTTGGCGAGTTCTACGGTGTTCGTCCGATCCTCGTAAGAGTGGGTCTTGACGATGTTGTCGTGGAAGGATTCCGCCGTGTTGATGTTGTGGTTGTAGGCGTCCGCTCCTGCCTCTTTGAGGGCTTCGGCCTGTCCGTCCTTGAGGATGCCCAGGCACGCGCAGACCTCGACCTCGGGATTCTCGCCTTTCAGCCTCTCGACGATCTCACCGACCCTGCCGACGTCTCGGCGGCTGGGTCCGCGGCCGCTGGCCACCAGGCAGACGCGGGAGGCTCCCCCGCCGATTCCCATGCTCGCCTGATCCATCGCCTCCTCGGTGCTCAGCCAGGAGTATTTGAGGATCTCGGCCTTCGAGCCCAGCGACTGGGAGCAGTACGTGCAGCTTTCCGGGCACATTCCCGATTTGAGGTTCACGAGGTAGTTGAGTTTGATCGTCATTCCGAAGTGCCGGCGACGCAGTCGGGATCCGGCGCTGACGAGGTCGAGGAGTTCGGCATCGGGCGTCGCCAGCAGGGCAAGCGCTTCGGCCTCGGTGATCTCTCGCCCGTCGAGGATCGAGTCGGCAAGCTGATCGGGTGTCATGGTCATCGTCGAGTGGTCCTTTGCGTCGATGGAAGGAATCCTGGCATGGAGTCTGTCCTGGTCACATATCCTGAACAGTGTTCAATACACTAGCAGAGAGGTGATCCGCCCCACCCGTTCGCCGCTCCGAGTGCCGTGCCGAAGTGACGGGGCCCGTGCTTCTGCGCATAGAATTCTTCCGGCGGATCAGAACTGTGTTCCGCACTCGGGCGATCGGCACGGAACAGGGAGCGCAATGGCGGACTCGCAGCAGGCGAACACTCGGCAAGGATCGGAACGACAGCGCGGATGGCGCCTGTACGGCGATGGACGCACGATCGGACCCGGTGAGCGCGTGCTGCCGGAAGAGCGACTGAGCTGGCCGCGGACCATCAGCATCGGCGCACAGCATGTGGTGGCGATGTTCGGAGCGACATTCCTCGTCCCGCTGCTCACCGGGTTCCCTCCGTCGACGACGCTCTTCTTCACCGCAATCGGAACTCTGCTCTTTCTGCTCATCACGAAGGGCATGATGCCCTCGTATCTCGGATCCTCATTCGGTCTGCTCGCCCCGATCGGCGCGGTCACCGGGTTCTCGGCGACCGCCGGGGAGGACCTCGACTCTCACGCGATGGCACTGGCGCAGGGCGGCATCATCTCCGTGGGAGTCACGCTCGCTCTCGTCGGAATCGTCGTCCACTTCGTCGGGGTGCGGTGGATCGAAGTGACGATGCCGCCGGTCGTGACCGGAGCCATCGTCGCCCTCATCGGCCTCAACCTCGCCCCCGCCGCCTGGGACTGGGTGCAGGCAGCACCGCTGACAGCCGTCATCACCATCGCCGCGATCCTGCTCACCACGGTCCTGTTCCGCGGCATGATCGGCAGACTCTCCATCCTCATCGGCGTGCTCGTCGGCTATGCCGCGGCAGGACTGCAGGGACAGCTCGACTTCTCCACGGTGACGAAGGCCGACTGGGTGGGACTGCCCGCCTTCCACGCCCCCGCTTTCGACCTCGGATACCTCGGTCTCTTCCTGCCCGTCGTCCTCGTGCTCATCGCCGAGAACATCGGGCACGTGAAATCTGTGGCCGCGATGACCGGCCGGGATCTGGATTCCCTCACCGGCCGAACGCTCTTCGCCGACGGCTTCTCCACCATCCTCGCCGGCTCGGGCGGCGGCTCCGGGACCACGACGTATGCCGAGAACATCGGAGTCATGGCCGCGACGCGGATCTTCTCCACCGCCGCCTATCTGTGCGCGGCGATCATCGCACTCATCCTCAGTATGCTGCCGAAGTTCGGCGAGATCATCGCCACCATTCCTCCGGGAGTCCTCGGCGGTGCGGCGACCGTGCTCTACGGGATGATCGGCATGCTCGGCGTACGGATCTGGGTGGAGAACAAGGTCGATTTCTCCAATCCGATCAACCTCAACACCGCAGCGGTGTCCCTCATCGTTGCCATCGCGAACTTCACCTGGACCCCGGGCGGACTGCAGTTCGAGGGAATCGCACTGGGCACCGCCTCGGCGATCATCGTCTTTCAGGTGATGAAGGCGATCGGCCGGTGGCGCGGCACCGACCCCGATGCCCTGGCACAGAACTTCGCCGAGGCGGCGGATCGGTCACAACCCCGAACCGAATAGGGATCGCAGGCGCTGCGATCGAGAGCCGGAGATGCAGAAAGTGCCGCAACCTCGCATGAGCGATGTTGCGGCACTTCTCCCTGGTCGGGATAGCGGGATTCGAACCCACGACCTCCTCGTCCCGAACGAGGCGCGCTACCAAGCTGCGCTATATCCCGTGACCAGGAACTACTATAGCGAGGGGAACGCGATCTGAAAAATCGGAGTGGGGCTCCGACGCAGAATGAAAGGTATGTCTCATTGGCACTGACGGCCGAAAGCATCACACACACCGCTTTGGACATCCTTTCGCGCTACGGTCTCGGTGACCTCTCGATGCGCAGGCTCGCCCGTGAACTCGAGGTTCAGCCCTCCGCTCTGTACTGGCATGTCAAGGACAAGCAGTCGCTGCTCGTGCTCATCTCGAAGAGCCTCAAAGCGGAGGTCGACGCACGCTGCCCCGTCACCGCCGATCCCCTGGCGGCGGCTCTGTCCATGCGCGAGGTCCTGCTGAAGTATCGGGACGGCGCGGAGATCGTCCTGCTCGGGTATTCGATCGCCGCCGAGGATGTCTGCCCGCAGGCGCTGAGTGCCGAGCGACTGGGAGCGGAAGTCTCCCAGGGCGTGCTGACGCTGACGTTGGGCGCGGTCGCCGTCGAACAGAGCCGAGCGCTGTTCGGCGTCGAACCGGCGGGCGTGGCGGAGAATTTCGCGGCCAATGTCGCGCTGATTCTTCAGCGCTCCCGCCCCAGGTCATAGCCAGCCCCCGGTGACGGGCGCCGCTCGGGCTCAGCCGGCGGCGCCGTCGATTCGTCGCTCCTCCGCGGGTGTGGCATACTGATCAGGCGCTCGGAGTTTCCGATGACGCAGTGGGGCCTATAGCTCAGTTGGCTAGAGCATCTCGTTTACACCGAGAGGGTCGGGGGTTCGAGTCCCTCTGGGCCCACCTTCCAACTCTCTCTTCTGCACATCCTCCGGCTCGATCAGCTGATATCGAGTCTGATCGTGAGGATGAAGGCAGCATCGTCGAGCGCGGTCACTGAATGACGCTGCGGCGGAATCTCGATGTGATCGCCGACGCTCAGCTCCCAGGATTCCTCGGCTGTCGACATCCGAACTTTCCCCTCCACCACCTGCAGCGTCGCCTCCGGCGGGGAGTCGTGGTCGGCGAGTTCGGACCCGGCGGTCAACGTCAGCAGGACCTGTCGCAGGTAGGTGCCGGTGAAGATGCTCTGCGCGGAGCGACCGCTGCGCACGCCGCGGGCCCTGCCCAGAAGTTCGCGGCTGAGCTCGGCGAGGTTCTGTGCCTCGGGCTTCTTCGTCATGGTGTTTCGTGACCTTTCTTGTGGATGAGAGCGACCGTCAGGGCAGCTCGTGAGCAGCAGCGGCGCAGCCAGGATCAGTGGCGGCGCAGCCGGGATCAGCGTCGGCGCAGTCGGGCTCGGCAGCTGGTGGGAGTGGCGAAGGCCTCGAGCGAATCGACTGTCTGGGACGACCCTGCGCCGTCGAGGAAACCGGTCATCATTCCACTGTGGACCGCACACACCAGCCTCCCATGAGCGCTGAGGAACTCGCGCAGAGGGCAGTTGTGCAGATCGATCTGCGTCCTGTCCTCAAGCGTCGGGCCGAACCCGGATTCGCGCAGTGCATCGATGAGCCCGTCGACAGCAGAGCTGCCACGGCGCTGAGCTCGCGCGGCCTCGCCTGTCCCCCACTGATATCCCGCGTCCACGGCCTCTGCCGCTGGGTTCGCTGACGAGGCTATGCGGGCGAGGAGGATTTCGGCGAGCAGATCGGCGCGCCGGGGTCCTGGTTCCGACGCCGGCGGGGCGAAATATCGGACCTCGGGTCTGCCCGGCGTCCCGGCAGACTGTGCCTCACGGAGGACTTCCCCGTCGCGTTCGAGGATCCCGAGATGAAATCGGACGGTGTTCGGGTGCACGTCCAGCCCCTCGGCGAGCTCGACGGCCGTGGCGCTCGTCCTCTCGCGCAGAAGTCGGAGGATGTCCGATCGTCGTCGTCCTCCGGCGGAGGTCGACGCCGGGCGTGTGGGCGAATCGCTGCGTGGCTTCGGTCGAGTGTCCATGATGATAGTTTATCCAAGAACGACTTGGAACAATTCAGAGGAGTGCTTGTGTCCGAAGAGACTGTCATCGATGTTCGTGATATCCCCAAGCCCGAACGCCATCCGCTCATCATCGAGGCGTACCGAAAGCTCGAGGTCGGGACCGGTCTGATCCTCGTCAATGATCATGTCCCTGAGGGCCTGCGCGTCGAGATGGTTCGGGAATTCGCCGATGCCGTGGGCTGGGAGCCCTTGGAAGACAACGGGGAAGAAGTCCGCGTGCGCATCGTCAGGCAGGCGTCGACTCCGACCCCGCGCGTCGTCCTCGATATCGCCGAGGTGGCCGGAGCCGAGTCCGAGTCAGGTTCCGTCTGGCAGCTGCCGACCAAGCAGCGTGACCTCGACGCGAATGTCATTGCGCTCGCCCCGGGCGGGGAGATCCGCGAGCACGTCGGACCGAACCTCGATGTCCTCATCCATGTCCTCGACGGCGCCGGAACGCTCGAGACCGAGACCGGCACGATCGCTCTGTCCCCCGGTCAGATCGTGTGGCTGCCTCGTCTGTCCCTCCGCCGGTTCATCGCCGACGCCGAGGCGGGGCTGAAGTACTTCTCCGTCCACCAGCGCAAACAGGGTCTGACGATCTCCGCCCGCCCCTGAATTTCCGGCGGGCCGCGGTTCCGGCCGGAACGGAGGATGCAGCCAGCGTCTGATCAGTTCCCCGGCATCGGATCGTCGGGGCGTGCCGCGGCGATCGCGATGAGCCGACGCAGCACATCCTCGTCGATGTGCTCCAGGCGCCGGACGTAGACGCACCCGGCGCCCTCGGTGAATCTGCCCAGCTGAGGCAGCAGCTGGGCGCCCTCTGGCAGATCTTTGAGTCCGTACAGCGACAGCTGCGTCTTACGCGGGGAGAACCCGGTTGCCGGCCATTCGCCGTGATTGCGGGGATTGACCGGCGAACGGTAGTGGTATCTGCCGTAGCCGACGATCGACGGCCCCCACATCACCGGCTGCTCACCGGTGACGTCGCGGAAGATCGCGTCGAGGGCGATGCCGTCTTCGCGTCGCTTGTCCGGGGTCACCGCCGCCAGGTACGCGGAGACATCGGCGTCGGTCGGCTGTGTCTTGTTCTCTGCCATGCCACCCAGTATGTCAGTGCATGCGGCCATTCGGAGACGTCACGTGCAGGACTCCCCGCGCCGGCAGGGTCAGAGGGTCTCGGGCATCCAAGCCGCACCGTCTTCCACCCGGTAGATGAGATTCGTACGCGTATGCGCCACCGCCGGATAGCGGGTGAGATAGTCGAGCACGAAGGACTGGACAGCCTCGGTGTCGGCCGCGACGATGTGGAGCAGATAGTCGTCTGCGCCCGCCATGTGGTACATCCGCACCACCCCGGGGAACTTCGGTGCCGCGGCCGTGAATGCGTCGATCTCCGCCCGGTCGTGCTTGGCCAGCCGGATCGAGACGAGAGCCTGCAGGCCGACGCCGAGGGCACTGGGATCGACGTCGAGCCGAAACCCTCGGATAACCCCGAGCGACTTCAAACGCTTGAGTCGCAGCGAAACGGTCGACTCCGAGACGCCGACCGCGGCCGCCAATGCCGCTCCGGAAGCCCGCGCATCGGCGTTGAGAGCATGCAGGATGCGGTGATCTGTGGCATCGAGTGAGACGTTCTGCGACATAAGTCACATTCTGGCAGACGTTCCTGCACAGCCTCCATTCAGACTGCGTTTCGTCACAGACTCTTGAGGGATCCTTGCCTGCCATAGGAGAACCGTATTGAATGCGTCTATGACCTCAATGCACCCCGAGACCCGAATGGTCCATGGCGGAATGGAAGGCCTCGCGGAGGCCGGCGTCCATGTTCCGGCCATCGATATGTCCACCACCAACCCGGTCAACGACATCCGGACAGGAGGGGATTCGTACGAGAACCTCGCCTCCGGCAACCGGCCGGGCGAGGAGGACTCCGTCGTCTACCAGCGGCTCTGGCAACCCGGAGTGGCGCGCTTCGAAACTGCCTTGGCCGATCTTGAGAACGCCGAGGAAGCTGTCGCCTTCGCCACGGGCATGGCCGCGCTCACCGCCGCCCTCCTCGCTGCAGTCAAGGCCGGCACTCCGCACATCGTCGCCGTCCGACCTCTCTACGGCGGCACCGATCACATCCTCGAATCGGGACTGCTCGGGACAACGGTGACCTGGGCCGCAGAAGACGAGATCGCCGGCGCCATCCGCAAGGACACCGGGTTCGTCATCGTCGAGACCCCGGCCAATCCGAGCCTCGAACTCGTCGACCTCGACGCCGTCGTCACCGCCGCAGGTGAGGTTCCCGTACTCGTCGACAACACCTTCTGCACCCCGGTGCTGCAGCGGCCCATCGACCACGGCGCCGCCCTCGTCCTCCACAGCGCCACGAAATACCTCGGCGGCCACGGCGACGCGATGGGCGGAATCATCGCCACCGACAGCGAATGGGCCACCCGCCTGCGGCAGGTCCGGGCGATCACCGGGGCCCTGCTGCACCCGATGGGCGCCTACCTCCTCCACCGCGGCCTGCGCACGCTGTCGGTCCGGATGCGCGCCGCCCAGGACACAGCAGGTGAACTCGCCCGCCGCCTGCAGTCGCGTCCGGAGATCTCCCGTGTCCACTACCCCGGCCTCGCCGGAGGAGACCCCCGCGGACTCCTGGGGCGCCAGATGGACGGCGCCGGCGCGATGATCGCCATCGAATTCGCCGGAGGGTTCGAGGCCGCTCGCACCTTCGTCGAACACTGCGACCTCATCGTCCATGCCGTCTCGCTCGGCGGTGCCGATACCCTGATCCAGCATCCGGCCTCCCTCACCCACCGTCCGGTCGCGGCCGCAGCGAAGCCCGGAGACGGACTGGTGCGGCTTTCGGTCGGTCTCGAACACGTCGATGACCTCGCCGGCGACCTGTTCACCGATTCGTTCCGTCGCCTGAGACGACCACGGCGCCGCCTGCCTCTGATGCCCTTCGGCAGGTCCCGGGGCGGGCACAGTTGGACCGCCTCGGCGGTAGATGTGGCACCTCCGCTCTGACGTGATTGCCCGATGTTGACCTTGACGCTGCGTCAACCTCTAGGCTCTCAGTCATGGACTGGTCCATTCAGGAAACAGCACGGCTGACGGGAACGACGAGCAGGACGCTGCGTCATTACGACGCGATCGGCCTGCTGCCGCCGACGTACATCGCCGCCAACGGCTATCGCTGCTACGACGAAGCGGCTATGGTGCGCCTCCAGCGCATCCTGCTGCTCAAGGAGCTGGGACTGTCGCTGACCACGATCGCCGAGGTGCTCGATCGCGCCGAGGATCCGATCGCGGCGTTGGGACGCCATGCGGTCTCGCTCGGACGCGAGCGGGATCGCATCGAGCGGCAGATCGCCTCCGTCACCGCGACCATCACACGACTGAAAGCAGGTGAACCGCTCATGGCGGAAGAGATGTTCGATGGCTTCGACCATCGGGAATACGAAGAAGAGGTGACCGAGCGCTGGGGCGCCGAGGCGTATCGACGTTCCGACGAATGGTGGTCGGGCAGGAGCGCTGAGGAGAAGCAGGAGTGGAAGTCCCTGGTCACCGAGCTCTCACAGGATTGGATCGCCGCCGCTGAGGCGGGGGCACGACCGGAATCGGACCGCTGCCAGGAACTCGCCCGCCGCCATATCGAATGGCTGACCGCGGTTCCGGGCACCCCGGCCCACGATCCTGACGGAGATCTCGCCGGCTACGTGCGCGGTCTCGGCCAGATGTATGTCGACGACCAACGTTTCGGCGCGAACTACGGAGGGACCGCCGGAGCGGAGCTGGTCAGGGATTCACTCTACCGCTACCTCGAGACCCACCAGGTCTGAGGGGGGTCTTCCTCAGGACAGTTCGGAGAGTGCCTGTCGAATCCTTTCGGCAGGCACCTCCAGCTGCTCCGGCGTCTGCATGGGAGCACGGTCGGAGATGTCGAAGTCGTCCATCGAGGTCGTGGGCAGGACATGGATGTGCAGATGGGGCACTTCGTAGCCCACGATGAGCATGCCGATGCGCTCGCAATCGAAAGCCTTCTTCTGCGCTTCGCCGATCCGCTTCGCCACGGTCATGAGGTGGTTCAGCAGCTCCTGGTCGGCATCGATCCAGTGCGAGATCTCCTCACGCGGAACGACCATGACGTGGCCCTCGGTCATCGGAGCGACGTCGAGGAAGGCGACGCACGTCTCGTCCTGATGGACGAAGGTGCCGGGAATCTCGCCATTGATGATCTTCGTGAACAGCGTGGCCATGTGGAGTCCTCCTTGCAGTGACCGCGGAGCCTCGATCGCCGCCGCGGAAGGTGTCTCAAATATCAGAGGCTGGAGGTGGCCGCGGCGAACTCCGCGCTGAAGTCGCGGGTCTCGGTGCGTGCAACCTGCCTGCCACTGACGATCGTACCTGTCGCGCTGATCACGAAGGTGCCCCGCTCGGCGACGCCGTGGATCGTGTCGAATACGCCGAAGGCACGAGCGGCGGCACCGTGCGGCCAGAAATCCGACAGCAGAGCCACGTCGGTGCCGGAATGCCGACCCCAGGCGGCCAGAGTGTATTTCGAATCGACCGACACCACTGCGACATCGACGGCTAATTCGCTCTCGCGCATCCGCCGCTGCCAACCATCGAGGTCAGCGAGCTCATCGCCGCAGATCGGAGAGAACGCGAACGGGACGAAGGCGAGCACCACTGCTCGAGGACGGGCCGCCTCGGTGAGGGTGAATACCGATCCGAACTGATCGGGAAGGGTGAGATCCGGGGCCCGGTCACCGGGCCTGGGGATCATGTGAAGTTCTTTTTGCCCACGAGCCGGAAACCGGCCCAGTCCTCCGCTGCGCTGACCGTCGAGGTCACGTGCATTCCGGCGGTGGGAGCCGCCTCGGAGATGTCGGCAGGGCTGATGTGACCCGGACGGTTCGCCTTCGGGCTCAGGAGCCACACGACCCCGCCCTCCTTCAACGTGGCCTGGGCGTCGACGAGGCCGTCGATGAGATCATCGTCGTCCGATCGCCACCACATGAGGATCACGTCATAGACATCATCCTCTTCGCCGTCGGCGATCTTGTCTCCGATGATGCTTTCGATCGCCTCGCAGAGTGCCTGGTCGACATCGTCGTCATAGCCGATCTCTTGCACATAGTCGCCCTTGCTGAAGCCGAGGTTGTGTCCCAGCTCGTTTGCGAGGGTCGAAGAGGAGGATGTCCTTTCAGAAGCGGAGTTGCTCATGCCTGTATTGTTCCGTCAACTGTGCCAAAGGCGCAAATAGAGCCCGCGTCAGCGCGCCGCAGGCGAAGCCAAACGACACCGAAGCACCACAATGCGTCAGGGAGATCACAATTGATCGGCTCAGCGAAGTTTGCCTGCCCGTACTAGGCTGACTTGTGTATCGGGTGGACCCTGGGCTCAGACATCCTGCGGACCACACTCCATCTGATGGACATGATCTCTACACCAATGAAGATCGTGGAGCTGAAGAGAGGACCACATCGTGGACAATCGGAATCAGGGCGGGCCCATTCTCAATGGCCTGCCCAGCCAGGTGCCCGACATCGACCCGGAGGAGACCGAGGAATGGCTGGCCTCCCTCGACGGCCTCATCGATGAGAGCGGTCGGACACGGGCTCGCTACATCATGCTGCGCATGCTCGAGCGCTCGCGCCAGAAGCAGATCGGTGTTCCCAGCCTCACGGCCACCGACTACGTCAACACCATCGGACCCGAGAACGAACCGTGGTTCCCCGGTGATGAGGAAGTCGAGCGCCGTTATCGACGCTGGAACCGCTGGAACGCCGCCATGCTCGTGCACCGAGCGCAGCGCCCCGGAGTGGAGGTCGGCGGACACATCTCCACCTATGCCTCTTCGGCCACACTCTACGAAGTCGGCCTCAACCACTTCTTCCGCGGCAAGGACCACCCCGGCGGCGGCGACCACATCTTCTATCAGGGTCACGCCTCCCCCGGCATGTATGCCCGCGCCTACCTCGAAGGGCGGATGAGCGCCGACCAGCTCGACGGGTTCCGTCAGCAGCAGTCGCACTTCATCGACGGCAAGCCGCAGGGTCTGCCGTCCTACCCGCACCCGCACCAGCTGCCGGACTTCTGGGAACACCCCACGGTGTCGATGGGCCTGGGGCCGATGAACGCGATCGCGCAGGCTCAGTTCGACAAGTATCTGCACAACCGCGGGATCAAGGACACCTCCCAGCAGCAGACCTGGGCCTTCCTCGGCGATGGTGAGCTCGATGAGCCCGAGAGCCGCGGCATGCTCCATGTCGCCGCCTTCGAGGAACTCGACAACCTCAACTTCGTCATCAACTGCAACCTGCAGCGCCTCGACGGCCCCGTCCGCGGCAACGGCAAGATCATGCAGGAACTCGAGTCCTACTTCCGCGGTGCCGGCTGGAACGTCATCAAGGTCGTCTGGGGACGCGAATGGGACGCTCTGCTGGCCAAGGACCGTGACGGTGCGCTCGTCAACCTCATGAATGCCACCCCGGACGGCGACTACCAGACCTACAAGGGCGAGTCCGGCGGATTCGTGCGCGACAACTTCTTCGGCCGCGATCCGCGGACGAAGGCGATGGTCGAGAACTACAGCGACGATCAGATCTGGAACCTCAAGCGCGGCGGCCACGACTACCGCAAGGTCTATGCGGCCTACAAGGCGGCGCTGGCCCACACCGGTCAGCCGACGGTCATCCTCGTCAAGACCGTCAAGGGCTACTCGCTCGGACCTCACTTCGAGGCTCGCAACGCGACCCACCAGATGAAGAAGATGACCGTCGAGGATCTCAAACTCGCTCGCGATCACTTCCAGATCCCGATCTCGGACAAGGAGCTCGAAGAGAACCCGAAGCTCCCGCCGTACTACCACCCGGGAGTCGACGCCCCCGAGATCAAGTACATGCAGGAACGGCGTGCCGAGCTCGGCGGCTACTCCCCCGAGCGTCGCGGCACCCACATCGACCTCAAGATGCCTTCCGAGAAGGCCTTCGAGGCCGGACGTCGCGGTTCGGGCAAGCAGCAGATCGCGACCACGATGGGCTTTGTGCGCGTACTCAAGGACCTCATGCGGGAGAAGGACTTCGGTCACCGCATCGTGCCGATCATCCCCGATGAGGCCCGTACGTTCGGGATGGACTCGTTCTTCCCGACGGCGAAGATCTACAACCCGCACGGTCAGAACTACATCTCGGTCGACCGTGATCTGTTCCTCGCCTACAAGGAATCCACAGACGGTCAGCTGCTCCACGTGGGCATCAACGAGGCCGGCGCGACTGCGGCCCTGACCGCTGCGGGCACCTCGTACGCCACGCACGGTGAGCCGATGATTCCGTTCTACATCTTCTACTCGATGTTCGGATTCCAGCGCACCGGTGACTTCTTCTGGGCCGCAGGCGATCAGATGGCCCGCGGATTCGTCCTCGGCGCCACTGCGGGACGCACCACTCTGGTGGCCGAGGGCCTCCAGCACGGTGACGGTCATTCGCATCTGCTCGCTTCGACCTATCCTTCGGTCGTGTCCTACGATCCGGCCTTCAGCTACGAGATCGCCCACATCGTCAAGGACGGCATCCATCGGATGTACGATCCCGCCGATGAGCGCGACCCCAACGTGCTCTACTACATCACCATGTACAACGAGCCGATGGTCCAGCCGGCCGAACCGGAGGACCTCGACGTCGACGGCGTGCTCAAGGGTCTCTACCTGCTCAAGAAGGGCGCCGACACCGGCGGACCGAAGGTCCAGCTGATGGCGTCCGGCGTCGGTGTGCCGTGGATCCTCGAGGCCCAGGAGCTGCTGGAGAAGGACTGGGGCGTGTCCGCCGACGTGTGGTCGGTGACGTCGTGGACCGAGCTGCGCCGTGATGGGCTCGACGCCGAGAACGACCGGCTGAAGAACCCCGATGCCGAACCGCGTGTGCCGTATGTGACCGAGAAGATGGCCGAGACCGAAGGCCCGGTCATCGCCACCTCGGACTACATGCGTGCAGTGCCCGACCAGATCCGCCAGTACGTGCCGACCCACTTCACGTCGCTGGGCACCGACGGCTACGCGATCTCGGACACTCGCCCCGCGGCGCGCCGGTACTACCTCGTCGACGGTCCGTCCGTCGTCACGCAGGCGCTCATCTCGCTGGCCGACACCGGCAAGATCGGACCGGAGAAGGCCGCCGAGGCGGCGAAGAAGTACCAGCTCGACGATGTCCGGGCGGGAAGCTCGGGCTCAACCGAGGGTGCAGGAGCCTGATCAGCTGAGATCACTTCCGCCACTGCTGCGGCGGCACTGAGTGCCGATATGGCCGGAGTCTCCAAGACTCCGGCCATATTTGTCTTCAATTCCAACTGTTTGTATGTCGTTGACAACGAACTTCAGAGCAATCATCTAAAGTCATATCCATGATGTCTGATGCTGAGTCCCTGCGCCGTCGCGCCGAAACCGCTCGTCGCCTGCGTGCGGGAGTCGGCGTCCTGTCGTCGGTGACTCTGCAGAGGCTCGAGACTCAGCTGCCCTGGTATCGGGCGATGTCGTCCTCCGACCGTTCGTGGGTCGGCCTGCTCGCCCAATCGGGCATCTCCTCATTCGTCGACTGGTACCGCAAGCCCGATAAGAACCTGCGTGTGGTCTCCGACCTGTTCAAGACCGCTCCCCGCGATCTCGTGCGCGCCATCAGCCTGCAGCAGACCCTGCAGCTGCTCAAGATCGTCGTCCAGGTCGTCGAGGAGCGTGTTCCGGACATTGCCCGACCCGTCGAACAGCCGGCCCTGCGCGAAGCTGTGCTCGTCTATTCGCGTGAGGTCGCGTTCGCCGCCGCCGATGTCTATGCCCGCGCTGCCGAGGCCCGCGGCAGCTGGGACGCCCGGCTCGAGGCGATGGTCATCGACGCGCTGGTCCGTGGAGACTCCGTCGATGAGCTCGCCAGCCGCACCGCGGCCTTCGGCTGGCAGTCCGAGGGTCCCGTCTGCGTCATCGTCGGTCGCGCCCCACAGCGTTCGGCGAAGAAGGGCCTCGACGGGATCCGCCGCAAAGCCAGCAGATGGGCCGACGACGCCCTCGTCGGCATACACGACAATCGCCTGCTCATCGTCCTCGGCGGTGTCACCGAGGTCGATGACGCCGTCGAGGACCTCTCCGACTGCTTCGGACCGTCCGAGGTCATCGTCGGTCCGACCGTCCCGGCCCTCGCCGAGGCAGCCACCTCCGCGAAGGCTGCGATCCGGGCGCTCAAGGCCGCCACCGCACGCCCTGATTCACCGCGCCCGGTCAAGGCGAACGATCTGCTGCCCGAAAGAGCGCTGTCCGGTGACAAGGCGGCATTGACCGAGCTCGTCGACCGCTACTATGCGCCTCTGACCTCGGGCACGGGGCAGCTGCTGAAGACCGTCAGCGCCTATGTCGAATTCGGTTCGTCGCTCGAAGCGACGGCCAAAGCCCTGTCGGTGCATCCGAACACCGTCCGCTATCGCCTGCGCAAGATCACCGATGCCATCGGGCTCGACCCGACGACGTCTCGCGATGCCTTCGTCATCCACATCGCATTGGTCTATGGGCGACTGTCAGATGACGGCGTATTGTCGAACAGCGACAAATCTCATTGATTTCAGCCTGAAGTCGATTAGATTGACTCTGGAACCCAACGAAAAGAGAACTGAGTGCTAGCAATCACCTGCCCGGGCCAGGGTGCCCAGAAATCCGGCTTCCTGTCATCCTTCCTCGAACTCGATGCCTTCTCAGCACAGATCGACGAACTCCAGGCCGCCTCGGGGATCGATCTGCGTCAGCACGGCACCGAATCCGACGACGAGACGATCAAGGACACGTCGCTGGCTCAGCCGCTGCTCGTCGCCTCGGCGATCGCCTGTGCCGCCGAACTCGGTGTCACACCCGCCGTCGTCGCCGGACACTCGGTCGGTGAGATCGCAGCCGCACAGATCGCTGGAATCTTCACCCCCGCCGATGCCATGCGCTTCGTCTCGGTGCGTGCCAACGGCATGGCCGCCGCCGCAGCCGCGACTCCGACAGGCATGTCCGCCGTCGTCGGCGGACAGCCCGAAGACGTGCTCGCCGCCATCGAGGCCGCCGGCGCAAGCCCTGCCAATGTCAACGGCGGCGGCCAGACCGTCGCCGCCGGCTCCCTCGACTCTCTGCAGGCGCTGGCGGACAACCCGCCGGAGCGCGCACGCGTCATCGCCCTGCCGGTCGCCGGCGCTTTCCACACCGATTTCATGGCTGCGGCGACGGAGGACCTCGCCAGCACCGCCTCGGCGATGGACGTCTCGGACCCGCAGGTGCGCATCCTCAGCAATTCCGATGGAAGCGCAGTCGCGGACGGCCGTGAATACGTCGACCGTCTCGTCAAGCAGGTCACGAACCCGGTGCGGTGGGATCTGTGCCAGGAGACCCTGCTGAACTCCGGCGTCACCGGAATGATCGAACTCGTCCCCGGCGGCACACTCGCCGGGATCGCCCGACGTGCCATGAAGGGCGTAGAGACATTCGCCATCAAATCAGCCGCCGACCTCGACGGCGCGCGTGAGTTCGCGGCAGCCCACGCCTGAGAATCGAAGGAAGACCCATGCCTACACTCAAAACAGCCGAACTCGGCACCTTCTCCCGCATCGCCGGGATCGGCGCCTACCGTGCGGAGAACCTCGTCACCAATGACGATATCGCCGGTCCGATCAACTCCTCGGACGAGTGGATCCGTCAGCGCACGGGCATCATCACCCGGCGCCGGGCCAGCAAGGACGTCGGCGTGCTCGACATGTGCGAGGAAGCCGCTCTCGAGGCCATCGCCTCGTCGGGGCTCAAGCCCGAAGACATCGGCGGAATCATCATCTCCACCGTCACCTTCGAGTACTTCACCCCGTCCGCGGCGGCGGCACTCACCGCTCGACTGGGTACGGGCCCGGTGCCTGCTTGGGACATCAGCGCCGCCTGTGCGGGGTACTGCTACGGAATCTCCCAGGCCGATGCCCTGGTGCGTGCCGGAACCATGGACAACGTTCTGGTCATCGGCGCCGAGAAGCTCTCCGAGGTCATCGATCCCGAGGATCGGTCGATCTCGTTCATCCTCGGTGACGGTGCCGGCGCGGTAGTGGTCTCCTCGGCCGATGAGCCGGGCATCTCGAAGACCGTGTGGGGTTCGAAGGGCGAGAACTGGTCGACCATCCGGATGACCGATTCGCTCTACGACATCCGCGACGACCGCGACCTGCCGTTCCCGACGCTGCGTCAGGACGGACCCACAGTGTTCCGCTGGGCAGTCTGGGACGGCGCCGAGGTGGCCAAGGAGGCCCTGGCCGCCTCCGGGATCGAAGCCGAGGACCTCGCCGCGTTCATCCCCCACCAGGCGAACATGCGCATCATCGACGAACTCGCCAAACAGCTCAAGCTGCCGGAGTCCGTCGTCATCGCCCGTGACATCGCCGACAACGGAAACACCTCGGCGGCGTCGATTCCGCTCGCCACCGAACGTCTCCTGCGCGAACAGCCCGAACTCAGCGGGGGGCTCGCGCTGCAGATGGGCTTCGGAGCAGGCCTCGTCTATGGTGCGCAGGTCGTCCGCCTGCCCTGAGACACACCCATTCACGGAAAACACTCCGTGAATGTCCTAAGATATTCGGCGGGACACTCGTCGAAAAGTTCCTCACACGGTCGACAAACCCTCGGCCGAAATCAGAAAGTAGGAAAGAAATGGCATTCACCGAAGCTGAAGTCCTCGCTGGGCTCGCAGAGATCGTCAACGAAGAGACCGGCCTGGCTGTCGAAGCAGTCGAAGCCGACAAGTCGTTCACCGACGACCTCGACATCGACTCGATCTCGATGATGACCATCGTCGTCAACGCCGAAAAGAAGTTCGGCGTCAAGATCCCCGATGACGACGTCAAGGACCTCGTCACCGTTCAGGACGCTGTCGACTACATCAACAAGGCTCAGGAAGCCTGACCCACAGCAGCCGAACACGGCCCGTCCACCGACGGGCCGTGTCCACACTATCGACGAGGTTTGTACCATGACATCTAAAGTTGTCGTCACCGGAATCGGTGCGGTAACCCCCTTGGGCGCGACTGTCGATGCCACTTGGGAAGCCATTCTCGCCGGCACGTCCGGCGTCCACACGATGGACAACGATTGGTCAGAGAAGTACGGCCTCGCCGTGGACTTCGCCGCACAAGTCGACCCACAGGTCGTGCCCGACAATCTCAAGCGGGTTCAGGCCAAGCGCCTCGACCCCTCGAGCCAGTTCGCCCTCATCTCCGCTCGTGAAGCCATGGCCGACGCCGGCCTCGAGGAGACCGACCCGGAGCGCACCGCCGTCTCCTGGGCCACCGGAATCGGCGGCGTCTGGACTCTGCTCGATGCCTGGGACACCCTCCAGGAGGAAGGCCCCCGCCGGGTCATGCCTCTCACGGTTCCCATGCTCATGCCCAATGGTCCGGCCGCGGCGATCGGCATGGAGTTCAAGGCACGCGCAGGTGTGCAGACCCTCGTCTCGGCCTGTGCCTCATCGACCGAGAGCCTCGGCCACGCCTACGATGTGCTGGCCTCGGGCCGTGCTGACGTCATCATCGCCGGCGGTTCGGAAGCTGCGATCCACCCCATCACCCTCGCCGCGTTCAATTCGATGCAGGCGCTGTCGCGTCGCACAGACTCCCCCGAGACCGCTTCGCGTCCCTATGACGTCGACCGTGACGGCTTCGTCATGGGCGAGGGATCGGGTGCGCTCATCCTCGAGACCGAGGAGCATGCGAAGGCGCGCGGGGCGAAGATCTACGCCGAGGTGGCCAGCTGGGGCATCTCGAATGACGCTTACCACATCACCGGTGGAGAGCCCGAGGGCAAGCACGCGCTGGCTGCGATGCAGCAGGCACTCGATGCCGGCGGGCTGACCGCCTCTGATATCAAGCACGTCAATGCCCACGCCACCTCGACGCCGGTCGGTGACATCCCGGAGTCGCTGGCCATCAGCGAACTCCTCGGCGACAACGTCTCCGATGCCCTGGTGTCGGCCACGAAGTCGATGACCGGGCACCTCCTCGGTGGAACGGGTGCCGTTGAGGCGATCCTCACGGTCAAGGCGCTGCAGACCCGCACCGCTCCCCCGACCATCAACATCGACGAGGTCGATCCGAAGGTCGTTGGCATCAACATCGTGCGCGATACTCCTGCTGAGCTTCCGTCGGGCGATATCGCAGCGATCACGAACTCGTTCGGCTTCGGCGGTCACAACGCCGTCGTCGCGTTCCGCTCCGTCTGAGTCCGCAGCGTCTTCGGCACGGCTCCTCGAGGGTTGAGCCGTCGACGTTCGGCACCGGCACCGGCACCGGCACCGGCACCGAGAAGCATTTCGGCCCGCTTGCGGCTGAGCACCCCAGGTTGAAACTGGACGCTCAGCTTCAAGTGGGCCTTTTCGGTGTACGGGGCTTCATTGCCACAGTTCGGCTCAGGCGCGACCACGACGACGCCGTTGTACCGGAGCTGTCCGACTTGTGCCGGAACTGTCCGACGAATCAGCTCACCTTCCTCTGAACAGCACACGGAAGAACGTGATGAATTCAGAGCCGACAGAGCCACAATGGTTTTGGCAGCGAGGAACGCAAGGGCGGGGCGTGTGCTCGTCACCGTGGGCGGGGCGTGTGCTCGTGAACGTGGGCGGGACGTGTGCTCGCCAACGTGAGATGCCTCCGCGGCACGTTTTCAGCGACCGATTCTGAGCACTGGTGCGCACGCCAAAGGACACACCCGAGGTAGGAAGGGTGTGCCCTTCAAGCGTGAGCGAGCCGCCGGACCGACGCGACACTGCTGACGGTCCGGAAGCGAATCAGCCGACCTTGGTCAGCCAGCGGACCGGGGCGCCCTCGCCGGCGTGGCGGAAGGCGTCGAGTTCCTCGTCCCAGGCTTCGCCGAGTGCGACGGCCATCTCCGAGGAGAACTTCGCGGGGTCCCCGGCAGCGCGTTCCATGACGGATCGGATGCGGTCTTCGGGGACGAGGATGTTGCCTGCGGTATCTGTCACGGCGTGGTAGATTCCGAGGTCCGGGGTGTGGCTCCACCGGCCGCCGTCGACACCCGCTGAGGGCTCTTCGGTGACTTCATAGCGGAGTGAGTCCCAGCCGCGCAGAGCCGAAGCGATGCGTGCTCCGGAGCCTGCAGGCGCGCGCCAGCAGACTTCTGCGCGCACAAGCCCGGGTGCTGCCGGCTGGGGTGTCCAGTCGAAGCGTGCCTGTGCGCCGATAGCCCCGCCCGCGGCCCATTCGATGTGAGGGCACAGCGCACGAGGTGCTGAGTGGACGAAGAGTACGCCCTGTGTCATATCCATTTCTGCCTCCTACCTCGGATACGTCTTCCCCTACGATCCGAAAGGAGGTGCTGACCACATGATAGTCGATATCTCACCTGCAGCCAAGCACCAAAGATGCTGGTGGCATCGGGTGTCCGTCGGAGCCGCGTGAGGAACGTCCGAGACTGAAGGCCCACCGGACGACATGTAGAGTCGATGGGGCATGGGAGCAGGAACGGAGACACAAGACAGTCATGAACAATGCGGGGTCGGCAGAAAACAGTTTTGATATGACCCGACCCGCGATGAACCTCGCTGTTGCCGTTCTGGTTCTGCTCGCCGGAGCAATTTACTACTCGTTCTCATTGGCAGGTCACCTCGAAGCGAACACATTCTTCACCCTGCACAACGTGAATGACGTGTCTGACGCAATGCTGGCACCGGTGATCACGTTCATGGTCGTGCTCTTATCCCCGCGGAAGAAACTCGGTCGATTCCTCGGCCACACGTACCTCGTGCTGCTCATCACGGGAATCGCTGCGTCCGTCGTCAACGACATGATCTTCAACCGGTTCGGCTACATGGAGTACGAAATTCTTCCCCGAGTACTTATGAGCGTTCCCGCGCTGATTCTGCTGTTCACGCCTCTCGTCGCGCTGTTCATCAGCGGTGAAATGATCGTGCGTGAAGTGAAGAGCAGAACCCGACGTCGAAGGGCTTCGCAGCAGAAGGCCTGACTGATCAGCGGCCGTTCGGCTGGAGTGCCCCCGGCCAGACTTGAACCAGCGCCCAACGTCGCCGATCTGTTTTGGCTACGCTGTGGGGATGACCGATGAGTTCACTGATCCGGACGCACAGTACGACACCATCCGCATGTTCCCCGACTATGCGGATACCGTGCTGTGGTTCGATGGGCCGGTCGACTACTGCGACACAGGTCTGACTGCCGCGCTCGTCTCGGACCTCGAGCGTTGGGAGAAGTCCTTTTACGAGTCCCGAACCGATGATTTCGAGTTCGTGTCGCGGGCGGCAGGGGTCGCACATGAGGAGGAAGGTCTCAGACTTGCAGAGCGTGTGTCCGCCGAGGTGGGCCCGCGGTTCGTCATCACGTGCGATTCGATCGAGGACCGGTACGGCCAGGTCACCCTGAGGGCGACGTCTCCTTCCGAGAACCCGACCGCCGAGGCTGCGTTCAGGCGCCTTCGACAAGAGCGCATGGCCGAAGATATGAGAATGGCCGAAATCCTTGCCGAATCTGACGGGACGATCACGGCGTATGCACCGTTGTCGGGAGCAACCTTCGAACTCAGCCCGCGGTCCGATCATCCGCAGAACGAGGCCTGACAGTCCTCAGCCGCACGCCGCTCAGGGCCGTGCGCGTCATCTGGTGCCCCCGGTCGGACTTGAACCGACGACCAAGGAATTATGAGTTCCCTGCTCTGACCAGCTGAGCTACGGGGGCCAGCCGAGACAAGATTAGCACCACCGGTGGGCCTCGTCCCATTTCTGAGACACCGCCATCGCCCGGAGTCGGCCGCCCGTCCGAGGCGGCGATCAGGCTCGCTGCGCTGCCGCAGCGCCGTTGAGCGGAGCAACCCGAGTGAGGACGCTGCGGGCGGCGTCGACGCAGGTGTACCGGTCGGTGGTGATGTAGACGTCGTATTCGGTCTGCCCGTCGCTGCCGGGGTCGTTCCGTTTCGACGCAGCGACCATGCCCGACCAGTCGGGTCCGACCACGACGACGCCGTGCTCATTGCGCATCGGGTCCGACGCGTCGACGAGTCCTGTGCGCACACCCGGGATGGGCGGTCCGTCGAACCCGCCGGAGAACATCGCGGTCAGGCCGACGGTGTCGCGGATCTTCTCATAGCGGTCACGCGTCGGTTCGGAGAACGTCTCGTCCTCGCCGAAGACCCCCAGAGTGATCGTCGCTGTGCCCGACGCCAGAGCACGTTCTTCGAGCGCGGCGATCTGGGCGATGAGCATTTCACGGTTCATCACCAGCGGTTCACGTCGCAGACCCTGAGAGATCGAGTAGGGAGTTCCCAGTGCGGGAAGGTTGCGCGAATAGTGCGAGACCAGCGCGTCCTCGTTCGGCTCCGAGAACGGATGCGGCTCCTGTGTCGCCTCACCGAAGTAGGGACCGGACATGAAACGGGCACCGAGTGCACGCACCCGGTCGAGGTCGTCTTCGGACTCGACTCCATCGGCGAGGATGACCGCACCGGTGCGTTCGATATGAGCATGGAGGAGGCGGTTGAGCTCAGCCAGATGGGAGTCGGAGTCGATGCGCAGCACGTCCGGATGCAGGCCGACGACCGAGGGGTTGACGAGGGGTACGAAAGACGCACTGCGCAGATCGGCACCGACCGACGACATGCCCACTCCCCAGCCGAGAGACCGGGCTGAGCGCACCGAGCGCAGCACCGAGGCGGGAGAGTTCGCGACGCGATTGGCGTCGAGCTGGAGGATCACGGAGCGGTCCGGCTCGCCGGTGCGGTCCTCGAGAGTGGCGAAGGACTCGGCCTCGGCGTGGAGGAACAGTCGATTCGACTTCGGCAGACCTGTGCCCTCGGCAGTCCGCAGTGCGGTATCGCGCAGTGAGGCATCGATGTCACCGATCATCGACGAAGCACGCATCGCCGATCTCAAGCTGTCCGACTCGGCACGACCCAGCTCCGGATCACCGACGGGCGCTTGGAGAATCTGATGACCGACCCGATGGAAGGTGAGGGCATCGACGACCGGTGCGAAATACGTTTCGATCCCACCCGAGCGAACGAGATCCTCGAGCGCCAGGTCGTCTTCGGGTACAGCCTCGACCACTATTCATCCTTCCGTGGGCTGATGTGCGTTCACAGTCTTCCACATTCGGACACAGCGGATTGTCTAAAATCTGTAACATTATTGCGCTGACAGCTGAGGTCCGTGACGACCTGGCGGAATGCTCAACGGCGGTGATTCACCTGCGGCGGCGGCCGCCTCGGCGAACCTCGACGAGTCCGACGATGCCGGCGAGGACGACGATCACGGCGATCGCTGCGAAGGCCCCGACCATCCCCATATGCCAGTTGCTCACCGCGGTGATCGAGAACGCGAGAGCGGTCATGATCGCCAGGCCCATCGAGGTGCCGATCCGCTGCCCCGTCTGGAGCACACCGCCGGAGGACCCGGCATACTTCAGCGGAACTTCCTGCAGCGTCAGGGTCTGGTTGGGACTGATGACCATGCCCTGGGCCGTGCCGATGAATGCCAATGTGAGCAGCATCCACCATTCGCTGCCGATCCCCTGCGAGAGCAGCACGACGACGCCGATGGTGGCAACGAGACCGACCAAACAGGTGACGATCCCCCACACAACGAGGCGGCGGCCGATCTGAAAGACAAAACGACCGGACACATCGGCGGAGATGGCCGACAGGAGCGCTGCGGGCAGTCCGATCATTCCCGCGGCCAGAGCCGAGTGGCCCAATCCCTGCTGCATGTACATCGCTACTAAGACCCAGACGCTGGTCACGCCGAGGAAGTAGAGGGTGATGATGATCGAGCCGTTGCTGAAGCTGCGGATGCGGAAGAGATCGAGGTCGACCATCGGCGGGCGTCCCAGACGAGCATAGCGGCGTTCCCATCTGGTCCATGCCCAGATCGCGGCCAGTCCCAACGGGAGGGCGAACCAGATGAACCAGCCGACCGAAGATTCCACGAAGGGCAGGAGGACGAGGAGCACTCCGAGACCGAGCAGAACGACTCCGATGGGGTCGAGGTCTCTGTTGTTCTTCTCGTTAGTGGCGCCTTCGATGACGGCCGGTCGCCAGGCGCCGGTCGGCAGCCAGGCTCGGGCGAGGATCAGAGAGGCGATCGCGAAGGGAACGTTGACGAGGAAGGTCGCACGCCAGCCGAGGTCGCTTCCGAAGAGAGCGATGAACGCCCCGCCGAGCACTGGTCCGATCGCGACGGACAGCCCGACTGTGGTGCCCATCAATCCGAAGGCTCGACCCCGCGGTGGGCCTTGGAAGTACTGCTGGAGGAGACCGACGACCTGCGGGTTGAGCAATCCGGACCCCAAGCCCATGAACACACGGGCGATATTGAGCGTCAGCGGGTCCGGCGCGATGCCGGAGACCAGTGAGGAGAGTCCGAAGAGACCCACCCCGATCATGAACAGCTGGCCGCGCCCGAAGACGTCACCGGCCCGTCCTGCGGCGACGAGGACGACTCCGAAAGACAGAGCGTACCCGGTAAGCACCCACTGCAGTGCCGAGGTGGAGGCGTGGATGTCCGAGGAGATCGAGGGGAGGACGACGTTGATGCTCGAGACCGACAGCAGTGACATGAAGAGGGGAACAAGGCCGATGATGAGGATGCGCTTCTGCGTCTGCGTCATCTTCGTGCTCTCGCTCACGCAATCCCCTCATCTATGCATCGTTTCTCCTTGGTCTCATCATACGTATGCCGATGGCGGCCCGATGCGGTTCTGCAGCATTTGCCTCCAGGTATCTGCCCGGGAGCGGGTGCGACGTGTTCGGGACGTGTTCCCCGAGGTCAGTTGTAGGAGATCTCGGAATAGTACTGGGGCATGTACCCGATGTACTGCTCGCCCTTGCAGTACGTCTGCACGCTGACCGTGTAGCCGGAGGCGCGGTAGTGGGCGGCACGGGCATCGGTAGCCCGTTCGCAAGTCGTCCGGTTGTTGAACCACTCTCCGTGTGTGTCAGCCTGGGCCGGTGCGGCCACGACAAGCATTCCCGCGGACAGTCCCAGCGCCGCGGCTCCGGTGGTGAGTGCCTTCTTGAGAGTCGACATGATCTGCCTTCCTACTCTTTCTGTGTCTCTGCATCAGTTCGACATCGGACATCAACGAACGTTTCACAACGACGAGTCCGGTTCAAGGGATCTTGCCCGTTCCGGATTTTTGCTCAGCGGATTCACATATGGCACAGGCGGCCGTGGCTGCGGGAGACTATGCGGCAATCTCATTCCTGCGATTCCACGCGAACCAGGCGACCGCGCAGAACGCCGCGAGCATGACGAGATCAGCGATGAATGCAACAGGGACCGAGCGGGTGACCCGTGCGACTGGGAACGCGGCTGCCGCGAGCACCAACAGCACTGCGCTCCAACGCGGTGTGAGACCGGTCCACCAATGCATCGCGCCCAGACTCAGAAGAGCGGCAGGAAAGACCGGACCCGCCAAAATCAAGACAATGGTCACCGAGAGTGGATAACTCTCAAAAGCAGCCAGCGAGGAGGACTCGGTGGCTCCGAGGACACTCTCGAACACCCCTTGCAGCCCGAACGCGACGGTGCCGAACATGCCTATCAGCACCAGCAGCATCCAGAGCCCTGACAAGAGCGGAAGCCGGGGGCGGAGGGTGCGGTACTCCCCGATGAGTCCGTACACCCACGGCACGGATGCCATGGCGATGAGGAGACCACCGGTCACACCATAGTGACCGTCAACCCAAAAGAGCGGTGACAGCGCAAACAGCAAGGGCCCGATGATCAGGCCAAGGCTCTCCAAACGGCGCACCACCATGCCCAAAGAGTAGCACCGCCATTAGCACTGCCACAGGGCTCAGATCGCGTATCCCTTGACGGGCCCGTGGGTATTGGGATTCCAGCCCAGGCTCGGTGCGACGTGTTCGGCGAACGATTCGAGGATGTGCAGGTTGTAGTCGACGCCGAGCTGGCTGGGGATGGTGAGCATGAGGGTGTCGGCGGCCGCTATCGCCGCATCCGCGCGGAGCTCTTCGACGAGGCGATCGGGTTCGCCCGCATAGGTCTTGCCGAAGGTCGAGCGGGTGTCGTCGATGATGCCGATCTGGTCGCCCTGACCACGACCTCTCCGCCCGAAATAGAGGTCATCGAGGTCCGTTGTGATCGGGAAGATGCTGCGGCTCACTGATACCCGCGGTGTCCAGTCGTGACCGGCTTCGCGCCAAGCGGCACGGTAGCGTTCGATCTGCTCGGCTTGCAGGTCTCCGAAGGAGGCTCCGGTCGCCTCGGTGAGCAGGGTCGAACTCATGAGGTTGACACCTTGCTGAGCCGCCCATTCTGCTGTGGCACCGGATCCGGCTCCCCACCAGATGCGTCGTTCGAGCCCTGGCGAATGGGGTTCGACTCGCAGACGCGCCCCGGGACCGAACTGCGCGGGATCTGCCGGGGCCAGGCGTTCGCCTCTGACGGCACGGAGGAACCGGTCGAACTTCTCCCGGGCCATGGTTGCGGCCTTGGGTTCGCTCAGGTCCTCGTAGCCGAAGGACTCCCAACCGCGCAGCGCGGGTTCGGGTGAACCGCGGCTGATGCCCAGCGCCAACCGGTGGTCGGATAGAAGATCGAGGGCGGCGGCCTCCTCGGCGAGGTAGAGCGGATTCTCATACCGCATGTCGATCACTCCGGTGCCGACTTCGATGCGTTCTGTGCGGGCCGCGATCGCTGACAGCAGCGGCATCGGTGAAGCCGATTGAGCGGCGAAATGATGGACGCGGAAGTAGGCGCCGTTGACGCCGAGTTCGTCCGCACCGTTCGCGATCTCGACCGCGTCGTGGAGCATCTGCCCGGCGTCAAGTGCGCCTTCGGTCTCATAGTGACCGAAACTCAAGAATCCGAAAGACTTCATGGTTGAAGAACCTGTCCCCTGGTGCGGGTATTCCCGTGGCGATGTCCGGGTGCACCCGTTCCGGGGATGACGAAGGCCCCGTCCGAAACGGACGGGGCCTTTGCTGCTCCCCCGGCTGGGCTCGAACCAGCGACCCTTCGATTAACAGTCGAATGCTCTGCCAACTGAGCTACGGAGGAATGTCGCAGTCGCCTGCGAACGTGTTGTCCAGCTTAGCAAACACCGGAGCGGGCAAACAAAACGTCTCTGAGTGCTTTAGCTCACACCTGCTGGGGGAAACCCCACCGCTTCCGGCCGGGTTGCCGTACAGTCAGGACAATTCCAGGCAACGGGCATTCTCGCCGGGCACGTGCGCGGTAAACTCAAAGCGGTCCCCGCACCTGCCCCATCCGCTCCGAACCCGGAAGATTCACCGTGACCATAGTGGCAATCGCCTTCGCCGTGTTGGCGGCCGTGGCCCTCGCCTATGGCGCCCTGTACCAACACGACGCCGTCGCCGGTCAGGAAGATTCCCACAACGGTCTCAGCTGGGCCCATTTCACAGAGCTGCTCAGCAACCGACGCTGGCTGCTCGGACTGCTCATCCTCGGGTTCGGCACGGCCGGCAATTTCATCGCCCTCGCTCTCGCCCCGGTGATGGTCGTCCAACCGATCGGTGCGTTCTCTCTCATCGTCTCCGTCCTCCTCGGCGTCCGGCATCGGGGGCTCAAGGTCAACCGACGGCTCGTCCAGTCCGTCGTCTGGTGCACGATCGGGGTGACGGTCTTCGTCGCGCTCTCAGCCACCACCGCACGCTCGGAGGTCCACCTCGGTGCGGATGCGCTGCCCCTGTTCTGGATCACAGCCGTCCTCGTCGGCCTCGGACTCATCATCATGCTCGCCTTCAGACACGCGCCTCAGCTCGTGCTCATCATCGCCGCAGGCCTGCTCTTCGCCTGCGTCGCAACGAACGCCCACCTCGTCAGCGTCCAGTTCCTCCAGGCCGGAATCGATGAGGTCACCTGGATCAATGTGGCGGGACTCCTCGCCGCCGTCGCCCTCGGCTCGTGGTTCGTCCAGAACGCCTACGCAGCCGGGCCACCTGAGATGGTCATCGCCGGACTGACCGTCATCGATCCGATCGGCGCCGTGATCCTGGGCACCGTGGTCCTCGGCGAAGCCGCCGACGCTCCACCGTGGCTGGTCGTGCTCATCACCCTCACAGGATTGGTCGCCTGCGCGGGCGTCGTTGTATTGTCGCGGTATCATCCCGATGTCAAAGATCGAGAAGCTCAGCGCAGGAACGCCCGCCGTTCCGACACCATGACCGACACCGAGGAGAGCTGAATCCTGTCTGCGCACCGACCCACTCCAGCCCGCCGCATCCTCATCCCGGCAGAGACCTACGCCCCCGAGGTCAATGGAGCCGCGAAGTTCGCTGAGCGGCTGGCCGCCGGACTCGCAGCTCGCGGCAACGACGTCCACGTCGCCTGCCCCTCGGCCACGGGCAAACCCTCGGTCAGCGTCGAAGACGGCGTCACAGTCCACCGACTCACGGCTCACCGGTGGCCGTTGCACCCGACATGGATGATCTGCATGCCGTGGGAGACGAAACCCGAGCTCTCCCGGCTCCTCGACAGTCTGCAACCCGACGTCGTCCACACCCAGGCGCATTTCGTCATCGGCCGCTACGCGTTCTCCGAATCCATCCGCCGCGGCATCCCGGTCGTCGCGACGAACCACTTCATGCCCGACAACGTGCGTCCGTATCTCAAGGCTCCGAAGGCCGTCCTCGATGGCGGCACGGCGGTCGCCTGGTGGGATCTGCGTCGGAAGTTCCAGTCCGCGGACTTCATCACGGTGCCGACGCAGCTGGCCGCAGATCTGCTCACGGAGAACGGTTTCACCTCCCCCATCCGGGCTGTGTCCTGCGGAATCGATCTCGAGCGCTTCGCCCACCTGCGCGATCTGGAACCGCAGACTGACCGAACCGTCCCCCCACGGGTGCTCTTCGTCGGTCGGCTCTCCTCGGAGAAGCATGCCGCCGATATCGTCGATGCAGTGGCCAAAACCGATCCCGCCCTAGGCCTCGAAGCCGATATCGTCGGCGGGGGTGACCAGGAAGGCCCGTTGAAGCAGCTGGCAGACGAACTCGGGATCGCCGACCGCATCCACGTGCTCGGAAAGATCAGCGACAAGGATCTCATGGACGCGTACCAGCGCTGCACCTTCTTCTGCATGCCGTCGACGGCCGAGCTGCAGTCCATCGCAACCCTCGAGGCGCTCGCCTCTCGCAAGCCCGTGGTCTTGGCTGATGCCGTGGCTCTGCCGCATCTCGTCCGGGACGGCGTCAACGGATATCTGTTCCCGCCGCGCGACATCGACGCCTTGGCTGACCGGTTCACTCGCATCTGCGAAATGGATGATTCCGAACTCGACGCATTTTCCAGGGCCTCACTCGATGTCGTGGCCAAACACGACATCGAGTACACCCTGGACACGTTCGAGGCGATCTACGACGGTGTCATCTCCGAATCGGCCGACTCCCCCGAGGATTCCTCAGCCGCCTGAGAACGCCTCAGCAACCTGAGGCGTCCCCACATCGGCACCGTTCCGTTCACGACTCGCTCGGCGGGACGAACACCGTCGGCGTCGTCGACATATGTGCGAATTCGACGCCCGAGACCATATCGTCGACGGTCGTCCACCTCAAGCCCCCGAATCCCAGGGACTGCTGCATCCACGCGAAGACATCCGCAACCGACCAGCCCACACTGCGCAGCTGCTGATACGTCACTGCTCCGTCACGTTTGGCCAGCCTCTGTCCCCCTGCATTGAGCACGAGCGGAACATGCACCCAGGCCGGTTCTGCGAGGCCGAGAAGCCGTGCAAGATAGGCCTGCCGCGGTGCCGAGGCCGCCAGATCGTCGCCACGCAGCACCTCGTCGACCCCGCTGGCCCCGTCGTCGACGACGACGGTGAGATTGTAAGCGAAGACCCCATCGCCGCGGCGCAGCACGAGATCGTCGACGAGGGCATCGACTCGGCCCAGGAGCACATCGTCGACGTGGTGTTCGCGGTTGTCGGCTCGCAGACGCAGAGCAGGCTGCCGCCCGTCCCTCGCCAGCCTCTCCCTCTGCTCCTCCCGTTCGCCGTCCCCGAGGTGGCGGCAGGTTCCCGGATAGGCGCCCGGTGGGGCGTGGGGTGCGCTCGGAGCCTGAGCGATGTCCTTGCGCGAGCAGTAGCATTCGAAGACCCGACCGGCAGCATCGAGCTCTGCGATCGCCGCGGCATAGACAGCGTGCCGCTGTGATTGGATCAGCGGCTCTTCGTCCGCAGTGACGCCGAGTTCGGCGAAGACGTCGAGCTGCGATTGCGCCGAACCGGCCCGGACCCGGTCGAGGTCCTCGATGCGCCAGAGAAAACGACGTCCGGTCTGCCTGGCACGAACATAGGCGAGCAGGCCGGAGCGCAGGTTGCCGATGTGGAGGTCGCCGCTGGGGCTCGGGGCGAAACGACCTGCTCCGGGCACTGAGTCGATCCCGCTCACTGAGGTGCCACGAGGTCACCGTACTGCGGGAACCGCTCGAGGTAGTCCTGAACATAGGTGCAGGTCGGAACGATCCGACCCCCGTCGCTCCTGATCGTGTCGAGGACTCGGGTGACCAGGGTGCGGGCGAAGCCGCGGCGGGAGAACCCCTCGGAGATGATCGTGTGCTGGAGTTCCAGGGTGCCTTCGTCGATCGTCTGATAGGCGAGGAAGCCGATGAACTCTCCCGGGGTGTCATCGGTGAACAGCTCGAACCGTTCACGGTCGCTGTTTCTCACGATCTTCACCGGGGTGGAGCTGATTTCGGGTTGCGGCATTCTGCGACTCCTTCGTGGCCGACTCTCACAGTGAACGATACAGGGTGCCGGTGAGGCTGCGGTCGCCGCGCCCCACCGACACTTCCCGGTGCCAGTCAGTCAGTCGACGATCTTCGTGGTCAGCCCCTCGCCTTCGACGTCTGCCGTGGTCTTGCGCTGCAGGCGGGACTCGAGCCAGCGAGCGAATCCGGCGACGATCATGTTGATGATGATGAACAGAACGGCTCCGACGATGAACGTCGGCAGCAGGTTGTTGTACTCACGGCCGATGAGATTCACCTGGTAGAGCAGATCCTGGTAGGTGACGATGAAGCCCAGCGCCGAATCTTTGAGCAGCACGACGATCTGAGCGATGATCGTCGGCATCATGGCACGCAGCGCCTGCGGCATGAGGACGAGACTCATCACCTGTCCGGGGCGGAGGCCGATGGCCATGGCGGCTTCTCGCTGACCGGTCGGAACGGCGAGAATTCCCGCGCGGATGATCTCGGCCAGCACCATCCCGTTGTAGAGGGTGAGGCCGAAGACGACGGACCAGAAGGACCCGATCTCGTTTCCGAACAGGAGGAACATCGCGAAGATGAGCAGCAGCACCGGCACACCGCGGAAGAACTCGAGCACGATGGTGCCCGGAACGGAGATGATCTTCTTGCTCGACAGGCGCAGGAGTGCGAAGACGACACCGACGACCAAGGCCAGCACCGAGGCGACGACGGCGACCTTGAGGGTGGCGAGCATGCCTTGGAGCAGCACCGTCTGGATCTGTGCGAAGGTGAACGGATACCACTTGTCGGCTTCGAGCTGACCGGCATCAGCGAACTTCCAGATCACGAACGCCACGAGTGCCAACAGCACGATCAGTGACGCGATCGAGAGGATGATGTTGTTCCGGCGGGCCTTCGGCCCCGGTTCGTCGAACAGGACCTGAGTGGGTGCGCTCATCGCAGAATCACCAGCTTCTTCTCCAAGTAGTCGAAGACACGTCCGAGCAGCAGAGCCAGGATCAGATAGGCCAGCGCGGTGCCGAACAGGATCGGGATGACAAGATCACCGCGGACTTCGATGGCATTGCGCATCGCCGAGATGAGCTCTCGGTTGTTGAACGCCGAGGCGATCGAGGTGTTCTTGAGCATCGCGATGATCACACTGCCCAGAGGCGGGATGACCGTGCGGAAAGCCTGCGGCAGAACCACTTCGCTCAAGGTCTGACCGAAGCTCAGGCCCACCGCTCGAGCGGCTTCGGCCTGACCGACGGGAATCGTCGAGATTCCCGACTTCAGCGTCTCCGCAACGAAGCAAGCCGTGTAGGCGATGAGAGCGATCGTCGCGTAGACGAAGGAGTTGAACGAGCTCGTCGCACCGAATCGGATGTCGAGGAACGGCAGTCCGAACGCGCAGAAGAACATCACCAGGGTCAGCGGAGTGTTCCGGACGACGTTGATGTACGTCGATGCCGCAATCCGCAGCACCGGGGTCGGCGAGACCCGCATGGCAGCGAGCACCGTGCCGAGGATCATGGATCCGATCAAGGCGATGGTGAAGAGTTTGATCGTCCCCCACGCACCGGAGAGGAACATCTGGAGAAGCTCCAGGAAATCCATGGCAGATTCCTTAATCGATGCGAGGGCACCGCTGACGGTGCCCTCGCATCATGTCAATCTGTGGACTGGGTCAGTAGCGGTCGACTTTGGGCATGTCGACACCGTCGGTGGAGCCGAGGGTGTATTCGAAGGCCTTCTTCCAGTCGCCGTCGTCCATGCCCTTCTCCAGAGCATCGTTGACCGCGTCCCGCAGAGCCTTGTCGCCCTTGGGCAGGCCGACACCATAGGGCTCCTCGGTGAAGGGCTTGCCGACGACCTTGAACTCGCCCTCATACTGCTTGGCGTAGCCACGCAGGATCGCATCGTCGGTGGTCACCGCGTCGACGGATCCCGACTGCAGGTCGGTCACGCACTTCGAATAGGCATCGTAGGTGACGAGCTCGGCCTTCTTGTACTTCTCCTTGATGTTCTGCGCCGGCGTCGAACCGTCGACGGAACAGACCTTCTTGCCCGCCAGGTCATCGGGTCCGGCGATATCGGAGTCCTCGGCCACGAGGAGGTCCTGGCCGGCCACGTAGTAGGGCCCGGCGAAGTCGACGACCTTCTTGCGTTCGTCGTTGATCGTATAGGTCGCGACGACCATATCGACGTTGCCCTGCTGCAGGAACGGCTCACGGTTGGCCGAAACGGTCTCCGTGTACTTGATCTGGTCCGGCTTGAAGCCGAGCTGTGCGGCGACCATCTTCGCGATCTCGATATCGAAGCCCTCGGGCGTCTTCGATCCGGCTGAGACGTTGCCGAGCCCCGGCTGATCATACTTCACGCCGATGGTGATCTCGCCGGCGTCCTTCGCAGCCTTCCACGTCTTCGAGTCGGCGATGTCCGCGCTGTCGTTGACCTTGTATTCGGGTGCTTCGGCCTGGGCGCCATCGCCCTCGGCCGGAGCATCCGGGGTTCCGCCCTGGCCGCAGCCGCTGAGCGCCAACATGCCGATGGCCACCGAGGCGACCGCGAGTCTGAGCTTCTTCATTGTCTCTCCTTGTGAGTGAGGTGGTGCGGTGGTTTCAGTTCGTCAGGATCTTCGACAGGAAGTCCTTGGCCCGCCCGCTCTGCGGATTGGTGAAGAACTCCTCGGGCTCGGCGACTTCGACGATCTCCCCGTCGGCCATGAACACGACGCGGTGTGCCGCTTTGCGGGCGAAGCCCATCTCGTGGGTGACCACGACCATCGTCATGCCCTCCTCGGCGAGCCCGACCATGACGTCGAGGACTTCGTTGATCATCTCCGGGTCGAGCGCCGAGGTGGGCTCGTCGAAGAGCATCACCTTCGGTTTCATCGCCAGCGATCGAGCGATCGCGACGCGCTGCTGCTGTCCGCCGGACAGCTGTGCGGGATATTTGTCTGCCTGGTGCGCGACTCCGACGCGTTCGAGCAGGGCCATGGCCTGCTTGTCCGCTTCGGATTTCGACAGCTTCCTCACCTTGATCGGTCCGAGGGTGACGTTTTCGAGGATCGTCTTGTGGGCGAACAGGTTGAACGCCTGGAAGACCATGCCGACGTCGGAGCGCAGCTGGGCCAGTGCCGCACCTTCAGCTGGCAGCTCCTTGCCGTCGATGGTGATGCTGCCCGAGGTGATCGTCTCGAGACGGTTGATCGTCCGGCACAGGGTCGATTTGCCCGAGCCCGACGGGCCGATGACGACGACGACCTCGCGTTCGGCGATGTCGAGGTTGACATTCTTCAATGCGTGGAAATCGCCGTAGTGCTTTTCGACGTTCGTCAGCGACACCAATGGCTGTGATTCAGCTCTCATGAACAATGATCCTAGTGAATTCGAGCACACAAGAGAAACTCATGCCCGGTCGGGTTCGAACTGCAACCGACTTGTGATCTCAGGCTCGATCCGAATGCAGTTCGGTTCCGGATCGCGGCCGGGCCTCAGACGGCGGCGTGTGCGATCTTCTCGCCCTCTTCGCGCAGTTCGATCTTGCGGATCTTTCCCGACACCGTCATGGGGAAGGACTCCCGGACCTCGACGTAGCGGGGGATCTTGAAGTGGGCGAGCTTGCCGGAGCAGAACTCACGCACCTCCTCGGCGCTCAGGGATTCGAAGCCGTCCTTGAGGATCACCCAGGCCATGAGCTCCTCCCCGTACTTCTCGTCGGAGACTCCGACGACCTGGACGTCGCGGATGGCCGGGTGGTGGTAGAGGAACTCTTCGATCTCCCGCGGATAGACGTTCTCGCCGCCGCGGATGACCATGTCCTTGATGCGACCGGAGATGTCGACGTAGCCGTCCTCGTCCATGATCGCGAGGTCGCCGGTGTGGATCCACCGCGCTGCGTCGATCGTCTCCGCCGTCTTGTCGGGCTGCTCCCAGTATCCGAGCATGACTGCGTAGCCGCGGGTGCAGAATTCGCCCTTCTGCCCGCGCGGGAGAGTCTGTCCGGTGACCGGGTCGGCGATCTTGATCTCGAGATGGGGCATCACGCGACCCACCGTCTGGGTGCGCTTCTCCAGGGAGTCGTCGACGCGGGTCATCATCGACACGGGTGCCGTTTCGGTCATGCCGTAGCAGATGGCGACCTCCGACATGTTCATATCGTCGATGACCCTGCGCATCGTGTTCACCGGGCACGGGGACCCGGCCATGACGCCGGTGCGCAGGCTCGAGAAATCGAATTCGGAGAACTGCGGGTGTTCGAGTTCGGCGATGAACATCGTCGGCACACCATAGAGGGAGGTGGCCTTCTCCTCGGTGACGGCGGTCATCGTCTCCAGCGGGTCGAATCCGGGTGAGGGCAGCACGATCGCCGCTCCGTGGCTGAGCGCGGCGAGGTTGCCGATGACCATGCCGAAGCAGTGGTAGTAGGGCACGGGCACGACGACGGTGTCAGCAGTGGTGTATGAGAGCGTCTCGCCGATGAAGAATCCGTTGTTGAGGATGTTGTGGTGGCTGAGCGTCACGCCTTTGGGGAATCCGGTGGTGCCTGAGGTGTATTGGATGTTGATCGGCTCATCGGCCGACAGGTCGTCCATCACCTGCTGCAGGCGAACGCCGTATTTCGCGCCCGAGTCGGCAAGCAGCTGCCTGCCGTGTCCGATGAGGCGGGCGAAGGACTGACGTTCGCCGATGTTCGCGCCGCCGATGAGGTCCTCGGGGACGGTGTCGAGGAATACCAGGTCGAGTGCCGGGACCTTCGCAGCCACCTCGGTGCCGATGGCGTGGAAATCCGAATGCGGGGGTGCCACGACCTGCGAGATGAGCAGCGTCATCCCGGACTGCTTGGCCACGTATTCGAGTTCGTGGCTGCGGTAGGCGGGGTTGACGTTGACGAGGATGGCGCCCATCTTCGCGGTCGCGTACTGGACGAGGGCCCATTCGGCAACGTTCTGCGCCCAGATCCCGACTCGGTCGCCCTTCTTCACGCCGCGTTCGAGCAGTCCCACAGCCAGTGCATCGGTGTCGGCGTCGAACTCCGCGTACGTCCACCGCCGGTTCGATTTCCGGTCGACGAGTGCCAAGGCATCGGGGTTCGCGGTCGCGATGCGTTTGAAGTGCTCTCCGATGGTGATCCCGAGCAGGGGTTCGGTGGAGATACCGGAGGAATAGGACAGTTCGGCCACGGCGCTGTGCTCCTTGAAATGTCAGTGGTTCAATGTGACTGATTGCACACTATGCCGTCGCGGTCCATCATGCAAAAGCTCCGCAGAAAGTCCTCCCCTGCTCCGGCTTGCCCTGGATCGACGTGCCCTACCTTGGCCGACAGTTCCACCGCTCCGTCTTCGACGAGCAGGAGCTCATCGGCCAGCGCGCTGACGTCGTCGATGTCATGAGTGATGAGCAGTGCGCTGCGATCGGCCAGGAGTTCGGCAAGCACCTGGCGGGTCTCGACGCGCACATCGACGTCGAGTGCGGCAAGGGGCTCGTCGAGCAGAAGCAGCCGCGGATCGACGAGGAGGGCGCGGGCCAGAGCGATGCGTGCGGCCTGGCCGCCCGAGACCGCGTCGGGTCGCCGTTGCGCACAGTGACCGACGCCGAGGCGGTCGAGCATGTCCTGCGCCCGTTCCCGGGCCGGACCGCGGGCCATGCCGTGAGCGCGCAGACCGTAGCTCGCGTTGTCGATGACGCTCAGGTGCGGAAACAGCAGCGGGTTCTGCGCCAGATGGATGATGCCGCGGTCGTGGATGGCCGGCCAGTGCCCGGCGTCGAGGTCGAAGATCGCATCGTCACCGATGCGCAGGTGTCCGGAGTCGGGGCGCAGCGCTCCGGTGAGGATGTGGAACAGGCTCGATTTGCCGGCACCGTTGCGCCCGATGATCGCTGTCGTCGCCCCGGCGGGGACGGTGAAGTCGAGAGCGATTCCCCGCTCGGCAAGTTCCACCGCGGTGCTCAGACGCCCTCCGGACGGTGGACCGGATGTGATCGGAGCACCCTGTGCCCGGTCATGGCGCGGTGGCGGGGTGGCCGCCTCGGCGAGGGTGGACTTCACCGTCCGGGGTGTCGGGCGGAGGCGAGGGGCGTGCGGGGATCGGTAGGCCAGGACGATGATGACCACGGCGATGACGATGAGCAGCAGGGACAGGCCGATGGCGGCCTGCGGATCCGATTCGCGGACGAGGTAGATCTGCAGGGGCATCGTGCGGGTGACGCCGGAGAGGGATCCGGCGAAGGTCAGGGTGGCACCGAATTCGCCGAGGGAGCGAGCGAAGCAGAGGACGGCGCCGGTGGTGATGCCGTTGCGCAGGAGCGGCAGCGTGACCGTGAAGAACACGCGGTCGGGTTTCGCCCCGAGTTCGGCGGCGGTGAGCTCGAAGCGACGCCCCAGAGCCGTGGTTGCGGTCTCGACCGACATGACCATGAACGGCAGCGAGACGAAGATCTGGGCCATGATCACCGCCGAGGTGGTGTAGGCCAGGCTCAGTCCGAGATCTTCCGCAGCGCCGCCGAGCACGGCCGAGCGCCCCCAGGTGTAGAGCAGTGCCAAACCGCTGACCACCGGTGGAAGCACGAGCGGCAGCAGGATGAGGGTGCGCACGATCCGCTGTCCCCGGAAGTCCTTGGTCGCGAGCAGGTAGCCCAGCGGGAACCCGAGGGCGACGCTGACCAGGGCCGAGATCACCGAGGTCAGCAGGGACAGCTGCATCGCGAGCCGGGATTCCTCGGCGCGGATGACGTCGAGGAGGCCCTGCGGGTCGATGCGGGAGACCATCCCGATGATGGGCAGGAGGAGGAAGACGATCCCGACGGCGGCGGGAATCCACAGCCAGCCGGGAATCGTCGAGACCCCTCCCCCTCTGCGTCCTGCGGCCACTCTGCGTCCTGCGGCCATATCAGGCGGCGGCGAACCCGGCGTCGCGCAGCAGCTTCTGGGCGGTATCGGACCCGAGGAACTCGACGAACGCGTCGGCCTGCTCCTGATTCTCGCTGGCCTTGACGGTCGCGGCGGGGTACTTGTTGACGACCTTGTCGGCGCCGTCGAGGTCGACCTGCTCGACCTTGCCGTCAGCGCGCGCGATATCGGTGACGTAGACGATGCCGGCGTCGGCCTGCCCGGCGCTGACCTTGCCGAGGACGTCGGTCACGGAGTTCTCTTCGCTGACTGGATCGAGCGTCACATCATTGGCACCGGCCCACTTCTCGGTGGCCGCACCGCAGGGAACTTGGGGCGCGCACACGACGAGATCGCTGTCGGCGAAGTCCTTCGAACTCTCGATCGCCGTCGGATTGCCCTCGGCTACGGCCAGCGTCAGCGTGTTCGAGGCGAACATCGTCGGCTCTGCGGCGAGCAGATCGTCGCCGTTCAAGGTGTCCATGGTCTTCTCGTCGGCGGTGGCGATGACGTCGGCGGGCGCGCCTTCGGAGATCTGCGCGACGAGGTCGGACGATCCCGCGAAGGAGAATTTCACCTCGGGTGCATCCGGCTCGCCCTTCGCGAATTCGTCGGCGATGTCTTCGAACACCTCCGTCAGCGAGGCGGCGGCGAACACCGTGATCTCTTTGGGCGCGTCCGATTCGGACTGCGAATCGGCGCCGGAGGAACACGCGGACAGGGTCAGGGCAGCGACGATGCTGAGCCCGATAAGGGTTTTCTTCATCCCCCTATTGAAGCCGCATTTGCGGGTTCATGTCGACTCGGACGACGCTTTTGAGATTCTGCGGCGCACTCACGCGCGTGAACTCGGCTGCCGCTCCCCTGCCTCGGCGCGGTTCAGTCGCCGGGGACAGTGTCGATCGAGACCATCGTCGCCTTCACCGAGGCGGTGGCGAGGCTGCCCGGCTGCAGGTCGAGTTCGCGGCACGCTTCGGCCGACATCAGCGAGACCACGCGGAAGGGCCCGCACTGCATGCTCACCTGGGCCATGACTCCGTCGACGTCGACGTCAGTGACGAGACCGGCGAATCGGTTCCGCGAGGAGCTCATGACGCCGCTGGGGTCGGCGAGTGAGGCCGCGGACGACTGCGCGAGTTCGGCGAGTTCCCTGCCCTCGACGACGGCACGATTCGAGGAGTCCTTGAGCGAGGTGAGCCGCCCGTCGGCGACCCACCGGCGCACCGTGTCGTCGCTGACGCCGAGGAAGCGTGCGGCCTCGCTGATGCGCAGCTGAGTCATTCGAGGGCTCCCACCCATTCGTCGCTGCCGTCGGCGAAGTGCTGGTGCTTCCAGATCGCCACTCGCGCTTTGACCTCGTCGATGAGTTCGGAACAGGCGAGGAACGAGTCCTTCCGGTGGGCCGAGGCCACGACGGCGGCCAGGGCCACGTCTCCGATGGTGAGGTCGCCGACCCGGTGGACGACGGAGAGGCGGACCTCGGGGTGGCGGGCGGCGATGTCGGCGGCCACCTCGGCGATCTGTTCGGCCGCGAGGGGGTGGGCCTCATAGTGCAGGGAATTCACGCCGCGACCCTCGTCGTGGTCGCGGATGACGCCGGAGAAACTCACGACTGCGCCGCAGGTGTCGGTGAGGACTTCGGGTTCGAGGGCCGCTGTGGAGATCTCGGTGTCGACGACTCCGGTGGTGATGACCGTGCCGGTGGCGCTCATGCTCCTCGTGTCCAATCTCCGCTCCTTCCGCCTGACTTCTCGATGACCTTGATATCGCCGATCACGGCCTGATTGTCCACGGCCTTGATCATGTCGAAGATCGTCAGCGCCGCGGTGGTCACGGCCGTCAGAGCCTCCATCTCGACTCCGGTCTTCGACACCGTCTTCACTGCGGCGGTGATGGTCACACGATCGTCGCCGAGTGCGATTTCGACGTCGATTCCGGTCAGCGGCAGCGGATGGCACAGGGGGATGAGGTCGCTGGTGCGCTTCGCCCCCATCACTGCGGCGATGCGCGCCACGGGCAGGGCGTCTCCCTTGGGCAGTCCCGCCTCGGCGATCATGTCGATGACGTCGCTGCGGGTCGTGATGGTTCCGGTGGCCACCGCCCGGCGTTTGGTCACGTCTTTGTCGCCGACGTCGACCATCTGGGCGGTTCCGGATTCGTCGACGTGCGAGAGCTTCATGCGATCTTCCACGTCATCAGCCTATCCCCCGCGGGTGAGAACGGGTTGTCCGGTCCGGGTTCGTCGGGTGAGACGAACACGAGGTGGGTCGCTTCGGCGTAGCTGTGGAGCAGGTGGGAACGGGAATCGCCGACGAATTCGAGTCCTGCCTCGGTGAGCCGGGCACGGCGGACCTGGAGCTTCCCGGCCGGCGGGGTCTCATCGAACCCGTGGGCCAGGCGGTGGTGGGCGACCTCGCGGGGCGCTGCGTCGCCTGCCAGGCCGAGCAGCGCGGGACGGATGAACAGTTCGAAGCTGATGAGGGTGCTCACCGGGTTGCCGGGCAGCGCGATCCAGGCGTGGTCTGCCAGACGCCCGCATCCCTGTGGTCCGCCGGGCTGCATGGCGATGGGTTCGAAGACCATCGCGGATTCGGCATCGAGTTCGGCTGCGAGCTTGACGACTTCGTGAGCGCCTTTGGAGATCCCGCCGGTGGAGATGACGAGCTGTGCGTCGCTGCCGCGCACTCGGTCGAGCAGCGCCTGCGGTTCATCGGGGACGAAGGCAGCATCGACTTCGACGCCGAGGCGGCGCAGCCCGGCTGAGAGCGTCACTGAGTTCGCGTCGTTGATTCCGGCGGCCGCCTCGGCGGCGATTTCGTCCCCGGTGCTTACGATGAGCACTCGTGGCAGCGAGAGGACCGGCAGCGTGCGGATTCCGCAGGCGGCGGCCACGCCGAGGTGGGCGGGAGTGAGCATGGTGCCCGCGGTGAGCACGGTCTGCCCGGTGCGCACATCGCTGCCGCGCCTGCGGACGAAGCGTCCGGGTTCCGGCGGCGGGCCATCGGTCGGCTGGGCGATCGTGATGGCTTCGGCGCCGAAGGACCCGGGTGAAGTGTCTTCGATCTTGATCACGGTGTCGGTGCCTTCGGGAAGGGGTGCACCGGTCATGATCTCGACGGCGGTGCCGGCAGCGACGCGGTCGCCTCGAGCACCTGCAGCGACCCGCCCGCGGACGGGAATCGGCCCAAGCCGGCCCGACTCGGCACCGGAGACGTCAGCGGCGGAGGCCAGAATCGCGGCGTTCAGGGTCTCAGCGGATGCGGCGTATCCGTCCATGCTCGAATTGTCGAAGCCGGGGACATCGATCGGTGAGCTCACATCCGCGACGAGCCTGCGCGGGGCGTCGAGCAGTGCGTGCAGCGGCAGCTCCTGCGTCCCGGTGAGTGGAGCGATGGTCTCGAATACCCGCTCACGATGCATCTTCGCTGTAGTCATGGGACGATGATATCGACACGCTCTCAAGGAGGATGACGAAATGGAGAAGATCGGTCTGCCGATGCCGGTGCTGAGAACTCCGACTGTCGACCCAGGTGCGGAATTCACCGGCCACAACGAGGATGCGCTGCTCGACACCTTCGATCGTCGCGCCACCGACATGCGCATCTCACTCACCGATTTCTGCAATCTGCGCTGCACGTACTGTATGCCGGCCGAAGGCGTCGAATTCATGTCTCGTGATTCCGCAATGTCGCGGGACGAGATCGTTCGGTTCGTGCGCATCGGGGTCGAGAAGTTCGGGGTGGACCAGGTCCGGTTCACCGGCGGTGAACCCCTGACCCGCAAGGACATCAACGAGATCATCGCCGGGGTCGCCGCCCTCGAACCGCGCCCGAACATCGCGCTGACGACGAACGCGATCGGCCTCGACAAACGAGCGGCCGGGCTCAAGGCCGCCGGGCTGGATCGCATCAACGTCTCGCTCGACACGATCGATCCGGAGACCTTCGAGACGATGACCCGGCGCCCATTCCTCAAACGCGTGCTGGCAGGCATCGACGGGGCGAAGGCCGCCGGCCTCGAGCCGGTGAAGATCAACGCTGTGCTCCTGCCGGGGGTCAACGATGCCCAGGCACCCGATCTGCTGCAGTGGTGCCTCGAGCAGGGGCTGAGCCTGAGGTTCATCGAACAGATGCCCTTGGACGCCGGTCACTCGTGGGAACGGACGTCGATGATCACCGCCGCCGACATCTTCGCCCTCCTCGAACCCAGGTTCGTGCTCACCCCGGATTCGGCGCCGCGAAACGGCGCCCCGGCCGAGAAGTTCCTCGTCGCAACCCGAGACGATCCGGACACGGTGCTGGGCACCGTCGGCATCATCGCCTCGGTGACCCGGCCCTTCTGCGCCGACTGCACGCGCACCCGTCTGACCGCGGAGGGACGTGTGCGCACGTGCCTATTCTCCCGCACCGAGGTCGATCTGCTGTCCGCGATGCGCGGTGGTGCCGACGATGAGTCGATCGCGAATCTGTGGAAGGGCGCGCATTGGAAGAAACTCGCCGGACACGGAATGGACACGGATTCGTTCGAGCAGCCCCAACGTCCCATGAGCGCCATCGGAGGATAAGTGCCCACCATCACCGTGCGGTTCTTCGCCGCAGCCCGCGAGGCCTTCGGCGCCCGCGAATCCCAGATCCGTGCCGGATCCGTCGACGAACTCGTCACGACCCTCGCCGAGGCGGCCGATCCGCAGGCTGCGACCGTGCTGTCGCGTTCGAGCTTCCTCGTCAATTCCGTGGCAGCGACCGATCGGTCCGTGAGCTTGAGCGAGGGAGACACCGTCGACGTGCTCCCTCCCTTCGCCGGGGGCTGAGGACCACTCCGCTCAGCGCTGCGGCTGTCGCCGGGGGCCGTGCCTCATAGACGGCCGATCGGCACCGTTCAGCGCTGCCGGCCGGCAGGCTGGGCACTTCCTGCAGCGGGTTGGGCTCCTGCAGCGGGTTGGGCCAGATAGGCGAGATAGCCGCCGCTGACCGATGTCACAGTCAGTCCCTGTGAGCGCAGCTGAGCGACGGCCTTGGCCGAACGCATCCCTGACCGGCAGTACAGAGCCACGTCTCGTGCTCGAGCCGTCGAGGCCTCATTGCCGCCGTCGGCTGCGCCTGCGCCCGGCAGCAGGTCCGGGTCGGCGAGCAGTGCGTCCATCGGAATGTGGATCGCACCGGGCACCATTCCCGCCGTGACTTCGTCATCGTCGCGGATATCGACGAGCACCGTACCCGGGGTCAGCTCGTGCCAGCCGCGGGAGGCCGGTTCCGACGTGTCCGCGGTCGGTTCCAGATCGAGGCTGTGCTGCGCATAGTCGCTGCGATGCGCGTGCAGATCGGTGACCGGTCGCCGACCGGGGATCGCTGAGACCGGCACTGTCTCCCAGCTGGCATCGAGGCTGCTGTGGACGGCCACCGCATTGTAAAGCGCCGTGCCGATCCCCGTGAGGACCTTGATCGCCTCCATCGCCATGGCCGATCCGAGGCTGCCGCACAGGGGTCCGAGGACTCCGGCCACGGAGCAGTCCGGCACGCTGCCCGGGGCCGGAACCTCAGGGTAGAGGTCGCGCAGGGTGGCGCCGCGACGGGCGTCGAAGACGGCGACCTGACCGTCGAAGCCGAGGATCGTTCCCCACACGAGCGGGATGCCCAGGATCTCGCAGGCGTCGTTGGCCAGGTATCGGGTGGCGAAGTTGTCGCTGCCGTCGATGACGAGATCGACGCCGGTCAACAGGTCCAGAGCGTTGTCCGGGGTGAGCAGGACAGGGTGGGTGCGGACGTCGATCGATGAGTTGATTCCGCTCATCCGCTCTCTGGCGGATTCGATCTTGCGGGTGCCGACGGCCGCCTCGGTGTGGATGATCTGGCGGTGCAGATTGCTCAGTTCGACGATATCGGGGTCGATGACGGAGATCGTGCCGATGCCGACGGCGGCGAGATAGCTGAGCACGGGCGCACCGAGGCCACCGGCGCCGATGACGAGGACATGCGCATCGAGCAGTCTCGTCTGGGCGGCTTCACCGAACCCGGACAGACGGATCTGGCGGGCATAGCGTGCCCGGGCGGCAGGGTCGAGGCGAGGTTCGGACATGCTCACCATCCTAGGACCCCTGGCCCTGCCCGTCATGCGGCCAGACGATTACCGCGAGGCCGGCCGTGTATCCGTTGGTCACGGGATTCTCCGCAGTCCCGATCAGCATTCGAGGTAGTCGATGACGGAACCCGGGCTCAGCCGTCCCGTGCCGCGAGGAATCCGGATGATCGCCTCGGCCGCTGCGAAGTTCGGCAGGCGGGCCCGATCTGCGGCCCGGATCTCACCGGTGTCCGTGAACGCACCAGGTCGAAGCGTGACCGCCTTCGGGTGGTGAGCGAGTTCGGGGCCGGCGAAGAGTCCCTTCTTCCACCGAGTGCGCAGCACCTGGCCGTTCATCAGTGACCGGGCGAAGAGATGGAACCCGATGAAGGCTCCCTGCGGGGTGCCCGGCAGGTGCAGCAGCGGCAGATCACCGAAACGACCATGGCCCTGCGGCGCCCCGGGTCGCAGCCCCAAGCGCAGAAACCTCGAGTGCTCCCCGTCCAAGGTCTGACGCACGACTTCGAAGGCGCCGGCGCTGATCCCTCCCGTGGTGATGACGAGATCCGCTACACGGCGCATCTCGCCGAGGATGCCACGCAGCTCCCCCGAATCGTCGCTGCACGTCGCTTCGATGACGTCGGACCCTTCAGCGGCGATCATGGAGGCGAGCATCGGCAGGTTCGAATTGAGGATGAGCGGTCCGGCCGCCTCGGTGCCGGTGGTGCGCAGTTCGTCCCCGGTGACGATCACCCCGATGCGCGGGGCACGGTCGACGGCGATCTCATCGATGCCGAGCATGGCCAGGGTGCCGACACCGGCCGCGCTCAGCCGGGAGCCGGCGGCGATGACGACATCGCCGGCCGTGATGTCCTCGCCCACCGCGCGGATGTTCCATCCCTTCGCGACCTCCTCGGGGAGGGAGGAGACGCGGATCGAGCGCGGAGGACCTCCGGTGGCCTGGGCATTGGTAAATTCGACGGGAACGACCGCCTCGGTGCCGGTGGGAATCGGGGCTCCGGTCATCACTCGCACGGCTGTGCCCGGACGCAGCGCAGGGGCGTCGTGGCCGGCGGGAACGTCACCGATGACAGGGACAGCACCACCGCCGCGCGCATCCTGCAGTGCGGCGCCGTCGAGGGCGAACCCGTCCATCGCCGAGGTGGGAAAGGCCGGGAGCGAACGCTGGGCGACGAGGTCGACGCGAAGAGTGCGTCCGATCGCCTCGCGCGCTGCGACGGTCTCTGGGTGCGCGGTTGGGGTGAGTTCGGCGATGAGCTCGGAGTAGTCCTCAGGGGTCAATGGTGTCCTTCCTTCACTGCGATCCTACGCGGCGCATTCGCTGACTTTCGGCAAGGTGGTCGCCTGCGGGACGGGCATGTTCGTCTACAGTGTGGACTGTGGACACCGAGCGCGCAGATCCCATCGATACCGCACGCCGTGGACTTCTCAGCGGGGAGGCTGCGGCGACCGCGGTGATGGCTCTCGCCGCGGTTGTGCTGTTCGGACTAGGAACGACATTTCCGCAGGTCAGGGCCTTCGGGTATCTGCCGTTGGCGGCCGGGGTCATCGTCGCGTGGTCGACGAATCGCCGCTTCGCACGCGATCACAGTGTCATCACCGGCTGCCTGGCCCTGATCTCCGCGATCTCCGTCGAAGCTGATATCTCGTGGGAGAACATCGCGCGGATGGGCGTCGTGCTCTCGGCCGTTGTCATCGGGCCGTGGCTGATCACCCGCTATGTGTTCGACGATCGCACGATCCAGTTCCCGCTGCGCCGAGGGCAGCCCTGGTCCCGGCTCGAATGGGGGTGGCTGCTGTTCGTCGTCGTGGTCGCCTGGGCGGTGCTGCCGCAGTACTTCATGCGCACCGGCGTGTACCTCAACTGGCCGCCGCTGGAGACCTGGTCGGAGATCATTCGCCTCTTCTTCGGTGTCAACGCCGTCGGCATCTGGGACGAGCTGTTCTTCATCTGCACCGTCTTTGCGCTGTTGCGCAAGCACTTCTCGTTCTGGACGGCGAACGTGTTCACCACGATCATCTTCGTCTCGTTCCTCTGGGAGCTCGGGTACCGGTCGATCGGGCCGCTGCTGACGATTCCCTTCGCGCTCGTCCAGGCGTTCATCTTCACCCGCACGAAGTCGCTGCCCTATACCGTCACTGTGCATCTGCTCTTCGACGCGCTCGTCTTCCTCACGATCGTCCACGCCCATCATCCCGAGGCGCTGCCGATCTTCATCGGCGTCTGAGCCCTCCCGCGGCCGGCTCAATCAGAGTCTGAGTCCAACCGGCTCGGGTCGCTGCAGGGTACTGATGCGGCCCTCGTGCGCCACCGCTCCCCCTCATGTATGCGTCCGACGGCGCTCCTGCATCTGCCACCGCTAGCGGCACAACCTCTCGCACCCGCTGCGTCCTCCCGTTAGTGCCACGTCCTCCCGGCAGCGCTAGGTCCTCCCTTCAGCTCGGGCATCACTCACCGCAAGCGCCACACCATCCCGCAGGACCACGTGGTTATGCCGCGGCCGGTGCGTGATGGTCCCCGGGAGCGCGAACGGCCCCTCGAACGACTGGGTTCGAGGGGCCGATCGGAAACAGAAGTGTCAGCGGATGCCGCGCAGCAGTTTGAGCATCGGCTTCGTCAGCGTCAGGGCGAGCAGACCCAGCACGACGGAGGCTCCGCCGATCGACGTCCAGTACGGCGCCTGGTTGGCGGTGTCGAAGTACCCGCCGAGGACACCGGACAGCGCCGTTCCCACACCCGAGGCGAGGAAGAAGACTGCGATCATCTGCGACTGGAACACCTTCGGTGCGACCTTCGTCGAGAACGACAGTCCCACCGGCGAGATGAGCAGCTCACCGAAGACGAACACAGCCAGGGTCAGAGCCACCCACAGCAGCGGCGTCTCATTGGTACCGGCCTCAGCGAAGGGCAAGAACATGAGGAAGCCGATGCCGATGAGCACAAGCGACAGACCGGCCTTGACCGGGGTCGAGATCTGCTTCGGACCGAGCTTCATCCACAAGGTCGCGAACAGCGGAGCGAACACGATGACGAAGAACGCCGGGATCAGCTGGATCCAGTTGATCGGCATCTCCCAACCGAAGATCGACCGGTTGAGCTGCGTATCCGAGTAGACGGTGAGCACGCCGAAGATCTGCTGGTACATCGACCAGAACACGACGACCGTGATGAAGAACGGAATGAACGCGAGAACGCGGGAGCGTTCATCGGAATCCGTCTGCGGTGATGTGTACATGACGATGAAGTAGCACGCAGCGGCGCCCGCAGAGATGCCCGCGATCCACCAGTCGAGGTTGTCCGGGTTGACGATCTTCGTCATCCACAGCAGTCCCGCGAGGAGCACGACGACGATGATGGCGACGATGAAGAGGTAGAGCTTGTTCTTCGGCAGCGGGTTGACCGCGACACGAGACTCCGGCGGCAGGCTCTTGCGGCCGCTGAGGTAGATGATGAGACCCAGCGCCATGCCGACGGCGGCGGCACCGAAGCCGTAGTGGAATCCGATGTTCTTCTGCAGCAGGCCGGTGAGCAGCGGTCCGATGAGGGCACCGATGTTCACACCCATGTAGAAGATGGTGAAGCCGGCATCCCGGCGCGGGTCCTTCTCTTCATACAGTTCGCCGACGAGCGCCGAGGCGTTCGCCTTCAGCCCTCCGGAGCCGAGTGCCACGAGGATGAGACCGATCGCCACTCCCCCGAAGCCGGGGATGAGCGCCAGGGCGATATGACCGATCATGATGATGATCGCGGAGTAGAAGAGGACCTTCTCGGCTCCGGCCAGACGGTCGGCAATCCAGGCGCCGAGGATCGTCGCGAGGAATACCGCACCGCCGTATGCGCCGACGATGCCCACAGCAGTGCCCTTTTCGAGCCCCATTCCACCGTCGGTGACGCTGAAGTAGAGGTAGAGGGCGAGGATGCCGTTCATCCCGTAGTAGGAGAAGCGCTCCCACAGTTCCAGGCTGAACAGCTGCATGAGCGGCAGAGGGTGTCCGAAGAAGCGGGTGTCGCTTCGGATGGCCTCGGTCGTCGAGGTGCTTGAAGACATTGTGTGCTTTCCGTAGTGGTGTGAGAGGCCACGATCCGTGGCGCAGTTCACGATGGACCAGCGGATATCCTACTCCTCGGTCATGCCGTGGTCACACCTGGCAATGCCTGGGACACGCCGTCCCAAAAAGCGGAAAATCGGAGTGATTCAGATCTCTTCTTCACCGTCGACGACGGCCCTGCGCGAGGACCCGGATCCCCTGCGGTGGGGCTTCTTGTCGACGATGAGATTGAGGACTCCGGCAAGGAGGACGATCGCCGAGGCGGCGACGGGCACAGCCATCGCCGTGGCGGTGCCCTGGTCCTCGGCGAGGATGCCGTTGATCGCCGAGGCGACCGACTGGCCGACGATGATCGCCGAGCCGGCCATCGACATCACTGTCGCCGACCTTCCCTGCGGCGCACGTTCGGCTGCGAGGCTGAACAGCGTGACGAGGCTCGGCCCGATCGCCGATCCCATGAGCAGCAGGGCGATGACGATGATCGGCATCGATTCCGTCGATGCCAGAACCACAGCACCGGTGACCAGGATGGGAGCGAAGCACAGCAGCCTGGCCCACAGGGCGAATGACGAGGGGAACACCGCCACGCAGATCGCAAGAACCGCCGACCCGATGCCCATGACACCGTAGATGAGTCCCGCCTCCTCCGGTCGCCCGATGTCATTGGTCAGCGCAGTCAGGGCTGTGAGGGTCGAACCGAACACCATGCCGACACCGAAGACACCGAGAACGACGACGAAGACTCCGGCCGTGAACACATCCTTCGCCGGTGCCTGCTTCGCTGCCTCTGCCGTCAGAGCGGCCGACCGACGCCTGCCCGTCGGGTGCAGGGCGAAGGCTGAGACGAAGACGAGTGTCATCACGATCGCGCCGATGATGGGAGCGACCGGGTTGAACAGTGTGGCCAGAAGGCCGACGAGGAACGGTCCGAAGACGAAGATGATCTCGTCGGCAGCCGACTCGTACGCCATGGTGCCGTTGAGCACTTTGGGTCGGCGGGGCACCGGCAGCACAGTCATGATGATGTCGACGACCCGAGAGCGGGACATGGGCGCAACCTGCGGTGAGGTCGCACCGATGGCGAACGCTGCGATGAAGACGACGAAATCGGGCAGCGGGCTGAACACGACCCAGGCCATGAACGTCAGCGCGACGCAGTTGAGGAAGCCGACGATGAGCAGGACGTAGCGCTGTCCCCACTTGTCGGCCGCGGCCCCGATGAAGGATCCGAACACTGCTGTGCCGAGACCGACCATGGCCGAGTTGATGCCGCCGAGGCTCAGCGACCCGCGGCCGGCGACGACGAGGGTGAGCACGCCGACGACGATCATCGCGAACGGCATCCGTGCGACGAACGCGATCGGGAAATAGGTGCGCCCGACTGCCGAGAACAGGGTCGGCTCAGTCGGATTCTGTGAAGGTGTCGGTGTTTCGCTGTCAGTCATACCAATCCAGTGTCTCTTCCCGGCTCTCCGGGAGTCCGTGCCGCCGTGGTGACCTGGATCAAATCACTCGGTAGATGCACCGTCGGACCGCGGACCAGTGGGTCCGACTTTCAGGCTACTGGGTTTGGTCGCCGGAATCGAGCAGTTCACTCTCCTCAGCACTTGAGCTTCGTCACCACGGCACGGACCGCTTTCCCATCCGCGACTCAGAAAGAACGCAGTTCGGTCTGACAGGATGACGCTTATGAATTTCTTCTCTCGCGTCATCGTCAACGCCTGCGCGATCTGGGTGGCGGCCTGGATTCTGCCGGGCGTGACGATCACAGGGAACCGAGTCGTCGAGGAACAGACCGGGACGATCCCGGCCATGATCATCTCCTACCTCGTCATCGGACTCATCTTCGGTCTGGCCAACGCCTTCATCAAACCGATTCTCAGCTTCGTGTCCGCTCCGATCACCTGCCTGACACTCGGACTGTTCTCGATCGTGATCAATGCGCTCATGCTGGCGCTGACGAGCTGGCTCTCCGGCTTCACGCCCTTCGAGTTCACCATCGACTCGTTCTTCTTCTCCGCGATCTTCGCCGCGATCATCGTGTCGATCATCTCAGCGCTTCTGGGGTGGCTCGTCCCGGACCGAAGCGCCGAACACGACCGGAGATGAGCAAAGCTCTCTACGCGATGTAGACTGGGGCCGAGCGTCAACCTGACCACCAGAAACATTGCCGGAGGAGACCATGTCCGATATTGCCGCCCCGAAGCGAGTCCGCAACTCTGCATCTTTTGCCGACGTGATCGTCTTCATCATCTCGTTCGCTGTCTTCGTCTTCGGCCTGTACCTCTTCGGCGCATCGTTCGCCGCACCTGCAGGCACCGAATTCTGGGTCTTCTGGGGCGGCCTGCTGGCCTCCGGCTTCGCCTTCATCATTCCGATGGTCTACCACTGGGTGCGCGACTCGCGGAAATGATCCCACAGGGACACCCGCGAAGGGGCCGTTGCGTTCTCACGCAACGGCCCCTTCGCTGTCTCGTCCCTTAGGCTGCCTGCTCACCTCGGCTGCCTCTAGGTGCGGGTGCGCACGAATTCCCCGATCGCCGAGGCGGCCGCCTCCGATCGTTCGTAGTGCACCAGGTGCCCGACGCCTCCCAACTCAACGAAGGTCGCATCGGCAAGCTCGGCGACGAACGATCGGGTAGCGCCGATAGGCGCGATCGCGTCTCGATCGCCGGCGATGACGAGCGTGGGCATCGAAAGGGATTCGGCCACCTCGGTGACGGTGTGGGATACCGAGGTCTCGTACGCTTCGGCCAGTGACGAACGGTCGGCGAACGAGGAGAAGTATCTGGCGTGCTGATCGTGGATGTACGCGCGCGTACCGGGGTCGCGCGTCGTCGCCATGACCTCGCTCATCGCCCGGACGATGATGGGGTTGGACAGCAGCGCATGCCCCGCCCGGTGTGGCAGCCGCGCCCCGAGTTCGTAATACGCCTTCGTCAGCCCGGTGAGGAATCGTGCAGATCCCTCGAGCGCCGGAGTGGTGATCGGATTGACGAGGATGAGTTCCGGGGTCGTTTCGGGGCTGTGGGCGGCCAGATGGCTGACCAGAATCGACCCGAAGGAGTGCCCGAGCACGATCGGCGGCAGCCCGAAGACTCGGGTGATCTCGATGACGAGACCCGACAGGAAGTCGATATATGAGTTCAGTCCCAGCCCGGCGTGCAATGGCGAGGTCTCGCCGAATCCGGGCAGGTCAGGGACGATGACAGTCCGGTCGCGGATCTCACCGGCGATGAGATCCATGCCGTGGTGGTCGCCGCGGAAACCGTGCACCATCAGCAGCGGGCGTGCTTGTTCGTCTCCGTCGTACACCCATGCCGCGGTTTCGTGGCCGGACACATCGAAGCTCCGACGTCGCGATGCGCGCAGCCTCAATTCGTTCGAACCGGGCTGACGGCGCGCCTGGGCACCACGACCACCGGGACGGGCAGGACTCTCAGCAGGCGTCGGGCGCGGGCGCCGATCGCTACCTTGCCGCCGCGGCCGAGACGGCTCGAGCCGATGAAAGCCACCTCTCCGGGCTGCCATTCGATTCCCTCGGCGGCCTCCTCGATGTCGGCACCGGCACGGGACTTCACAGTCGCTCGACCGGCGGCGAACATCTCTGCCGCACGCTCGGCGAGGACCGCTCCCCCGTACTGCTCGGCGAACTCGGCCACTTCGGCGACCTCGTCATCGACCAGTCCGTCGTTTTCGATGAGGGAGAGCAGCCGCAGGTCCACACCGAGGCTGCTGGCCGACTGCACTGCGGCGCCGATGAGGGACGAGGCACCGGGACGCGCGCCGAAGAGCGCGGTGACGCGGGAGATCGGACCGATGTCGGACTTCTCCGGAGGCGCCAGGACGACCGGAACGGTCGCGGAATGCAGGAGCGAGGAGGCGACGGTGCCGATCCGCAGCTGGCGCATGAGTGAGGCCGCCCGCGCCCCGATGACGATGCCGAGGGCGCCTTCGGCCTCGGCGACTTCCATGAGCCCCTTGGACTCGTTCGAAGCGATGTGGATGACGCCCTTGGCAGAGACATCGTCGGGCACGAGAGACAGGGCCTCTTCGAGCCACTCGTCGATCTGCTGGGCGACGATGCCGGCACCGTCCTGCGGAACTGCGCTGCCGGCCAGGATCGTCGAGGACTCCGGTCGCACGATGGTGACGACGAGTTCGATGTCGATGGAGCGGGCGATCGAGATGGCCAACGCGATGGCGTCGCGGCCCCGATCCGTGGCGATGTACCCGACGACCAGCCGTCGCGAGTTTGCGGTCTCTGACATTCCCAACTCCCTTTGAAGATGTGTGGTCGACAGATGCTGACGCACGTCTCATCCGATTCTACGATGCCGGGTTCTGCTCATCGAATTCTGTCGTCGATAGATCCTCGGCTAATGGCGCTGGAAAATATTCAAGAAATTAATGATCAAAAGTATCGCGCCTTGCGGATATTGTGCTAAATTCGACAGTGCAATTACGGATTCGCAGACAAACACCTTGATTGCACCCAGACCATTGTGAACGCAGACGCCGTTCACACGAGATCCACGACCAATGAGAGGAGCGCAGTTTCGATGATGATGACAAAGCATACGGGTCCCGACCTTCGAGAACCCCAGTTTGTCAATGCTGCCTGCCCGATTGGCGGACAAGGACTCGTCGGCTGACCTCAGCCGTCTATCGCGTCTTTTCCACCGGTTGGCTTCCGGCCACCGTTGTGCCCTGAGCCACCGGTAGCCTGAGATCCGGCATCATTTCCGTACGAACTGTACGCACGCCTGTCCGCTGCAGTCCAACCATTTCGGCACCTTCACGGCAAGGTTCGACCTCCGTCGATCGCCTTCACTGTGTTGATTTGGTGGTCACCCCGCGCAGATGAACGCTCGTCGCAGATGACTGTTCTGTGCTCCTGACCGCCAAGCCGCGATGGCGGCATCGCCTGCATGAGCAGATTGCGCGTTCGGTCGCAGTGCATCGGATTGCCTCACCCGGTCTTCTTCGACCGACCATTCCGAGTGCATCGTATTCATTCATGAATGGCACCGAGAGTCCAGCGGCGCTATTTCTGAATTCATTCGCTAATCGACATTCCGGGATGTTTCCTGCCCTTTTTGCGAATATCCCATTCCGAAATCACAGAGGAAGAATTGTGTCCACCGCATTTCAGTCCACCTATCCGCGCCGCTGGGCCCTGAGCACCGGAATGAAGCTCATCCGGTGGGCACGCCGCCCGGCCACGATCACAAAGACCCGCGAGCAGAAGACCGCTCGCAGAAGGGCAGCACGCCTGCAGGCTCATGCCGCAGAACAGCGGGCGCGCGAACTGCGCGAGCGCGACATCCTGCGCTACCTCAGCCAGGTCAGGCCCTTTATCTGACCATCGGTGGCTCGAGCCTGACACGCTCGAGCCACCCATCTGCCACTGTGTCGAGCGTCACCTGCACCCGATTTGGCCAGACACCCGCACCTGGGTAATATGGTTCAGGCAAGCGGGGGTATGGCGCAGTTGGTAGCGCGTCTCCATGGCATGGAGAAGGTCAGGGGTTCGAATCCCCTTACCTCCACCGCTGAAGGGCCGAGATCCGATGAGGATCTCGGCCCTTCGTCTTCCCTAACTGCTACCCGACGGGCCCCTAACACCCTGGCGCCAGGGTGCTGGGGCGCCGTCAGGTAGCAACTAGGGGGTTTCTAGGGTGAGCAGGTGACGTTTGTTGGCCTCGCCCCACGCGTAGCCTGTCATCGATCCGTCGGCTCCGATCACGCGGTGGCAGGGGACGATGATGCTGATGGGATTCTTCCCGTTCGCCGCGCCGACCGCTCTCGCCGCATTCGGCCTCCCCAGGTTCGCCGCGAGCTCCCCGTAGCCGGCAGTCCTGCCGTATGGAATCTCCGTCAGAGCCCGCCAGACCGCGCGTTGGAATTCGGTTCCCTGCGCGGCGAGCGGCACGTTGAACTCGGTGCGCTCACCAGCGAAGTACTCCCCCAGCTGTGTTGCCGTGCGGGAGAAGATTTCGAGGTCGTCGGCCGGTGTCGGGTCGACTCCGAACGCCTTGCGCAGGCGAGCTTCAATCGCCTCGGAGACTTCTAGGTAGAGGCCGGTGAGATGAACACCATCCGAGGTCAGCAGGATCGGTCCGAGCTCCGTCTCGAGCACTGTCGAATAGACCGGCGCCGAGGTTATCGGCAAGTCGAGTGGGGCGCCGACCTCAGGTGCCCGGTGAGTTTCGATGGTTGTCGTGTTCTGCTGCTGGTTCGTCTGCTGAGAAGTCATGGTGTCGCGCCCTTCTGCAAGGATAAGGATGTTGTGTGAGTCGAGTCGGTTTCGTCATGTGACATGTGTGCCCGGTCGTCTGGAGTGTCTGCCTGGTCGCCTGTGATGCGTGTCTGGTCGCCGGTCATGTCAGTGTTCCGACCTGGCATGTTCTGCCCAGAGGAGATGGGTGAGATAGGAACGCCACGGACTGCAGGCGGCCACGATGTACGACCAGTCCCCTGACGGAGTCAGGTCCGCGATGTCTGCCACTGCCTTCTTCACTCCGAGATCGGAGCCGAGGTAGACGTCCGGGTCGCCGAGGGCACGCATCCGGATATAGCCGGTGCTCCACGGCCCGATCCCCGGCAGGGCGAGCAGATCCCGGCTGGCGGCGTCCCTATCACTTCCCGCACCGAGGTCGAGGCGACCTTCGGCCAGGGCAGACGCAAGTACCTGGATTGTGCGAATCCGCGCGGATGGCAGCGACCATTCTTCGTCGGGGACTGCCGCGATCACTTCGGCCGTCGGAAACACTCGGTCGACGCCGTCGGCCTGGAGTTCTTTGGGCAGCATCTCTCCGCTTCCGGAGACCAGCCTGCCCAGATGGGTCCGTGCCGCGGCCAGCGAGATCTGCTGACCGAGAACCGTCCTCAGGGCCAGTTCGACGGGGTCGCTGTGCCCCGGTGAACGGATTCCCGAGTGCCTGTCGATGAGTGTCTCGAGCCCGGCGGTGCGAACAGTCTCGGTGATCGTTTGAGGATCGGCGTCGAGGTCGAGGATGCGCCGGGCACGCGCAACCGCGCTGCCGAGGTCGCGCGTATCGGCCAATCGCAGCCGACAGTCGACGAAGTCACCTGTCCCCTGCCTCACGGTGACCACTCCCGGCCCATGCGCCAAACGCATCGACCGGGTGTAGGCACCGTCGGCCACGGTCTCGATTCCGGGCACTGCCCGCACTGCAAGGTAGGCCAAGAGGTAGCCGAAATCGAGAGGCGGGCGATAGGCGAGCCGAAGAACCAGCTGTTCCGTGCCGGGCCGGCCGCCCCCGGCTGTGCGCAGCTGCCTGGGACTCACCGAGTACATATCTCGGAAAGTGTCGTTGAACTGGCGGATGCTGGCAAATCCCGCGGCAAAGGCGATATCGGTCATCGGCATCGCCGTGGCCTCGATGAGAGTCCTGGCCGTGCGGACACGCTCGGTGCGGGCCAGAGCGAGCGGACCGGCACCGAGTTCCTCACGCATGAGACGAGACAGCTGTCGGGAACTGTAGCCCAGCTGTGCCGCCACGGCCTCGACGCCGCCGCGGTCGATGGCACCGTCACGGATGAGGCGGACGGCGCGGGCGACGACATCCCCGCGGGCGTCCCATTCGGGAGAATTCGGACTGGCGTCCGGTCGGCATCGCTTGCAGGCGCGGAATCCCGCATCGGCAGCCGCCGCGGCGGTGACGAAGAAGTCGACGTTCTCCCTCTTCGGTGTCCGTGCCGGGCACGACGGACGGCAGAAGATCCCAGTGGTGTGCACGGCGGTGAAGAACATCCCATCAAATCGTCTGTCTCGGGACGAGACCGCCTGATAGCACTGGTCGGTTGTGAGCATGGTTCCATTCTGGGCCCAGACAGCGACGATTACTAGCGGTTTTCGGACGCGGCAGTGTTGGGGGTGAGGAGAGGCAGGACTCGGACGAGCAGGAGGAGGAAGAGCAGTTCGACGAGGGTCTGCGTGACCATCGTCGCCGGCCCGATTCCGTCGCCGGAGGCCGCACGCACAATCGGGAGCATGACGAGAGAATTCCTCGTCACTGCCGACATCACCGCCGCACGGGCCAGTCGTGCCTCCAACTTCGCGGCTCGCGATGTCGCCCATGCAACGGCGGACATGACCAGAGCGAAGAGTGCGAAGACGAGCGCTGCTGTGCCCAGCTGTGTGATCGAATCGCCGATCACCGGGGTCACCGAGGCGGCGATGACCACCAGCGTCAGAGTCATCACGGGATCCATCAGCGACGAGGATGCCTGAACGACCCGACGACAGCGCACAGAACGCGTCGACACCGCCCGCACGCTGATCGCAGCGACGAGAGGGATGACGATGAACAGCAGCAGCGCTTCCAACAGCGGGCCGACCGGCAGTTCGGAGGAGAGTTCGCCTCCGGTGACGGCCCACAGCCCCACGGGCAGGAACAGCAGCTGGGCAACCATGAGAACAGGGGTGAGGGCAAGAAGAGCTTCGAACGCACCGCCCGCGGCACGCGTGAAGACGATGACGTAGTCGATGCACGGACTCAGCAGAACGACGAGCACGGGCAGCAGCAGTGGCTGGGAGAGGTCGACGACGGTGACGAGTCCGGCCGCGACGAGGGGGACGATGAGGAAGTTCAGCCCCACTACTATCGCCAGGAAGCGGGTGTTCCCGAACGCCCTCGCCGCCGCTTCGAAGGGCAGCTCGAGGAAGGTGAGGAAGAGGAGCACGATGAGGCAGGGCGTCACCGCCCATTCCGCCGCGGAACCGAAACCGGGGACTCCTGCCCCGAGCAGCACCCCGAGGACGAGTCCGCCCACCCACCAGGCGGCCTGAATCGACGTCGACAAGCGCTCGCCGTTCAGCCGTTCTCAGGCCAGTAGTGGGAATCCGGCAGTGCGCGCTTACCGAAGATCGCCTGTCCGACCCGCACGCAGTTCGCGCCTTCTTCGATGGCGACCTCGAAGTCCCCGGACATGCCCATCGACAGCCGCCCGTGACCGATGAGCTCGGGGTCGGTCTCCAGTGCGCGGTCGCGCAGTGTGCGCAGCGTCTGGAAGCACGGACGGACGCGTTCGACATCTGAGGAGAAGATCGCCAGGGTCATCAGGCCCTGCACTTTGAGGGTTTCGAATGAACGAAGCTCCTTGAGGAATCCGACCAGCTCCTCGGGAGGCATACCGAATTTCGACTCCTCGGCAGAGGTGTTGACCTGGACATACACGTCGAGGCTGCGTCCCTCGCTCTGGAGCCGACGGTCGAGGGCACGGGCGACCTTGAGACGGTCGAGGGCCTGGAATTCCGCGGCGAACTGGGCGACGAACTTCGCCTTGTTCGACTGCAGGTGTCCGATCACCGCCCAGTCGATGTCGAGATCGGCCATCTCCTCGGACTTGCGGTGAGCCTCCTGGACCTTGTTCTCCCCGAGTTTGTGACACCCGGCCGCGACAGCGGCGCGGATGCGCTCCTGTGGCACTGTCTTGCTCACCGGCAGCAGTTCGATCTCGGACCGGTCGCGGCCTGCCCGCTCCACTGCCGCCGAGATCCGCTGTTCCACCTCGGCGATGTTGGCCCGGAAATCCTCGACGGTCACGGCCGTCGAATACTGTTCGTCATGACTGAGTCCGCTGTTGTCTTCCATACCCTCATAGTAGGCACGGCCCAACCCACAGAGCAGGCACGGTCCCAACGTGAACGTGGTCGACCGGCCCAGGGTGATATGACAGCAGAGATCCGATGATTGTGGTCACGCGGTGCGGACTGAGCAGAACTCGGAGACAATGGGGGACGAATGAGCCTTACGAGGAACGAGAAGACCCCCGAATGACGTCGACACCCACACCGAAACGCCAGCTGGCCAATGTCGGCCCCATCGCGCAGCTGCGCGGGGGTCGGTTGTGGCGACGCATCCCCCAGCTCATCCTCGGGCTCTACCTCTTCGGTGCGTCGATGGCGATGATGGTCAACGCGGGCCTGGGCATGATGCCGTGGGATGTGCTCAATGCCGGCGTCCTGCGGCATGTGCCGGTGACGTTCGGCACCGTCGTCACGGTGCTCTCGTTCGTCGTGCTGCTCATCTGGATCCCCCTGCGGCAGCAGCCGGGAATCGGCACGGTCCTCAACGCCCTGCTCATCGGTCCCTTTCTCGACCTCACCCGCCTGTTCCTGCCCGAGCCGGAGCACCTCGGCTGGCAGATCGCACTCATGGCCGGCGGCATCGTCCTCAACGGGCTCGCCTCGGCGATGTACATCGGCTCCCAGTTCGGTCCGGGACCGCGTGACGGTCTGATGACCGGCATCGCCCGCGTCACCGGCTGGTCGATCCGGCTCGTTCGCACCGGCATCGAGGTCACCGTCGTCGCAATCGGCTGGCCGCTGGGCGGAGTCGTCGGTGTCGGCACCGTCCTTTACGCGCTGGGAATCGGCCCGATCACTCAGGCACTGCTGCCGACCTTCACCGTCGAACTCCGCCCGAAGACGAAGAGCTGAAACCCGCCGAGGATCACGCCGCCGAAGCGGTCCCACCAAGCATGATGTCGCCCCGGATCACTCCATGGTGTCGAGGATGTCGACGAGGTCCTCGAACGTGGTGAGCGGATTGACGATCGCGAACCGTGCATTGGGCCGCCCCGCGTGGGAGCTGGGCACGACGAACGCCCGCTGATCCTCGAGCAGACGATCCGACCAGGCGTCGTAGTCGCTGCGCTCCCACCCGTCCCGTTCGAAGACGACGACGGAGAGTTCGGGCTCGCGCACGAGCCGCAGGTTCTCCCGCCGCCTGATCTCCGTGGCGATCTGCCGGGCTAGGTCGATCGAATGGCCGATCGCCTCCCGGTACGTCTCGGCACCGTAGCTGGCCAGCGAATACCACAGCGGCAGACCGCGGGGTCGCCTGGTCAGCTGGATGGCGAAGTCCGAAGGGCTCCAGTCCTGGGCATCGGTGAGGGTATCGAGGTACTCGGCCTTCTGCGTGTGCGCTCGCCGTCCCAGGTTCGGGTCCCGGTAGATCAGCGCGCAGGCGTCGAAGGGGGCGAAGAGCCATTTGTGAGGATCGACGATGAGCGAATCAGCCCGTTCGACCCCGGCGAACTTGTGCCGGGCCTGCGGCGAGAGCATCGCGGCGAGCCCGTAGGCGCCGTCGATGTGGAGCCAGAAGTCGAACTCCTCCTTCAACGCGGCGATCCCGGCGATGTCATCGATGGTCCCGAAATTCGTGGTCCCCGAGGTGGCCACCACCGCGATCACGGCATCGCCGTGTTCGGCCAATGCCTCCTTCACCCCTTCGGGTCGGAGGATTCCGTCGTCTCCGGTGGGCACGGGGGCGACGTCGACATCCATCACCTCGGCGGCCGAGGCGATGGACGAGTGCGCTTCGGCGCTGCACACGATCACCCACCGACCGGGCCGGGCGTCGCCGAACTTCTCCTTCTGGGCATTGCGGGCTGCGACCAGGGCGGAGAGATTGCCGATGGTTCCGCCCTGGACGAACACTCCCCCAGCTGTCTCGGGCAGTCCGAATTCCCCGGCCAGCCAACGCAGCACTTCGTTCTCCGCATGGACGACGCCAGCGCCTTCGAGCCAGGATCCGCCGTAGAGGGCGCTGGCGGAGACGACGAGGTCGAAGGCGACGGCGGCCTTCGTCGGGGCGCTGGGGATGAACGACAGGTACTTCGGGTGATCGGTCGAGATGCAGGCGGGGGCGAAGATGTGCTCGAAGATCGCCAGCGCCCGTGCGGAGCCCAGTCCCTCCTCGGTGACGGTGGGGCCGGCCAGGCGACGCAGTTCGGCCTCCGAGGTCGGATGGTCGAGCGGAGTGTCCTCGGCCAAGGTGCGGCGACGTGAGTATTCGAGCACCAGGTTCACGAGGTTGCGGGTCTCGTCGGAGACGACGTGCATGCGGGAATGAAGACTGTCGGTCATGGGGGCTCCTCGTCGGGCTCGATGGCGGTGGGGGTCTCCCACCGTGTACGAGACTAACGGCATCTGCACGGTTGCAGGTGACGACACAGTCGGATCGCAAGTTTTGATTTTCAGTCATCAGGCCTTGCGATTGGGTGGAGGGCTCAGGTAGGTTCGCCCCATGAGCGGTGATCAGCCACCCGAAGTGAGCGCGGAACGGGCGCGGGAAGCCATCGGCTGGAGCGGCCTGTCTCAACGACGGGTCGCCGAGGCCATCGGCATCGATGAGACGAAACTGTCCAAGGCCCTGGCCGGGCGCCGTCGCTTCACCGCCGAGGAGCTCCTCGGGTTGGCAACGGCCACGGGCGTGACCGTGCGGTGGATTCTCGGGGACGAGTCCCAGGTCTCCGCTCTGCCTCCGAAGCCGTCGTCCGCCGCCGACGCAACCGAAGAGGCGACCCCGAAGCGCACCATGGTCGAAGCGGCATGGACGCTGTTCGGCCGTCACGGTTTCGACGCCGTGCGCATCGCCGACATCGCCGAAGCCTCCGGCGTGTCGACGCCGAGCGTTCACTACTACTTCGCGAATAAGGCCGAACTCTTCGACGCCGCTCTGGACTATTCGGTCAAGCTCGCCTTCGACCGGCAGATCGCGTGGCTCGACGGCATCGCCGATCCCGCGCAGAGGCTCGAGAGGCTCCTTGAGCTGCAGTCGCCTCTGGGCCGAACCGAACGCGGAGAATGGTCGATCTGGCTGCAGACATGGACACGCCTGGCTCTTGAGGACGCGACGCTCGCTGACTACCCGCGAAGCTACAAACGCTGGTCGCAGACAGTGCAGACCACGATCGAAGACGGCCAACACGCTGGCCGCTTCCGTCCAGGCGATGCCCGCGCCATGGCCGATGAGCTCACTTCTCTGCTCGACGGACTCGGCATCAAAGTCCTCACCGGGGTGATGGACCAGGAGACCTTCACCCTGCGGCTGCGCAGCTACCTCGACCGTTCCATCCTCGACACCACCAGCAGAACCGATCAACAGAACATCAGAACTGTGCAAACAAAGGAGTCATCATGAATCGCAAGGTCATCCTCACCTGCGCCGTAACCGGGGCCGGAGACACCACGGGCAAAAGCGAACACGTACCCGTCACCCCCGAAGAGATCGCGAACGACGCGATCGCGGCCGCCCGTGCCGGTGCGTCCGTCGTCCACATCCACGTCCGTGACCTCGAGACGAAGCAGGGTTCACGTGAGGTCGCCTACTACCGTGATGTCGTCCGGCGCATCCGCGCCTCCGACGTCGACCCGGTCATCAACCTCACCGCGGGAATGGGCGGTGACCTCGTCGTCGACCCGCAGGACCCGCTGACAACGATGCCCGGAACCGACCTCATCAACGCCCTCGACCGTCTCCCCCACGTCGAGGAGCTGCTGCCGGAGATCTGCACGATCGACTGCGGAACCCTGAACTTCGGTGAGGGCTCGAACATCTACGTCTCCACCCCGGACATGCTCCGCGAGGGTTCGAAGCGGATCCAGACCCTCGGTGTGCGCCCGGAGATGGAGATCTTCGACACCGGCAACCTGTGGTTCGCCAATGTGCTCGTCGAAGAGGGCCTCATCGACGCCCCGCCGCTGTACCAGCTGTGCATGGGCATCCCCTATGGTGCCCCTGCCGATCCCGGCCTGCTCGCTGCGATGGTGAACATGCTGCCCAAGGGGGCACAGTTCACGTCGTTCGCGATCGGTGCGAACCAGCTGCCGTGGGTCGCCCAGTCCGTGCTCGCCGGCGGCCACGCCCGCGTCGGACTCGAGGACAACCTCTACATGTCCAAGGGCGTCAAGGCCACGAACGCCGACCTCACTTCCCGCGCCGTCGACATCATCACCAGCCTCGGTGCGTCCGTGGCCACCCCCGCCGAAGCCCGCGAGATCCTCGATCTGCGCGTGCAGACACCGACCATCACCGGAGGCGATCTGTGAACGATTCCACCACCTACCCCGAGTTCGCGTCGATCGGCACCGTCACCTGCGTCGGCGCCGGCACGATCGGCGGCGGCTGGGCCGCCTACTTCCTCGCGCAGGGATTCCGGGTCAAGATCTGGGACCCCGCTCCCGATGCCGCAGAGAAGTTCGCCCGGCTCCTCGACGCGGCCTGGCCCGCGCTGGCCGAACTCGATATGGTCCCGGGTGCTGACCGCAATGCCTGGTCGGTCCACACCGACCTCGCCGAGGCGGTCGCCGGCACCGGATTCGTCCAGGAGTCCGCACCCGAGGACCTGTCGCTCAAACGCGGGCTGCTGTCCCAGATCGATGCCGTGTGCGCCCCGCATGTCGTCATCGGTTCGTCGACGTCCGGCTACAGCATGACCGACATGGCCACCGAGGCGGCCCATCCCGAACGCCTCGTCGTCGGGCATCCGTTCAACCCGCCCTACCTCATCCCCCTCGTCGAGGTCGTCGGCGGTGAGCAGAGCTCGATGGCCGCGGTCGACTGGGCCGCTGACTTCTACACCCACATCGGCAAGTCCGTGATCCGCATGGATCGCGAGGTGCCGGGCTTCATCGCGAACCGCCTGCAGGAGGCCCAGTGGCGGGAGGCGCTGTACATGGTCGAGCAGGGTGAGGCCACAGTCGAGCAGATCGACCGCTCGATCACCGACGGGCCCGGCCTGCGGTGGCCCTTCCAGGGCCCCATGCTCACCTTCCACCTGGCGGGCGGCGAGGGCGGGATGGCGCATATGCTCGATCACTTCGGGCCATCGCTGAAGTCCCCCTGGACCCGATTGACCGCACCGGAGCTCAGCCAGTCTCTGCGTGACGATGTCGTGGCCGGGTGCGAGGTCGAGGCCGGGCCGCGCACCATCGCCGACCTCGTCGCTGCCCGCGATACGGGCATCATCGCCTTGCGCCGCCTCACTGCACAGCTGGCGGCAGTCGGCACCGAGCCCGCCGGCACCGAGCCCACCGCAGAGACCGGGACCACCACCCCCGCAGAAGCGACAGAGTCGAAAGTTCCGAGCGCCGCGCTGTCCCCTGATACCGAGGCTTCCCCCGACCTCGACGTCTATACCAGCGAGGTGGCCCCGGAGTGGATCGACTACAACGGGCACATGTCCGAGGCCTTCTACGTCCTCGTCTTCGGTTTCGCCACCGATCAGGTGATGGATCGCCTCGGCCTCGACGCGGACTACCGAACTACGGCGAAGGCGTCGCTGTACACCGTCGAATCCCACATCCGCTACCTCGACGAAGTCTCCCTCGGGGAGACGCTGACCGTGGTGCCGCACCTGGTGAGCGCGGGTGAGAAGAAGCTGCATCTGGCGTATGAGATGTTCGTCGGCGATCGAATCGTGGCCACCGAGGAGATCATGGCCCTCCACGTCGACCAGACCGACGACCGCGTCATCGCCTTCCCAGCCGAGGTGGCAGACAGGATCGCCGGCATCACTGCTGACCGTCCGGACTGGGTAGGACGGTCGATCGGCTGAGTTATCCTGAAATCCCCACCCGTCCACCGCGTCTGCACCTCCGAGTGCGAACGCCCTGCCCAGGAGTCGCTATGACCACCGCATCGGCCTCGACGGCGGCGATCACTTTCACCGCCGTGACCGAGCTTCTCAACGACCGTCCGATCATCCGTCTGCCCCAGGAAGCCAGCGATGAGCTGCCCTCGCGCGGTCAGGTCGCAGTCACCGGCACCCTCGACGGCACCGCATTCTCCACCGTCGTCGAACCCGACGGCAGGCGCGGACACTGGATCAACCTCGACGACGAACTCTGGACAGCGCTCGGCGAGTCCGAGGAGAAAAACGTCGAGGTCGGTCTCGACCCGACGAAGGACTGGCCGGAAGTCACGGTTCCCGACGATCTCCGTTCGGCCCTCGACGCGGCCGGTGACCTTGACGAGGTGTGGCAGGGGCTGACACCGATGGCCCGGTGGGAATGGGTGCGCTGGATCAGGTCGACGAAGAACGCGGACACTCGCGCCAGGCGCGTCGACGTCGCGATCTCGAAGCTCGAATCCGGGAAACGTCGCCCCTGCTGCTTCGACCTGTCATCGTGCACGGACCCGGAGCTGTCGAAGAACGGCAAGCTGCTCGGTCTGTCCTGATCAGGCGGCACCCTACTCGTGCGGCGTGGCACGAAGGGCCGCACGTTCGGGACGCACCGTCAGAGTCAGGACTGCGCCGATCACCGAGACCACGGTCGCCGCGGCGAAGAGCAGCCAGAATTCGCCGACCAAGGCGACCAGGCCGGCTCCAAGTAGCGGACCGACCAGCTGACCGAGGTTCGCCGAGCTGTTGACGAGGCTGAGATCCCGGGCATGATCGTCCGGGTCGAGCAGCAGATCGGTGGCCAGAGCGAGACTCACGGCCATATAGGCTCCGTACCCTGCTCCCATGACGCCTGCGGCCACGGCGGTGGCGGTGAAGTTCGGGCTGATGAGGATGATCACTCCCGAGCACGCCTGGACGAGTGCCGAGACGACCGTCCACAGTCTCCGGTTGCCGCGTCGGTCCGAGACAGTTCCGACGATGATCGAGGCGATGACGACGAAGATCGTGTAGATGACGATGAGCACGAGCAGTCTGTCCTCGGCCTCCGCAGCGGGAACCATGATGCCGTAGAGCAGGAAGAACAGCAGCAGTGACGTGCCGAAGGCGTTGCCGACGTTGACGGTGAACCGGCTGATGAGCAGCCTGGTGAAACTCTGATCGAGCAGTGAGGAGATGCTGGCCCGGTTCAGCTCCCTGCGGGCGTGCAGCGCGAGCACCGCCTCGTGCGGCAGCGGCGGGTCGGGCAGCAGGATCGCGGTCGCGGTCCCGACGACGAGGATGAACCCGGCCAGCACCACATAGGAGGCTCCGGTGCTCAGGTCCAACAACACGATGACTCCGACACCGACGACGATGCCGACCGCCTGCGCAGAGCTGGACGCAGCCGACGCGGTGCCTCTCTGATCCTCGAGCTGGTCGGCGATGAGCGCCGTCAGCGCCGCCGAGGCCATGGACACTCCCACCGAGGTGACGATCCACGCGGCACCGACCCACAGGGGGCCGTCGGCGGTCCCGGTCAGCAGAAGCCCGATGGCTGCAGCCACTGAGCCGGAGATCGCCCAGGGACGCCGCCTGCCGAAGCGGGAGCGCGTGCGGTCGGAGAAGCGTCCCGCCAACGGTGCCGCGATGATCCCGGCGAGCCCGCCGGCGGAGAGCACCAGACCTGACCACACGACTCCATCGATCCAATGCCCGGATTGGGTATCGAGCTGCAAGGGCAGAAGCAGCTGGATCGGGGTGAGCTGCACGGTCCAGATCGCCAGCCAAGCGAGGGTGAACCACACCATCCACACAGGTGAGACATGTGCACGGACCGGTGAACCGCCTCGGTGACGGGGATCGATCGCGCCGTTCATCGTCGCGCCGCGGCGATGAGGTCGCGATACCAGCGGTAGGAGGCTTTCGGGGTTCGTGTCCCCGACGCCATATCGACGTGGACGAGTCCGAAGCGCTGCGTCCAGCCCTCGGCCCATTCGAAGTTGTCGAGCAGGGACCACACGGTGTATCCGTCGATGCGCACTCCGGCTTCTCCGGCCTCCGCGACGGCCGCGAGATGGGAGGCGAGGTAGTCGATGCGCGCGGTGTCCTCGATCTCACCCGCGACGCTGTCCGGTTCGGGGAAGGACGCTCCGTTCTCGGCGATGACGATGGGAGGCAGGAGGGAACCGTAGCGCCTATCCATATCTGTCAGGAAGTCCCGCAGCGTGTCCGGACGGATCGGCCACAGAGGTCCGAATCCCGTGGTCGCGGCGCCGGGTGTCGGGATCATCTCGAAGGGCAGCGGACCTGTCGAGGCACCCACGGTGATCGGATTGTAGTAGTTGAGTCCGTAGATTTCGTTCGGTGCGCTGATGAGCTCCATGTCCCCGTCGACGACCGGCATTTCGACCCCGAAACGACTGAGGTCGGGATAGGTGCCGGTGAGCAGCGGGTCGGCGAAGAGCCGGTTCATGATCGCGTCGAGCGTCGATGCCGCGATCTGGTCGTCCTCGGACTCCGACGCAGGCAGGATGAGGCTGTGGTTGATGGTCGGTGCGGCCTGCACGGCACCGTTGTCGCGCAGGACCGGTGCGGTCAGGCCGTGAGCGAGCAGCTGGTGGTGGACGGTCGGCAGTGCGTCGAAGAGCAGGCTGCGACCCGGTGCCAATTCGCCGAGCGCGTACCCCTGCAGGGAGGTCGAGGCGGGTTCGTTGATCGTGAACCAGTGGCGGACCCGATCGCCGAGGCGGTCTGACACGGTGGCGGCGAACTCGGTGAAACGGTGCGCGGTGTCTCTCGTCAGCCACCCTCCGGAGGCTTCGAGAGCCACGGGCAGGTCCCAGTGGTACAGGGTCGGTTCCGGTGTGATTCCGGCATCCAGGAGGGCGTCGACGAGACGGTCGTAGTAGTCGAGACCGACCTCGTTGGCTGACTCGTCGTTGCCTGCGTCGGGGATGACTCGGGTCCAGGAGATCGAGAAGCGGTAGCGGTCGACGCCGAGTCCCGAGAGCAGCGCGACGTCCTCGGCGAATCGGTGGTAGCTGTCGGGACCCGGCTCTGCGCTGCTGCCATCGACGACGGCGCCCGGAGTGTCGACGAAGTCGTCCCAGATGCTGCGACCACGGCCGTCGAGGCTGCGCGCGCCCTCGATCTGGAAGGCGGCGGTCGCCGCGGAGAAGCGCAGGCCGGCCAAACTGCGCGCATCCAGCTGGTCTCTGCCGTCCATGCGTCGAATATGTCACGGATAGTCACGGGCCGCAACGGCTTCCACGGAAGCGCGTGCAGACCCACGCACAGAAACGGAAAAGGCCCGGATTCTCACCGAATCCGAGCCTTGATCGTGGAGCTTAGGGGAATCGAACCCCTGACCTTTTCATTGCGAACGAAACGCTCTACCAACTGAGCTAAAGCCCCTTGCGGTTCTCAAGTTTACGCCTCCTGCCCATCGCAGACCAAAACGGGCACGGTGCAGAGGAGCAACCCCCTCACCAGGGCACCGATCCCTGGTGACTGTTCGGTTCGGCGGGTACAGTCGGGACCAGGTCCCCTCAATGAAAGGACGTGTTATGGCAGAGGAATTCGGAACAGTCGTCATCGGCGCAGGCATCGGCGGCGGCACCGTCGTCGAAGAGCTGCGGGACGCAGGCTATGCCGGGTCGATCGCACTCGTCGGTGCAGATCCGGCCGCTCCGTACTACCGGCCCGACCTGTCGAAGAAGGTCATGCTCGAGGGATCGGACCCCGCCGATTCCGCACTGCGTGGTGAAGACTGGTACTCAGCACACGACGTCAGCACATTCTTCGGCACAGCCGTGACTGCGATCGATCCGGCGTCACAGACGGTGACCCTCGGCGATGATCAGCAGCTGACGTACGGGCAGGCGATCCTCGCCACCGGATCGACGCCGCGCACCCTCGATGTGCCCGGCGCTCAGTTGGGCAATATCCACACCCTCCGCGACGCCGGTGACGCCGTGGCGATCCGCTCCCAGTTCGGCGAGGGCAAGAAGGTCGCCGTCATCGGCGGCGGCTGGATCGGCCTCGAGGTCGCGGCTGCGGCGAAGACCCACGGCTGTGATGTCACTGTCATCCTCCATACCGATGCTCCCCCGCTGTCGTCGGTTCTCGGCACGCAGCTCGGCGAGTACTTCGAAGAGCTTCACCGGAAGAACGGAGTGAACTTCCTCAAGCAGGCGGACACCACCGCTTTCACCGGCTCTGATGCCGTCGAAGCCGTCGAGACGAGCGCAGGCAGCGTCCCAGCCGATCTCGTCGTCGTCGGCATCGGCGCGGATCCGACGACCGGTCCGGCCGCCTCGGCGGGACTGACCGTCGATGACGGGGTGGTCGTCGATGAGCACATGCGCTCGTCCGATGGCAGCATCCTGGCCATCGGAGACATCGCGAATGCGCAGAATGTCCTCCGCGACGAGCGACTGCGCGTCGAACACTGGGACAACGCCGTGCGACAGGCGGCTGTCGCGGCCTCGACGATCACCGGCGGATCCGCGGTCTATGATTGGCAGCCGTATTTCTACACCGACCAGTTCGATCTCGGCATGGAGTATGTCGGACGGGGCGGTCCCGATGATGACGTCGTCATCCGAGGCGACAAGGCATCCGATGAGTTCATCGTGTTCTGGCACCGCGACGGTCGAGTCACGGCGGCGATGAATGTCAATGTCTGGGACTACGGTGACGAGTTGCGCGCCCTCATCGGCAAGGAGGTTCCGGCCGCCCGGCTGGCCGATGAGCAGGTGTCTGTCGGCGAACTCTGAACCGTGCCTGCCCGCTCCGAGTTCATCCCCGCCGCAGTGCGGCGGGGATGAACTCGCGCAGGTGGGCCGCGAACGCGTGAGGATGGCTGCGATGCCAATCATGGCCCATACCGGACACGATGCGCAGTTCGGCTCCGTCGATGCCCGCCGCCAGCTGCCTGGACGCGGGCTTGTTCGCGATATCTCGGCTTCCGCACCACACCGCTGTCGGCACGGTGATGTCGCCGAGGCTGTCCCGCAGATCCGCGGCTTCCACCGCTTCGTACATGGCCAAGGTCTCAGCCTTCGTCGACCCGTACCCGGTGAACGCTGAGTCGGGAAGCCGCGCTGAGATGTGCCATTGCACCCGCATCATCCACTTCGGCGGGCGCACCTGAGCCCCGGAGGCGACCAGGACATCGATCTCTGCGGGCCGAGCCGCGGCTGCTGCGGCGGTCGCCGTCATCGCACCCAGGGACAAGCCGCACAGCACGGTCGTCGCATCGGGATCGGCGATTCCGAGCACTGACTGCGCGGCCGCTTCGAGGTCGAATCCTCCCGATTCCGTGCCACCGAGCTGTGCAAGCTCCGGTGCGCGGCAGGTCCAGTCCTCGGGAAGTGAGGCGATGACTTCGTCCCACGCCGAGGCGGTCTCCCCCGCTCCGTGGAGGAATATCAGTTCGAGCATGCCACCGGTCATCGCGTCTCCTCTGCTCCGTTGACCATCCTAATCGGCCCTCTGGCATCCTGGTAGACATGGATTCGCTCTTCGCCGATGAGGCCTTCGACCGCCGCCCAGAGATCGTCGCTCCCGGTGCGGTCTGGGTGCCGGGGTTCCTCACACCCGAGGCACAGTCGTGGATCATCGCCCGGTACGCCGAATGGCAGTCCGGACCCGTTCCCCCGCATGCCACGACGATCGCCGGGCACCCGATGAGTGTGAAGACGATCGGACTGGGGTGGCACTGGAGACCGGGCGTCTACGACCGTCTGGCCGCTGACGTCAACGGCCGAGCTGTGCTGCCGTTCCCCGACTGGATGACCAGACTCGGCCGACAGGTGCTGCAGGCGGCAACGGAGGTGGTCGCAGCCGACGCAGAGTACGGTCCGCAGGCCGCCGCCCTGTGGGGGTTCGATCCCGGCGCCTACCAACCGGATGTGGCGCTCGTGAACTACTACGATGCACACGCGAAGATGGGCATGCACCAGGACAAGGACGAATTCGATCCCGCACCTGTCGTCTCCCTGTCGCTGGGCGATACGTGCCTGTTCAGGTTCGGCAACACGGTCAACCGCAACCGGCCGTTTGAGGACCTGCGATTGGCCTCAGGGGACGCTTTCGTCTTCGGCGGACCCGCCCGGTTCGCCTTTCACGGGGTGAAGGCCATTCAACCGGCAACCGCGCCTGAGCACGGACGGCTGGACCACCTCGGCGGGGGCAGGATCAATATCACCATGCGCACCACAGGTCGCGACTGAACCGAGGTGCTCGGCAGCCCCAGCCCTGAAGGGCAGGCCCTGGCAGCTGCGCGACTGAGCTCGGACCTTCCAGCGGCCACGGTTCCCTGAGCTCACACCTCGTCGGATTCGACGTCGGTGACGCCCTCGGGCGGGGACGCCAGACGGTTCGGTGAGGTCTTGCGGAAGACCGGCTGGCCTGAGAGCACCGTCGACCGGGCGAGCGTATTGCTGGCCACCGACGACACGATGATCAGACACAGAACGGCGACGACGGCCATGAGCAGCGACGACCACGAGAAGCCTGCCGAGTGCAGATCGAAGACGTAGGCTGCGGCCACGATGAGCGGCATGCCCAGTCCCGTGGCGGGTGAGAACACATTGATCCGGGACAGCGCGTCACGGACGCGGAACATCGCCAGCGCGGAGGCGAGCAGCAGCAGCGAACCCGTGATGCCGAAGATGCCGACGAGGACGGTGGCGAGGGTCTCGTTCATCAGCGGTGCCCCCTCGTGAGGATGCGCGACAGGGCGATCGTGGCGAGGATGCCGACCATCGAGGCCAGGAACACGACGTCGAGGACGATCGACGACGACACCGTGATGCCGAGCATCGTGACGATCGCGATGGCGGAGAAGTAGATGAGGTCGGAGACCACGGCGCGCGAACCCTGATCGCGGGCGGTGAGCACCCGAATCAGTCCGATGATGATGGCCGCGGCCAGGATGACGGCACAGATGCCGGCGATGACGATCATGGCAGTTCTCCTTCCGGCTCGGAGCGCGGTGCCCTGCCGCGGGTCATGGCGAGCAGTCGGGACTCCATGTCGATGAGGCCGTCCAAGGCGTCCGCTTCGGAATCCTCGAACAGGGCGTGGACGAAGATCACCGGCGGGGTCGTCGAGGTTCCGGCCGCGATCGCGGTGACCAGGGTGCCCGGCGTGATCGTGATCGATGAGGCGAAGAGAGAGACTTCGAGGTCGGTGGCACAGCGCATCGGCAGTTCGACGATCATCGGCTGGGCGTAGTCGGTGCGGAAGAGACGGGCGACGATCGTGGCCGAACCGGTGATGATGGCCCAGACGATATAGCAGACGTAGGACACGCCGTGGACGAGTCGCATCATGGTGTCATCACCGCCTGAATGTAGTCACTGTGGTCGAGCAGTCCGGTCGCCGCCCGGTGCGTGATCTCCAGCAGCGGCTCCGGGAAGACGAAGAGGGCGACGGAGACGCCGATCATGACCGTTGCGGGCACGAGCAGACGGGCGGGAATGCGCACGCTGCGCAGGATGGGCTCTGCCGGTGCTCGACCGGTCTCTGCCGAGTCCGGGCGGTAGGTCTGCATCGGCGGCCCCCAGAATGTGTTGCGCCAGGTCCGCTGCAGAGCGAGCAGGCTGATGAGCGCACCGGCGACGATGGCCGCGACGATGATCCAACCGGTTCCCGCTCCGAAGTCAGTGGCCGCGGTGATGAGTCCGACCTTGCCCCACAGCCCCGAAGTCGGCGGCAGTCCGACGAGCGAGAAGAGGCCGAGGATCATCAGCGCCGCGGCCCATCTCTCGCGCGATGCCAGCCCTGAGAGCTTCCGGAAGGACCCTGTGCCATACGTCTGTTCGACAGCACCCATGATGAGCAGCAGCCCGGACATCGTGATCATGTGATGGATCAGGTAGAAGGCGCCGGCTCCGAGCGCAGCGGATGTCAGCAGGGTGACGCCGACGAGGATGTGCCCGACGCCGGCGACCATCTGGAATCCGAGGACGTTGCGTACGCGGTCCTGGCCGAACCCGGAGAGCGCACCGATCAGGATGCTCACGACCGCGACGATGAGGAGCACGTTCACCCAGGGTGCGGGTTCGCCGTAGACGGTGGTGTAGATGCGGTAGACGGCGTAGAGCCCGACCTTCGAATGCAGACCGGAGAACAGGGACATCATGCCCGCCGAGGTGTTCGGATAGCTGCGGACCAGCCACCCGTGGAAGGGTGCGCCGCCGGCCTTGATGAACAGCGACAGCAGCACCACGCCGAGAGCGATTCCCGCCTGTCCGGTCGGCCGTCCCTGGTCGGCGAGGACCGCCAGGTTGACTGTGCCGGTCGCACCGTAGACGAAGCCGACGCCGATGAGCAGCATCGTCGAGGTGAGCAGGTTGACCATGACGTAGAGGCGGCCGATGCCCAGCCTGCGCCAGGTGCCGGTCACGGCGATGAGCGCGTAGGCCGGCAGCATCATCACTTCGACGAAGACGAAGAAGTTGAACAGGTCCCCGGTCAGCAGAGCACCGTACACTCCGGTGAGCATCATGAGGATGAGCGCCGGAACGAACCGGTACTGGTCCTCGCCCGTGGTGATGAGGAACAGGCAGCTGATGAAGGCGACCAAGGACGTGAGCACGAGCATGATCGCGGTGAAGGTGTCGGAGACGAAGACGATCGCCAGACCCGGCACATAGTCACCCACCGAATGTGCGAGCACCGGGGTCGACTGGTGGAAGACGAGCAGCCACCCGCCGCTGACGCCGACGAAGAGCGGAGCCGCCAGGAGCAGGAGCCGGTCGACGGTGCGTGAGGTGATGAGGACGCTCAGCGCCGAGGCGAGCAGAGGCAGTCCGATGAGGAGGAGAAGCAGGGCCGAGTTCATGAGTCGCGCTCCTCTCCTGTCTCGGGGTTGCGTTTCTGGTCGTCGTCATGGCCGAGCACTGCCAGCGCGAGCATGAAGATCGTCACGGCCAAGGTGATGACGATGGCTGTGAGCACGAAGGCCTGCGGCAGCGGGTCGGCGGCTTCGGAGAGTCCGCTGCGTCCGGCGAGCGGCTCGCCTCTCCAGGCACCGACTCCGGCCGAGAGCAGAATGAAGTTCGCGGCATGCGAGATGAGGGTGAGTCCGAAGACGCCCCTGACCATCGAACGCTGCATCATGAGGTAGACGCCGCCGGCGGTGAGCACGCCGATCGTCAGTGCCAGAATCATGCGTCCTCCTCTCCGTCGGCAGGTGGGTCCCCGTGGAGGATGTGCGTCGAGGTGGCGCGCACCTTCTTCTCCTCCTCTTCGATGACGCCGCGGCGGCTGCGGTCCGGGCGTTCCCCGCGGATGGCGTCCATCGGGCCGCGGAGCTCACCGTAGAGCAGCTCATCGGCGCGTTCCCTGGTGCGTTCGACATCGCGGCGGATGATGCCGTTGGTGAGCACATCGTCACCGGCCGGTGTCGCAGCCGAATCGGACACGCCGAGGAGGTTGAACGAGAGCAGCATGAGCCCGAGCACCGCGAGGTAGACGCCGAGGTCGAAGAGCATCGACGTCGTCCAGTGCTGTCCGGCGAATTCGGTGTGCATGGGTTTGAGGAACGACCCGGCGAACAGCAGACCGATGATGCCGGTGACCACGGCGACCGCGACACCGGAGCCGATGAGGTACAGCGGCGCGCGCGGCGGGCCGATCGCCCGGTCCTTCGGCGTGGACAGATAAGCGAGGCCGATGACGGCCGCACCGATGAGCGCGGCGATGAATCCTCCGCCGGGCGAATTGTGCCCGCGCCAGAACACCACCAGCGAGGTCACGGCCAGCAGCGGACCGAGGACCTTGATCGTCAGCTGCAGAGGGATGACGTTCGGCCAGGCTTCGTGCACCGCACGATAGGCCGTGGTGCCCTTCGGTCGGATCGACACCCAGGGCGGCCGCGGAGGTTCGGGGATGTTCTCGGCCGGCGGGTCGATGAACTTGTCCTTGACCGTCGACATCACCGCGACGATCGCGATGCCGGCCATCCCGAGCACCGTGAGCTCCCCCAGGGTGTCGAGGGCACGGAACTCGACGAGGATGGTGTTGACGATGTTGTCTCCGCCGCTGATGTCGGGAGCGTTCTCGAGATAGTACTGCCCCAGGGCGGAGCGTTCCCGCCGTCCGTTGAGGACGAGGGTGAGACCCGCCATCGCCGCACCGACGATGACCGCCAGGAGGACACGCGGGAACTGCTTGCGCTTCGGATAGCGCCAGAACGAGCGCGGCAGCTTCTGCAGCACGAGCATGATGACGATGATCGTCATCGCTTCGACGAGCAGCTGGGTGAGCGTGACGTCGGGGGCGCCGAGAGCGAGGATCTGGACGGTGGCGAGGATCCCGATAGCGGAGAGTGCGACCACTGTCGTCAGTCGCGAATGCGAGGTGCACAGAACGAGGACTGCGACGGTGATGAGAACCAGCAGAATGAGGTCGACCGGTCGGCTCAGTCCCTGCTGGAGCGGCGGCAGTTCGGGGAAGACGACGGGGATCGCGCAGAACGCCAGCAGGCTCAGCCCGCCCAGAGACATCGCGAGATACGGTCCGGAATTCATCGGGCGGACGAAGACGCTGAGGCCGTGGCCGAAGCGGCGCAGGCCGGCATTCAGTCCGTCGATGACGTCTGCACCGTCGAATGGCAGCGTGGCCCGGTGGAAGAAGACGAACACGCGGGAGCGGCGGAGGATGATGACTGCGCCGATGGCGATGATGAGCCCGGAGGCGAGCAGTTCGATGGTGAGGCCGTGCCACAGCGCCAAGTGCACTTCGCCGGTGGCTTCGGGCATCGCCGCCCGGACCACTTGGTCGAGCGGGTTGTCGAAGAGGAAGAGGACGAAGCTCAGCGGGATCGACGCGAGGATCGGCACGGCCGCTGCGGTGAGCATCACTGCGGACCCCTTGTGCACCTGCCGCGGTTCGGGGTCACGGCCGTCGATGAAGCATCCCCAGACGGTCTTGGCGCAGTAGGCGAAGGTGAGAACGGAGGCCCCGACCGCGACGAACAGAGCCACCCAGCCGGCCCACGGGCCGCCAGGTGCCTCGCCGAGGGCGGTGAAGAGGGATTCCTTGGATACGAAGCCCAAAAGCGGCGGGATTCCGGCCATCGAGGCGCAGCCGACGATGAGGACGACGAACGCGACCGGGGCACGGCCCATGAGCTTCGGGATCCGCGCGAGGTCGCGGGTGCCTGCCATGTGATCGACGACGCCGACCATCATGAACAGGCCGGACTTGAACAGCGCATGGGCGATGACGTGCAGGGTCGCCGCCGCAACCGCGGCTTCGGTGCCGACCCCGATGACGGCGGTGATGAGGCCGAGCTGCGAGACCGTCGAATAGGCCATGAGCTTCTTCACGTCGTGCTGGTTGAGTGCGAACCAGCCGCCCAGACAGGCGGTGAGCAGCCCCGAGGCGATGAGCAGGACGTTCCACGCCGGGGTGGCCTGGAAGGTCGGGGAGAACCGCAGCATGAGGAAGATTCCGGCCTTGACGACCGCGGCCGCGTGCAGATAGGCCGAGACCGGGGTCGCTGCGGCCATGGCGTCGGGCAGCCACGGGTGGAACGGGAACTGCGCCGATTTCGTCATCGCGGCGATACCGACGAGGAGAGCGACCGCGGTCGTCACCTCGGGCTGGCCCGCCCACACCGGGGACGTGATCGCCTCGCTGAGGTTCGTCGTCCCAGTCACCGCGATGATCACACCGGTGGCCACGAGCAGGCTGAGTCCGCCGATGAAGGTGAAGAACATGGTCCGCAGCGCCGGAGCCTGGCCGGGCGAGCCGGACCGCGCGATGAGGAAGAACGACGCCAGTGAGGTCAGCTCCCAGCAGACGAACAGCACGAGGACGTCGTTGCTGAGCACGAGCGCGACCATGGAGAAGGTGAAGATCACCATGAGCCAGTAGAAGCTCGTATTGCGCCCGGGTGGGAGGTACTTCGTCGAGTAGGCGAAGACGACGGCACCGATGATCAGCGCGATGTAGGTGAAGACGACTCCGATGCCGTCGGCGCGCAGGGCGAGGTCGACGCCGAAGCGAGGAATCCACGGATAGCTCACTTCCGGGGTGGTCCCGGCCATCACCTCGGCGGCGGTGGGTGTGAACAGTGCGGCAACAGCCAGATAGGCGAGAGCCAATGGCCAACCGCTGGCCCTGCCTGCGAAGCGGGTGATCGCCGGAGTGATGACGACGAGCGCGGCCAGTGCGATAAGCGTTAGGATCATGACCGGGCCTCAGCGGCCGCAGACGCAGGTGACGGTTCTCTCACTCACTGATCCTTCATCGCGATGTGCGCAGACTGATTGCCAAAGACTTTCGAAGATTCAGACTATCAACTCGGAGTTCCATGAGCAAAAGCACAATGAGCCTTCAGCCTGAGTCACGGCTGTCCGTGTTCTTCGACGCGCGCTTCACCCGCACGACCCACCACGACGGCATCTCCCGCTATGGTGCGTGCCTGCTCGCGGCCCTGCTCGAGGCCGTCGAGGGCACCGACATCGACGTCACCGCCATCATCAGCGACGAAGCCCAACTGGCTCTGCTGCCCGACTGCCGTTGGGTCCGACTCAACGATCCCACCTCCCCCGCCGAGGTCGCCATCGCCGGCAAGCTCAACGGACTCGGCGCCGATGTCGTGTTCTCCACGATGCAGACGATGGGGTCCTTCGGCCGGAACTACGGGCTCATCCTCACCATCCACGATCTCATCTACTATTCCCATCCGCAGCCGCCGAAGGATCTGCCGCTGCCGATCCGACTGCTGTGGCGGGCCTACCACCTCAGCTTCGTCCCGCAGCGCCTCCTGCTCAATCGGGCCGATGCCGTCGCAGCCGTGTCGCAGACGACGAAGGATCTCATCGCTGCCCATCGTCTCACCACGAAACCTGTGGCCGTGGTGTCGAACGCCGCCGAGGTGGCCGCCGCCGGGGCGCGGACCGTGAACCGCAGCGCTGCGCGCACTCTCATCTATATGGGGGCGTTCCTTCCGTACAAGAACGTCGAAGCTCTCATCCTTGCACTCGAGTACTTGCCGGGGTGGACCCTCCACGTGGCCAGCCGGATCGACGGGCCCCGTGAGGCGCAGCTGCGCGCGCTCATCCCCGACCGGGCCCGGGTCGTCTTCCACCGTGGAGTCAGTGAAGAGCGCTATGCCGAACTTCTCGATGAGGCGACGGCGCTCGTCACGGCATCGCGGGAGGAGGGTTTCGGTCTGCCCGTCATCGAAGCCATGGCACAGGGGGTTCCCGTCGCGGTCTCCGATATCCCGATCTTCAAGGAGATCGCCGGCGATGCGGCCGTGTATTTCGACCAGGAGGACCCGCGGGCGATTGCAGCGGCGATCTCAGAGCTCACCGAGCCTGGGACGTGGGAGCAGAAGTCTCAGGCCGGTCTGGTTCAGTCGCAGACCTTCGCCTGGGAGGACTCAGCGCAGGCTCTGGTCGAGCTCATCCGGACTGTCGCTGCAGAACGGGGTTCCGGTTCGGTATGAAGCTCCGGCGTTGAACTGGAGTTCCGGTGCTCAACTGGAGTTCCGGTGCGACATGGAACTCCGGTGCGGCTTCAGCGGACAGTCTCTCCCCAGCTGCGCAGCACCCAGGCGCGGTCTGAGCGGATGAGCTCTCCGTGTCCGCAGTTGCCGAGCACGCCGAGGCGTCCGCTAGCGTTCATCTCCAGCAGGATCTCGGCGGCGCCGCGCAGCACTGCACCATGGGCGACGAACGCGATCGTCTGTGCATCCGATGACTCGACGATGTCCGTCACGGCGGCGGCGACGCGGCTTCCCGATTCGGAACGGGATTCTCCGCCCGGAGGAGCCACATCGGCTCCGGAGGCCCATTCGGCGAGTTCCGACGGCCAGGTTTCGGCCACCTCGGCGCGGGTCGATCCTTCCCATTCGCCGAAGGCGGCTTCGCGCAGCCGCTCGTCACGCACCGGTGTCAGGCCGACAAGCGCTGCGAGACTGTCCGCGGTCTCCGCGGCCCGCGACAGGTCGGAGGAGACGATGAGCTGCGGGGCGAAATCGGCGAGCCGACGGGCGGCCTGTTCGGCCTGGGCGCGTCCGGCATCGTTCAGCGGCACATCCGACTGGCCTTGAAATCGTCCTGCGACATTGAAATCGGTTTGGCCGTGGCGCCAGAACAGGACGGTCTTGGTCATTCGTCTGCGTCTGGTGCGGGAAGCTGCAGGTCGATGACCGGCACGTCTTTCCACAGCCTCTCGAGCGCATAGTATTCGCGCTGTTCGGCGGAGAAGACATGGACGACGATCTCACCGAAGTCGAGCAGGACCCAGTCGCCTCCGCGACCTTCGCGGCGCAGCGGTGTGCGGCCGTGCTCGCGTTGGATGGCTTCTTCGACGGAGTCGATGATCGCACCGATCTGTCGTTCGTTGTCCGCGGAGACGATGAGGAAGGCGTCGGTGATGTAGAGCGTGGAGCTCACATCGAGGCCGATGATGTCGGTACCGAGCTTCTCGTCCGCGGCCTTAGCGGCGGTTCGAAGCAGTTGGGTGGATTCGGCGATCTCGCTCACAAGATCCTTTCGCATGGATGCAGGAATGCAGGTGGTGTCACTGGAACAGGATGAAAGCGACGACGATGAGTGCGATGGCGAAGAAGGCCGCGATTCCGAGGACGATATAGGGCATCTTCGAGGGCTCTTCGCCCATGAGGATCTGCCCGTCCGCTCCCGTCACGGAACTGGCGCGGATCCGTGTTCCCGGTGGGTTCTCGGTCTCTTCGTCTTCGTAGTCGGTGTTCGGCAGCGCCCAGGCTTCGGGCACGGCGTCCATCGGGCGCGTCTCCGGGTTCGCGGCCAGTGCGCGTGCCGCATCATCGGATCCGGGCTCGTGGGACGGGGCATTCGCCTCGGAACGCCCGGCACCGTCCGCAGGTGCGGTTTCGGTGCCGTTCGACGGTGCGGTCGGGGCCTGACTGACGGGTTCGTCGGTGGTGGGGATCTGGGCCGAGGCCGCGGTGACGACACGGACGCCGGAGGTCGAAGGCGGCTGCACGATCGGCATCCGGCGGGCACGGCCGGCCGGCTCCGCCTCGTCGAGTTCGGTCTCCTTCGCCGCTGTCTCGTTCGCTGCTCCGGGTGCGCTCTTCGCAGAATCCGCTGCACCGGCAGTGCTCTGAGTTCCGGTGCCGGGTTCGGCCTTCGCGGCGGCTTCGCGCCTCGAAGCGGGGTCGGCGTTCGGGGCAGGTTCGCTCGTCGCGGCGGGTTCGCGCTTCGCGGCGGTTTCACGCTTGGAGTTCGACTCGCCCTTCGACGGGGCAGTCGAGCTCGACGCATCCTCGGCGGCGTCCTCATCGAGTGCCGAGAAGGGCATCGAGAGGGCGTCGAACGGTTCGTTCTCACGTGTGGTGGGACGTGGTGCGGAGTCGCGTGTGACGGGGGCTTCGAAGTCACGGGCGGCAACTTCCTCGGTGGCTCCGCCGAAGCCGGCTGAATCGTAGGACTCGTGTTCGACGACAGACTCGGACTGTGCGGACGCCGCATTGTCTGACGGTGCAGACGCGGCATTGTCCGACGGCGCAGACGCGGGACTGTCTGACGAAGCAGACGGAGATTTCGATGAGGCTGGCTCAGCGGAGCCGTCCTCGGTGGGACGATCCTCGTCGGGCTCGGAAACTTCGGGCACCGGACCGGTCAGGCGACCTTCGGAGGCGGCCCGGCGTTCGGCCAGCTCCTGGTCGTCGGCCACGACCGGCAGCGCGCCGGTGGACAGATCACCGTTGAGCGAGAGTCCGTGTTCGCGCAGGTAGCGCTTCTTCTCAGCCCGTGACTCGAAATGCGGCAGCGGTGTCCGCTGCGGGTCGAGCCGGTCTTCGGCATGCACGGGTGGCCGGGACTCCTGCGGATGGTCCGAGGCCAGGGCACCGCGTTCGTGACTGGTCCGCGGTGATGGATCGGGGTCGATGCGGGAAGTCGCTGACTCTCCGTCATCTGTCCCGACTGGCTCCGCAGCTGCGGCTCCCTGACGGGACGCCGGTGCCGAGTCGGGCTTCTTCGCCGGCGGCGGACTGAGGAGGTCGGCGCGGGAGTTCGGGGCCTGTTGCGGCTGGTCAGGAACCTCTCGCGCTTCGAACGCCCGTTCCGCCGCCTGCCGTTCGGCTTCGCGCCGGGCTCGACGTGACGTGAACTGCTCCTCAGCCATTCTCACTCCTGTACAACTCGTATTTCGCAATGTACTGCACGACACCGTCCGGCACGAGGTACCAGACGGGTGCGCCATCCATCACCCGTTGTCTGCAATCCGTGGACGATATCGCCAGCGCCGGAATCTGCACGAGACTCAGCCGATCCACCGGCAGTCCCTCACCACGGAGTTCGTGCCCTGGTCGACTGACCCCGACGAAGTGTGCCAAGGAAAACAGCTCATCCACATTCTTCCACGTCAGAATCTGAGCCAAAGCGTCCGCGCCGGTGATGAAGAACAACTCTGTGTCCGGCCCGTAGCTTCTGGCCAGGTCGCGCAGCGTATCGATGGTGTAGGTCGGTCCCGGCCGATCGACGTCGGCTCGGGAGACGGTGAAGCGTGGATTCGATGCGGTGGCGATCACGGTCATCAGGTACCGGTGTTCGGCGCTGGTGACTTCTTCGACGTCCTTCTGATACGGCCGTCCGGTGGGGACGAAAACCACCTCGTCGAGGTCGAAGGTCGCTTGGACCTCACTTGCCGCGACGAGGTGGCCGTGGTGGACGGGGTCGAAGGTGCCGCCCATGACACCGACTCTGCGTCTGTGATCTGCCATATCAGTGGCGGTACGAGATGCCCTTCCACGACCGAGTCACAACGCCAATCGTGAGGAAGATCGCCAGGGTGATGAGTCCGTACCAGATCGGATCCATCGGCAGCTCGACGTGGGCTGCCTGCTCCCCACCTTCGGCCGCGGCGACCATAATGGCTGCGTTCACGTGATAACTCCTTCTGTCTTCTCCGACGCTGATGGTGAGCGTCGGTTTCGCTTCCTTCTCAGTTTCTCATGAACGACCCGGGAATACGGCATCGACATGACTTCGACCGGATCCGAATCCGCCGAGGCGGGGCGGGTGTGCCCCGTCTGTGAGAGTTTCGGGCCGGTTGGGAATCAGGACCGGATCTGACCGTTGCCCATCATCACCCACTTGGTGGTCGTCAGCTGTTCGAGTCCCATCGGGCCGCGAGCATGCAGCTTCTGCGTCGAGATTCCGACCTCCGCCCCGAAGCCGAATTCTCCCCCATCGGTGAATCGAGTCGAGACGTTGACTCCCACTGCTGCGGCGTCGATGGCGGCGACGAAGGTGTCGGCGTTGTCGAGGTCCTTCGTCACGATGACTTCGGTGTGACCGGAGCTGTAGGCCCGGATGTGATCGATCGCCTCTTCGATGCCGGAGACGAGTTTGATCGCGATCTCCAGTCCGAGGTATTCCTTGGCCCAGTCCCGGCGTGAGACTCGACGCACCTTCATCGAGGAGGGCGCCAGAGCCGAGACGTCCGAGTCGGCGTGGACGATGACGCCGGCCTGGTCGAGGCGTTCGAGGATCTTCGGCAGCACGCGTTTGGCGGCCTTCTCGTGGACGAGCAGCGTTTCGAGGGAGTTGCAGACGCTGGGACGCTGTGTCTTCGAGTTGACCACAAGGTCCACGGCAGTCTTCACCGTGGCCGTGGAATCGATGAACATATGGACATTGCCCACCCCGGTCTCGATGACGGGCACGATCGATTCCTGCACGACCATGTTGATGAGTTCGGCGCCGCCTCGGGGAATGAGGAGATCAACGAAGTCACGGGCGTGCATGAGCACGTTCGCTCCCTCCCGGCCGTACTGGTCGATGCCGTTGACCGTGTCAGCAGGCAGTCCCGTCGACTCGATGGCGCTGCGGAGGATGGAGATCAGCTCCGTGTTCGTATTCTGTGCCGCCGAGCCTCCACGCAGCACCGTGGCGTTGCCGGACTTCAGTGCGAGCACGGCGATGTCGACGGTGACGTTCGGACGGGCTTCGTAGATGGCGCCGATGACTCCCATCGGCACTCGCGTCTGGGTGAGTCTGATGCTGTTGGGCAGGGTCCGACCGAGGACGACGTCGCCGACGGGATCGGGCAGATCGATGACGGCTTCGACAGAGTCGGCGATCGCGGCGATGCGATCGGCGTCGAGGCGCAGACGGTCCAGCAGCGAATCGCTCATCCCGCTCTCGGTGCCGGCGGCGATGTCGGCGTCGTTGGCTTTGACGATGCGGTCAGTGTGCGTCCGCAGCGCCTCGGCGATGGCCTGCAGGGCGGCGTCCTTGCCGGTCGTCGACGTCGTGGCCAGGAAACTCGAGGCAGCTTTGGCGTTGCGCGCGATCCGGGTCACGCCGCGCACGGTCTTGGGGTGGATCTCGGCTGCAGCGCTCATGTGCTATCTCCCCCCGCTCACCTGTGTGAGAACGAGATCGTTACGATGGATGACCTCTTTACGGTAATCATTTCCCAGACGGGTGCCAAGTTCCTCGGTTGTGGACCCGAACATCAGCGGCAGCTCCGCGGATGAGAAGTTCGTCATCCCCCGGGCGATGACCTCGCCGTCGACGTTGCGGATCTCGACGGGGTCACCGGCTTCGAAGTCTCCTTCGCTGGAGGTGACGCCGGCCGCGAGCAGCGACGTGCCCCGGGAGAGCACAGCTCGCTCAGCTCCCCGATCGATGGTCACCGAGCCGAAGGTCCGCGCCAGATGGCGCAGCCACAGCAGCCGGGTGCCGCGCCGGCGATGGGTGACTGCGAAGTATGTGCCGACCTCCTCCCCCGCCAGCACCGAGGCGACCCGCGGTGCCGATGTCAGGACCGCGGGAATGCCGGAGTCGGCGACCATGATCGCGGCATCGACCTTAGTGGCCATCCCGCCGGTGCCGGTCCCGGCGGATCCGACCCCGCCGATGGCGATGTCTGCAAGATCGCCGGGTCCGTGCACCCGGCCGATGAGATGAGAGCAGGGCAGGTCCGGAGGACCCGAGTAGAGAGCATCGACGTCGGAGAGGAGGACGAGGGCATCCGCGTGGGACAGGTGCGCGACGAGAGCCGCGAGCCGGTCGTTGTCGCCGAAGCGGATCTCCTCTGTCGCCACGGCATCGTTCTCGTTGACGATGGGCAGGGTGCCCAGGGCGAGGAGTTTGTCGATGGCGCGTTGGGCGTTCTTGTACTGAGTCCGGCGGATGAGGTCGTCGGCGGACAGCAGCACCTGTCCGGGAACGAGGTCGTAGCGACCCAGCGCACGGGCGTACGCGGCCATGAGCAGTCCCTGTCCGACACCGGCTGCTGCCTGCTGGGTAGCGAGGTCCCGGGGCCGTCTGTTCAACCCCATCGGATCGAGCCCGGCGGCGATCGCGCCCGAGGACACGAGGATCACCTCGTGCCCGGCGGCCCGATGGGCTCCGATGACATCGGTGAGCGCAATGAGCTTGGCTTCGTCGAGACCGCCGTCGATGGTCGTCAGGGACGACGAACCGACCTTGACGACGATACGCCGAGCGGTGGCGATATCCTCACGGGCTGCGGATGCAACACCGCTGGCCTGCGGCGTGGCGCTCACTTCTCGCTGTCTCCCGACTCGGGAGCCGGCGTCGCCTCGTTTCGTGCACCACTCTCACGCTGGGCACGCTCGGCGAGGCGCTCCTGCTCGAATTCGGCGCGGACTGCGGCCTTCGCGTCCATCCGTTCGTGATAGGCGGCCTTGCGCTCCTTGCGAGTGGACCGCGTGTCGTCTTCCAGACGGAGGTCCGAACCGCGCGAACCGAGCAGCTCGGCACCGCCGACGGTGGTCGGATCCCAGTCGAAGACGACTCCGTCGTCTCCGCCGACGACGATGGTGTCGCCGGGTTTCGCCCCGGCCTTGAACAGCGCCTCCTCGACGCCGAGATGATCGAGACGATCGGCGAGATAGCCGACGGCCTCATCATTGCCGAAGTCCGTCTGCTGCACCCAGCGACGGGGCTTGTCGCCGAGGACCCGGAACAGGGGTCCCTCCGCGTCGCGTTCGGCACGGATCTCGAATCCGCGATCGTCCACGGCCTTCGGACGGATCACCACACGCTGCGGTGTGGCTTCGACTTCGGCTCGGCGTTCACGTTCTGCCACCACGAGTTCGGCCATGGCGAAGGAGAGCTCGCGAAGTCCGGCGTGGCTGACCGCGGAGATCTCGAAGACTCGGTAGCCGGCGGCTTCGAGATCGGGACGCACAATGTCGGCGAGATCGCTTCCGTCGGGAATGTCGACCTTGTTCAGCGCCACGAGTTTGGGGCGTTCGGACAGCGGGAGCAGTCCGCTGCCGTCGTCGAGGTCGACAGCATAGGCGGCGAGTTCGGACTCGATGATCGTGAGGTCGGAGACCGGATCACGATCGGGCTCCCACGTGGCCATATCGATGACGTGCACGAGACCCGCGCAGCGTTCGACGTGACGGAGGAATTCCAGCCCCAGCCCCTTGCCTTCGGAGGCGCCGGGGATGAGTCCGGGCACATCGGCGACGGTGTAGCGGGTGTCGCCTGCCTGGACCACTCCGAGGTTGGGCACGAGGGTGGTGAACGGGTAGTCGGCGATCTTCGGCTTCGCCGCGGACAGTGCGGCGATGAGACTCGACTTGCCGGCGGACGGGTACCCGACGAAGGCGATGTCGGCGATGGTCTTGAGTTCGAGGACCAGACTCAGCGTCTCTCCCGGTTCCCCGAGGAGAGCGAAGCCCGGGGCTTTGCGCTTCGTCGAGGCCAGGGCGGCGTTGCCGAGTCCTCCGCGCCCTCCGGCGGCTGCGGTGAATTCGGTGCCGTCCTCGACGAGGTCGACGATGACGCTGCCGCCGGAGTCCTTGACGACCGTGCCTTCGGGCACCTCGATGATGAGGTCTTTGCCGTCGGCTCCATGACGAAGATCGCCCTTGCCGATTCCTCCGCCCTCAGCACGCAGATGCGGACGATGGTGCAGCGGCAGCAGAGTGGTGGTCTGGCGATCCACTCGGAAGATGATGTTGCCGCCGTTCCCGCCGTCGGCTCCATCGGGGCCGCCGAGCGGTTTGAACTTCTCACGCCTGATCGAGGCGCACCCGTTCCCTCCATCGCCGGCGGCGAGATGAACGGTGACGCGGTCTACGAACTCGGTGGCCATAGTGTCCTTATATCAGATGAAGGGTGAGTCCTTCGACTCACCCTTCATGGTCCCCTCAGTGGGGAGAATTCATATTGACGTTGGAACGGATCCGGTGAGGATCAGGCCCCGACGATGTTGACGATCTTGCGACCGTTGCGCTTGCCGAATTCCACGGCTCCTGCAGTCAGTGCGAAGAGGGTATCGTCGCCACCGCGGCCGACATTGGAGCCGGGGTGGAATTTGGTTCCGCGCTGGCGGACGATGATCTCGCCGGCCTTGACGGTCTGGCCGCCGAAGCGCTTGACGCCGAGGTACTGTGGGTTCGAGTCGCGACCGTTGCGGGTCGAGCTGACTCCCTTTTTGCTTGCCATGTGAGAAGTCTCCTCTTACTTGATGTTCGTGATCTTCAGGCGGGTGAGGTCCTGGCGGTGGCCCTGACGCTTCTTGTATCCCGTCTTGTTCTTGTACTTCTGGATCACAATCTTGGGTCCGCGGAGCTCTCCTGCGACCTCAGCGGTGACGGAGACCTTCGACAGAGCGTCGGCGTCGGTCGTGACCGTCTCGCCGTCGACAAGAAGCACGGCATCGAGTTCGACGCTGTCTCCAGCCTTCGCCTTCATTCGGTTGACTGTGATGATGTCGCCGACGCTCACCTTTTCCTGGTGGCCTCCGGCGCGGACGATGGCATAGACCATGGTCGAACCCTCTTTCTGCTAATACACAAACGAACGGCGGTTGTCCCTTGGCTGCCGCGAAAGGTCTTCGCAGGCTTCCCATTGAGAGGAATCACCAGCCGTGGCGCGTCACGCGCACCGACGATCAATTCTAGTCGAGACCACACAGCATCGGCAAACCCGTTCGGCACCGACGCGCGACCGAATCATCGACTGTGAGCGATCTCTCGATCATCGACGACGAACTGCGTCCGATCAGCGGCGAGGATCTGCGAATTTTCGGCTCAGCTCTCGCGGGACTCCGCGATGCGTTCGTGTCGTCGGATCACCTCGGCGACGATGAACGCGAGGAACTTCTCTGCGAACTCCGGGTCCAGATGTGAGTCCTCGGCGAGCTCCCGCAGCCGGGCGACCTGCCTGGCTTCACGGGATTCGTCTGCCGGGGGAAGCCCGTGATCGGCTTTGAGCTCACCGACGCGCTCGGTGAGTTTGAATCGCTCGGCCAGGAGATGGACGAGGGAGGCGTCGATATTGTCGATGCTTCCTCGCAGCTCCGCCAGCCGTTCGAGTGCATGTGTCTTGTCGTCTCTGTTCTGCTCCACGCCCTCAGTCTATCGACGGCCGGACACGACTGTGCGCCGCGTCCGTACGGGCGCGGCGCACAGTCGGCCGATATCAGGGCGTCCTCCTCCCCTGATGCGGAGGGTCAGGTCTCAGGCGGACTGTTCGACCGGGACGGCGTCAGCGGTGTCCGGGTCGTTGAGCGTACCCGCCTTGCGGTCGGCGAGGTACTTCTTCATCTCCTTCTTCACGACCGGCATGAGCAGGTAGAGGCCGAGGATGTTGATGAAGGCACACATGAACAGAGCCGCATCGGCGAATTCGACGACCTTGGAGAAGCTGGCGATGCAGCCGACGACGACGAAGATGCAGACGAGTGTCCGGAAGACCATGATCGTGGCCTTCGAGCGACCGAACAGGTAGCTCCATGCCCGCTCTCCGTAGTAGGCCCATGTGATGAGTGTGGAGAAGGCGAAGAGAGCGACGGCGATGGCCAGCAGGATCGGGTACCACGGGGCGACGGTGGAGAAGGCGTCGGAGGCGAGAGCGACGCCGCCGATCTCACCCTCACCGAGGTCGTTGCGGTAGGAGGCCTGGTTGGCAACGATGATCGTCAGCGCGGTCATGGTGCAGATGATCACCGTATCGATGAAGGGCTCGAGCAGTGCGACGAATCCTTCGGAGATCGGTCGACGGGTCTTCACCGCCGAGTGGGCGATGGCTGCCGAACCGATGCCGGCCTCGTTGGAGAAGGCCGAACGCTGGAAGCCGATGATCATGACGCCGACGATGCCGCCGGCCACGCCCTGCGGGTTGAAGGCTCCGGCGAAGATCTCGCCGATCGCATTCGGGATGTTGTCGAAGTTGAGGGCGAGCACGAGGAGGCAGGAGACGACGTAGAAGATGGCCATCCCGGGGACGAGCTTGTCGGTGACCTTCGCGATCGAGCGGATGCCGCCGAGGATCACCAGGGCGACGAGCGCTGCGAAGATGAGTCCGAAGATGAGGGAGGCGAAGGGGCCTGCCAGGAAGCCGTCGTCTCCGCCTGTTGCGGTGCGCACCTGGGCGAAGGTCTGATTGGCCTGGAACATTCCGCCGCCGACGACGCCGAAGACGAGGATGGCGACCGCGAAGAGTCCTGTCAGAACGGCGGCCACTGGCTTCGAGAAGCGGCGGAAGGCGACGGGAAGGTATTTGAACGGTCCGCCGTGGACGACCCCGTTCTCGTCGATCTCACGGTATTTCACTCCGAGTGTGCATTCGACGAACTTCGTGCACATGCCGAGCAGACCGGCCACGATCATCCAGAAGGTCGCGCCGGGGCCGCCGAGGGCGATGGCCACGCCGACGCCGGCGATGTTGCCCAGACCGACCGTCCCCGACAGTGCGGAGGCCAGGGCCTGGAAGTGGGTGACCTCGCCCGGGTCGGTCTTCGAGGAGAACTTGCCGCGGATGATCTCGATCGACAGCTTCGCACCGCGGGCCTGGATGAAGCCGAAGTAGACGGTGAAGACGGCCGCCGCGAAGATCAGCCAGATGACGACGAAGGGAAATGAGAAGTCTCCGATGGTGATCGGAAAGAAGATGATGTTGCCGAACCATGTCGCGATCGGATCGAACCAGGAGTTGATGGCGTCGTCGACCGGAGAGACCGGCGCTGCTGAGATATGAATGTTGTTCATGGTTTGCCAAGATTCCTGAGACGTACGTCACATTCAAGCGTTCCAGCCTGTGAGACCGGTTCGGTTATCAAACCGTTATGAAATCGACCGATCCCGTTCGCTGTGAGACCCGCGTCTCACTCTTTGGCCTAGACTGGGAGCATGACTCAGAACCCTCAGCAGCCAGGTCCCCGACAGAATCAGCCACCCAATCGAGGGCCCGTGCCCAGCGGTGATCCTGCTCCGCACTATCAGGCCGGCTACTCGCAGCAGGCCGCTTATCCTGGGTCCGAACCAGTGACCAATCCCAATGGGCACTATGGATCTCAGGGCTCTCAAGCGGGATCGTCGGGCGTGGCCGATTCGGGGCAGGCCTATGGCCCGCCCGCCGGTGCGCAGGCCAACACCGGTGCACCCCAGCATCATGGTGTCGGAGCGAATCCCGCCTCCCCGATTCCGCCGGAGACGCGTCGTCCGGGTTCGGACTCTCGGCGTCGGCGGTCGGAGCAGGGCCCCGCCTCTGCTCAGCGGCCCGTGTCAGCCCAGCCTCCTGCCTCCGGACCCGGCGGAGCCGCTCCGGCTCGCCTCGTCTCCCCCGAGGGCGAACGGGTGCGAGAGAAGCCCGCCGGAGGTGTCTCCGGCTATTTCGCCATCGTCGGAGCCATCGCTCTGCTTCTGCTCGCGCTGATCCTCGCGGTCATCGGCTTCGTCATGACCTTCGCGCAGGCAGCGGTCGGTGTCATCCTCATCGTCTTCGGCGTCATCAGCTTCATCGCCTCGATGTTCCTCTTCAAGGGATGCACATCGGTGGCACCGGGCCACGCCGTCGTCCTCCAGCTCTACGGCAAGTACGTGGGCACGGTCCGTCAGTCGGGTCTGCGTTTCGTCAATCCTTTCTACACCAAGGACCAGGTCTCCACTCGAATCCGCAATCATGAGACCTCGACGCTCAAGGTCAATGATCTCGACGGCAACCCGATCGAGATCGGTGCAGTCGTGGTCTGGCAGGTCAAGGACACTGCGCAGGCGATGTTCGAAGTCGACGACTTCGAGGAGTTCGTTGCGATCCAGGCGGAGACCGCGGTCAGGCACATCGCGAACTCGTACGCCTATGACTCCTCAGACCCGCGGCGGATGTCGCTGCGCGACAATGCCGATGAGATCACCTCGAAGCTTTCCGACGAGGTGGCCGCCCGGGTGATGGCCGCCGGCGTGACGGTCATCGAATCCCGTATCACCCAGCTGGCCTACGCCCCCGAAATCGCGCGGGCCATGCTGCAGCGACAGCAGGCGACTGCGGTCGTCGCTGCCCGCCAGCTCATCGTCGAAGGGGCCGTCGGAATGGTCGAGACGGCAATTGAGCAGATCGAGGGCAGACAGATCGTCAAGCTCGGACAGGCAGAGCGCAGCGATCTCGTCTCGAACCTCATGATCGTCCTCTGCGGTGATCAGGCGGCCCAGCCGACGATCAGCACCTCACGCAATCAGCAGTCCGGCGGCTGAAGCGCGCCGAGCACAGTCTCGCTGCAGTTTTGGTTCGCCCTCGCCTCAGGCCGAGCTCGGCATCCCTGTTGGCCGAGTTCTGCCCTCTGGCCGGTGACGAAGCGCCCCGCCGACGAATCTTCGTCGGCGGGGCGCTCTGTGTTCGTTCGGCTCAGCGGTGCCGGGCACCGCCGCGGGACTCAGTCGTCGCCGATGATGACGAACGAGGTCGGCAGCTGCTCCTGCACCGGCTCGCTGGCCTTCTTGGCAGGCTCTTTCGCCTTCTTCACCGGTGCACGTTTGACGGGGGCGGCGGTGGCCACCTTCGTCTCGGTGTCGGCACCGATCATCAGCGGCAGGTCCTTCGGCTCCTCGACCGGTTCGGCCGCGGGCTTCTGAGACTTCTGCGCGCCTCCGGACGAAGCGTTCTTGGACGCAGAGTCCTTGGAAGCAGCGTCCCTGGGCTCAGAGTCCTTGGACTCAGCTGCGGAGGCTGCCTCCTGCGTCGACGCTTCCTGCGCCGCGCCGGCAGACTGCTTGCCGGCTGCCTCCGACTCATCGGACTTCGCAGACCCGGAATTCGAACGCCTGCGGTTGTTGCGCGAACGCGAACGGGACTTCTTGCCCTCGTCGACGCCGGACTTCTCGTCTGTCTCGGACTTCGCCTCGTCAGTGTCTGTGTCGTCCTTCTTCAGTGTCGCCTTCGCGATCGCCGCGACAGCGGAGCGGGAGGCATCGGAAGACACCGTGTCCTCCTGCGTCTCGGGCTCGGTCTGCTTCGCCTTCGAACCCGAATCTCCGCGACGCTTCCGGTCACGGCGGTTGTCATTGTTCGATGACCTGTTGCCGCGGTGTGACTTCGAGCCGTCCTCTTCGCTGCCCGGCAGCAGCAGACCACGACCAGTGAGGTCCTCCCCGGCGCTGACCAGGGATTCAGCCAGACCGGTGCCGATCCGCTTCCGGGTCATCTGTACGAGGCCCAGTGAAGTCACTTCCGCGACCTGATGCTTCGTGCGGTCGCGTCCGAGGCATTCGACGAGGCGGCGCACCACGAGGTCGCGGTTCGATTCGAGCACCATGTCGATGAAGTCGACGACGATGATTCCGCCGATGTCGCGCAGACGCACCTGGCGGATGACCTCCTCGGCGGCCTCGAGGTTGTTGCGGGTCACCGTCTCTTCGAGATTGCCTCCCGAACCGGTGAATTTACCGGTGTTGACGTCGACCACCGTCATCGCTTCGGTCCGATCGATGACCAGCGAACCGCCCGACGGCAGGTTCACGGTGCGCTGCAGCGCCTTCTGGATCTGCTCTTCGATCCGGTAGTGGTCGAAGATATCTTCGTCTTCGCTGTAGCTGTGGACGCGTTCGAGCAGGTCCGGGGCCACGGACTCGACGTATTCGTGGATCGTGTTCCAGGCTCCGTCTCCGTCGATGACGAGCGAGCTGAAGTCTTCGTTGAACACGTCTCGGATGATGCGCACGATCATGTCCGGCTCGCTGTAGAGCAGCTGCGGGGCGAGCACCTTCGTCGACTTCGACTTCTTCTCGATCGTCTCCCACCGCTTGGCCAGGCGTTCGACATCGCGGGAGAGATCCGAATCAGTGGCGCCTTCGGCAGCTGTGCGCACGATGACGCCGTTCGAATCGCCGACGAGCTCTTTGAGCAGCTTCTTCAGCCGCGCACGTTCATTGTCCGGCAGCTTCCTGGAGATGCCGGTCATCGAATTGCCGGGCACGTAGACCAGGAAGCGGCCCGGCAGTGAGATCTGGCTGGTCAGACGGGCACCCTTGTGACCGATCGGGTCCTTGGTCACCTGCACCAGCACGGCGTCGCCGGGACTCAGCGCGGTTTCGATGCGACGGGCCTTGCCGTCCATCCCGAGCGCGTCCCAATTGACTTCACCGGCGTAGAGCACGGCGTTGCGGCCCTTGCCGATGTCGATGAACGCCGCTTCCATGCTCGGCAGCACGTTCTGGACCTTGCCCAGGTAGACGTTGCCGATGAGTGACGACTGCTGACGGTTCTCTTTGAGGTAGTGTTCGACCGCGATTCCGTCTTCGACGACGACGAGCTGCGTCTGGTCGCCGCTTTCGCGGACGAGCATTGTGCGTTCGACGGATTCGCGACGGGCGAGGAACTCCGCCTCGGTGATGATCGGGCGACGACGTCCGGCCTCACGGCCTTCCTTGCGTCGCTGACGCTTGGCTTCGAGACGGGTCGAGCCCTTCAGGGACGTGACTTCATCACGATCGGAGCTGCTGGAGCTGCCGGAGCTGCGCGTGCGGGAGCGACGGCGGCGACGGCGACGAGAGCCGCCTTCGGAATCGTCGTCATCGTCATGATCGTCGGTGTGAGAGTCATCCGAGCCGGTGTTATCCGAGCTTGCGTCGTCGGAGCCGTGGTCAGACTTCGACTGCGAATCGTGTGAGCCCGAATCCGACTTCTGTCGCGATCCGCGATTGTTCGACCGTGAGCCGCGCCGCGAGGACCGGCTGTTCTCCGAATCGGAGTCGTCGTCCTCGGAGTCGTCAGATTTTCCCGCAGAGTCCTCAGACTTTCCGGAGGAGTCCTCGGAATCGTCATGGTTCTCGTCGCGGCTGCGCGAGCGGCGCCCGCGACGACGGCGTGGACCTGAGGAGTTCTCGTCGTCATCGTTGTCACTGCGCTGCGAGGATTCGGAATCGGCGTCGGAGTCCTGGGAGTCGTCCCAGTCGTCGTCGGACTCGTCGTCGATGCTCACGACCTCGGCATGTTCGGCCTTCGGGACCTGAAAGATCAGGCCGCCGTCGTGCGGAACGGCCCGGTTCGCACGGGGTTCGGCAGGCTCCGTCGCTGCTGGTGCCGGTGTCGGGGCGGGTGGGGCGAAGGGGTTGCGCGGATCGAAGCTCACAGCCGGCTGACGCGGTGATGAGTCCTCCGCACCATCGGAGTCGTCCTCGGCATAGGAGTCGGAGTGGTCGTCATCGTCGGAGTGGTCGTCGGAGCCCGCATCGTCGGAGTCTCCGCGGACGAACTGCTCGAAGACGAGACCGCGATTGGCGACGGCATCACGCGCCGGCTTGGGGCGGCTGCTGCGAGGTGCCGGTTCCGGTTCCTCGTCGTCGCTGTCATCGGCATCGCCGATTCGCAGGGATTCGGCCGCCTCGGCGATGTCGTCAAGACGTGCTCGCACACTGTCATCGACGTCGTCGGCGGAATTGCCCTTGGCATTGACCGACTGCTGCAGATTCGCCAGATCGGCGAGGATGCCTTCGGTCGGATCTGTCGATTCGTTATCGTCGTTCGACATTTCGTTCATCGTATCTCCCAGTCCGAAGATGCCGTCCACACCGTACGGATCTTCGGATCCTTACATGGTCCTTGGGCGGACCGAAACTTGTGGATGGCACGTCCGGCTCGCGCTCAGCGCGTAGGCCTTCGATGCAGCCTCATCTTGTTGTCGACCTGCGAGGTCATACCCTCGACTCGGTGGAGGCCCTTCTCCTGCTCGGTGTGAGAGCAGGTATCCGTCATGCCATTATGTCACAGAAGTCGATCTGAGCTGATGATTCGGTTCTCAGGGTTTGCCGCAGACTTCCGCGCCAGGCATTCTTGGAGGGTGAACAGTGCACAGACCCTCTCCGACGACATCGAAGCCCCTCCGTCCGCCACGTCGTGGGTGCTGAGATCCGGCCCGTTCGGAATCTTCCTCATCGTCGGCTCGGTGATCGGCTTCCTCGCATCATTCACTCTGTCGGCGGAGAAATACGACAAGCTGGCGAACCCCGATGTCGTGCTCTCCTGCGACCTCAACCCCTTCTTCTCCTGCGGTTCGGTGATGGAACACGCCGAGTCCGAACTGTTCGGGTTCCCGAATCAGCTTCTCGGCATCGCAGCCTTCATCTTCCCGCTGCTCATCGGCGTGCTCATCCTCTCGGGAGCGAAGCTGCCCGGCTGGGTGATGATCGGACTCAATATCGGGTTGGGTCTCGGCGTGGTCCTCGTGATGTTCCTGTTCTACATCTCGATCTACAAGATCGGAGTCGGCTGCCCCTGGTGCATCGTCGTCTGGACCATGACGATTCCGATGTTCGTGGCGGTGACTGCACGCAATGTGCTCTCCGGCCGGTTCGGCAGCGCTGTCGCCCAGAACGCGTTCGCCCGGGTCGCGGCCAAGGAGAACATCGCACTGTCGGTGCTGTGGATGCTCATCATCTTCGCGTGCATCGTCGTCCAGTTCTGGTCGTACTTCTCCAATCTGCTCTGAAGCTTCAGTCCGGTCCCGGCAGACAGCGAGGGCGCCCCGCAGACTCTGCGGGGCGCCCTCATCCGATCTGGGCCGAAGTCGGCAGCTGCCGTCGGCCACAAGCTGTGCCGGCTGCGATCAGGCCGGGTACCAGATGCCGATCTCGCGTTCGGCCGACTCTGTGGAGTCGGATCCGTGGACGAGGTTCTTCTGCACCTTCTCACCCCAGTCGCGACCGAGATCGCCGCGGATCGTTCCCGGTGCTGCGCTCGTCGGGTCGGTGGCGCCGGCCAGCGACCGGAAACCGGGAATGACTCCTTCGCCCGAGGCGATGATCGACACGATCGGGCCCTCGGACATGAAATCGACGAGCGGCTGGTAGAAGGGCTTGCCTTCGTGCTCGGCGTAGTGCGCGGCGAGCTCTTCGGCCGTGGCGGTCCGCAGGTTGAGCGCATCGATCGTGTAGCCCTTGGCTTCGATCCGTGCGACGATCGCTCCGATGAGGCCGCGAGCGACTCCATCGGGTTTGATGAGGATGAGGGTACGTTCCATTCTGGTCCTTCCAAGTTCGAGTGGACGTCGGTGAACAGTCTACCCGGGCGATACGTCCGCTCCGCCCGGATGCGGTGGGTCGCTCAGCCGCGGGCTGCGACCTCGCGGTCGATTCGAGCCGACCAGTACACGGCCGCAGCCCACAGGCCGAGGAACAGCGCACCGACGAAGAACATCGAGCTGAGCACGAAGCCGGAGGCCAGGAGCAGCACCTGCACGATCCAGCCGAGGATCACTCCGGGCCGTTTTTCGCCGATGCGCCGCGGCAGCAGGATCACCGCGATGATCGCGAGCACTGCCACGACCGAGGCTCCGATGAGCAGCTGTCCCAAGGTCAGGGTCTGTGCCGATTTCACGGACAGGCCGAAGGTCGTGAGCACGGCGAAGTAGACGACGACGAGTTCGCAGATGAGAATCGACCCGCACAGGACGGGATACTTGGATTTCACTGGTCTTCTCCCCTGCCCAGCAGGAGCCGGGCCTCGGCGACGGTGTAGAGCGAACCGGTGACGACGATGCCGGGGCTCTTCGCGTCGACGCCGTTGGCCAGGTCGATGGCCTTCATCAGGGCCGCGTTGAGGTCGGAGGCGACGAAGACGTCGTCTTCGTCGACCCATTCGCGGGCCGCCTCGGCGAGCTTCTCGGCCGGCAGCGCACGGGCGCTGAGCGTCTCGCTGACGACGAACACATCGGCGCTGCGGTGCAGCTCTTCGAGGACCCCGCCGATGTCCTTATCTTCGAGCATCGCGAGCACCATGACCACGTAGTCGAAGTCGAAGGCCTCGGCGAGAGTGTCGGCGAGCACATGTGCGGCATCGGGGTTGTGCGCGCCGTCGACGACGACGCTGGGTCCGGTGCGGACGAGTTCAGTCCGCCCCGGCGAGGTCGCCCGGGCCAGTCCCTCGGCCACGGTCTCCTGATCCAGGGGTTTGTCTTCCGCGCCGAGGAATGCTTCGGCCGCGACGATCGCGACCGCGGCGTTGTGTGCCTGGTGGATGCCGTGCAGAGGCACGAAGACATCGGAGTAGACGTCGCGACGGCCCTGCACTGTGATGAGCTGGCCGTCGACTGCCCGCTGCCGATCGAGCAGGCGGAAGTCCCGCTCCTCTGTCACCAGCGGCACCTCCCGGCGGGCGGCTTCGGCGTCGAGCACGGCCTGCGCCGCTTCGTCCTGGACCGCGGTGATGGCCACCGGGGACGGTGCCGGGCTCGGTTCGACGGTGCGATCGAGGATGCCCGATTTCGTGGTCGCGATCTCTTCGATCGTGTCCCCGAGGAATGCCTGGTGGTCGAGTCCGATCTTCGTGAACACGCAGACCTGGGCGTCGGCGACATTCGTCGAATCCCACTGACCGCCCATGCCGACCTCGGTGACGACGACATCGACGGGCGCGTCGGCGAACACAGCGAAGGCCAGCACCGTCAGTGCTTCGAAATAGGTGAGCCGGGCCCGACCCTCGGCCTCCAACTGGGCATCGACGATGTCGAGATACGGTGCGATCTCGTCGAAGATGCGCACGAACGTCTCTGCGGACACCGGTGCGCCGTCGACGGAGATCCGTTCGGTCACCGAGTGCAGGTGCGGGCTGGTGAAACGGCCGACACGCAGTTCGTGGGCGGTGATGAGCGAGTCGATCATCCGCGCCGTCGACGTCTTTCCGTTCGTCCCCGTGACCGTGATCGTCGGGGCAGCGGTGTGGATGTCGCCGAGCAGCTCACAGGCTCGCCGCGTCGCGTCGAGGCGCAGCTCCACCTGGGTCTCCCCCGCCCGGGCCAGGAGCAGGGCGTAGACCCGGGCGAGTTCGCCTGCGTTGTCGTCGTCGGTGCTCATGCCCGCTTCACCGCCAGACGGGTGCCGCCCGGCAGCTCTTCGGGGGTGAAGAGCTCACCGGCGTCGGCAGCAGGGCCGAAGCTCAGCGAGGAGGCCAGGGTCTCGCCGGCGATGAGGTCCGAATGGGGTTCCAGGGCGGCGGCCACCTCGGTGTTCGCTTCGATCGTCACGGCGATGCGGTCGGAGATGTGGAGGTCGAGCTGCTTGCGGATGCCCTGGATCGCACGGACGGCATCGCGGGCCATTCCTTCGGCTACGAGCTCCGGGGTGACCCGGGTGTCCAGGGCGAGGAACCCGGAGTCCAGGGCCGCGAGCTCCATGCCTTCGGTCCCGGATTCGGCAACCGATTCCAGGGTGTATTCGCCGTCGACGAGTTCGATGCCGCCGCTGATGACGACCCCGTCGGTGACCGACCAGTCCCCGGACTTCGAGGCCTTGATGACCTGCTGGACCTGTTTGCCCAGGCGCGGGCCGGCCGCACGGGCGTTGACGACGAGGTTCTGCGACAGGGAGAACCCTGCGGCTTCCGCCTCGGCGACGTCGAGGACCGACACAATGCGCACATTGAGCTCATCGGCGATGATGTCGGTGAAGTCGGTGCCGAGCTCGGTGTCCGTGGCCACCGTCATCTGCGACAGCGGCAGGCGCACACGCAGATGGTTGGCTTTGCGCACCGAGGATGCCGTCGAGCAGATGTCGCGGGTGAGGTCCATCGCGGCGACGAGATCGGCATCGGCGGGGAATGCCGCAGCGTCGGGGTAGTCGGCCAGGTGCACGGACCGCTCGCCGGTCAGTCCGCGGTAGATCTCTTCGACAGTGAACGGCAGCAGCGGAGCCGCGACGCGGCAGAAGGCTTCGAGGCAGGTGAAGAACACGTCGAAGGACTCGTGCGTGTCGACGCCGCCGTCCCAGAAGCGGCGACGCGAACGACGCACATACCAGTTCGTGAGCATATCGAGGTAGCTGCGCACGAGATCGCAGGCGGCCCAGATGTCCAAGCCCTCCATCGCCTCGGCGAAGTCCGCGATGAGATCGTGCGTCTTCGCCAGCAGGTAGCGGTCGAGGACCTGAGACGAGTCGTACCGGGTCTGTGCCTGGTAGCCGGTCTTCGCACCGTCGACGCCGTCGGCGGCATTGGAGTAGGTGGCGAAGAACTGCCACGTGTTCCACAGCGGGAGCACGACCTGGCGGACTCCGTCGCGGATGCCCTGTTCTGTGACAACGAGGTTGCCGCCGCGCAGGATCGACGAGGCCATGAGGAACCAGCGCATCGCATCCGAACCGTCACGGTTGAATACCTCATTGACGTCCGGGTAGTTGCGCAGGGACTTCGACATCTTCTGCCCGTCGGAGCCGAGCACGATGCCGTGCGAGATGCAGTTCGTGAAGGCCGGGCGGTCGAAGATCGCGGTCGCGAGCACGTGCAGCAGGTAGAACCACCCGCGGGTCTGGCCCACGTATTCGACGATGAAGTCGGCCGGGAAGTGGTTGTCGAACCATTCGGAGTTCTCGAACGGGTAGTGCACCTGGGCGTAGCTCATCGAACCGGAGTCGAACCAGACGTCGAAGATCTCGGGAATGCGGCGCATCACCGACTTGCCGGTCGGGTCGTCCGGGTTCGGCCGGGTCAGGTCATCGACCCACGGACGGTGCAGGTCGACCTCGCCGGAGTCGTTGACCGGCAGACGGCCGAAGTCGGCTTCGATCTCGGCCAGGGAACCGTAGACATCGGTGCGTGGGTAGGACGGGTCGGAGGAGACCCACACCGGGATGGGCGATCCCCAGAACCGGTTGCGGGAGATCGACCAGTCGCGGGCGTTTTCGAGCCATTTGCCGAACTGGCCGTGCTTGACGTTGTCGGGCACCCAGTTGATCTGCTCGTTGAGTTCGACCATGCGGTCCTTGAACTCGGTGACGCGGACGAACCACGAGGACACTGCGCGGTAGATCAGCGGGTTCCGGCAGCGCCAGCAGTGCGGGTAGGAGTGTTCGTAGGATTCATGGCGGACCAGCAGCGCGCTGCGCGATTCCATCGGGCCCGTGTGGTTGCGCAGATCCTTGATGATGGCCTTGTTCGCGTCGAAGACCTGCTGACCCGCGTAGTCGGGAACAGTCGATTCGAAGCGTCCGCCGTCGTCGACGGGGCGCACTGCGGTGATGCCGTAGGAGTCGGTGAGCTCCTTGTCCTCTTCACCGAAGGCCGGTGACTGGTGGACGATGCCGGTGCCGTCTTCGACGGTGACGAAGTCTGCGGCGAGGATGGTGTGCATGTTCTCACCGAATTCCGCCTGTCCGCCCTCGAAGTACGGGAACGGAGGTTCGTAGGCGGCTCCGACGAGTTCGCTGCCGGCGAAGGTCCGCACCACCTGCGGGTCCTCGCCGAGTTCACGGGCGTAGGCGCCGAGGCGCGCCTCGGCGAGGATGAGCGTCTTGCCCTGCAGCTCCTCGGCACCGTCCTCACCGGGGATCACGGCGACGAGCGGGATCTCGGGGTTGACGGCCACTGCCTGGTTCGACGGCACCGTCCACGGAGTCGTCGTCCAGATGAGGACCCATTCGTCGGTGTCCTTGAGTTTGTAGCCGATCGTCACCGCCGGATCCTGCCGTGTCTTGTAGACATCGTCGTCCATGCGCAGCTCATGGTTCGACAGCGGTGTTTCGTCCTTCCAGCAGTACGGCAGAACACGGTAGCCCTCGTAGACCAGGCCCTTGTCCCACAGCTGCTTGAACGCCCAGATGACGCTTTCCATGTATTCGACGTTGAGCGTCTTGTAGTCGTTGTCGAAGTCGACCCAGCGCCCCTGACGGGTGACGTACTCTTCCCATTCCTGCGTGTAGCGCAGAACAGAGGACCGGCAGGCGTCATTGAAGGCGGCCAGACCCATGCGTCCGATCTCGGACTTGTCGGTGATACCGAGCTGACGTTCGGCCTCGAGCTCGGCGGGCAGACCGTGGGTGTCCCAGCCGAAGCGACGGTCGACCTTCTTGCCCCGCATCGTCTGAAAGCGCGGGACGACGTCCTTGACGTAGCCGGTGAGCAGGTGACCGTAGTGGGGCAGGCCGTTGGCGAAGGGAGGGCCGTCGTAGAAGACGAACTCGTTCTCACCGTTCGTGCCGGCATCCCGCTGTTCGATCGACGCCTTGAACGTATCGTCTTCCTGCCAGTAGCGGAGCACAGCGTCTTCGATCTCCGGGAAGTTCGGAGAGCTGGAGAGGCCGAAGGTCGAAGTCGATACCTTGGGGTAGAGAGGCTGAGTCATGAGCGTCCTTCTGGGTCACTGCGGTCACTGTCACGAGGACGACAGTCTGCCGCGGTACCACCTCGCTTATCCGCAGTCCGGCCCGTTGGGGCCGGTCCGCGGATCGCTCATTGTCCGGACTGTGACGGGTCCACCCGTCCGGTTCTACTGAGAAGCCAGCGATGACGCACTGGTTCCGTTCTTCCGGATGCTCCCCGGTGATGGCCGGATCGACGCATATCAATCGTATACCGTCGACTCCGTCGGAGACCACTCGACGGCGGCAGCCACCGCCGTCGAGTGTGCACCCGGTGGGAGTCGGGCCGGTTCACAGTCCCTGGTTGCGTGCGACCTTGTGCTGGGCGGCCTGGGCGATGGGACGGATGACCATGAGGTCGACGTTGAAATGGTGCGGGCGGGTGAGGGTGTAGACCACCGCATCGGCGACGTCGTCGGCGGTCAGCGGCTTCTCGACGCCTTCGTAGACCTTTGCGGCCTTCGCTTCGTCACCGCCGAGGCGCTTGACGCTGAATTCGTCCGTCGCGACCATGCCCGGTGCGATCTCGATGACGCGCACGGGGTCGCCGGCGAGTTCGAGCCGGAGGGTGGCGGCGATGGAGTGCGAACCGTGTTTGGCCGCGACATAGCCGCCTCCGCCTTCGTAGGCCTGGTGGCCAGCGGTCGAGGACATCACGACGATGTCCCCGCGACCGGACTCGATGAGCGCCGGCAGCAGAGCCTTGACCGTGCGCAGCACGCCGAGGACGTTGATCTCGAACATGTCCCGCCACCCGTCGACGGAGGCTTCGGCCACGGTGTCGGTGCCGAAGGCGGCCCCGGCATTGGCGACGAGCGAATGCACGACTCCCCCGGCGAGCACCTTCTTCGCCATCTCGGCGACGGCGACGTCATCGGTGAGGTCGGCGACGATGTAGTCGGCTCCGGTCTCCTCGGCGAGGGTCTTGAGCTTGTCTTCGCGGCGGGCCACGGCGACGACGTCCCAGCCCTGCTCCCGCAGCTGACGAACCGTGGCGGCTCCGATGCCCGAGCTGGCTCCGGTGACTACTGCTCTGAGAGTTTCCATCTGCTTCCTTGTCTGTCGGGGTGAACGGTCGCAGAGGCGACCTGATCCGGTTCTGCGATTCTGATCTCAGTATTCAGTCTACGGAGTCTCGTCTCAACGGGGAATCCTGATGTTCCGGCGGCGCTGTTCCTGCCCGGCCCGGCTTGGGAGCTCGGGTCCGAGTGTGCGGATTGCGTGGGCCGCCTTCGCCGAAGACCGACCGCACCCCTGGGATCTTCACCGCCGCCCAGGTGATGAGCGCGCACACGAGCGCATATGCCAGGGGCATGACGAACGCGTGGAGCGCGACTCCCGGCACCGAGGCGGGCAGGCCCATGAGATTGCGGACCGGGTAGAGGATGAGCGGGTGGAGGAGGAACACCCCGAACGAATACGGGTAGAACCGGTGCAGCAGCCCGAAGCCTTCCCTGAGGTGGAAGTGCATGAGCAGGTACGCCGCCATCGACGCGACGACCACGCCCGGCGCGAGGTACTCGTAGGGGAACAGCCACGGCCTCTCCCCCGGGCCCAGTCCTGCCCAGACGGCAGTGGCTGCGCACGAGCCGAGCAGCGTTGCCCAGGCGATGAGCGCACCCCGCGCAGACAGGACGATGTCCCGCAGCACCCAGCCGAGGATGTAGAAGCCGGCCATCGGCAGGAAGCGGGTCGCGATATTGGCTTCGCCGACGTCGAAGACCATCGACACCCATTGGTCGAGCATCCCGATGCCGAGGAAGATCAGTCCTGTCCCCCACTGCAGACGCCTGGACCCGTGGACGCTGAGAAGGCGGAAGAACGGAGTGAGCAGGGTCAGTCCCGCAAGCACATAGAGGAAGTAGAGCTGGACGAACGGCGAACCGGTGAGGATCGCGATCCCGGGGTTCCAGCTGTTGTCGTCAGGCTGCAGATAGTAGCGGCGGAACAGGACGTAGACGACGGTCCAGAAGACGAGTGGAATCCCGATGCGCCAGATGCGTTTGGACAGGAACTTCCGCGGTTTGCTGCCGCGATCGGGGTCGAGGGCCAAAGCCCCGGAGATCATGATGAACACTGGCACCGACCACCGGCACGCGGAGTCGACGATGTTGGCCAGCCACCAATCGGGCCCCATATCCGCGAAATTCTGCTCCACCACAGTGCCCAGGGAGTGGATGGCGACGACGGCGACGATGGCGATTGCGCGAGCAGGATTCATCCACGCCGTCGACGTGGGAGGCGGATTCTCTGTCGGAATTCTGTCCAAGGGCGCCATGCGTCCATAATCTCATTGCCCGCCTCCCGCTCGTCTCACCAGGCGTTCAGAATGTGATCTCGTCCTCTCCTCGGACAGCTGGACGAACATTGTCGTCACGGCGCCTTCGCCACGGTCTGCGGCAAACCGACAAACCCAAGGCGCCCGGCGCGGCCGGGACCGGAACCGGTTTGGCCGATCGCGAACCGGGTGAGAAAATCAGCAGTTATGAACACACCTGCCTTTTCCGACTCGACTCACGAGTCAGTGAACCTGCCTGACAAGCCGGCCCTTGAGGGGCTGCGGGACAAATGGGACGCCGCGTGGAGCGAGCAGAATGTCTACGCCTTCGACGTCGACACCGATCGTGAGCAGGTGTACTCGATCGACACTCCCCCACCGACAGCCTCGGGTTCGCTGCACGTCGGGCACGTGTTCTCCTACACTCAGACCGACATCATCGCCCGCTACCAGCGCATGACCGGCAAGAATGTGTTCTACCCACTCGGCTGGGACGACAACGGGCTGCCCACCGAGCGTCGGGTGCAGAACTACTACGGCGTCACCTGCGATCCCAGCGAGGCCTACGACCCGAATTTCCAGCCGCCGGAGAAGGCTCCGAAGAATTCGCGCGACTTCGTGAAGATCTCACGGCAGAACTTCATCGAGCTCTGTGAGAAGCTCTCGGCCGAGGACGAGCAGGTCTTCGAGGATCTCTTCCGTTCCACCGGTCTGTCCGTGGACTGGAAGTACACGTACCGCACGATCGACGAGGATTCCCGTGCAGTGAGCCAGCGGGCGTTCCTCCGGGATCTCGCGGGCGGTCACGCCTACTCCCAGGACGCTCCGACGATGTGGGACGTCACCTTCGGCACCGCTGTGGCACAGGCCGAGCTCGAAGACCGTGAGAAGGAAGGCGCCTATCACAAGGTGAAGTTCTTCCCCGAAGGTGCCGACGGACTCGCCGACACCTCGGCCGAACCGATCGTCATCCTCACCTCCCGCCCGGAGCTCATCCCTGCCGTGGTCGCGCTCGTCGCGCACCCCGACGATGAACGCTATGCCTCCATGTTCGGCACGAACGTGGTCTCGCCTCTGTTCGGTGTCAGCGTCGAGGTCCGCGCCCATGAGCTCGCGAAGTCCGACAAGGGCACCGGCATCGCCATGGTCTGCACCTTCGGCGACCTCACCGACGTCACATGGTGGCGTGAACTCGATCTGCCCACGCGTGCAGTGATCAACCGCGGCGGCCGCCTCAACCTTGAGGTTCCCGAGTGGATCGCCGCCTCACCGAAGTCCGACGCCGTGGCCAACTACGAAGCCCTGGCAGGGAAGACGACGTTCTCCGCGCGCAAGGACATCGCGCAGATGCTCATCGAATCCGGTGACCTCATCGGAGAGATCGAACCGATCACCCACCCGGTTCCGTTCTATGAGAAGGGCGATAAGCCGCTCGAGGTCGTCACCAGCCGCCAGTGGTACATCCGCAACGGCGGTCGCTCTGCCGAACTGCGCGATGCCCTCATCGCCCGCGGACGCGAGATCGAATGGCACCCGGCGTTCATGCGCTCGCGCTATGAGAACTGGGTGGAGAACCTGCACGGTGACTGGCTGGTCTCCCGTCAGCGCTTCTTCGGTGTGCCGATTCCGCTGTGGTACCGCCTCGACACCGATGGGCAGCCCGATTACGAGGATCCGATCGTTCCCGAGTCGCTTCCCGTCGATCCCATCGCCGAGGTGCCGGCCGGCTTCACGGCCGACCAGCGTGACGTGCCCGGCGGGTTCACCGCCGACCCGGATGTCCTCGACACCTGGGCGACATCATCGCTGACCCCGCAGCTGCTGAGCGGATGGTCCCGTGATGAGGAGTTCTTCGGAAAGGTCTTCCCGTTCGATCTGCGCCCACAGGGACACGACATCATCCGCACGTGGCTGTTCTCCACCGTTGTGCGTGCGAATTCGCTCAATGATGCGGCACCGTGGAAGCACACCGCACTGTCGGGGTGGATCCTCGACCCGGACCGGAAGAAGATGTCGAAGTCGAAGGGCAACGTCGTCGTTCCCTCGGACATCCTCGGCGAGGCGAAGCCGGGGTTCGGTCCCGATGCCGTGCGCTATTGGGCCGCGAGTGCGAAGCTCGGTGCCGATACCGCCTATGACGTGACGCAGATGCAGATCGGCCGTCGCCTGGCCATGAAGCTGCTCAATGCGTCGAAGTTCGCTCTTGCTCAGGGCGTGCACGCCGGTCTCATCGGTCAGCTCGGTGCGGTCACGCATGATCTCGACCGCGCACTGCTGACGAAGCTGTCCGAGGTCGTCGACCAGGCCGGAGCGCATATGGCCGATTACGACTACGCGCATGCCCTGCGCGTGACCGAGAGCTTCTTCTGGGAGTTCACCGATGACTACGTCGAACTCGTCAAGGACCGCTCCTACGGTTCGACCGGCGAGGACGATCAGCTCTCTGCCCACGTCACACTCGCCACCGCTCTCGATGTGCTGCTGCGCCTGTTCGCTCCCTTCATGCCCTTCGTCACCGAAGAGGTCTGGTCCTGGTGGCGCACGGGTTCGATCCACCGTGCGCAGTGGCCTGCGAACGAGGCGCTGAGCCATCCGGAGTCGAACGTCGCCCCGTCGCTGCTGGCGGATGTGGCCGCGGCCCTGACCGAGATTCGGCGCACGAAGACCGAGGCGAAGGTCTCACAGAAGACCGCAGTCGCCTCGGTGACGATCAAGGCACCGGCATCCGTGATCGCTGCCATCAGGTCCGCTGAAGGCGATCTCAAGGCCGCTGGTCGCGTCGAGTCGCTGATCACGGACGAGTCCGGCGACGAGATCAGCATCGACGACATCAGCTTCGTCGACCCTGCCTGACCGACCGGTCGCTCGCAGTCCTCTGAGCCCCAGGGCGTCCGGCACAGCCTTCGCAGCGGCCGTGCCGGACGCCCTGGGGCTTCTGCGTGCCACCGTGCGAAGGCCCTCACCGGGCAGGGCCGATCATCGGTGTTTCCAAATGGACACACGACTCGACCGGGATCCGAGCCCCGGCCCACGTACTATGGAGTCGACCCCATAACCGGAGCAGGAGATCCTGCCCTCAGAAAGGCCCGCGGACCGTGAGAAGCGAACTCTTTTCCAAGCGCAACGCCGAGATCCAGAACCAGGAACGGTGGACCCTCCAGTCGAACAAGATGCTGCGCTCGGTGGTCACGCCGAACGCTCCTATGATCGCCACCAAGGGCGCCATGGTCGCCTATCAAGGAGACGTCCACTTCACTCACCAGGGTTCGAAGTCCGTCGGTCAGTTCATGAAGAAGGCAGCCACCGGCGAAGGCGGCAATGTCATGCGCGTCGAGGGACACGGTGAGGTGTTCTTCGCCCGCGAAGCGTCGAACATCTTCATGATGGCTCTCGAAGGGCCCCAGGACGCGCTGACCGTCAACACCGCGAACCTGCTCGCCTTCGACGATGCCCTGGCGTGGGAGATCAAACGCATCAAGGGCGGTGTCGGTGCCATGGTCAGCGGCTCGGGCCTGTTCAACCTCGAACTGTCCGGTCAGGGCACTGCGGCCATCTGCTGCAAGGGCGAGCCGATGGTCCTCGACTGCTCGCAGCAGCCGACCTTCGTCGATCCCCAGGCCGCCGTGTGCTGGTCTTCGGGGCTGGCCCCACAGATCAAGACCGATGTCAGCGTCGGCACGTTCTTCGGCCGCGGTTCCGGCGAATCCGTGCAGCTGGCCTTCCACGGACCGGGATTCGTCGTCGTCCAGCCTGCGGAGAACGCGGTCTACTCGGCGACGACGAGCTGATCCCCAACCTCTTTCGGTGGGCGCCTCTCTGTGGCACCGGCAGCTCAACTGAGACATCAGAGCGGGCGTCCCTGCGGGGACGCCCGCTACTGTCTTCCCCGTGAAGTCCCCGCGGGGACGCCGCACCCGATCCCACACCGTGAGGCACCCCTCACCGTGAGGTGCACAACGCACCATTGCACCGGTGCACTTTGCCGCTAGCGGTGACGGATGCGCAGCTGCTGGTGCGAACGGCGCCTTCCAGAAGGGTGTGCCGCCACCGGTGAGTGATGCCCACCGGATTCGACGACAGACTCGAGTCGTCACAGGGCCACCGGAAGACCCACCGCTCGCTCAGGCGGTGGGCACCGATTGCTCGCGGCCGCCGCGCTCGACCCGATAGCGCACGAACGCCGGGAACACTGCTGCGCAGGCGAGCACGAGTACGATGACGGCGATGCCGCCTCCTGCAGATGCGATCGTGGTGTTCGTCGCCGCCGCCACCGAACCGTGAAGCACATCGGCGATGCGCGGCCCGCCGGCCACGACGACGATGAAGACTCCCTGCATCCTGCCGCGCATGTCGTCGGTCGCCGCTTCCTGCAGCATCGTCGACCGGAACGCCGAGGAGATGATGTCCGCTCCTCCGCCGACTGCCAGCGCACTCAGTGCGACGATGAGTGAGACGAGCCAGAAGTTCGAGACGAGTTCGAGGCTCACACCGAAGACCGTCATCGCCGCGCCCCAGACGAGGATCGCGATGATCACGGCCAGACCCTGCCGCTCGACACGGGACACCCAGCCGGAGAAGATCCCTGCCAACGCACTGCCCCCGGCCAGTGCGGCGAAGAGCAGCGAGAAGACGATGCCGCCCTCCGGAGGGCCGTTGAAGGTCTCCGTCGCGATCTGCGGAAACAGGGCCCGAGGCAGTCCGAAGACCATGGCGATGACGTCGACGAGGAGTGAGACCATGACGACGGTGTTCGTCCGCAGATAGCGGAATCCGTCGACGATTCCCTTGAGGCCCGACCGCGTATCGGGCTGCTTCTTCGGCGGCAGGGCAGGAAGTCTGATCACGGCATAGAGGGTTGCGAAGAGGAACACTGCGTCGACGACGTAGAGCAGCTGATAACCGAAGAGCGGGATGAGTGCTCCCCCGATGACCGGGCCGATGACTGCGCCCAGGGTCATCACCGTCATGTTCAGGGAATTCGCCGCGGGCAGCAGATCCAGCGGCACGATCGACGGCAGCAGTGCCCCGCGAGCAGGTTGGTTGAGTCCGAAGAAAGCCTGCTGCATCGAGAACATCGACAACAGCAGCCAGACATTGTCGATGCGCAGCACCGCGATGGCAGCGAGGATCGCGCTGGTGACGATGAGACCGACAGTGGAGAACACGAGCAGGCGACGCCGGTCGAGGACATCGGCCAGCGAACCGCCCCACAGTCCGAAGACGACGAGCGGAACGAAGCCGAAGGCTCCTGCGAGGCCGACGTACGCCGACGACCCGGTGATGTGGAAGATCTGGGCCGGAATCGCCACGACTGTCATCTGCGCACCGATGACGGTGACGATATTGGCCGACCACAGCCGCCGGAAAGCGGCGTACTTCAGAGGGCGGGTATCAGCGAAGAGCCTCACTGTTCAGAGGCTCAGGCAGACTTCTTGTTCGTCCTGTTTCGCGGTTTCGGGACCAGGGTCGGTGCGACGTTCGAGTCGACGACGTCCTTCGTCACGACCACCTCGGCGATGTCCTCACGAGAAGGCACATCGAACATGACCGGCTGCAGAACCTCTTCCATGATCGACCGCAGACCCCTGGCCCCCGTGCCGCGCAGCAGGGCGAGATCGGCGATGGACTCGAGGGCCTCGGTCTCAAACGTCAGCGACACGTTGTCGAACTCGAACATACGCTGGTACTGCTTGACCAATGCGTTCTTCGGCTCGGTGAGGATCGACATGAGAGCCGCCCGGTCGAGGTTCGACACCGTTGCCAGCACGGGAAGGCGACCGATGAATTCCGGGATGAGACCGAATTTCAGCAGGTCTTCGGGCAGGATATCGGCGTAAAGATCCTCTTCATCGTTCTTCGACTGCAGCAGGGCGCCGAAGCCGATTCCGTGTTTGCCCTTGCGACCGGCGACGATCTCCTCCATTCCGGCGAATGCGCCGGCGACGATGAAGAGCACGTTCGTCGTGTCGATCTGCAGGAAGTCCTGATGCGGATGCTTGCGGCCGCCCTGCGGCGGAACTGAGGCCTGTGTGCCCTCGAGGATCTTCAGCAGTGCCTGCTGCACACCCTCACCGGAGACGTCACGGGTGATCGACGGGTTCTCGGATTTGCGGGCGATCTTGTCGATCTCATCGATGTAGATGATGCCGTGCTCAGCGCGCTGGATATCGAAGTCGGCGGCCTGGATGAGCTTGAGCAGAATGTTCTCGACGTCTTCGCCGACGTATCCTGCTTCGGTCAACGCCGTGGCGTCGGCGACCGCGAACGGCACGTTGAGCCGCTTCGCCAGCGACTGCGCCAGGTACGTCTTGCCAGATCCCGTGGGCCCAACGAGGAGGATGTTCGACTTCGCGATCTCCACCTCGTTCTCTCCGCCGCCGAGGGTCTTCGTGTCCTCCCCGGACTGCAGGGACCGGATCCGCTTGTAGTGGTTGTAGACGGCCACGGATAGGGCCTTCTTCGCCGGTTCCTGACCGACGACGTACTCCTGGAGGAAGTCGAAGATCTCCCGTGGCTTGGGGAGTTCGAGTTCCGCCTGATCGGGGGTGGACTCGCTGAGTTCCTCTTCGATGATCTCGTTGCAGAGCCCGATGCATTCATCGCAGATGTAAACACCAGGTCCGGCGATGAGTTTCCGGACCTGCTTCTGGGATTTCCCACAGAAGTTGCATTTGAGCAGGTCTGCTCCGTCCGCACTGCGAGCCACTGTCACAACCTTTCGCCAGGACGCTTGGCCCCAACTCTACCGCTCGTGTTTCCTGTACCTCAATAGCTTCCCATACGTGGCTGACACGACCTGTCAGCGACGTCATCGGTGTGTCGGAGGACCAGATGGGACTGGGCCCGCACAGACATTCCCGTGCGGGCCCAGTGACCGAAGGTCGCTTCGTCCCCCGAAGTGCTCAGTTCGCGTTCTTGCGCGAGGAGAGCACCTGGTCGACGAGACCGTAGTCCTTGGCCTGTTCAGCCGTGAGGAAGAGGTCGCGTTCGATGTCGTTCGAGACCTGCGAGGCCTCCTTGTTCGAGTGCTTGGCCAGGGTCGCCTCGAGCCATTCGCGCATCCGCAGCACCTCAGCGGCCTGGATCTCCAGGTCGGAGGCCTGCCCCTGTCCCTGTCCCTGCATCGCGGGCTGGTGGATGAGCACACGCGCGTTCGGCAGCGCCAGGCGCTTGCCCGGAGTTCCTGCCGCCAGCAGCACGGCCGCAGCCGAAGCGGCCTGGCCGAGGCAGACGGTCTGGATCTCCGGCTTGATGTACTGCATCGTGTCGTAGATCGCCGTCATCGCGGTGAACGAGCCACCGGGCGAGTTGATGTAGAGGGTGATGTCGCGGTCGGGATCCTGCGATTCGAGGACCAGCAGCTGCGCCATGACATCGTCGGCGCTGGTGTCATCGACCTGCGCGCCGAGGAAGACCACGCGGTCGTCGAAGAGCTTGGTGTACGGATCCTGGCGCTTGAAGCCATAGGGCGTACGCTCTTCGAACTGCGGCATGACGTACCGCGACTGGGGCATATTCGACGCCGTCGAACCCGGCATAAAGTTCATTGAATTCATTCTTCCCTCACTCCTGCTCAGTTGTTCTCGACGTCGGACGCGCGGGTGACCATCTTGTCGATGAAGCCGTATTCCAGGGCCTCTTCGGCAGTGAACCAGTGGTCGCGGTCGTTGTCTTTGAGAATCTGCTCGAGCGACTTGCCGGTCTGTTCGGCGGTCAGCTCGGCCATCTGCTTCTTCATGTGCAGGATCAGCTCGGCCTGGATCTTGATGTCCGTGGCCGTTCCGCCGATTCCGCCCAGGGGCTGGTGCATGAGGATGCGCGCATGCGGGGTCGCGTAGCGCTTGCCCGGGGTTCCCGAGGACAGCAGGAACTGTCCCATCGAGGCGGCCATGCCCATGGCCACGGTCGAGACGTCGGGCTTGATGTACTGCATGGTGTCGTAGATGGCCATGCCTGCGGTGACGGATCCGCCGGGCGAGTTGATGTAGAGCGAGATGTCCGCTTCCGGATCCTCAGCGGCCAACAGCATCATCTGCGCACAGATGGCGTTGGCGTTGTCGTCGCGCACCTCTGAACCGAGCCAGATGATGCGCTCCTTGAGAAGACGATTGAAGATATGGTCGTCCAGGCCCATTCCCCCACCGGCGTCGAGGCCGACGGGAGCTGTCATGTCGTGTGCGCTCACGTTTCACTCCTGTGTTCTGTGGATGGCTTGTTATGGACTCTAACCGCTGTCCGCCGGGTTTTAGTCCGCGGCGAGGCCCGTGTTCGCCCTCAGCGTGATCGCGGAGTTCCGGATACGGCGAGACGGTGGGGCCGGATCGTATCCGTCCCCACCGTCTCATCAGGAATCCACCGCCGAGGCGGGTCGTCCTCAGTTCTCCTCGGCGTCCTCTGCAGGTGCGTCGTCTGCGGCTTCCGCAGTCTCGGCCTCAGCTGAGTCCTCGTCGTCTCCGGCGGAGGTGAAGGCCTCCATGTCGACGACGTTGCCTGCGGTGTCCTTGACCGTGGCACCGGCGAGGACGGCGGCCAGGGCCTTGCGGCGCGAGACCTCTCCGACCAGAGCGTTGACCTGTCCCGAGCTGTCGAGCATCTGCGCGAACTCGTTCGGGTTCATGCCGTACTGCTGCGAAGCGGAGATCAGGTACTCGATGAGCTCGGGCTGGCTGACCTCGACGTTCTCGGCTTCGGAGACGGCATCGAGGATGAACTGGGTGCGCAGGTTGCGCTCGGTCTCCTCGGTGACCTCCTTGCGGTGTTCGTCATCGTCGACCCGGTTCTCGGACTCGAGGTGGCGTTCGACCTCCTCGGTGACGATCTTGGCCGGGACGGGAACCTCGAGGGTCTCCATGAGGTGCTCGAGCACCTTGTCGCGGGCCTGGACGCCCTGGTCGGTCTCCTTCTGCTTGCCGGCCTGCTCGCGCAGGTCCTCGCGCAGTTCGGCGATCGTGTCGAATTCGCTGGCCAGCTGAGCGAAGTCGTCGTCAGCCTCGGGCAGTTCGCGTTCCTTGACCGCGCCCAGGGTGATCTTCACGATGCCCTTTTCACCGGCGTGCTCTCCGCCTGCGAATGTGGTTTCGAAGGTGGTCGTCTCACCGGCGGAGAGGCCGTCGAGGGCCTCGTCCATGCCTTCGAGCATCGTGCCTGCGCCGACCTGGTAGGAGATGTCGGAGGCGGTGTCGATCTCTTCGTCGTCGATCGTGGCGACGAGGTCGAGAGTGACGAAGTCGTCCTTGGCGGCAGGACGTTCCACGGCGACGAGGGTGCCGAAGCGAGTGCGCAGCTGCTCGAGCTCGGCATCCACGTCTGCGTCGGTGACCTCGATGGGGTCGACCTCGACGGTGATGGAGTCGTAGGCGGGCAGTTCGATCTCGGGGCGGACGTCGACCTCGACCGTGAAGCCCAGGTCACCGTCTTCGGTGCCGTCGAGGCCGGGGACCTCGGAGATCTCGACCTCGGGCTGGCCCATCGGCTTGAGTTCGTTCTCTTCCACAGCGCTGCGGTAGAAGTCGTCGAGGCCGTTGTTGATGGCCTCCTGGATCACTGCCGGACGGCCGATCCGCTGATCGATGATGCGCGTGGGGACCTTGCCCTTGCGGAAGCCGGGAACGGTGACCTGGGCACCGATGGTCTTGTATGCCTCGTCGACGCTCGGTTTGAGTTCGGCGTAAGGGACTTCCACGCTGATCTTGACCCGGGTGGGGTCGAGTTGCTCGACGGAGCTCTTCACAGTGCGACCTTTCAATTTCGACAGTCATGCATTTGCGGCCATCATCCGACCCGACCGGCCCGGTTCATGGTCGCAATCGACCATCTCGCAGCCTGATCGGCCAACCTGTGACCTGAGGGGGAGCGAAAGTCCACGAATAGTTCGCGCACGTCCGCAAGACGCAATCACCCATATTACGCGAAACAACAGTCGATACGCGAAACCGGTCCCTTTTCAGGAGGCATCGTCCTCTGCGCTCAGGCGGAGCTCATCGAGGGCGATGACGACATTGGCTGCCGTCCATGCCAGGGGCGCCACCGAGACCGGTGCCCCTTCGGCGCTGATCTTCTCCGGCAGCGACCCTGCGCTCGTCCGGTTCTCAGCGAGCCAGTCGAGGATCTGTCCTGCCCGGTCACGCATGCCGAGGCGGGCGAATCCGAGTGCCATGAGCGATGTCGACGGAGTCCAGCTCGACCGGTCGATGATCCATCCATGCCCCGGCTTGATTCCGCCCGCCGGCTGGCTCAGGCGATCCCAGACGGTCACGAGAGCGTCGGCGTCGATCGCATAGATGCTGGCCCGCGCGCCCGCGGCAGGCCCTGCCCCTGGGGGTGGGACGAGCCCGGCCGCTGGAAGGAAGGCGGCAGCGGAATCGCACCCGCCCGACGTCGGATAGCGCTGCAGACCAGTGGCACCGAAGGTCCGCGCGAACGTCGCAGCGTAGGCGTCGACAGCAGGCAGGACGTCGCCGAATCCCCCGCCGAGGCGGTCCCACAGGCCCGGATCGACCGCGGTGAGAGCCGCAAGCGAATCCATCCCGACCAGAGTCGGCCCGGCCAAGCCGAGCGTGACCTGTGATTCCGCGACTTCCCAATAGTCCGGTCCCACCGGGGGCAGAGTCTCTCCCCTGCCTGTGTGGTCGAGCAGCCTGCGTGTGGTTCTGCGCAGCAGAATGTCCATGTCGCTGAGATCCAGCGAGATATCATTCTGCCTGGCCAGAGCATGGACTTCGGCCACCGCCCAGAGCACCAGTCCGAGGGAGTCGAACTGGGGTTCCCGCTCATCCGGCGCCAAACCGGTCTCGGGCACCACCCGTGCGGCGAATGAGCCGTCGACGGCCTGCACATTCTGCAGATGCAGCAGTTGGCTCCACGCCTGCCTCACGGCTCCGACCCTGGCCAGAGCAACGGCGACGAACGCCGTATCGCGGGGCCAGATGTATCGCCAGGGGCCGACCCAACCGGCAACGGCGGCCGGGAGTTCGTCGCTGAGCACCCACAGGTCGAGAAGCGCGGAGACCGCAAGTTCCCGTCGGGATGAAGGCGTCCGTTCCAACCATGCGTCGCATCGGGAGAGGAATTCCTGCTGTCGTCGCATCGGTTCCGCATCGGCAGCCCCGGGCATCACCCGGGACAGGGCCGGCAGCCTCTGCGCCGCCTCCGCGTCGAGACCCTCTCGAACTCCCGACCGTGTGTAGGCGACGGTGACCGAGCGGACGGGATCGGGGCGGGCCGCCTCAGCGAATGACGCCGTCGCTGTTCCGAGACCGAGAAGTCCGACCCCGAGCCCACCGGTGATCAGCTGTCGACGCGTGGGCCCGGGACGGCCCCCGGTGCGGCGCGGACGAAGGATGGTCATGGGGTGGGGCTTCCTGCGGAGTGGGACCCGCGAGCGACGTCGGCGTCTGCTCGGCGGTGACGGGATGGACAGATTCTATCGGTTCGGTCGCGGCCTGGCTCTCTGCACCCCTCCGGACGCAGGCACGAGAAAACCGGCCTGACCCGAAGGTCAGACCGGCTTGTGGAGGGGATGACGGGAATCGAACCCGCACCATCAGTTTGGAAGACTGAGGCTCTACCATTGAGCTACATCCCCGTGTTGCGTGATTGACTATAGTCGAGTTCTCCCACCATCACCAAATCCGCCTTTCGTGAACTGCCTCACAACGCGAGCGTGCATCAGCTGCCGCCTCGGCTCCAGACCATGAGGCGCCATCGACTGTGAGGTGCGTCGCATTGTCTCGAATGCCACGTGCGGAGGTGCAACTGCTGACCCGGCTGTGGTTAGATAGTAGCCGTCGCGGGATGTGGCGCAGCTTGGTAGCGCATCTGTTTTGGGAACAGAGGGTCGCAGGTTCAAATCCTGTCATCCCGACAGACTTCAGCCGCCCGGACCAAATGGTCCGGGCGGCTTCTTCGCACTCTCGGCTCAGGCGTCGAAATCGATGACCTGTCGGACGACCTTTCCGTCGGAGAGAGCGTCGAAGGCCGAATTCAGGTCCTGCAGCCCGATCGTGTCTGAGATGAGCTCCTCGACCGGCAGCTTCCCCGCCCGCCACAGATCCGCATAGACAGGGATGTCTCGGCTCGGCACGGCCGAGCCGAGGTACGACCCGATGACGGTGCGGGCCTCGGCGGTGAGAGTGACGGGAGTGAAGTGGGACTGTGCGTCCGGAGCAGGCAGCCCCACAGTCACCGTCGTCCCGCCGACGGCGGTGGCGCTGAATGCGGTCTCGAAGGCGCGTGGATGCCCGACGCATTCGATGACGATCGGGGCCCTGCGGTCGCCGAGCTGTTCTGGCGTGAAGACCTCTGCGGCACCGAGTTCCTTCGCCCGCACGAGCTTGTCGGGGTTCGCGTCGACGCCGATGACGCCAGCGGTCTCGATCGACAGAGCCGTGATGAGCGCTGCCATGCCGACACCGCCGAGGCCGACGATCATCACTTCGTCATCGGGTCCGGGCCGGCCCGCGTTGAGGACCGCTCCCCCGCCGGTGAGCACCGCGCAGCCGAGCACAGCGGCGATCGGCGCGGGGACGTCATCGTCGACGGGGACGACAGAGGCACGGTTGAGCACCGCGTGAGTGGCGAACACGGACGCCCCGAGGTGGTGGAGCACCTCGGCGCCGGACTCATCGTGCAGACGCACCTTGTGTCCGTCGAACGGCAGGGTCCCGGCCCCGTTCGTGGCGCTGCCGGGCGTGCACGGGAGCTTGCCGTCGGTGCGGCAGTTCGCGCATTCGCCGCACCGCGGCAGGAACACAGTGACGACCTGTTGGCCGATCTCGAGGTCGTCGACACCCTCGCCGAGCTTTTCGACGATTCCGGCGCCTTCGTGCCCGAGCAGGATCGGCAGCGGACGAGGCCGGTTGCCGTCGACGACTGACAGATCCGAATGGCAGACTCCGGCGGCGCTCATCCTGATGAGCACCTCGCCGGGTCCTGGCTCGTCGAGTTCGAGATCTTCGATCGTCATCGGCTGAGAGTCGGCGAACGGACGCGGCCGTTCCATCTCACGCAGCACCGCACCTCTGATCTTCACAGCATCCTCCTCAGATTCTTCCGGTCACAGCGCCTGGGCGCCCTGCTCTTCGTAGTCGCCCATGATCCTGATGCGGCGCTCGTGACGCTCATCGCCGGAGAACGGCTCTGCGAGGAACGCGTCGACGATGGCGATCGCCTCGGCCTCGGGGTGCTGGCGAGCACCGACGGCGACGATCTGAGCATTGTTGTGCTGACGGGCCAGTTTCGAGATCTCCGGGTTCCAGGCCAGAGCGGTCCGTGCGCCCTTGACGAGGTTCGCCGCCATCTGCTCGCCGTTGCCCGAACCGCCGATGACGACGCCGAGCGCGTCGACGCCCGCGGACTGATCATCGACGACGGCCTGGGCCGCGGCGATGCAGAACGCCGGGTAGTCATCGAGCGCATCGAATTCGAGTGCGCCGTGATCGACGACCTCATATCCTGCCTCGCTGAGATGGGCCTTGAGGACCTCTTTGAATTCGAATCCGGCGTGGTCGGTGCCGAGGTGAACCTTCATATGAGTGCCTTTCGCTGAGCTCTGTGGATCTGTGGTGTCCGCTGGGGACGGGTGGTGCGCCGGGTCCGGTGATCAGTCGAAGTTCGGGCCCTGGTCGCGGGTGCGCTTGAGTTCGAAGAACCCGGGAGTCGACGCGACGGCGAGCACGCCGTCGAAGAGTCGGCCTGCATCTTCGCCCTTCGGGGCCGGGGTCACGACAGGTCCGAAGAATGCGGTGCCCGCGACTCGGCAGATCGGGGTGCCGACGTCATCGCCGACCAGAGCCAGGGCCTCATCATGGGAGGCCCGGAGCGCCTGGTCGTAGTCGTCGGTCTCTCCGTACTTCATGAGCTCGGCCGGCAGACCCACCTCGGCGAGGGCTTCTGAGACTGCCTTCTCGAAGTCCTGCTCTCCCCCCGGGTGGATGCGGGTGCCGATCGCGGTGTAGAGCGGTTCGGCGATCTCTTCGCCGTGCTCGGCGATCGCAGCGGTGACGATGCGCATGGGAGCCAGTGCCCGGTCCATCAGCGCGCGGTAGTCGTCAGGGATGTCCTTGTCACGGTTGAGGAAGTTCAGGCTCATCGGGTGGAACTTCACCTCGACGTCGCGCACCTTGGCCACTTCGAGGCCCCAACGGGAGGTCATCCACGCCCACGGGCAGGCCGTATCGAACCACAGATCAAGTGTTTCCTTGCTCACTGTCTCTCCTCTTTCGTTCGGTCGCGGGCACCCGCAGTAGGCTGCCCGACGTTGCGCTGTTCAATCTACCAAGGCCGTCCGGGTGCGGGGAACGCGGTCGAATCGCGGTCATCGTCACCGAGATCCTTGCCGGATGACACGTCCATGAAAGAATGACCGAGTACACCCGGTTCCCGAAGCGAAGGTCGCCACACTGTGCCGCAATACAACCTCACCCGCGAAGAAGCCCGCGAGCGTTCCGCCATCGTGGACGTCACGAGCTATGATCACACCCTGATCCTCACGGGAGTCGGTGAGAGCTTCCGCGTCCGCTCGCGAATCCGCTTCACCGCGGTGCCGCATTCTTCGACGTTCATCGACGCCATCACGGCCGATGTCGATCGTGTGCGCCTCAACGACGTCGACCTCGACCTCGCCGAGGTGGTCGGACCGGCCCGCATCGAACTGCCGGGTCTGGCGGCCGAGAACGAACTCATCGTCGATGCCCGCTTCTTCTATATGAACACCGGTGAGGGTCTGCACCGCTTCGTCGACCCGGTCGACGACGAGATCTACCTCTACTCCCAGTTCGAGGTCCCCGATGCTCGTCGCGTCTTCCCCGTCTTCGAGCAGCCGGACATCAAATCCCCCTTCTCCTTCACCGTCGTCGCGCCCGAGAAGTGGACCGTCGTCTCGAACTCGCCGACTCCGACGCCCGGCGATCCGAAGGAGACCTTCACCGAGCTTCAGGAAGAGCCCATCGACGGCATGGCCGTGTGGCAGTTCGCGCCGACGACGCCGATCTCCTCCTATATCACCGCCGTCATCGCCGGTCCCTATCGGTCCGTGCATTCGACGCTGACGTCCTCGGACGGCTCGATCGTGCCTTTGGGCCTGTACTGCCGGGCATCGCTGCTCGAGCATCTCGATTCCGACAAGCTGTTTCGCATCACGAAGGCGGGCTTCGAGTTCTTCGAACGGGAGTTCGGAGTCTCCTACCCGTTCGAGAAGTACGACCAGCTCTTCGTCCCCGAGTTCAATGCCGGAGCGATGGAGAACGCCGGTGCCGTGACGATCCTCGAGAACTATGTGTTCCGATCGCGCCCGACCGAGGCTCTGGTCGAACGGCGCACTGTGACCATCCTCCACGAACTCGCCCACATGTGGTTCGGCGACCTGGTGACCATGCGCTGGTGGAACGACCTGTGGCTCAATGAGTCCTTCGCGGAGTTCATGTCGACGCTGGCCACCGCCGAAGCGACGGAGTTCGCCGACGCCTGGACCACGTTCGCCACGATCGAGAAGTCCTGGGCGTACCGGCAGGACCAGTTGCCGAGCACCCACCCGATCGTGGCGCCGATTGAGGACCTCGCCGATGTCGAGGTGAACTTCGACGGCATCACCTACGCCAAGGGCGCCTCGGTGCTCAAGCAGCTCGTGGCCTGGGTCGGGCGGGACGAGTTCTTCGCCGGGCTGAAGGCCTACTTCGACAAACACGCGTGGGCGAACACTGAGCTGTCCGACCTCCTCGACGAACTCGAAGCCACCTCGGGGCGGGATCTGGCCCGCTGGTCGCAGCTGTGGCTCGAGGAGTCCGGCGTCAACCTGCTCGAAGCCGTGGTCGAGACCGAGTCCGACGCCGCGGCAGGTGCAGCCGGTGAGATCATCACGAGTCTGCGGGTCACGCAGCGTCCCTGGGAGATCGACGGTCAGCCCATCCCGTCGCTGCGACCACACCGTCTGGCCGTCGGCTTCTATTCCGAATCCGAGACCGGTCGCCTGGTGCGGACCCACTCGTTCTCCCTCGACATCGATGCGGACTCCGCCGAGGTGTCCGAGGCCGAGGGTCTGCCCCGACCGGATGTCATCGTCGTCAATGACGCCGATCTCAGCTACGCGAAGGTCCGCTTCGACGACCGCAGCATGGACACCGCTGCCACGCGCCTGAGCGACTTCGACGATTCGCTCACGCAGCTGCTCGTCCTCGCCACCCTCTGGGACGAGGTTCGAGACGGCGAACGGCCAGTCCATGACTACATCGACACCGTCACCGCTCATCTGGCAGCGATCACGCACTCGTCGGGTCTGCTCACGCAGATGCGTCAGCTCGACACCGCGGTCTCCGCCTACCTGCCCCCGCAGCAGCGCGAGGAGATGCATGCTCGGCTGGCCGACCGCTTCCTCGAGCTGCTCGACACCGTGGACGAAGGCGCCGACCAGGCGTTCCAGTTCGTCCAGGGCTTCGTCAAACACGCGACCACGCCGGTTCAGCTCGACCGGCTGCGGGTTTGGCTGCGGCCCGAGACTGAGAAGGTCCACGGAATCGCCATCGACACGGACCTGTCCTGGGACATCCTCGTTGCGCTGAGCGCCCACGACGCTGCCGATGAGGCCGCCATCGAAGCGATGAGCCGCAAGGATCCCAGTGCCACCGGTGTTCGCCGTGCCGCGACCGCTCGTGCGTCCCGACCGACGACGGACGCAAAATCGTGGGCGTTCACCCGCCTCGTCGACGACGCGGATCTGCCGAACTCGGAACTCGGTGCCCTGGCTCTCGGATTCGCCGCGGGTCTGCAGACGGACTCGGGAGACGACATCGCCGCGGCGCCTCCGCTGCGCCCCTTCGCCGATGAGTACTTCGCACGCGTGGCCGGCTGGTGGGAGACTCGCACCCTGGAGATGGCGCAGACGATGACTCTGCGCCTGTTCCCTTCGGTGAGTTCCGCCACAGTCGAGGCCACCCGACGCTGGCTCGATGAGCACCCGTCTGCGCCAAAGGGCCTGCTGAGGCTGATGCGGGAGAATCTCGCCGATGCCGAACGGTCGCTGCGGGTTCAGCAGGTGTCCAGCGCTTCCAAGGGATCATTGAACCTCGACCGCTAGTCTCGGAGGAATCATGACTTCTGACGCAATGGAATCAACTGTTCAAGCTGCAAGTGACTTCGACTGGTCGTTCCTGCTCGGTGCCCCGCTGCGGATCACCGTCATCATCATCGGCGCCATCGTCATCAATCTCATCGTGCGTCTGTTCATCCGCCGGTTCACCACCGCGGTTGCCAAGGGCACGGTCGGGAGCGAGAAGGCCGAGGGCGCCGGGCTGGCCAAGTTCTCGTCCACGGCACTGGAAGCGCAGCGCACCGGAATCGATCAGCAGACGATCAAGGAACGCCGCGCGCAGCGAGCGAAGACCGTCGGACGGATGCTGTCGTCTGTGACGACGATCCTGCTCAGCGCGATCGCAGCGCTGATGATCCTCGATGCCCTGAACTTCAACATCGCCCCGATCCTCGCATCGGCCGGTATCGCCGGTGTCGCCATCGCCTTCGGTGCCCAGGAGCTCGTTCGCGACTACCTGTCCGGCTTCTTCATCGTCATCGAGGACCAATACGGCATCGGTGACACCGTCGACCTCGGCGAGGCTGTCGGAGAGGTCGAGGATGTCGGCCTGCGCCGCACCCAGGTGCGCGACCTGACGGGAACTCTGTGGCATGTGCGCAATGGTGAGATCCTGCGCGTGGGCAACCTCTCCCAGGGCTGGGCTCGCGCCGTCCTCGACATTCCCATCGACTACCGCACCACGATGGACGACTTCCGGGAGATGACGGAGGAGATCACACGCACGCTGCGGCAGGATCACGAGATCAACAAGGCGATGCTTGAGAACCCGGAGATCGCCGGTGTTCAGTCGCTGTCCGGTTCGTACCGCGTCATCCGCACGATGATCAAGACCAAACCGAACCAGCAGTGGCTGGTCGAGCGTGCTTTCCGCGCCGCGCTCATGACCGAGCTGGCCAAGCGGGGCGGACAGATCGGCATGGTGCAGGAGACGGTTCTGCGCACTCTGCCCGATGCCGAGGAAGCAGACTCGGCGAAGAAGTCTGCGGGCTCGTCGGACCAGAGAAACAAGAAGGCCACCGTCGGCGCCGCATCGACCGCACGCTCGAAGACGGCTGCTGCCGATGAGAAGCCCTCGTCGCTGCCCAGCGACGATGAGATCCGCAGCACCGTCCAGGAAGACTCCCCGAGCGAAGGATCAGACGATGACGCAGACAGCTGACGGTTCGGTATTCGCCGCCGTCGGGGGCCATGAGACCTTCAGCCGCCTCGTCGATGTGTTCTACCAGCACGTCGACGCGGATGCTCAGCTTATCGCGATGTACCCGGACGGTCATGAACTCGAGGGAGCGAAGCATCGCCTGCAGACGTTCCTCGAACAGTACTTCGGCGGCCCGTCGACGTATCAGGAGGAGAGGGGGCATCCGCGGCTGCGAATGCGGCATTTCGACTATCCGATCGACTTCGACGCCCGTGACCGGTGGCTGCGGTGCATGCGTGCAGCTCTCGACGATGTCGGTCTGGCTCCGCTCTATGACGAGATGTTCTGGGACTACTTCCAGCGCGCCGCGACTGCGATGGTGAATTCGGCGAATCCGAACATCCGCTGAACCGGCACCGGATCAGCCGCGGATGCGCGTGAGCAGGTGTCCGCCCGGGGCGACGAGTCGCAGCCATCCCCCGGACTCCATGACGGTCAGCTTCTGCTCGTCATCGCGTCCTGCTGCGGGAACGAATCGCAGCGCGGTCGCTGCGAAGGCGAGTCCGCTGGGCACAGCCGTACCCTCATCGCCGGTCATCTCCCGCGACCAGACCCGTGACCTCAGCGCCTTGACCGCGTGCGCGCCTGATCCCGTCGGTGCTCCGGTGCTGATCTCTTCGACGCCCTGCGCAGCCGCTTCGTGCAGGCTGCCCACCGAGATCGTGTCCGCCGGCTCCCAGCTGCGGCGCGGAGGGGCGATACCCGTCCAGGACACGAGCACTGAATTCGGCGGCACAGGCAGAGACGTCCCGTTCTCTTCCCGAGCGAACCGGTCGAGCAGATTCGACAGCGGCACCGCTTCGTCCAGTCCGTCGAGTTCGGAATTGTGCAGGCGCAGCGTGCGCATCGCCAGGACCAGCGGCGTCGAATCGCCCAATCCGTGTGGGAACAGCGGTGCCACTGTGGCCGCGAGTACGTCGGAGACGACCTGCAGACGCATCGCACCATCGGAATCGGCACGATGGGCCAGAGAGGTGAAGGAGGCGAGGTCGCGCATCGCCAGCGGGTCGGCGATCTGCAGGGCCGTCATCGGCGAGTCCTGCGCAGCGGAACCGGGGTGCCGAGGACGGATTCCATGGCGGTGATCTCGGAATCGCTGAGGCGGCGCGGATGTCCGCTGGCGATGTCGATGAAGACGACGACGGTCTCAGCGACCGTGTACTCCTGGGAACCGTCCGGTTCGCAGATGACATAGCCCACCGTCACCGAGGCGGCCTTGACCTCGCTGATGACGAGATCGACAGCGATGGGCCCGGTCCGATAAGGGATCGGTCGCCGATATTCGATCGCGTGAGAGGCCACGAGCAGTTCGGTCGTCGCCGAGGCATCGGCGAAGACCGTGGGGATCTCCACTCCGCTGACCATGTCCGCCACACCATGACGGCCGGGGGTCGTCGGTGCATCGGAGCTGTGGGTGGGCGAACCCAAGGCCCGCACACGCGCCTCTTCGAGCAGCTTCAGCTGGGTGACGTTATTGACGTGCCCGTAGGCGTCCATATCACCCCATCTCAGCTCCAGCAGTACACGGGTGAAGTCGGTGAGAATCGGGTCGGTGGCGCCTGAGTGCATGCCTCCCATCATGCCACCTTCCTCCGCCCGGTGCCGCACGCGATAGGATCGTGACTCGTACGCACACAAGTCACCGGCACCGCAGGGAGAGAGCTATGACCGACGAAGCACCCACCGAGGCCGAAGCGAATGTGGCCCAGCTCCATGAGCTCCTCGATCTGCAGCGGCTCGAGTTCACATCGGCATCGAGCGAAACGGACTTCTTCGTCGGCCACAGCCAATACAAGCCCGATGGTCGGGTCTTCGGCGGTCAGGTGTTGGCACAGTGCGTGATCGCGGCGGCACAGACTCTTCCCGCCGACCGGCTCATCCACTCCCTGCACGGCTACTTCCTGCGCGCCGGAGACGTCAGCGAACCGATCGAGTTCGGTGTCGAACGCCTGCGCGACGGCCGTTCGTTCTCCGCCCGGCGGGTGCACGCCTACCAGAAGGGCGCGCCGATCCTCTCGCTCAGCGCCTCGTTCCAAGATCAGCAGCCCGGCCTCGAACACGCCGAGAAGATGCCTAAGGGACTGCCGGGACCCGAGGACTGCCCGGAGCTGCTCGACTACATCGGCGACAGCGATTCCGCGATGGTCACCGATTGGCTGCGCAAACGGCCCTTCGAGTTCCGTCCTGTCGAGCCTTCGCTGCGCACTTCGGGAGTCTCCGATCCGTCGATCACCGAGGAGCACACCTGGTTCCGCGCCAGCGCACCCTTCGGCGACGACCCGGTTCTCAATGCCGCGGCCCTCGCCTATGCCAGCGACTTCAATCTCCTCGAACCGGTCCTGCGACAGCACAGGCTGACATGGGAGACTCCCGGCCTGCGGGTGGCCAGTCTCGATCACGCCATGTGGTGGCACAGCCCCATCAGGGTCGACGAGTGGATGCTCTATGTCCAGGAATCACCGGCCGCCCAGGGCGGACGCGGACTCGGCTACGGACGGATCTTCGCCCAGGACGGCACTCTTCTGGCTACGGTGGCACAAGAGGGCATGGTGCGGGTCAAGGAGACTCGGTGAAGAAGGGATCCGCGAACAGCAATCCGACGATGATGGACGTCATCGGCACCATCCTGAGCCGCCTGGTGAACGTGGCGCTGTTCATCGTCATCGCGATCCTCACTCTTGCCGCCCTCAACGGCAGAACCGACCTGCATCTCGGACTCTGTGCCGTACTGTCGATCGTCAGCGGCCTCGTCGGCACGGTCCTCATCCGGCTTCTGCTGAAGGGGATCGGGGCGCTCGGAGCCCGCAGCTCCTCCCAGCCCTGAGCAGATACTGAAGTGCCCCCGGTCGTGATGACCGGGGGCACTGTCCCAACGCGCCGGCGGCAGCCGCCGGTGGTGCTCAGTCGCGGGTGAGGCGAATCAGTCGCGGGTGAGACGTCGATGCGTGACGCGGTGCGGCCTGGCCGCATCTTCGCCGAGGCGCTCGACCTTGTTCTTCTCATAGGCTTCGAAGTTGCCTTCGAACCAGTACCACTTCGCGGGGTTCTCTTCGGTGCCCTCCCACGCCAGAATGTGTGTGGCGACTCGATCAAGGAACCAGCGGTCGTGCGAGACGACCACGGCACAGCCGGGGAACTCGAGAAGTGCGTTCTCCAAGGAACCCAGGGTTTCGACGTCGAGGTCGTTCGTGGGCTCATCGAGCAGCAGAAGGTTTCCGCCCTGTTTGAGAGTCAGCGCCAGGTTGAGGCGATTGCGCTCACCGCCGGAGAGGACACCGGCCTTCTTCTGCTGGTCAGGACCTTTGAATCCGAACGCCGAGACGTAGGCGCGCGAAGGCATCTCGACCGCTCCGACGTGGATGAAGTCGAGACCGTCGGAGACGACCTCCCACAGTGACTTGTCGGGGTCGATGCCGCCACGGGACTGATCGACGTAGGAGATCTTCACTGTCTCGCCGACCTTGAGGTCGCCGCCGTCGAGCTCCTCGAGACCGACGATCGTCTTGAACAGTGTCGACTTACCCACACCGTTGGGGCCGATGACGCCCACGATGCCGTTGCGCGGCAGGGAGAAGCTCAGATCGTCGATGAGCTTGCGCCCGTCGAAGCCCTTTTCGATCTTGTCCGCTTCGATGACGACATCGCCCAGGCGCGGACCGGCAGGAATCTGGATCTCTTCGAAATCGAGCTTTCGTGTCTTCTCGGCCTCAGCCGCCATCTCCTCATAGCGAGCCAAGCGGGCCTTGGACTTCGTCTGCTTCGCCTTCGGATTCGACCGCACCCATTCGAGTTCGTCCTTCAGCCGCTTGGCGAGCTTCGCGTCCTTCTTGCCCTGGACCTGGAGACGTTCGCGCTTCTTCTCCAGGTAAGTCGAGTAGTTGCCTTCATAGGGGTAGAGGTGACCGCGGTCGACCTCGGCGATCCATTCGGCGACGTGATCAAGGAAGTACCTATCGTGCGTGATCGCGATGACGGCACCGTGGTATGACTTCAGGTGCTGCTCGAGCCACAGCACCGATTCCGCATCGAGGTGGTTCGTCGGCTCGTCGAGGAGCAGCAGGTCGGGCTTTTCCAGCAGCAGCTTGCACAGTGCCACGCGGCGGCGCTCACCGCCGGAGAGCACAGAGACATCCGCGTCCGGCGGCGGACAGCGAAGGGCATCCATGGCCTGTTCGAGCTGGGAATCGAGATCCCAGGCATCGGCGGCGTCGATGGCTTCCTGCAGTTTGCCCATCTCTTCCATGAGAGCGTCGAAGTCCGCATCGGGACTCGCCATCTCCTCGGAGATCGCGTTGAAGCGATCGATCTTCGCTTTGATCTCTCCGACGCCTTCCTCGACATTGCCGAGGACGGTCTTCTCTTCGTTCAGAGGCGGTTCCTGCAGGAGGATGCCCACGGAGTACCCGGGGCTGAGCCGAGCCTCACCGTTCGAGGGCTGCTCAAGTCCCGCCATGATCTTGAGGATCGTCGATTTGCCGGCGCCGTTGGGGCCGACCATACCGATCTTCGCTCCCGGATAGAACGACATCGATACATCGTCGAGGATGACTTTGTCACCGTGCGCTTTGCGCGCCTTGTGCATGGTGTAGATGAATTCGGCCATAGTGCTCTCAGGCTATCGTTTCCGCGCACTCAAGCGTTAATTGACGCTCAGCCGCCGCCCAGCGACGGGGCCTCGCCCGAGGAGTCTCCGCCTTCGGACGAACCCGAGGTTCCTTCGGATGAGCTCGATGAGGTTCCGCCGTCTCCGGATGTGCCTTCCGCGTTCGAGGATCCTTCGCTGCCCGAGGTGCCTGATCCGCTGTCGGAACCGGTCGAGTCCTCGGTCGGCTGCGGACTCTCGGTCGGTCCGTCGGCGCCGTTGATGTCCTCGCCCGGCAGGTGGCCCTTGCCGTTGGAGTCGCCGTCGTCGTCGCGCTTCTCACCCTTGGGAGCCTTGACGCCCTTCGGCCGGTCGACCTCGCCGAACAGGCATGAGCCCGTCGACTCCGTCGGCTGCACGAGCTCGGCCGTGGCCTTACCCGATCGGATCTCTCCGATGACACAGCCTTTGTCGGTCTTGACGCCGAACATCTTCGACGGCACCTCGTTGCCGAGCGGTGAGGCGTCGAGGGTGGCCTCGAGCTGGTCTTTGTCGTAGCCGGCGTCGAGCATCGTGGTGAAGAACTTCTTCGACGAGGGCACAGACTCTTTGTCACCGGTGATCGGTTTGAGCGCCTTGAGCACCTTGTCGACCTCTGCCACTGGAGTGGCCTGCGTCTTCTTCGGTTCGGGTTGGGAATCATCGCTGCCGAACCCCAGAAGAGAACAGCCCGACAATGCCAGAGTCAGTGCTGCGGCACTCAGCACAGGAACGAGACGCATCTACAACCTCGGCAGGAGGGGACGGTTGACAGTCTCACTTTAGCCGATCGGGGCGGCAATCGGCGTCAGCGAATCGATCAGAACGGAGCGGCCGCGGCTGCGGTCTTCGCTGCGATCGCAGCATCGTCTGCGCCGGATCCACGCGTATCATCCGCGAATTCGCCGGCAGTGTCGGCGCCTTCGTCACCGGTTGTCCCGTTCGTGTCGGCGCCTTCGTCACCGGTCATGCTGTTCGTGTCGGATGAGGCAACGGTGGTGTGGGATTCGTCGGCACCGCGGTACCCGCCCGCCTCGGCACTCGGTGTGGTCGAACCGGTCTCATCGGTATCGGACACAGCACTGCCGAGCGCGCCCCAGCCTCCGGCTTCGGTCCCCTCGGTGTCCGTTGCCGCCTTCTTCGTCGGATTCTCCGCACGGTCCTGCCCCTTGGCCCTCCGGTAGTGCGCTGTCCCATAGCGCAGGTCGGGACCGATGTGATCGGCGACCACGGTCGGCGCGATGCCACTGCGTTCGTCGGTCTCCCATTCCCGGTTTCTCAGACTTCCGGAGACGATGACTGCGGTGCCTTTGCGCAGTGACATCGAGGAGTTGCTGGCGAGGTCACCGTAGGAGTCGACCCCGAACCAGGAGGTGCCGTCGTCGAGGAATTCTCCTGTCGCTCTGTCCACTCTCCAGTGGTTGACGGCCAGGCGGAAGGACGCGCAGGCTCGTCCGGACGGCAGGGTGCGGGCAGTGGGGTCTGTGGCGATGGTGCCCGTGACGGTGATCGGAATGGCGGACATCGGTGTCTCCTTGTCATCTGCAGGGCGGCGCGTCGTGGTCGGCGGCCGCGTGGTCCTCCAGAAAGCCCGAAGCCGCCTCGCCTCGTCCAGAGACGAACCAGGCCCTGTGGATGGAGTCTTTCCATCCACAGGGCCTGGGAGTCCGAGTCGCAGCCGATGTGCGCCGAAGTCTCACCCGAGCAGTTCGTATGCCTTCCGATGCTCGGCGATCACTCGCTTCACAGGTTCGAGGTAGGAGCTCTGGGCGACGTGACCGACTGCGTCCCGCAGTCTGCCGTCAACCTCGTCGGCGGCCTCCCGTGCCCCTCTGTTCCGCGCCGACTTGGCCATCAGGGAGGTGATCACGGAGCCGATCACACCGAGGACGAGCAGGCCGATGCTCACCACCCAACACCATGTCGGCAACGTTCCCGATCCGATCGCCGCGACGAGCGCAGAGGCGACCACGCCGATGATTCCGATGATCGTGGCGATGAAGAAGACGATCTGCAGAGTATTCGCAAGCGACCACCAGCCAGGAGTCCGGCGGGTGATCTCCACAGCCGTGACGGCCGAGTCGAGATTGTCGGAGAGTTCGTCGGTGCTTCTCTTCTCAGCTGCTGCAGCGTCGTTCTGCCACGCACGCGGCATCGTCGACACCGACTCGGTGATCAGCTCGTGGGCCATCAGACGCACATGAGCACTCTGCGCTTTGGTGGTCGCCGGAACCGAAGCGCGAACGAGTTCGTCACGATCCTGCCCGTGTTTGGCCCCGAGCGGGTCCGGAGCATTGCGCTGCATCCACGCCAGAACCGGATAGCCGGTCTTGCGATAAGCGCGGCGAATGTAGTCGTCGTGCACGGTCTGCGCAACGGCTTCGACACCAGCAGCATCAGACATCGTCTCGACGAGGCGGGACGCGCCCGGCAGCTCGTCGGGTGGGGCCACCGGTTCGCCGAGCTCCTTCCGGATCCGCTTGGCCATGGACTGCATGTCCGCCAACAGACGTTCGGCTGCGGCATCGTTCGAGTCGACGGTGTCGGCGAGGATGCTGCGCAGCTCAGGGATGCCCTCCCGGGTCACGGCGGACGAGATGCGCACGTTCGTCTCTCGCAGACCGTCCTCCTGAAGCAGCTGCGCCAGATGATCAGACGCCGCCTTCTGCTCTTCGACGCTGAGCTTGTCGATCTGGTTGAGGACCACGACCATGTTCGCGCTGTTCTCAGCCAGCTTCGTCAGATAATCCGAATGCAGGGAGAAGTCGGCGTACTTCTGCGGGTCGACGACCCAGAACACCACGTCGACGAGTCCGACCAGGCGATCGGATTCGACACGATGGGCGACCGCGGTCGAATCGTGGTCGGGCAGGTCGAGGAGGATGAGTCCGTGAAGGCGACGCTGATCGTCACCGTCAAGGGCCGATTCACGCCAGGTGCGGCTGCGTTCGGGAACATGCAGCCAATCGAGAACGTCGTTTCCCCCATCGCCCCAGACACACGCCGTCGGGCGTGAGGTCGTCGGTCTCCGCACCCCGACGCGGGCGATGTCGAGACCGGCAACCGCGTTGAACAGCGAAGATTTGCCCGAACCAGTCGAACCCGCGAAAGCCACGACCGTGAAGTCCTCCCCCAGGCCGAGTCGATCTTCGGCCCGGTCGAGAAGATTCTGGGCATCGGTGCGCACTTCACCGGCAAGTTTGCCGTCGTCAAGTGACAGCGAATGCCGGATGCCTTCGGCCAAGCGTCGGATCTCGGTCTGTGCAGAACTATTCACAATGCCACCTCAAGTCGTTCACCGGACGAGCGCAGAGCACCCGCTTGCCGCGCCGGTACCGCGGATAGTCTCAGAGCGTTGTCGAACGGCGTCCGGCAGCCTCTCACGATTCCCGTCGCAGCATCGAGGAATCGTTGGCGGACGGAAGCGATGATCCCTGCTGCTTCGGTTTCACCGAAGATCGTCTCGGCCAGGTTGACGGCGACGCCTGCACCGTGACGGGAATTCTGCTCCGGGCCGGCAGACTGCTCCGAATCCCAGAACGTCGCATATTCGACGACCGCACAGACCCCCGCGACTCCGAATGAGAGGATCCGGGCCTTCGACTTCTTCCCCTGCCCGATGTCGCGCACCAGGGCGTTCACGTCATCCGACCAAGCGCTGACGGCGGACTTCACGGCGTCTTCGAGCCCATCGGCGACGTGTCGCAGCTCGGCCTGGTCATCGATGAGAGCGGCGCCTGCCGCGGTGTTGCGCCACTCGGCGTTGACATCGTCGACCACCGCGATCGCCTGTTCGCGCAGCGACACTGCGGCGCTGCGCAGGATCGCGATGTGCAGCGGGGTCGCTGCATCGTGTTTTCCGGTCACTGCCGCGGAGATGCGGTCGCGCATCCGCGCCATCGTCGGTTCGAGACCGCGGAACAGCTGCCCGGTGCCCACGAAGTCCTGCCACCGGGCATTCACCTCGCCGTGGAGCACGCGGCCGTCCGAGAACACTTCACCCAACCGTGCGTCAGCGGCACGGAAGCTCTGCTCGAGAGAAGTCGCCAGTGCGGCATGGGCTTGCTCCTGCGACTGCGCGTAGTCGGCGAGATCGCGCACACGGGCGGGCAGCGCAGCGACCGCGCCGGAGAGAGTTCGCGTACGGATGCGCTCCAGAGACGTGCCTTCCGCACCGACCTGGGCGACCCAGGACCGGATCGGATAGATCGCCGAATGCGGCAGCAGGCCGTCCTCGAGTTCGAGCTCGGCCACGGAGAAGATAGGCGAGTTGGCCAGCCCGGCATCCGAGAGCAGGCTGGACAGATGGTGCCGGACTTCGCGATTGGCCTCGGGCGGCACCCGGTCGAGCACGATGGCGACGGAGGTGCTGCGGTTCGCGGCCGTCTTCAGCAGATTCCATGGCGCGGCATCGGCGTAGCGGTTGGCCGTGGTCACAAACAGCCACAGATCCGCGCTGAGCAGGGTCCGCCGGGACAGGGCGCGGTTCGATTCAGAAATGGAGTCGATATCCGGGCAGTCGAGAATCGCCGTGCCGGCTGTGATGTTCTCATCAGCGATCATGACGACTCCGGGCACAGTTGACTCAGGGTCTGCGCTGCGTGGCAGATCCGGCAGATAGTGCTCGGACTCGAAGAACCTCGCGTCGGCGGGGTTGAAGATGACGACCGGATTTCCCGTCGTCGGACGACGCACTCCCGCAGGGCTGACGGTCCGGCCCACGAGCGAGTTCACGAGAGTGGACTTCCCTGCACCGGTCGATCCGCCGACCGCGATGAGGAAGGGCGTCCGGGAGCTGTTGATCCGAGGCAGCAGGTAGTCGCCCAGTTCTGCGGTGAGCGCCGAGTGCGCGCCACGAGCGTCTGCGAAGTCATCGGTCCGCAATGGGAAGCGCGTCTCGGAGACGCGTTTGACGATATCGTTCAGCGCTTGGCCGACGGGCGGCGTCACGGCACTCTTGCTCTCTGTCATCACGCTCCCACTCTCTATGTTTTCCCAGCTCGCCTCCAATTGCCACGCCGTATCGGGGCCGAATTGCTCACATGGCAGCGGACTCACTGAGAACAGCCGACAGCGACAGCAGCGACGGACGTCTGATGAGTCTCGTCGGCATCGGCGCGACTCAGCGCCATTCAGCCCGATTCAGCGCGGATGGCAGGGACGGGGGAAGACAGCGGAAGCGCCCCCGGCGGGGCTCGAACCCGCGACCTACCGCTTAGAAGGCGGTTGCTCTATCCCACTGAGCTACGGAGGCTCAAACATCGTAACCGATGCCCGAACGAGAACAGAAAGCGGCCCCGGGCCGGCGCACCATTGTGGTCCGCTCCCCCACCCGAGGCCGCTTCGACGAATCGGGGGCTCAGTGGAGGCGCGCCGCCCGTTCCAGGGATTTGCGCACTGTCGCGAAGGCCACCACTACCGCTCCTGCCATCGCAAGGATGACAGCGACCGCCTCGATTCCGAAGGCGAAGTCGACGATGATCGGAAAGAACCCGGCCAGCATGAAGCCCAGCAGAGCCACCAGTGTCAGCCCAGTGGCGATCGAGAAGTATCTTGCACCGTTCATTGTTCATCTCCTTCTTCCGTTGGAAAAAGGTTAGCCCCAGAAGTGACTCATGTCACTGGGAATCCCGTGGAAATTCGGATCAGTTCTCTGCGCGCTCTTCGATGGCTGCTTCCAGACGCTCGAGTTTTCCGTCGATCTCGCCGGTGTACCCCGGTCGGATATCGGCCTTGATCACCAGGGAGACCCGGGTGCCGAACTGGCCGACAGCCTCAGTGGCTTCCTTGATGACGCCGAAGACCTCATCCCATTCGCCCTCGATGGTCGTGAACATCGAATCGGTTCGATGCGGCAGGCCTGAGCGCCGGACGATGTCGACCGCCGCGGCCACGGCATCGTGGACCGAGGCATCCGGCTGTTCTCCCCCGCTGGGAGCTACTGAGAATGCTGCGAGCATGTGATTCTCCTTCCTTGGCTCAGCGGCGGGCAGTCCTCGGACCACCCGCCGCTGTTGCCGAACTCGGCTGGATCAGTCCTGAGCCGGCACGTTGATGATGAGCGAATCGCCCTGGCCCCCGCCGCCGCACAGTGCGGCGATGCCCGACCCGCCGCCTCGGCGCTGGAGTTCGAGAGCCAAGGTCAGGACGATCCGGGCTCCGGAGGCACCGATCGGATGTCCGAGTGCAACGGCACCTCCGTTGACATTGACCTTGTCGATGTCGACGCCGAGGTCCTTCGAGCTGGCCAGGCCGACAGCGGCGAAGGCTTCGTTGATCTCGTAGAGGTCGAAGGAGTCAGGCGCCACGCCTTCGCGTTCGGCGGCAGCCTTGATCGCCTGCGACGGCTGGTGCTGCAGGGTCGAATCCGGACCCGCGGTCCACGCATGGGAGCGGATCTCAGCGAGGATCGGGGCGCCGAGCTCTTCGGCCTTCTCACGCGACATCACGACGACGGCGCAGGCGCCATCGGAGATCTGCGAGGCGTTGCCGGCCGTAATGGTTCCGTCCTTGCGGAACGACGGACGCAGCTTGGACAGAGACTCAGCAGTCGTATCGGTGCGCACTCCCTCGTCTGCCGAGACCGTGACATCTCCCTTGCGCGAGCTGATGGTCACCGGCACGATCTCATTGTCGAATGCGCCGGACTGCTGTGCCTGCGCCGCCCGCTGGTGAGACCGCGCAGAGAACTCGTCCTGCTCGGTGCGCGAGAACTCACGGTCCCCGGCGTTCGCGTCCTCGGTGAGTCCGCCCATCGCCTGGTCGGTGAAGGCATCCCAGAGTCCGTCGTAGTCCATATGGTCCTTGACGACGACATCGCCGTATTTGTAACCGGACCGCGACTTCATGAGCATGTGCGGGGCCTGGCTCATCGATTCCTGGCCTCCGGCCACGACGACATCGTATTCACCGGCACGCACGAGCTGCGCAGCCTGAGTGATCGTATTGATTCCCGACAGGCACAGCTTGTTCACGGTCACGCCGGGAACCGACATCGGGATCCCGGCCTGGGCGGCCGCCTGACGGGCAGGACCCTGACTGTTGCCGGCCTGCAGCACCTGGCCCATGATGACGTAGTCGACAGCGCTGCCTTCGATCCCGGCACGTTCGAGCGCTCCGGCGATGGCCTTCGCGCCGAGGTCGACGGCGCTGAGCTTCGACAACTCTCCCTGCAGTCGCCCGAACGGGGTGCGGGCTCCGGCGACGATCACTGCATCAGCCATTTTTCCTCCTCGGATCTTCGCGCCCGGACTCTGTCCCGGCACGTATGCTTCTCGTCACCCGACAGCCTAGTCGAGTCGACTGTGGCCTTCGTCACGGGGTCCGCTCACAGGCGCCGCAAGACCGTGTCCACACCTGAGAATTCGCACCCAACACTCATGGAGTCTCCGTTAGAGTAGGACGAGGACAGACCAGAACACCCCCTTTCCGAGACGACAGGAGTTCGCTTCAGTGACGCCAGCCGAAGAATTCCGCACAGCGATGCGCGGCTACGAGAAGAGTGAAGTCGATTCGCGTCTGCAGCAGCTGCGCACCGAAGTCGAATCGGTCCGCAAGGCGCTTGCCGATGCACGCAGCCAGGTCATCAATGCGGATCGCGCGAAACTCCAGATCGCCGGAGAGCTCTCGGAGGCCAAGGCTCAGCTGAAGAAAGCGGCCAACGACAACGCCGAGGCATCGGGCCCTCCCGGAAGCCGCATCGACCACCTGCTCAAGATCGCCGAATCCCAGGCTCGCGAGACCCTGGCTCAGGCCAATTCCGATGCTGAGACGATTCGGAACAAGGCTCGCGCCGAGGCAGCTTCTGCACGCGCTCGGATGCACACCGAGAGCAACGACACCCTGTCCAATGCACGATCGGAAGCCGATGCGATCACCTCCTCGGCCGAGCTGCGGGCCGAAGAGACGATCAAGGCTGCTGAGAAGCGAGCCGCTGAGCTCACGGCCAGCACCGAACGTGAGACCAAACAGGCGAAGGAAGACAACGAGGCGGCAGCCAAGGAGTCACGCGAAAGCCTCGATCTCGAGCTCTCGGAACTGCGTGCGACAGCAGAGAAGGACGCCGCCGATCTGCGGGCCGAGGCCAAGACCGAAGCCGAAGAGCTGGTCGCGACCGCGCAGGCGCAGGCCGACGAGCTGCTTGCAGCGGCGAAGGCTCGCGACGAAGCGTCGAAGAAGGCCGGCAATGATTTCGATGTCGAGCTCGCTGCCAAACGCAAAGAGGCAGAGTCCGAGCGCAAGAAGCGCTATGAGCAGGCGCAGGCCGAGAACAAGAAGCTCGTCGAAGAAGCTCAGGCCCGTGCCGGCAAGGCCGATGCCGACGCCAAGGAGGCGGCAGAACGCGCCGAGAAGACACGCACCGATGCTGTGAAGAAGGCCGACGAGATCATCGCCGATGGCAAGTCCCGTGCGCAGACGCTCATCGCCGAAGCCCGTGCCACGGCCGAAGCGACCATCGAGGAATCGGCGGCCGAGGCCAAGCGCAATGTCGCTTCAGCGCAGTCCCAGGTCGACCTGCTGACCAAGCAGCGCAAGACGATCACCGCCCAGCTCGATCAGCTGCGGTCGCTCTTCGCTATGCCCGGTGTGATGGGCGGCGACGCTGTGGATCCTGCGAAGGCCGAATCCGCCTCGCACGCCACCGAGCAGATCGCCGACGGCCAGGAGCTCGAAGACCTGCTGGCCGAGGACGACACGGTGGAGACATCGACAGACAAGAATGCTGCAGACTCTGCCGACAGCACCTCCGCAGCCTCGAAACCGGCGACGGCCACCGGCTCCGCAGGCACTGGTGAGAAGAAGTCCGGGACGAAGGGCTCCGCAGCGGAGTCCGGGTCCAAGATAGAGGGGACGGACTCGTCCGCCTCGAACGTCAAGCCGAACGAAAGTTCCTCGTCCGCCCAGTCGGGACAGCCGAAGCAGTCGGGCCAGTCCGGTCAGCCGAAGCAGTCGGGCCAGTCCGGACAGTCGGCCCCGTCCGGTCAGTCCGGTCAGGACAACGCCTCCGAACCGACACAGGGGAAGAACGAGAAGCTGCCGAACGGAGCCACCGACGAGGACACCATCTCCATCGATGCTCAGGTCTCGGGTACCGACAAGAACAACGCGAACAAGAACAAGACGGCTCGTTCACGCAATTCTCTGCGCTGACTGAGTCCAGCTCGGTCACGGCTGCGAACCGAGAAGAGTCTTGAAGGGCGAATGAGGAAGGGTCCCGCTTCGGCGGGGCCCTTCCTCATGTTCCCGCTGATCAGCTCTGGCTGCTGATCAGCTGTGATTGCTGGCCGACTGTGATTGCTGGCGAACTGCGTCTGCTGGTCAGCGGAAGCGGTCGAAGCAGCGCGGATGCCAGTGGCGTCTGCTCTCGACACCGATTTCGATTCCGTGCCGAGCTTCCTGCCGCCACGCGACGACATGGCCCGATGCTGCGCTGACATCTCTGCCGCAGCCGGGACAGACGTAGACCTTTCCGGAATCATTGCCCTTCACCGTCTGTACGGACCAGGTTCCGTCCGACAGCGACCGGCTCGTCCGCATGCCTGCGGTGGTCTCCGACAGGTCACGCGGCTCCCGCTGCCATTTGTTCTTGCGACGCGAAGATGACGATCGTGGCATTGGGCCATTGTCTCACGTAGGCTGGTCCGCGTGCGTCTTGTCATTGCCGAATGCTCTGTTGATTATGCCGGTCGTCTGACCGCCCACCTGCCGATGGCCACCCGCCTCATCATGCTCAAGTCCGACGGGTCCATCCTCATCCATTCCGACGGCGGATCCTATAAGCCGTTGAATTGGATGACTCCCCCGTGCACGATCAGACATCTCGAACCTGATGCCGAACAGGCGGAGGCGGGTCTGACCGAGCTGTGGGAAGTCTCGCAGACGAAGACCGGGGACCGCCTCGTCATCTCCATTGCGAAGATCATCGCCGACGACACCTACGAATTCGGTGTCGATCCCGGACTTGTCAAGGACGGCGTCGAAGCGCATCTCCAAGAGCTGCTGGCCGAGCACATCGAGACCCTCGGACAGGGATACAGCCTGGTCCGTCGCGAATACATGACGGCGATCGGTCCCGTCGACATCCTCGCCCGAGACCCCGAGCGGACGTCGGTGGCCGTCGAGATCAAACGTCGTGGCGACATCGACGGAGTCGAACAGCTCACCCGGTATCTCGACCTGATGAACCGGGATCCGCGGCTCAGCCCGGTCCACGGTGTCTTCGCTGCACAGGAGATCAAACCGCAGGCCCGCACACTCGCCGAAGACCGCGGCATCCGCTGCGTCGTCCTCGACTATGATGCGCTGCGCGGAATGGACGATCCCGACTCCCGACTGTTCTGAGCAGTCTTGAGGACTGTGCTGTACTGACCACGGACAAAGAAGGCGCCTCCTCCAGGAGGCGCCTTCTGCGTCGTTCTGAGTCCGTGGATTGCCGGCTGTATACAGCCATTCCTCCCCGCTGGCTACTCGAAGCTGAGCACGTCGGGTTTCTCCACGCGTTCGATGTCGACGCCGAGTCCGCGCAGATTCGCCACGAAGTTCTCATATCCGCGTTCGATATGGTCGATTCCCGACACCTCTGTGACTCCCCCGGCACGCAGCGCGGCCATGACGAGGCCTGCACCAGCGCGGATGTCCGAGGCTTCGACTTCAGCACCGGACAAGCTCTCGACACCGGTGACGAGTGCGTGGTTGCCGTCGATGCGCACCTTCGCACCGAGGCGGGCGATCTCGTGGACGAAGCGCCATCTGGCCTCGAAGAGGTTCTCCGAGAGCAGACCGACGCCGTCAGCAACGGAATTCAGTGCGATGACGAAGGGCTGCAGGTCTGTGGGAAATCCGGGGAAGGGCATCGTCGCCACGCGAACCGGAAGGGGGCGCGTCGCACCGCGAACGCGAAAACCGTCACCGACGGTTCCGTCGCCGAGGCTGATGTTCGTCAGTTCTTCGACCGTCGCTCCGGAATCGCGGAGTTTCAATCCGATGTTCGGCATGAGTTCGAGTCCGACGCCCCGGACGGTGACGTCCCCGGCACTGAGCGCGGCACCGAAGGCGAATGTGCCCGCGACGATGCGATCGCCGACAGTCCGATGCTCCACCGGGTGCAGGGCATCAACGCCGGTGATAGTCAGTTCTGAGGTGCCGATGCCGTCGATCTGTGCACCCATCTCCACAAGCATTGTGCAGATGTCGACGATCTCCGGCTCCCGAGCGGCGTTCGAGATCGTGGTCGTTCCCTGCGCGAGGGTGGCCGCCATGACGAGGTTCTCGGTAGCGCCCACGGAGGGAAATTCGAGGACGATCTCGGTGCCGCGAAGCCCGTCAGGAGCTTCTGCCACGAAGTATCCGTGGTCGAGGTGGACAACGGCGCCGAGCGCTTCGAGACCGGCCTGGTGCATATCGAGCCCGCGGGAGCCGATGGCGTCGCCGCCGGGAAGCGCGACGTGGGCGGATCGCATGCGCGCAGTGAGCGGGCCCAGTACTGAGATGGAAGCGCGCATCGCACGGACGAGCTCGTAGTCGGCTTGGATTCCGACTTCAGCGGGAACGTCGATGCTCACGACACCGCCAGCGGGGTCATAGTCGACCTCACAGCCGAGGCGGACGAGGAGTTCGACCATGATGCGCACGTCGAGGATGGCCGGGACGTTCGTGATCGTCGTCCGTCCCACGGCGAGCAGACTGGCGGCCATGAGTTTGAGGACGCTGTTCTTTGCGCCTCGGACATCGACCACGCCGTTGAGACGGGCCGGGCCGGTCAAACGGAAGACATCCATCAGGTGAAACGTCCCATCGTCGGGTTGAAGCCGGGGGGTGAGGACTCAAGCCATGAAGCCATCGTCGACAGAGATTCGGTGTCCATCGCCAGGGACACGGATCTGGGGCGACCGTCGGCCTTGCCGTAGGAGCAGTCGACGACGACGGCGTCGGGCAGAACGGAGTACTGTTCGCCCGATGTGGGTTTGCGGCGGACCAAGATGTCGAGGTCGGCGCGCGGAAGTCTGAATGCTGCTCGTCTGGTGAGCGCGAAGACCGGGTACCAGTCCAAGGAGGCGACCGAGAACACAGCCACGCCCAAACGCCAACGTGGGCGAGAAGAATACTCCTCGCCCACGTTGATTGAGCAGTCAAAGGCACCCGAGAGCTTCGAGATCGACCTGCGTCGGATCGTCACGACGACGATCAGTGCAAGCGCAAGTCCTACCAACGAGAGCAGAACGATCAGCAGGACAGAAGGGTTCACGGTTGCCAGTGTAACCTGCAGATCAGAGAAGTTCGGCCTGATCAGCGGCAATGATCACACGGTTGTTCTCAACCGAGAGGAAGCCACCATCGGCCTTGACCCTGATGGTGTCCTCTCCGGGCGTGAGAATCCGCGCCTCGCCGTCGGCGACGACACCCAGCACGGGCTCATGGCCCGGCAGGATGCCGATCTCGCCGTCGAGGGTACGGGCGATGACGCGCTTGGCCTCACCGACCCATACCTCGCGATCGGCAGCCACGACATTCACTTCGAGTGTCGCCATGGCTTACTTCTGCATCTCTTCGTAGTTGCGCATGACATCGTCAAGACCGCCGACGTTGAAGAACGCCTGTTCCGGGATGTGATCGACTTCACCGGAGCAGATCTTCGCGAAGCCTTCGATCGTGTCGGCCAGCGGCACGGTCGAACCTGGAACCTGAGTGAACTTCTCAGCGGTGTAGGTGTTCTGCGAGAGGAACTGCTCGATGCGGCGAGCACGGTGGACGACGAGCTTGTCCTCTTCACCGAGTTCGTCGACGCCGAGGATCGCGATGATGTCCTGCAGCTCCTTGTTCTTCTGCAGAATCGCTTTGACCTCGTTGGCCACGCGGTAGTGCTCGTCACCGACGATCAGCGGATCGAGGATGCGCGAGGACGAGGCCAGCGGGTCGATAGCCGGGTAGAGACCGCGCGAGGCGATGTCACGGCTGAGCTCGGTGGTCGCGTCGAGGTGGGCGAAGGTCGTCGCCGGAGCCGGGTCCGTGTAGTCATCGGCCGGAACGTAGATCGCCTGCATCGACGTGATCGAGTGACCACGCGTCGAGGTGATGCGCTCCTGCAGCAGACCCATCTCGTCAGCCAGGTTGGGCTGGTAGCCCACGGCCGAGGGCATGCGACCCAACAGGGTCGAGACCTCGGAGCCGGCCTGGGTGAAGCGGAAGATGTTGTCGATGAACAGCAGCACGTCCTGGTTCTGCACATCGCGGAAGTACTCCGCCATGGTCAGCGCCGACAGCGCCACGCGCAGACGGGTGCCTGGCGGCTCATCCATCTGGCCGAACACGAGTGCGGTGTCCTTGAAGACGCCGGCCTCGTCCATCTCCATGATGAGGTCGTTGCCCTCACGGGTCCGCTCTCCCACACCGGCGAACACCGAGGTGCCCGAGTGGTTGTGCGCGATACGGAAGATCATCTCCTGGATGAGCACGGTCTTGCCGACACCGGCACCACCGAACAGGCCGATCTTTCCACCCTGGACATAGGGGGTCAGGAGGTCGATGCTCTTGATGCCGACTTCGAGGATCTCGGTCTTGGACTCGAGTTCGTCGAAGGCCGGAGCCGGACGGTGGATGGGCCACCGCTCGGAGATCTCCAGCTCCTCGCCGTCGGCGAGGTTGAGGCAGTCACCGGTGGTGTTCCACACGTGGTGCTTGGTCACATCGCCGACCGGCACCGAAATCGGTGCGCCTGTATCGACGACTTCCTGACCGCGGACGAGTCCGTCGGTCGGCTGCAGCGACACGGCGCGGACGAGTCCGTTGCCCAGGTGCAGACCGACCTCGAAGGTCAGCTTCCTGGTTCCCTCGGACAGGTCCACTGACGTGGTCAGTGCGTTGTAGATCTCAGGCACGGAGTCGAGCGGGAACTCGATGTCGACAACCGGGCCGATGACTCGGGAAATCCGGCCGAGGGCAGTGCCCTGTGCCGGAGAGGTTTCCGTTGCTGTGGCAGTCATGGTCTCTTTCTCTCTGCTCTCGCCGGTCAGTCGCCGGCTGCCGATGCCGCGAGGGCATCCGCCCCACCGACGATCTCGGTGAGTTCCTGGGTGATTTCCGCCTGGCGAGCCGTGTTGGCCAACCGGGTGTAGGTCTTGATGAGATCATCCGCGTTGTCTGTGGCCGTCTTCATCGCTGCCTGACGTGATGCCTGTTCCGAGGCCGAAGCGCTCAGCAGGGCCGACAGGATGCGCGAATCGATGTACCGCGGCAGCAGTGCGTCGAGGACGGCCTCTGCGCTCGGTTCGAACTCATAGAGAGGGAACGCGGGCGCGTCGGTCGAACCTGCGGACTGTCCGCCCGTCGTCGCCTCATCGGCGTCGACGACCTCCAGCGGCAGCAGTCTCCGGTACTCCGGATCATGTGTGACGCTGGAGACGAACTTCGTGAACACGATGTAGATCTCATCGACACCCGAGTCCTCGGACTCCGGATCGAAGTTCTCCAACAGAGCTTCGCCGATCTCGCGTGCGACCTCAGCCGTCGGATTCTCGGAGATTCCTGTCCAAGACTTCTCGATCTTGCGATCGCGGAAGGTGTAGTAGTTCTTGGCCTTGCCTCCGACCGTGAAGAGCTCCACATGCTTACCTTCGCCTTGGAGAAGGCGAACGAGTTCCTCGGCCTCACGCAACAGGTTAGCCGAGTAGGCACCGGCGAACCCGCGGTCCGGACCCATCACGAGCACTGCGGCCCGTTTGACGTTGTCCGACTCGGTGGTGAGCACATGATCGACGTTCGACTCGCTGGCCACCGCCGAAACGGCCCGGGTGAGGGCGTTCGCGTACGGGCTGGCGGCCTGCGAACGGGCAATTGCCTTCTGAATCCGCGAAGCAGCGATGAGCTCCATCGCCTTGAAGATCTTCCTCAAGGACTGAGTCGAGCGGATCTTCTGTTTGAAGACCCTCTGCTGGGCTCCCATCAGTTCTTCCTTTCGCCGTTACGGAACAGGTTCAACGCTTCTGCCGAACGATCTGCTCCTGCTCGACCTCGTCAGAGGAGGCGGTGGCTGTGTCTTCGCTGCCGGCCTTCGATCCGCCGTGGTCAGAGCTGGCGAAGTTGCGCGAGAATTCGTCGAGCACGTTCTTCAGCTCTGCAGTGGTGTCGTCATCGAGCTTGAGGGTCTCACGGATAGTCGTGAAGATGCCCGTCTTGCGTTCGATGTGGTCATGCAGCTCGGACTCGAAACGCAGCACGTCCTCAACTGGAATCTCGTCGAGGTAGCCGTTGGTGCCGGCGAAGATCGAAACGGTCTGCTTCTCGAACGGCATCGGCGTGTACTGACCCTGCTTCAGCAGCTCGGTCAGTCGTGCGCCACGAGCCAGATCGCGCTTCGTCGCATCGTCGAGGTCGGATGCGAACATCGCGAATGCCTCGAGTGAGCGGTACTGAGCCAGCGAGATCTTCAGCGTGCCCGAGACTCCCTTGAGAGCCTTCGTCTGAGCGGCACCACCGACTCGCGACACGGACACACCCACGTCGACAGCGGGGCGCTGACCGGCGTTGAAGAGATCCGACTGCAGGAAGATCTGTCCGTCGGTGATCGAGATGACGTTGGTCGGAATGAAGGCACCGACATCGTTCGCCTTGGTCTCGATGATGGGCAGACCGGTCATCGATCCGCCGCCGAGCTCATCGGAGAGCTTTGCGCAGCGCTCGAGGAGACGCGAGTGCAGGTAGAAGACGTCACCCGGGTAGGCTTCACGGCCCGGCGGGCGGCGCAGCAGCAGTGAAACGGCGCGGTAGGCCTCGGCCTGCTTCGACAGGTCGTCGAACACGATGAGGACGTGCTTGCCGTCGTACATCCAGTGCTGACCGATGGCCGAACCCGAGTAGGGAGCCAGGTACTTGTAGCCGGCGGGGTCGGAAGCAGGTGAGGACACGATGGTCGTGTACTCCAGGGCACCGGCCTCTTCGAGCGAGCGGCGGACACCGGCGATGGTCGAACCCTTCTGGCCGACGGCGACGTAGATGCAGCGGACCTGCTTCTTCGGGTCGCCGGTCTCCCAGTTCGCCTTCTGGTTGATGATCGTGTCGATCGCCAGAGCGGTCTTACCGGTCTTGCGGTCACCGATGACCAGCTGACGCTGACCACGGCCGACGGGGATCATCGCGTCGATGCTCTTGTAACCGGTCTGAAGGGGCTCGCGCACCTCCTGGCGGTCCATCACACCGGCGGCCTGGAGTTCGAGCTCACGACGGCCGACGGTCTCGATGTCGCCGAGACCATCCACGGGACGACCCAGCGGATCGACGACGCGACCGAGGTAGCCGTCGCCGACGGGGATGGAGAGGACCTCACCGGTGCGGTAGACGTTCTGCTCCTCGGCGATTCCGGAGAACTCACCGAGGATGACGACGCCGATCTCGCGCTCGTCGAGGTTCTGTGCCAGGCCCAGGGTTCCGTCTTCGAACCGCAGGAGCTCATTGGCCATGGTGCCGGGCAGACCCGAGACGTGGGCGATTCCGTCACCAGCGGTGACGACCTTGCCGACCTCGGCCTTTTCCGAGCTCTCGGGGTTGTACGAGTCAACGAACTTCCCGAGAGCGTCCCGGATCTCTTCCGGGCGAATTGTCAGTTCCGCCATCTGGTTTCCCTGCTTCCTTTTCTCAAATCTTGCGTCCGACGACCGGTGGGCCGCCTATGCCGGAGAAGCCGGCCACTAGTGTCAACCTGCGAGCTTGCGCTGCACATCGGCCAGTCGATCGGCCACGGTCGAGTTCATCATCTCGTCGCCGACCTGAACCCGGACTCCCCCGATGACCTCGGGATCGACCTGGACATTGAGGACGAGTTCGCGACCATAGCTGGCCGACAGTGCTGCCTGCAGCCGTTCGGTCTGGGACTCGCTCAGCGGCTTGGCCACGGTGACGTCTGCAACCGAGCGCTGCTGCCGGGCTGCGAGGATGTCGCTGTACTGGTCAAGAGCCTTCGCCACGCGGAGTCCGCGCGGGTGCAGTGCGGCCTGCTCGACCAATCGGATGGTGTCAGGCTGAGCCTTGCCCGACAGCAGGTCTGAGACGAGAACACGTTTGCTCTCGGCGTCGGCCTGCGAATCGAGTGCCCGGGACAGCTCGTGGTTGGATTCCAGCAGACGCGCGAAGCGGAAGATCTCCTCTTCGACCTGGCCGAGCTGACCGCTGCTCTGAGCGGCCGCGGCGATCGCCGTGACACCGGCGACCTCCAGGCTGGTGACCAGGTCCTGGGTCCGGGCCCAGCGACGGCCGACGGCCTCGTCGCTGATCCGCAGGACCGCGTCCGTGGTCCGAGTCGAGAACAGAGTCCGCAGCAGCTGCTGCTTCCTCTCGGCCGATTCGGACGAATCCGCCAGGGCCTTGCGCAGTGCGAGGTTCTCAGCGAGAACTCCGACCACAGCCAGAGTGCCTTCGCCGATCTCTCGCGGGTCTCCCCCGGAGATCTCGGAGTTCGCGGTCTCCAGGACGGCCTGCAGGGACAATCTGCTCGACTGGAGCATCACGCCCCCTTGACCGGCTGGCCGGAGGATTCGGACTCGAGATCGGAGATGAAGCGATCGACCACGTTCGCTGAACGCTGGTCATCGGCGAGGGATTCGCCGACGATGCGCGAAGCCAGGTCCGTGGCCAGCGAACCGACCTCCGAACGAAGCTGCACCATGGCGGCCTGGCGTTCGGCGTCGATCTGGTTCTGAGCCGATGCGATGATGCGGTCAGCCTCGGAGTGAGCCTGCGCCTTCATATCGGCGATGATCTGAGCGCCTTCTTCCTGAGCCTCGGCGCGCAGTCGTGCAGCCTCTGCACGACCGTCGGCGAGCTGCTTCTGATATTCGGCCAGAGCCTGATCGGCTTCGGCTTGCACCTTCTCGGCTTTCTCAATGCCACCCTGGATGCGCTCGGCGCGCTCGTCCAGAGTCTTATTGAAAGCCGGGAGGACGTACTTCCAAACGACCAGGAAGACGATCAGCAGGCAAACGGCACTCCAGATGATGTCGTACAGCGCGGGGAGAAGCGGGTTCTCCGCGGACGCCACGATGGTTACTGGAGTCATCTTTCAGTCCTCTTCGCGATCAGGGCAGGAAGAACGGGGTGGCGATACCGATGAGGGCCAGGGCCTCGATCAGTGCGATACCGAGGAACATGTTTCCGCGCAGGGCGCCTGCCATCTCGGGCTGACGAGCGGTTCCTTCGATGGTCTTTCCGATGACGATACCGACGCCGATACCGGGGCCGATGGCGGCGAGGCCGTATCCGACAGTGCTGATGCTACCGGTGACTTCAGCGAGCATATCCATAGGATGCTTTTCCTTTCATAATGAAGCCGGGTGGTTGGCCCGACCGTGCAACTCGTGAGTTACGGATCTGGGTGCGGTCTCAGTGTTCGTCAGAGATCGCGGCATTGATGTAGACACAGGACAGAAGAGCGAAGATGTAGGCCTGCAGCACGACGATGAGCATCTCGAGGATGAACACGAAGAAGCCGCCGGCGAAGGTGACGATGCCGAAGAACTGGAATCCGTTCGAGGCGTCGAAGAGGAAGAAGCTCGTTGCGGAGAAGCAGAGGACGAGCAGGAGGTGGCCCACCATCATGTTGGCGAAGAGTCGGATCGCCAGCGTGAACGGCTGGGTGACGAACTTCGTGATGAACTCGATCGGGATGAGCAGGATGTGCATCGCCGGCGGCACACCGGGCAGGATGAGCGAATCCTTGAGGTAGCGGCCGAGGCCTTTCTCGGCGATGCCGGCCCAGTGATAGGTCACGTACACGACGAGCGTGAGGACGATCGGCATGCCGATGACGCCGGTGCCCGGCATGTTGAGGAACGGAATGAGCTTCGTGACGTTCCAGAAGAGGATGCCGAAGAAGATCGCCACGATGAGCGGCATGAACTTCTTTGCCTTGTCTTTGCCCATCGTGTCCTCGGCGATGCCGACGGTCACGAACTCCATGGCGAGCTCCATGCTCGACTGGAAGCGGCTCGGGATGAGCTTCATGCGCTTGGCCCAGACGGCCAGCAGGATGACGACGGCGACGGTGGCGATGATGCGGATGAGCATCACGCGGTTCATTTCGAACGGGGTGCCCTCGAAGAGGAACGAGGCTGGAAAGAACTCAGCCATCGAAGGAGCGTGGAAGCCGCCTTCAGCAGCAATGTCTGTTGTATTCGCGGCGTTGAGTGTTCCCACGTTTTTACTACTCTCCCATGGTCAAGGGCCCTGATGGCCTGGCCTGGCCCCGCTCTGAAGGCGAGGCATGAGGTTCAGGAGCGACAAAGGGCGAATATCCGCCCTGGCACCGGGTCTACTCTACCAACTGTAGAGAGTCGCCGACAAATTCATCAGGCTTGTCTGTGCAATTTATGTCAATGATTTTATACGACACGTCATTCGAGTCGGAACGTGCCCTGTGCATCAGCCCGGCAGGACTGAGACGCGTGCGTCAATGAGTCATTTCGCCTCCGGGTCGACATAGGGAACCCGTCCCTTGACGACGGTCAGCGCTTCGACCAGCGAGGAGCCGATGACGGCGATCACGATCGTGAAGAAGGCGACCGTCCCGTCAAGCCATGTCGCATCCTTGATCCGCCAGATGACGATCATGAAGATGAACGCCTTGAACAGGAAGCCCATACCGAGGAATCCGGCGATTGCCGTCAGCCCCATATTGCGTCCGAAGTACATGATGACCAAGGTGACGATGATGAACACCGCGGCCAGTCCCCCGCCGACGGCGCCCCCAACGAGTCCGGGGGTGCCCGAGACGAGCCATCCGATGCCCATGCCGAGGACGGCCACGACGATGACGAGGATGACGCCGCGGATGAGCAGCGTCCTCCAGACCCGGGTCCAGGCGGCTTCGACTTCGGTTTCGGGACGGGACGGATCAGTCACGAGATTTCCTCTCTGGCTTTCTGGCGCATTCGCAGGGGGTAGAAGGTGAAGATCAGAGTCACGGCGGCGAGTCCGCCGATGACGCAGCCGACGAACACCCACCCGCGGAAGAGCAGCAGCACGGATCCGAAGGCGATGAGCGCCGTCCAGGTGTAGAGGATGAGGACCGCGCGGGCGTGTGAGTGCCCGAGGCGCAGCATCCGGTGGTGGAGGTGTTTGGCATCCGCGGAGAACGGCGACTGCCCGGCCCGCAGACGGCGGACGACAGCCAGGCCGAGATCGAGCAGCGGCAGGAACATCACTGCGACGGGCAGGATGATCGGCATGAAGGTCGCAAAGGCACGCTCCTGCCCGATGAGGGCAGGGTCGACCTGGCCGGTGACTCTGATCGTCGAGGCCGCCAGAAGCAGTCCGATGAGCATCGACCCGGAGTCGCCCATGAAGATGCGGGCAGGGTTGAAGTTGTGCGGCAGGAAGCCGAGGCAGGCGCCGACGAGGATCGCAATGATGAGTGAGGCGAGGTTCGCGTATGACTCGGGGGAGGCATCGCGAGCCAGCCAGTACGAGTAGATGAAGAAGGCGCTGCCGCCGATGGCGACGACACCGGCGGCCAGCCCGTCGAGCCCGTCGACGAAGTTCACTGCGTTGATGGTGACGAGGACCACGAGCACGGTGATGATGATGGACATACGGGGAGAGCCGATGATGACGCCGCCGAAGGGGATGGACAGCAGTGCGACGCCCTTGATGGCCATGAAGCCGGCTGCCAGTGCCTGCCCCGCCAACTTCGCCATCCAGTGCAGATCCCAGATGTCGTCGATGACTCCGAGCAGGCAGAGCAGAGCAGCGGCTCCGGCGACGCCCATGATGGGCCCCATGTCGACGAAGATCCGCTGCAGGAACGGCATCTGGGATGCGAACACGAGCCCGGCGGCCAGCCCGCCGAACATCGCGACTCCGCCCAACCTCGGGGTGGGCACCGAATGCACGTCCCTGGCACGCAGGGGTGAGAAGATCCGTCCTCGTTCGGCGACCCGCTTGACCATCGGCGTCAGCAGGTACGCCACGAGGGCGGAGACCAGGAGGATGAAGAGGTAGGCGCGCACTCAGCCGTCCAGGTCGATGAGGTCGGGGACGATCTCGCGCAGTTCCTCTGCATCGATCGGTCCGCGTCGGACGATGCGCGGGACGTCGCCGCTGAGGTCGACGATGGTCGAGGACATCCCCGACTCCCGCGCTCCCCCATCGACGTAGATGTCGACGTCGTCGCCGAGCATCTCCTGAGCCTCATCGGCGTTCGTCGCTGCGGGCCGTCCGGAGATGTTCGCACTCGAGACCGCAAGCGGCCCGGTGCGGCCCAACAGCGCCAGAGCGTATTCGTCATCAGGCATCCGCACCGCCACGGTTCCGTGTGTGTCACCGAGGTCCCAGTCCAATGAGGGCTGGGCACTGGCGATGATCGTCAGCGGCCCGGGCCAGAACCGAGAGGTGAGCGCCAGCAGCGTTTCGTCGACGCCGTCGACGAGGCCGAAGACCGTCTCCGAACGAGGAACGAGCACCGGCGGGGGCATGTTCCGTCCGCGGCCCTTCGCCGCAAGCAGTGCCGCGACGGCCGAAGCGCTGAACGCGTCCGCGGCGATCCCGTAGACGGTGTCGGTGGGAATGACGAGAAGGTTGCCTGTGTCGACGACGCGGGCGCACTCGTCGAAGACGAGGTCGCGGATGTCGGCTTGGGTGACGTCGAATCGTCTCGACACAAGTTCTCCGTTTCGAATCTCTTGGGCTGCGGGTCGGGCGGCGCTGAGCGGTCGCCGCATGCTCACCGAAATCTACTGCTGTGCTCGGCGTGCCGCCGTGAAGCGGTCGCGTCCAGTGTAGTCCTGGTACGTGACGGCATCGTTCAGGCTGGCCGTCTCGGCGATCAGTTCGCGCACCCCGGCACCTTGCTCTTCGCTGTGTTCCATGAGGAAGAGTCCCCCGACTCGCAGCAGCTCCGTTGCCTGGTCGATGATGAGCGCAGGCACTTCCAGGCCGGTGTCGCCCCCGTAGAGAGCGGCGGAGGGGTCGTGCTCTGCGACCTCGGGATCGCGGGGAATCGCCGCGTTCGGAACATAGGGAGGATTTGTCACCACGATATCGGCAAGTCCGCGCAGCTCCGGTCGTTCACGGGCGAAGGTCGTGGCGTCGCCGCGGATGAATTCGATGCTCGAATCGCCGAGGCGGCGCTGCTCGAGGTTCATCCGTGCCCATTCGAGGGCATCGGCCTCGCGTTCGACGCCGAGCACGTCGACTCCGTCGTATTCGGTCGCCACGGACAGGGTGATCGCACCTGATCCCGAGCACAGATCGATGACGAACGGTCGTCGGTCTCCGTGGTGGGCGGAGAGCTCGTCGAGCGCCGCTCCGGCGAGCAGTTCGGTCTCCGGTCGGGGCACGAACACTCCGGGTCCCACGCGCAGCTCGAGATGTCGGAAGTGGGCGATGCCGGTGAGATGTTGGAGCGGGATCCGCTGCCGTCGCTGTTCGCAGAGTCGGGCGAATTCCGCGGTCGTGTCTGCGGGCACATTCTCGTCGAAGAGCCGACGCCGGCTCAGGTTCGTCCGGTCGATGTGCCAGGCATGGGCGAGCAGTTCGGCGGCGTCCGCCTCGGGGGTGGGGACTCCCGCCTCGGCGAGCAGTCTGATGCCGCCGCGCAGGACGTCATTCACGGGCGCGGGTGTGACGGTGTTCAGCTCAGTCCCCCAGTGCGTCGAGCCGTGCGGCCTTGTCCGCTTCCCGGCAGGAGCCGATGACGGGGTCGAGGTCGCCGGCGAGCACGTGGTCGAGGTTGTAGGCCTTGTATCCCGTGCGGTGGTCGGTGATCCGATTCTCCGGAAAGTTATAGGTTCTGATCCGCTCGGACCGGTCGACTGTGCGGACCTGGGAGCGACGGATGTCGGCCGCTTCGGCGGCGGCTTCCTCGGCCTGTCTGGCCAGGATCCGGGCGCGGAGCATGCGCATGGCCGCGTCCTTGTTCTGCAGCTGAGACTTCTCGTTCTGGCAGCTGGCGGTGATGCCGGTTGGCAGGTGGGTGATGCGCACGGCCGAGTCGGTGGTGTTCACGGACTGCCCGCCCGGTCCCGATGACCGGTAGACGTCGATGCGCAGATCATGGTCATCGAGTTGGATCTCTTCGGGTTCATCGACTTCAGGGAAGACGAGCACTCCGGCGGCAGAGGTGTGGATGCGTCCTTGGGATTCGGTGACGGGCACACGCTGGACCCGGTGGACGCCGCCTTCGAATTTCACCCAGCCGTAGGCGCCTTCGTCTTTGGCCTTGACGGCCATGCTCACGTCTTTGTACCCGCCGAGGTCGGAGTGCGTGGCGTCGAGAATCTGGCTCGACCAGCCCCGTGAGTCGATCCACCGCTGGTACATGCGCAGCAGGTCGCCGGCGAACAGCGCGGATTCGTCGCCGCCCTCCCCTGCTTTGATCTCGATGATCGCATCGCGTGCGTCATCGGGGTCGCTGGGGACGAGCAGGTCCTTGAGCTCACCCTCGACGGACTCCATCTCCGCGGACAGGCGTGAGGCCTCCGCGGCGAAGTCGGCGTCGTCCTCGGCCAGTTCCACAGCGGCGGCATGGTCGGCCTCGAGCTGGGCGAAGCGGCGGGCGGCCGCGGCGACTCGTTCGAGCTCCGCGTACCGCCTGGTCAGCTTCTTGGCCCGGCCGGCATCAGCGTGCACTGCGGGGTCGGAGAGTTCCTCCTGCACCCGCGCATGCTCATCGAGCAGTGCGCTGACACTGGCCGTGAGGGTGTCGTCGGCCATCTCAGCTGTTGTCGGTCGAGGACTTCGGCAGGGGTGTCGTCTTCTGCACCTGCATGAGGAACTCGACGTTCGAACCGGTCTCCTTGAGCTTGGACATGAGCAGTTCGACTGCCTGCTGCTGTTCGAGTCCGGAGAGGAGTCGACGCAGCTGCCACATGACCTTCGTCTCTTCGTTGGTCATGAGCATCTCTTCGCGGCGCGTGCTCGAGGCGTTGACGTCGATGGCCGGGAAGATGCGCTTGTCGGCGAGCTGACGGCTCAGGCGCAGCTCCATGTTGCCGGTGCCCTTGAACTCTTCGAAGATCACTTCGTCCATCTTCGATCCGGTCTCGACGAGAGCGGTGGCGAGGATGGTCAGCGATCCGCCGCCTTCGATGTTGCGTGCGGCGCCGAAGAACTTCTTCGGCGGGTAGAGCGCGTTCGCATCGACACCGCCGGAGAGGATCCGGCCCGAGGCCGGCTGAGCGATGTTGTAGGCACGCCCCAGGCGGGTGATGTTGTCGAGGAGGACGACGACGTCGGAGCCCAACTCCACGAGGCGCTTGGCGCGTTCGATGGCGAGTTCGGCGATGGTCGTGTGATCGTCGGCGGGACGGTCGAAGGTCGAGGCGATGACCTCACCCTTGACCGCGCGCTGCATATCGGTGACTTCCTCGGGACGTTCGTCGACGAGGACGACCATGAGATGCGCTTCGGGGTTGTTCTCCGTGATCGCGTTCGCGATCTGCTGCATGATCGTGGTCTTGCCCGCCTTCGGAGGCGCGACGATGAGTCCGCGCTGGCCCTTGCCGATGGGGGTGATGAGGTCGATGAGTCGCGTCGAGTGCAGCTTCGAGGTGGTCTCGAGGCGCAGACGGTCCTGCGGGTAGAGCGGCGTCAGCTTCGAGAACTCGACGCGTGAACGAGCGTCATCAACGGTGAGCCCGTTGACGGAGTCGAGGCGAACGAGGGCATCGAACTTCTCGCGCTTGCTGCTTCGCTGTTCGTTCTCGCGCGGCTGGCGGATCGCACCGGCCACGGCATCGCCCTTGCGCAGACCGTTCTTGCGCACCATCGAGGCCGAGACGTAGACGTCGTTCGGACCGGGCAGGTAGCCCGAGGTGCGGAGGAAGGCGTAGTTGTCGTGGACGTCGAGGATGCCGCCGACGGGGATGAGCACATCATCGTGACGGATGTCAGGCTCGTCATTGCCGCGACCGCGACGCTTCCGGTCACGACCGCGTCCGCGACGGTTGCCGCGATCGTCATCGTCGTTGCTGTTCCGGTTGCGACGGTCGTTGTTGCCCCCGCGGTCGTTGTTGCCGCCCCGGTCGTTGCGATCGTTATTGCCGCCACGGTCGTTGCGGTCGTTGTTTCCGCCGCGGTCGTTGCGGTGTCCGCGGTCGTTGCTGCCGTTGCGGTCGTTGCCGCCACGGTCGCTGTTGCTGCGGTCATTGTTGCCGCCGCGGTCGTTGCTGCCACGATCATTGCTGCTGCGATCATCGTCGGACCGGTCGCTGTGACGGCCGCGACGATCGTTGTCGCGCTCCCCACGGTCACCGCCGCGGTCGTTGCGACCGCCGCGATCGGAGGAGCTGTCCGAGTCCTGATCCTGGCTGTCGTTCTGCGACTCGCTGCCGCGTGAACGGCCGCGGCTGCGACGGTTCCGCGAGCGATCCTGGTCATCGCCCTCCGACGACTGTCCGCCGGTCTGTTCGGCGGAATTGTCAGCCGAAGCAGGTGCCTCGGACTGCGCGGAGGTGTCGGACTTCGGCTCGACGATGAGCACCGGGGCATCCTCGGTGGACTGTGCGGCGGAAGCGGTCTGTGCCGCGGCACGACGCGAAGAGCGACGACCGGTCGACTCCTGCTTCTGCTCGTCTGCCTTGTCTGCGGTCTTCGCCGCCTTGCCGGCCGATTCCTCGGCGGCGGGCTTCTTTGCGGCTGCAGCGGGCTTCGTCTCCGAAGATCCGCCTGAATGGCTGTTGATGGCGTCGATCAGTTCGCTCTTGCGAAGACGACGGTAACCCTTGATTCCCAGGCCTGCTGCCATTTCCTGAAGCTGAGGCAACCGCAGCGCTGTGAGGCTGCCGGTGCGGGGTGTGGAATCCTGGTTGGTGGTTTCAGACACGAAGGTCTTTCTCCCTCTTTCGGCCGTGCGGCATGTGCCGTTTGCTCACGGCGACGGAAACACCATTGACGGTGCGTTGTGAAAGAAAACCTGCTAAAGAATGAGCAGGAGATGTTCCAGAATGTAAGACATCGGCGACGGACCCGTGAAGAACAGCGGGAAGCCGTGCACTGTCGGAACACTCACAGTCTACTTGTTCGCAGACGATCTTGCGAATCGTTTCCTCAATTTTCTCGACTGACCCGGTATCCGCCGAGGTCAATCGAGGTTCTCACGGCGGTGACCCCGGCCGGAACTGCGGAGTCGGGAACCTGTTCGGCGAGGACGAGCACCGTCGGGCCGGCACCGGACACCACTGTCGGCAGTCCCTGTGCGCGCAGGGAATCGACGAGCGACATGGATTCGGGGTAGGCGCTGCGACGGAACTCCTGATGGAGCTGATCGCGTGTGGCTTCGAACAGCACGGAGGCGTCGGTCCCCAGCCCGTGGACGAGCAGTCCCGCCCGGGCAGAGTTCTCAGCGGCGATCGCATGATCGATGGCCGCGGGGATGAGCCCGCGAGCGACGTCGGTATCCAGACGGACCTCGGGGATGAGCACCGTGACCGCCTCGAGGGTGCGCACGGGAACCTGCCAGGACATGACCGGTTGCGGCAGGGAGATCGTGAACCCGCCGAAGATCGCCGGAGCGGCGTTGTCGGGGTGCCCCTCGATCGCGGTGGCGAGTTCGAGGACCCGGTCACGGGAGAGTTCGGCACCGGTGAACGCGCGACCGACCTCGGCGGCCAGGCCGATCCCGGCGACGACGGCCGCGGCTGAGGATCCGAGTCCGCGCGAATGAGGGATCCGGTTGACGCAGTGCAGGCTCAGGCGTTCGGCGAGTCCCGCCTCGGCGTCGGGGAATTCCGCGGCGAGGACCTCGCCGATGATCCGCATGACCAGGTGCGTCCGGTCCCGGGGCAGCGCCTCGGCCCCCTCCCCCACGACCTCGACGCAGGAGGCCGGGTCGACCGGAGCATCGTGGACGGTCAGGGTGAGTGTGTCGACGATGTCCAGGGCCAGGCCGAAGGAATCGTAGCCTGGCCCCAGATTCGCCGAGGTGGCGGGGACCTCGAGTCGCAGACGCACGCTCAGCCGGCCTCGAGGCCGAGGGCGCGGGCGGCGCTGACGGCGTCGACGGAGACCTGACGGGTTTCGATCTCGGAGCCGTCAGCCGTATGCAGGGCCCAGGAAGGATCCTTCAGCCCGTGCCCGGTCACCGTCACAGCGATCGTCGCGTCGGCCGGCACCTTCCCTGCGTCGGCGGATTTCAGCAGCCCCGCCACCGAGGCGGCCGATCCGGGTTCGACGAAGATGCCCTCTTCGCTGGAGAGGAACTTGTGGGCCGCGAGGATCTCATCGTCGGTGACCGAGTCGATGAAGCCGCCGGAGTCGTCGCGCGCGGTGATCGCCTGGTTCCAGCTTGCGGGGTTGCCGATGCGGATCGCCGTGGCGATCGTATCGGGTTCGTCGACGGGATGGCCGAGCACGAGAGGTGCCGCTCCTGCGGCTTGGAATCCCCACATCTGCGGCAGCGACCGGGAGACTCCGAGCTCCCGGTATTCGCTGTAGCCCTTCCAGTATGCGGTGATGTTGCCGGCATTGCCGACCGGCAGGACGTGGATGTCGGGCGCATCGCCGAGGACGTCGACGACCTCGAACGCGGCCGTCTTCTGACCTTCGATGCGATCGGGATTGACCGAGTTGACGAGGTGGACCGGGTAGGACTCGGAGAGTTTGCGGCACAGCGTCAGACAGTCATCGAAGTTGCCGTCGACCTCGAGCAGGGTCGCCCCGTGGGCGATGGCTTGGCTCATCTTGCCCGGTGCGATCTTCCCGGTGGGCACGAGCACCGCGCAGGTCAGCCCGGCCTTCGTGGCATAGGCTGCCGCCGATGCCGAGGTGTTGCCGGTCGATGCGCAGATCACTGCCTTCGCCCCGTGGGCGACGGCCTTCGTGATCGCCATCGTCATCCCGCGGTCCTTGAAGGATGCCGTCGGGTTGAGCCCTTCGTACTTCACCCATACCGAAGCGCCGGTGCGGGCGCTGAGCTTCTCCGCCTTGATGAGCGGGGTGCCGCCTTCGCCGAGGGTCACCGCCGGTGTGTCCGGGGAGATGTCGAGGAGGCTGCGGTATTCCTCGACGACGCCCTGCCACTGGTGTCTGGGGTAGTTCATTGTCACTGTCCTTCTACGCGGATCACGGAGTTGACGGCATGGACGACGGGAAGATCGATGAGGCGATCGACCGTCTTCCGCAGCCTCGAGTCGGTGTTCGAATGGGTGGCGAGCACGAGCTTGGCATGCTGGACGCCCTGCTCGTCGATGTCGCCGATGGTCTGGCGCATGAGTTCGATCGATGCGCCCTCATCGGCGAACACCTCTGACACCGCGGCCAGGACACCCGGACGATCGACGACGTCGAGGGTGATGTGGTAGCGGGTGGTGATCGCCGAGATCGGCAGGATCGGGTAGTCGTCGTGGAAGGGACGTTCGTACTGTCCACGTCCTCCCAGCACCTTGCGGCGGGCCACCGACACGAGGTCCCCGAGCACCGCGGACGCGGTCGGGGCTCCCCCGGCTCCCTGCCCGTAGAACATCAGCTCACCGGCCGCTTCGGCTTCGATGAAGACCGCGTTGAAGGCGCCTCGGACGGAGGCCAGAGCGTGGCCTCGGTCGAGCAGCGCCGGGTAGACGCGGGCGGAGAGTCCGGCGCCGGCGGGCGAGGACGTCACACGTTCGCAGACGGCGAGGAGTTTGATGACGAAGCCCTGATCGCGGGCCGTCTCGACCATCTCCGCGGTGACGCCTGCGATGCCCTCGACGTGGACATCGTCGATCGACACGGGGGCGTGGAAGGCCAGCGACGAGAGGATCGCGGCCTTCGCGGCTGCGTCGTGACCGCCGATGTCGGCTGTCGGATCGGCTTCTGCGTAGCCGAGTTCCTGAGCTGTCTGCAGCGCACGGTCGAAGTCCCACCCCTCGGAGTCCATCTGGTCGAGGATGAAGTTCGTCGTGCCGTTGACGATGCCGATGATGCGTTCGATCCGGTCGCCGGCCAGCGAATCGCCGACGGGTCGGATGATCGGGATGGCTCCGGCCACTGCGGCCTCGTGTTCGAGGCGCACACCGGCGGAATCGGCCGCGGACATGAGCTCCCCGTAGCTGGCTGCCAGGAGTGCCTTGTTCGCGGTGACCACCGACGATCCCTGCCCCAGGGCCGTGGTGATGAGTGATTTCGCCGGCTCGATGCCGCCCATGAGCTCGACGACGATATCGGCCCCGGCGATGGCCGCCTCGGCGTCGGTCGTCAGCAGCTTCTCGTCGATGCCGGGCCGGGGCTTCGTCGCGTCGCGGACGACGATGGCGCTGAGCTCCAATGGGGCGCCGATGCGCTCGGCCAGACCGTCGGCCCGGTTCTGGATGCGGGCGGCGACTTCCGTGCCGACGACTCCGCATCCGAGCATGGCAACCTTGAGTGCCTGCATTTCCTCACCTTTTCCGCTGTTGTCGTTCACGCTCATCGCTTCTCCTGCCCTCCACCGGCCATCCCCGGGTCGGTGGCGAACATCTGCGAGTGGTCTTCTGGGGTCACGATCCACTCAACTCTATCGGCATCGACGGCGAGCACTCCCGGTCGGGGCAGATGGTTGTAGTTGTTGGCCAGCGAGCGGCAGTAGGCACCGGTCGACGGGACGGCGACGAGATCGCCGGCGGTGACGTCGGCACCCATGTATTCGTCGCGGACGATGATGTCGCCGGATTCGCAGTGCTTGCCCACAACGCGCACGATCGCCGGTTCGGCAGCCGAGGCCCGATTGGCCAAGGTGCAGGAGTAGTCAGCGTCATAGAGCGCGGTGCGGATGTTGTCGCTCATGCCGCCGTCGACGGCGATGTAGGTGCGGGTTCCGCTGTCGGTGCTCACCTGCTTGACCGTTCCCACTTCGTAGAGGGTGAACACGGCCGGAGAGACGATGGCGCGACCTGGTTCGATGGAGATGCGCGGGACGTTCGTGCCCAGTCCCCGGCATTCCTTGGCCACGACCGCGGCGAGCTCCGCGGCCATCTCCGCCACCGGGATCGGCGTATCCTGGCTGGTGTAGCGGATGCCGAAGCCGCCGCCGAGGTCGACATCGGGCAGATCGACGCCGTGGGCGGCCATGATCTCGGCCCGGAAGGCCAGCACTCTGGACGCGGCGACCTGGAAGCCGGAGATGTCGAAGATCTGGGAACCGATGTGCGAATGGAGTCCGTCGAGGCGCAGATGCGCCGAGTCCACGACGGACTCGGCTGCCTGGGCGGCGGTGCCGTCGGCGAGTGAGAGCCCGAACTTCTGGTCCTCGTGAGCGGTGGCGATGAAGTCATGTGTGTGCGCCTCGACGCCGACGGTGACGCGCAGCATCACCGGGGCGAGCACTCCCCTGGCCGCAGCGACGGCCTCGAGGCGGGCGATCTCGTCGAGGCTGTCGACGAAGATCCGCCCGACGCCGTAGTCGAGGGCGTATTCGAGTTCCGCGACGGATTTGTTGTTTCCGTGCAGACCGACTCGGTGCCCAGGGACTCCGGCGGCACGGGCGATCATCATCTCGCCCAGAGAGCAGGTGTCGACGCCGAGTCCGGCTTCATGGACCCAGCGGGCCACTGCTGTGCACAGGAAGGCCTTGCCGGCGTAGAAGACGTCTGCTCCGGCAAGTCCCTTCTCCGTCGAGAAGGCGCTGGCGAACGTGGTCAGGTAGGTCTCCGCCCTGGCACGGAAGTCCGCCGCGTCCATGACCAAGGTGGGCGTGCCGTACTGCTCCGCCAGGTCGGTCACGGAATGACCGGCGATGGTGAGCACGCCGTCATCGGTCTTCGTGACGTTGTCCGACCACAGACTCGGCAGCAGCGCATTGACGTCATCGGGATAGGGCAGCCACACCGGCGCCGGGCTTGCGTGCAGAGTACCTGCGATATGTGCGGGCATCAGATCCTCTCCGGTGCCGAAGCACCCAATTGTCGAAGTCCTGCGGCGAGGACGATGATGGCGGCGTGTACGAGCACAAGGCGCGAAGCATGCAGTGCGGTGATGTCGACGTCGATGGGCGGAGTCACCGCGCATCGGCTCAGCCAGTCCTCGCATGCCTCGGCCGTCTCGCACAGACTGCGAAGCAGCGGTTCGACATCGCCGAGGCGGTGCGAGCGTTTCCGCGCGGATGGAACGGCCGCCAGCGCATTGAGCAGACGGGCTTCGTTCGGATGGTCGAGACGAGCGGCGTCGGCCCCGTCCGCGGTGATCTCGGCCCTCACAGCGCGCCGACGTTCCCGACACGCGGCCGCATGTCCGCGCTGCAGCCGGTACACATCCGCGTCGTCGACGACATCGGGATCGATCGCTGCGAATCCGCTGTGAGGAGGCCGCTCTGATGCGGCTGCAGCGGGCTCAGCCCCTGATCCGGATGCGTCGTCGTCAGCGCCCGCGGCGATGATGTCGAAGGCCACTTGCGCCCGCGCGGCAGGCGCGAGGCCGATGTTGACGAATCCGGGTCCGGCCACCTCGGCGAAGGACACTGCCGGCAGTGATCGCAGCTGCGCGCACAGATGCCGGGCGAGTGCGAGTCGGTGCTCGGGTTCGGCCGCTGCCCGCAGCGCGAGCGTCGTCGACCAGTCGCCGAGTTCGGGGTGCAGCGGCGTGACGCTGACGTCCGCATCGGCCTGCGGAGACACGAGTTCCGCATCGGCCGTCGCCAAGGCGCGTGCGAGTGCGGTCTGCAGGTCTTCCGGGGTCACTCGAACAGAGTACTCGGGGCCGGTCTGCGGGGACGAATCAGGTGTCATCTTCGCTCTCATGACGAGACAGCGAACCGGTCGCACATGATGCCGGTCATATTCCTCGGTGTTCTCAGATCGCACCGGGACGGCATGCTGCGTGGCTGACGAGGAATTTCACTGCCACCGAGACGAGCACCACCGCGAATGCCGGCCACATGGCATCGAAGCTCTGGACGAGGAAGGCGAAGATCAGCGGTCCGGTGCAGGCCAGCAGATAGCCGCCGCCCTGAACGAAGCCGGACAGGGAGGCAGCGGACTCGGCGTCGCGGGCGCGCAGGGTGATCAGGGTCAGGGCCAGCGGGAAGGTCGAGATCCCGATGCCCAGCAGCACGGTCCACAGCACCGGGGCGGCCGTCGGCAGCAGCCACAGACCGATGTAGCCCACGGCCAGGCTGATGCAGAAGCCGGCGACGATGGCGTAGGCCGAGGTCATCTTCTGCGCCAGCGCCGGCAGCACGAAGCCGAGGACGAGCGGGATGGCGGTGACCAGTGCGAGCATGGCTCCGGCGAAGGCCGCATCGAATCCGGCCCGAGTGAGCAGGCTCGGCAGCCAGGTGAAGAGAATGAAGTTGTTGAACGACGTCAGGCCCGTCATCGTCATCAGCGCCCAGGCGCGTTTGCTGCGCATGAGTCGGGCCAGTTCGCTGCCGCCGACGACAGCGGCGGCGACCTCGGCGCTCGGGGCCGGCCTGATCAGGCGGATGATGATCCAGCAGACGACTCCGACGACGCCGAATCCCGCCCAGACCAACAGGGATCCGCGCCACCCGACACCGGTCGCCAGAGGGACTGCGACGAGCGGCGGGATGAACGTGCCGAACTGCAGCAGGCCGACGTGCACGGTCGACATCAGGGCGACGCGGTCGGGGAAGTACGACTTCACCAGTGGAGGGAGGACGACATTGCCGATGCCCATGCCCAGCAGAGCGAGCACACTCAGACCGAGGAACAGCGCGGGAGAATCGGTGACGGCGCGGACCCCGAGTCCGACGGCGACCATGACCATCGCCGCCGTGGTCAGGCTCAGCCCGGAGAACCGGGAGTAGAGCCGCGGGGTGAGAAAGCCGCTGAGTCCGTACAGCAGCGGCGGCAGCATGCCGATGATCGCCAGAAACGCCGCACTCAGAGGGATCTCTGCACCCATGGCGTCCAGCAGCGGCGACAGACCGGTGACTCCGGGGCGCAGATTGAATGCGGCGATGACGATCCCGACGACGATCAGAATGCGTGCGCGCGCAGAGTTCATGGGCTCTTTCCTATCAGATGCGCGAGGCTGCTCTCGTCATTGGGGTCGCTCGGACCCACGGACCTGTGCTCAGTAGTCGAGCTTGAGGCCCTCCACAGGGGACAGTCGGGCGGCGCGACGGGACGGCACCAGGGCCGAGAGGATTCCCGCCACGACCGCGACGCCGAGGATGCCGAGGAGGGAGGGGACGGAGAAGTCGACGATGAGATCCGAGGAGTAGTCGTGGGTGACGAGTCGGGTGCCCACGATGCCCAATGCTCCACCGAGGATGAGTCCGAGCAGTGCGGCCACCGACGAGATGAGCACCGCCTCCAGAGCGAGCAGAGCCCGCAGCTGGGAGATGCTCAGCCCCAGTGCTCTCATCAGTGCGTTTTCTCTGCGCCGTTCGATGACCGAGAGGCTGACGGTGTTCGAGACGCCGATGAGGGCGATGAGCACGGAGACGAAGAGCAGCGCCACAGCACCGGTGAGCAGGACGTCGATGAGCTCGGAGTAGGCGCCGCGGGCGACCGCTGAGCCGCCGACCTCGTCGCTGGAGACGTCGAGGGTTTCGGCCACTGACTGCTGGATCCGGGTGATGTCGTCGATGGCGACATCCTCGTCGAGGCGAACGAGGACCGCCGTGGTCGTGGCGGAGATGCCGAGGTCGTTGCCGACATCCGGCGTGGTGAAGAACGCGAGGCTCGACAGCCCTTCCTTGTGCACGCGCACGTTGAGTTCGTTGAGACCGCGGATCCGCACCGTCTCGTCCGGGTAGTCCTCGGGAACCACGACCTGGCCGGGGACGAGATCGGCGGCGGAATCTCCGAGCACCGTCTCCGCGGTGTCCGGATCGATGACGAAGACCGACGGCGTGTCGCCGCGATAGTCCTCGACCGCCTCGGCGCGGTGTGCGGAGACGGCAGCGGCGACTCCGGGGATCGCGCGCACGTCGTCGAGCGTATCGGCGCCGACGAGGCCCGACAGCGGGACGGAGATGTCCACCGGGTAGCGCTGGTCGAGTCCGTGGGTGAGCGTCGCCTTCGTCGACATTCCGCCGACCAGAATGGTCGCCACAAGAGTCACACCGATGATCAGCGCCGTCGCGGTGGTCGCGGTTCGGCGAGGATTGCGCAGGGTATTCAGCGTCGCCAGCTGCCCCGGCGCTCCCCAGGGACTGAATGCCACTTCGCCGACCCAGCCGACGATCGGCGGGATGATCTTCGCCGAGCTGATGATGAGCCCGGTCACGATGAGCCCACCGCCGAGGGCACCGCCGGCGATCCAGAGCTGAGTGGTCGACACGGCGTAGAGGGAGACGATGACGAGGAGCACACCAACGGTCATGAAGCCGATCCCCACCAGATCTCGGGCGCGCCTGCGGGTCGACGGGGAGATGGACACGTCGAAGGGCTGGAGCGCTTCGAGCGGGGTCACCGCAATGGCGCTGCGGGCGGGGCGGATGGTGGCGACGATCGTGAGCAGCGCACCGACCGCGACGCCGATGACGAGCGCGGACACGGGCACGGACAGAGTGTCGTAGGGGAAGTCGTCGGGCCAATAGCGCACAGCCACATCCATGAGTGCCCGACTGACGCCGATGCCGGCGAAGACTCCGAAGATCGAGCCGATGAGGCCGACGAGGAGGCCTTCGGCGACCACGGAGCTGTAGAGCTGGAGCCTGGTGGCACCGAGGCAGCGCAGCAGCGCGAGCTCGCGTCGACGGCCTGCCACGATGACGGAGAACGTATTGGACACGACGAGGACGGCGACGACGACGGAGATGCCGGCGAATACGAGAAGGAGGCCGGTCACGGCGATATTGCCGCCCGAGAGCCGTTCGGTTTTGACGGACACGGCTTCGGGGACGTCGAGGGCGTCCAAGCTGCCCTGCAGCTGCGAGGAGTCGATGACCGACTGCAGCTCCCTGCGGACCTCTGCCGGGTCAGCGCCGTCGTCGAGGGCGATCTGGATTGCGATGACATCACCCTGCTGGGCGAAGTACTCCTGGTAGCCCTCAGCGGTCGTCAGAGCCCGAGTGGCCTCGGGCAGCGCAGGGTCCAGTCCCATCTCGGCGATGCCGACGACGGTGAAGGTGACGCTGCTGTGGCTCGGACCGCGATAGATGGGCATGTCGTCGTCCCCGGTCTCCACCGGCACCGAATCGACGGTGAAGCGGACCTCGTCGCCGACGCCGATGTCCAGCGTCCGCGCCGTCCGGGTGTCGAGGACGAGGTCGGTGTCGGCCTTTGCACGGTCACCGGAGACCATGGTGAAGGGATCCAGCCGTTCATCGGCGGGCACGGGCGAGAGAGCGAAGGTGCTCTCCGAGAATCCGGTTCCCCGACCGGTGGTCACGGTCCTCGCCGACAGCGAGGCGGAGTGCACCCCGTCGATCTCGGACATGGGTTTGAGCAGCGGAGCGGCTGCGTCTCCCCCGACGAACACGTCCTGCCCCGGGATGACGCTGAGGTCGGCATGGGCGAATGAGCGCCCGACCGCGTCTTCGAGACTGCTCTGCAGGGAGGAGCTGATGATGAGCGTCGAGGCGACGAATCCCGCCGCCAGGGCGATGCCGAGGCCGATGGCGAGGAACCGGGCCCAGTGGATCCGGATCTGCGCCAGAGCGACTGCGATCACAGAGTGCTCAGTTCACTCAGCGCCGCAACCACACTCTCCCGCGTGGGGCGACGGACCTCTCCGGTGGCACGCCCGTCCTTGAGCAGCACGACTCGGCCTGCGTGGGAGGCCGCGACCGGATCGTGGGTGACCATGATGATCGTCTGACCGTAGAGGGTCGTGGCACGACCGAGCAGAGACAGCACCTCGGCACCGGCATGGGAGTCGAGGTTGCCCGTCGGCTCATCGGCGAAGATGACGTCCGGACGGGTGAGCAGTGCGCGAGCAACCGCGACCCTCTGCTGCTGACCGCCCGAGAGCTCATGGGGCCGATGTTTGAGGCGGTCACCGAGTTCGAGACGTTCGACGACCTCGGCCTTCCATTCCCGATCGATCTTCTTCCGCGCCAGGGACACGGGCAGTTCGATGTTCTGTTCGGCGCTGAGCGTGGGGACGAGGTTGAAGGCTTGGAAGATGAAGCCGACGCGGTCACGACGCAGCTGGGTGAGCTGTCGGTCGTTGAGGCGGGTGATGTCCTTCCCGCGCATGAGGATCGAGCCGGAGTCGACGCGGTCGAGGCCGGCGAGGACATGCATGAAGGTCGATTTCCCGGAACCCGAGGGGCCCATGATGGCGGTGAAGCGACCCGATTCGAAGTCGACGCTGATGTCGTCGAGGGCACAGACTGCGGTGTCTCCGCGACCGAAGCTCTTGCGCAGGTCGACTGCCCGCAGGACGATCTCGGACTCGTCCGCCGAGGCGGTGTGCCCGGTCTCATCAGCAGGTTTCGACATCGTATGCCTCACATCGCGGTTCGGGATTCGTCTCCGACTACCTTAGAGCGTGTCGGCGATGTCGACCACTCGACGAGTGATAGCAGGACCGTCCACCTCACGTGGTGAGATGGACGGCCGGTGGTGCCCGCGACAGGATTCGAACCTACGACCTTCTGCTCCGGAGGCAGACGCTCTATCCACTGAGCTACGCGGGCAACGGATGCAACTCTATCACTGCCGGGCACCGCCTCACAAAACGACACCGCGTGCAATCGGGACTCGATTGCACGCGGCGGAAGACTCTGCGAATTCGGGGTACAGCCCTGTGTCAGGCGCCCTTCATGTCCTTGCGACCGGGGACGTATTCCCAGTGCCAGAGTTCGTAGGAATTGCGCTTTGCCCAGTCCGGGTTCTCCCAGCCGTACTTGCCGGCGTTGGCCACCAGCCAGTCGTACTGCTCACCGGTGCCGGTCTGGGTGCCCGCACCGAGGTCGAGGGCCAGTCCCCATCCGTGGTTCGAGGTGCCGGGGCGAGCCGCGAAGCCGGGCTTGCGGGCGGCGACCGAGACCTGGGATTCCAGCGACCGGTAGGAATCGGTGATCGCGAGGTCTTTGCCGGTGTCCTTCTTGAAGGCGGCATTCATCTTCGCGAAGGCGACGGCGGCATCAGAGCGCAGCTTGTGGTTGCCCACTCCGATATCGCACAGCCAACCATCGGGCAGCTCGCCGTTGCTCGCCTCGCCCTTCGGAGCTTCACCGTCGCAGCCGGGCAGAACGGTCTTGGTGATGGCACGCGAGGCGGCATCGACCTTCGTCTGTTTGGCGCTCGGAGCGCCGATGGTCATCGAGGTCTTGTCGTCATCGTCGACCTTGATGTCTGCGGAGACTGACTCAGCGTTGATCGCGCGCGGCTGTGATTCGGCGGCGGTGTCGTCGACCTTGACTTCCTGGTTCCCGCTGAGGTTGCCGGCGACCATGACGGCGGCGATCGCGGTGCCGGTGACCGAGACGGTCGCCAGCGCAGAGAAAGTCGTGACCTGTCGACGACGCACCGAACGCAGCAGCGAACCGTCGGAGCCGCGGCGACCCAGCGCAGCGGCGGAGAGGCTCGATGTGTGTCCAGCGGGAGTCAGCGGCGAAGCGGCCTGCGCGGTGGCTTCCTTGGCCATCGCTGCTCTCCGCGGCGATCCTGCCGAGGCTCGAGCCTCCGCGGCCATTGCGGCTCGACGCGGGGACGGAGCTGCGTCTTCGCGGACCGGTGACGGCGACGTCACGGACTTCCTGAAGAAGATCGTCGAAACCTGCGAGGAGGTGTTCTGCTGGCGCAGGTCGCGCCGGCGGACCGGGGGCGCCTCGACGGTCGAGAGCTCACTCGACATAGTGCTCCATACTGTTGGAATCGGCTGTGCTGTGGGACCCTCTTGCGGGCGCCCGAATTGCGTATGTCACAACACTATAACGACATCGTTACAGAATGTCATCTCCAGTTCACTCACCGCGTGTGACCTGGTCATATGCAGTCAGCCGCAGGTCACAATTCACTACAGATGACCTACTGGCACGACTGCCGACCAGCGCTTCGTTATCAATCGTTACCATGCTCTGCACCCACACGGCAAGGCCGCAGCGATGGTGCGGGACGTCGGGACCTTCTGACAGCGACGGCCCCTCCGACGTCGTCTGAAAGAGCTCTTCCAACGCCGCCTGAAGGGGCCGCCGCTGGGCAGCAACCGGGGCCACTGGGCAGCCGCCGGAGCTGCTGGACTGCCCCCGGAGCCGCTGCAACAGCCCGGCAGGGCAGCGGCAGACACTTCAAGCGGCACCCAGTTCAGGCGGCAGCCGGGTCGGGTTCAGCTGCGCTGGCCGAAGCGACCCCGCTGCATGGCATCCTGAACTTCGCCGACGAGCTCTTCGAGCACGTCCTCGAGGAACAGCAGCCCGAGCACCTGCGCCTCAGCGTCGATGACTCGCGCGACGTGGATGCCGACCTTCTGCATCTGCGCCAGCGCCTCTTCGATCTCATCATCGGCGGTGACTGTGAACAGCGGTCGGAATCGTTTGCTCGGCACCGGCGCGTCGAAGGCATCGTCGGTGTCCGCGTAGAGGACGTCCTTGATGTGGAGGTAGTCCTGCGGATACCCGTCGTCGCCGACGACGAAGTACCGGGAGAACCCGGTCTTGCCGACGAGGGTGACGAGTTCGTTCGGCGTCACCTTGTCCGAGATCGTGATGAGCTCGGACATCGGAACCATGATGTCGACTGCCGTCTTGTCGCTGAACTCCAGGGCGCCCTTGAGCAGCCCGGTGTCGTCGCTGAGCAGGCCCTCGCGCTTCGATTCGGCGACGATCGATTCGACCTGTTCGATCGTGTAGGCCTCGTTGACCTCGTCACGGGCTTCGATCTTGAACAGATGCAGGATCCCGTTGGCCAGTCCGTTGAGGGGCCTGATGACGAACCCGAACACGCGTGCGAGGAACACCAGCGGTGTGGCCAGCAGCATCACGGCCTGACCGGAAGCGGCCAGAGCGAGATTCTTCGGCACCATCTCACCGATGACCACGTGCAGGTAGGTGACGACGCCGAGCGCCAGGACGAAGGAGATCGTCGACGACAGACCAGCGGAGATCCCCAGCCCCTCGAGCGGGCCGGCGAGCAGGTGGTGGATGGCCGGTTCGGCCACATTTCCCAGCAGCAGGGAGCACACCGTGATGCCGAGCTGACAGATCGCCAGCATGAGCGAGACATGCTCCATCGCGTAGAGCGCGGTCTTCGCGGCCGCTGATCCCTCGGCGGCGCGCGGTTCGATCTGGGATCTCTTCGCGGCGACCACGGCGAATTCGGCGGCGACGAAGAAGGAGTTGCCCAGCAGCAGGACGACCAGCCAGATCAATCCGAACCAATCGGAGCTCATCGGCTCTCACCTCCTGTTTCGAAGGCACTCGCGTCGGTCGCGCGCAGCACCACCCGCAGACGTTCGATGCGACGCCCGTGCATCCGTTCGACACGGATCAGGGCATCCTCGGTGCGCACTTGGTCGCCGGGCTCGGGAATCCGTCCGAGCTCCTTGAGCACGAAGCCGGCCACGGTCTCGTAATCGGATTCCTCGGGAATCTCGATCCCTATCGTCGAGGAGATCTCATCGGGGCGCAGCTGTCCGGGCACGATCCAGGACCCGTCGCGGGCCGGTCGTGCAGCAACGCGCATCCGATCGTGCTCGTCCGCGACCTCGCCGACGAGCTCTTCGACGACGTCCTCGAGGGTGACGACCCCGGCGGTGCCGCCGAATTCGTCGACGACGACAGCCATCTGCAGGCCGGCGGCACGCAGCTCCATGAGCAGCGGGTCGAGTCGCTGCGTCTCGGGGATCTCACGCACCTCGGTCATCAGTCCCCCGGCGTAGGCGTCGTCACGGTTCCCGGGCGGAACCGCGAAGGCCTGTTTGACGTGGACGACGCCGACGATGTGATCCTTGTCCTCATCGGCGACCGGGAACCGGGAGAAGCCGGTGTCGCGTGCCTGCTCGATGATTCGGCGTGCCGTGGTGTCCTTCTCCACCGTCGACATGCGGGTGCGCGGCGTCATGACATCCTCGGCGGTGCGTTCGGAGAAGCTCAGAGTCCGCTCCAGCAGATCCGCCGTCTGCTCATCGAGGGCGCCCTCTTCCGCTGAATGGCGCACCAGTGAGGTCAGCTCCTCCGGGGAACGACCGACCGAGCCCTCCTCTTGGGGTTCGATGCCCATGGACAGGAGGATCTTGTTGGCCGTGCCGTTGAGCACCGCGATGACGGGTCTGAACACGATCGAGAAGCCGTACTGCAGCGGCGCGGCGATCCGTCCGGCACCGAGGGGCACCGCGATCGCCAGGTTCTTCGGGACGAGCTCGCCGAAGATCATCGACGCGATCGTGGAGAAGATGAGTGCGATGGCCAGGGCCAGGGACGCGGAGAGACCGGGCCCCACACCCCAAGCCTCGAAGACCGGGGCCAACAGGCGACCCAAGGACGGCTCCATGAGGTAGCCTGTCAGCAGCGTGGTGATCGTGATGCCCACCTGGGCCGCAGAGAGCTGAGTGGACAGGTGGGTCATCGAGGCGCGCAGGGTCTTTGCCCCGAACACGCCGTCCTCGACGGCTTTGTCGGCCGTGTGACGATCGATGGTGAGCAGTGAGAACTCGGCCGCGACGAAGACGCCGGTGCCGAGGATGAGGACCAGGGCAAGAGCGAGGAACAGCCATTCCATCAGCGACTGACCCCGCCCTTCGGCGACCGAAGTTCAGGACATATGAAGTGACGGACCCTCACGGGGTGAGGGTCATCATCTGGGGCGCCGGCTTCCCGCCGGCCGGGACTGTCACTGTGCATGAGGTGATCTTACCAACTTCCCGACAGCGGTCGGCCCTCGTCGTAGCCCGCGGCGCTCTGCACTCCGACGGCGGCCACACGCGAGAATTCCGCGAGATCCGCGGCCCCGGCGTAGGTGAAGGAGCTGCGCACGCCCGAGGTGATTCCGTCGAGCAGGTCCTCGACTCCAGGAGATTCGGGGTCGATGTACATCGTCGACGAGGAGATCCCCTCTTCGAACAGGCCCTTGCGGGCACGGGCGAAGGCGGATTCCGTCCGGGTGCGGTTGGCCACGGCCCGCGCCGATGCCATGCCGAAGCTCTCCTTGTACTTCCGGCCTTCGCCGTCGACGAGGAGGTCGCCCGGCGACTCGTGCGTGCCGGCGAACCACGAGCCGACCATCACCTGCGAGGCTCCGGCGGCAAGTGCCAGAGCGACATCGCGGGGGTAGCGGACTCCCCCGTCGGCCCAGACATGGGCTCCGAGCTCACGAGCCGCCTCGGCGCATTCGAGCACGGCGGAGAACTGGGGACGGCCGACGGCCGTCATCATGCGAGTCGTGCACATCGCACCCGGGCCGACGCCGACCTTGACTATCTGAGCACCGGCGGCGACGAGATCGCGGACTCCGTCAGCGGTGACGACGTTGCCGGCGACGATGGGGACCCCGAGGTCCGCCGCGGCGATCGCGGAGAGCGTATCGAGCATCTTCACCTGGTGTCCGTGGGCGGTGTCGACGACGAGGACGTCGGCTCCGGCTTCGACCAGGGCGCTGGCGCGTTCGACCGCGGCACCGTTGACGCCGATGGCCACGGCGATCTTGAGCCGACCCTGTTCGTCGACGTTCGGCGCATAGATCGACGACCGCAGCAGCGACTTCGGCGTGAGCGAGCCCAGCACTGTGCCGGAATCATCGACGACGGCGGCGAATTCGGCCCGCGACTCCGTCATGGATTCGAACAGCGCCTCCAGCTGCGCATCGTCGGACCAGTCGATCTCAGAGGCGCGGACGACGAGGGCAGAGGAGTCGAGGAGTTCGGCGACCGAGGTGAACCGGTCGACGCCGCGCAGGTCGGCGGCGTTGATGACGCCTTCGAGTCGCCCCGAGGAGTCGACGACGACGCCGAAGCCGTGGGGGCGCTTCGCCAGCACATGGAGTGCATTGAGCACGGTGTCATCCGGTGCGAAGCGCAGAGCCGACTCGAAGATCGTGTCCCGGCTCTTGACCCACGAGATGGTGTCTTGGGCGGCGGTGAGGGGAATGTCCTGGGGCAGGACGGCCAGACCGCCTCGGCGGGCCATCGTCTCGGCCATCCGACGACCGGACACAGCGGTCATATTCGCGGCCACCAGCGGGGTCGTCGACCCCGTCGGATCGGTCGTGGTCAGGTCGACTTCGAACCGGGAGGTCAGGGACGAGGAATTGGGGACGAGGAAGACATCGGAGTAGGTCAGGTCACTGTTCGGGTCATTTGAGATGAAACGCATAACACTATTGTCCCTTATGTGCACATTGCAGGGCACATCGCGTTAGGCTGGGTGTTGTCGTTAAGCAGCAAGTCTTGAATCAGGAAGTAGGCGATCAACGCCGTGTCCATCAATACTCCGAACCGCACCGTTGAAGACTTCGGGTCGAACGAGTGGCTGGTCGAGGAATTGTATGAGCAGTACAAGTCAGATAAGAACTCGGTCGACAAATCCTGGTGGCCGTTCTTCGACAAGTACGAGAAGAACAGCGGCGGCGCGAAGCCGACTGCTGAGAAGCCCGCTGCGAAGCCGAACGCGAAGAAGTCGGAGCCGAAGAAATCGGACGCGAAGTCCTCTGCTCCTGCAGCGTCGCGTGAGACCTCACGTGAGACCTCCCGCGGAGTCTCGCCGTCCTCGGCCGAGTCCGAGACGCTGAAGGCCGAAACGAAGTCCGTGCCTCAGGTCGCGGTCAAGGACACCACCCCCAAGCCCGCGCCGGAGGAGACGATCACTCCGCTGCGCGGCCCTGCGAAGCTCATCGCCAAGAACATGGATGAGTCGCTCGAAGTCCCGACGGCCACCTCGGTCCGGGCACTGCCTGCCAAGGCGCTCATCGACAACCGCATCGTCATCAACTCGCACCTCAAGCGCACCCGTGGTGGAAAGGTCTCCTTCACCCACCTCATCGGTTACGCCGTCATCCGGGCGCTGCAGAACTTCCCGTCGCAGAATGTCTCCTACGACATCCGCGACGGCAAGCCCGTCATGGTCTCCCCGGCCCACATCAACTTCGGCCTGGCCATCGACGTGCCGAAGAAGGACGGCTCCCGCACGCTGCTGGTGCCCAACGTCAAGAAGGCCGAGACGCTGACCTTCCGTCAGTTCGTCGATGCCTACGACGGACTCGTCGACAAGGCGCGCAAGGGCAAGCTCACCGCTGACGACTTCGCCGGCACCACCGTCTCCCTGACCAACCCCGGCGGCATCGGCACCGTGCACTCCGTGCCCCGCCTGACCAAGGGACAGGGCTGCATCATCGGCGTCGGCGCACTCGACTACCCCGCCGAGTTCCAGGGCGCGAGCCAGCAGACCATCAACTCCCTGGCCGTGTCCAAGGTGCTGACCCTGACCTCGACGTATGACCACCGCGTCATCCAGGGCGCCGGTTCCGGCGAGTTCCTCAAGCTCGTCCACGGCTACCTGCTGGGCGAGGACGGCTTCTACGACGACGTCTTCGAGTCCCTGCGCCTGCCGTATGAGCCTGTGCGCTGGGTTCCCGACGTCTCGGCAGAGGACCAGGACGACGTCAACAAGACCGCGCGCGTCATCGAACTCATCGACGCCTACCGCACCCGCGGTCACCTCATGGCCAATATCGACCCCCTGGTCTACCGTCAGCGCTCCCACCCGGACCTCGACATCAACCAGCACGGTCTGACCCTGTGGGACCTCGAACGTGAGTTCCCCACCGGCGGCTTCGGCGCGAAGGCCATGATGCCCTTCCGCAGCATCCTCGGACTGCTGCGCGAAAGCTACTGCCGGACCATCGGCTTCGAATACATGCACATCGCCGATCCGGTGCAGCGGCGCTGGTTCCAGTCGAAGATCGAGGTGCCCCATCAGGAGCTGACCCGCTCCGAACAGGGCCACATCCTCGGTCGCCTCAATGCCGCCGAAGCCTTCGAGACCTTCCTGCAGACGAAGTACATCGGACAGAAGCGCTTCAGCCTCGAAGGCGGCGAGTCCGCGATCGTCCTGCTCGACGAGATCCTCAACCAGTCCGCCGACACCGGACTCGACGAAGTCGCGATCGGCATGGCTCACCGCGGTCGCCTCAACGTGCTCACGAACATCGCCGGCAAGTCCTATGCGCAGATCTTCCGGGAGTTCGACGGCACGATGTCGCCCGACAGCGTGCAGGGATCCGGTGACGTCAAGTACCACCTCGGCACCCAGGGCTCCTTCACCTCGCCATCGGGCAACACCACCGGCGTCTACGTCGCGGCGAACCCCAGCCACCTCGAGACCGTCGACCCGGTCCTCGAAGGTATCGTCCGCGCCAAGCAGGACCTCGTCGATCAGGGTGAGGCCGGCTTCACCGTGCTGCCGGTCCTCGTCCACGGCGATGCCGCCTTCGCCGGTCAGGGCGTGGTCACCGAGACGCTCAACCTCTCCGAGCTGCGCGGCTACCGCACCGGCGGCACCGTCCATGTGATCATCAACAACCAGGTCGGGTTCACCACTCCCCCCGCCTCGGCGCGTTCGTCGTTCTACTGCACCGACGTGGCCAAGTCGATCAACGCCCCGATCTTCCACGTCAACGGTGATGACCCCGAGGCGGTCGTGCGCGCCGCACGGCTGGCCTTCGAATACCGCCAGGAATTCAACCGTGACGTCGTCATCGACCTCGTGTGCTACCGCCGCCGCGGCCACAACGAGGGCGACGATCCGTCGATGACCCAGCCGACGATGTACTCCCTCATCGAGAAGAAGGGTTCGGTGCGCAAGCTCTACACCGAATCGCTGGTGGGCAGGAAGTGCATCACCGACGAAGAGGCCGCCGAGGCGCTCAAGGACTACCAGTCGAAGCTGGAATCGGCCTTCGCCGAGACCAAGGAAGCCGAGACCGGTCCGTACGACGGCGAAGCGTTCAACGCCCCCTACGAGCCCAGCGACATCGAGACCTTCAACGATGCCGAGACGGCCATCAGCCCCGAGACGCTCCAGCGCATCGGCGAGGCCTTCGCCGAGGTGCCCGAGGGCTTCACGGTGCACAAGAAGCTGCGGGCGCTGCTCGAGAAGCGCAAGGAGATGTCGCTGTCCGGCGGCATCGACTGGGGCTTCGCGGAGCTCATCGCCTTCGGTTCGCTGCTCATGGACGGTGTGCCTGTGCGTCTGGCCGGTCAGGACTCGCGCCGCGGCACCTTCGTCCAGCGTCACTCCGTGCTCATCGACTCGACCAACGGCAACGAGTGGACGCCGCTGCAGAACCTCACCGAGGATCAGGCCCGCTTCTGGGTCTACGACTCCCTGCTCAGCGAGTATGCGGCCGTCGGCTTCGAATACGGCTATTCCGTGCAGCGCAAGGACGCCCTCGTGGCGTGGGAGGCGCAGTTCGGCGACTTCGCGCAAGGTGCGCAGACGGTCATCGACGAGTTCATCTCCTCTTCCGAGCAGAAGTGGCAGCAGAACTCCGGTGTCGTCATGCTCCTGCCCCACGGCTACGAGGGACAGGGACCCGACCACTCCTCGGGCCGCATCGAGCGCTACCTGCAGCTGTGTGCGGAGTCCAATATGACGGTCGCCTATCCGTCGTCGGGCGCTTCGTACTTCCACCTGCTGCGGCGCCACGCCGCGACGACGAACAAGCGTCCGCTCATCGTCTTCACCCCGAAGTCGATGCTGCGTCTCAAGGCCGCGGCGAACTCGCCGGAGGAATTCACCTCGGGCAAGTTCCAGACCGTCATCGACGACACGGACGTCGATTCTTCGCAGGTCGAGCGTGTCGTCCTCGTCTCCGCCAAGCTCTACTGGGAGCTCAAGGCCAAACGGGAGAAGGACAACGATACGAAGCTGGCACTGGTGCGCCTCGAGCAGCTCTACCCGCTCGACGAGGCCGCCATCACCGCCGTCCTCGACCGTTTCCCGGCCGACGCCGAGATCGTCTGGGCTCAGGAGGAGCCGGAGAACCAGGGCGCATGGCCGTTCATGGCTCTCCACCTGCCGCAGCTCCTCGGCGGCCGTGAGGTCAGTGTCCTCTCACGTCCGGCTTCTGCCGCCACCTCGACAGGCCTCAAGCACATCCACGAGGTGCAGCAGAAGGAACTCGTCGAGCGGATCTTCAGCCGGTGAGCAGCGACGTTCCTACGACGATCGCCGTGGTCGGCGGCCCCCTGGTCGCCGGCCACGGCGATGGTCGTGGCCTCGGGTGGGTCGGTCGGGTCACGGCCAGGACGCTGCCGAGCCTGCCGGGGCTGAAGGTCTATCCGCTTGCCGTGCCCGCCGAGGATTCTGCCGGGCTCCACGCCCGCACCATCGCCGAGGCGTCGCTGCGGTTCACCCCTGAGGGTGACAACCGTCTGGTGCTGGCTCTGAGTTCGGGAGATCTCGACACCGGCCGTTCCGTGGCTCGGGCTCGTCTCGATGTGGCCAATATCCTCGATGAGGCTCTGGCCAGGAAGGTCTCGACGTTCGTCCTCGGGCCGCCGCCTGAGCACGATGGGGACCGCAACCGGCGCATCGCCGAACTCAATGCGAGCTTCTCCGACGTGGCCAAGCGGCGGGGAATCACCTATGTCGACACCTTCACTCCCCTGCTCGGCCATCCGGTGTGGCAGCGTGAGGTCGCCTCCTCACACGATCACCTGCCGGCGCAGGAAGGTTACGGCCTCCTCGCCTGGCTCGTTCTGCATCGCGGCTGGTTCTCCTGGCTGGGTGTCCAGGACGTCCTCGGCGACAGCTGAAATTCCACTTCCGACCAGTCTGAGGCAGCGCGCTGACGAGGGCTGTCGCCTCGCAGCGACTTTGCCCTGCCCCGACGATCATGAGATAATGAACCGTCTATTTAAAGGAGATCACTATGAGCAAGCGTGGCCGTAAGCGTCGCGATCGCCGCCGTAACAAAGCTAACCACGGCAAGCGTCCGAACAGCTGATATGCACTGATTCGTTCAGTGAATGACGAGGGCGGGAAGAGATTCTGATCTCTTCCCGCCCTCGTCGTCTGCAGGCTCAGACCTCAGATGCCCGGCATCGTGTTCTGCTCGAGCGCAATCCTCTGGCGGATCTTCTCGCGCAGACCCATCGGTGCCCGATCGTGGCTGCATGAGCGACGGACGAGCTCCTTGAGCAGAGCCTCGATCTCATACTCGTCGTGGCATGAGGGACACTGTTCCAGGTGCACGGAGATCTCACGGATCTCAGTTGTCGTCAGTTCGCCGTCAAGGTAGTGGTAGATGCGCATCAGAGACTCGGTCCTGACGCTTTCGCAGCACTCTTCGTCACTCATTTCGCACCTCCCTCCGGGCTCACGAACCCGCGTTCGGCAGCGTAGTCGGCAAGCATCTCCCGCAGCTGCCGACGCCCACGGTGCAGACGCGACATCACGGTGCCGATCGGGGTCTCCATGATCTCGGCGATCTCCTTGTAGGGCAGACCTTCGACGTCGGCATAGTAGACGACCATGCGGAAGTCTTCGGGCAGTGCCGACAGCGCTTCCTTCACATCGTTGTCAGGCAGATGATCGAGCGCTTCGAGTTCAGCGGAGCGACCCCCGGACGACGAGTGGCTGTTCGCCTGCGCGATCTGCCAGTCCTCGATGTCCTCGCTGCCGTGCTCCTTCGGCTGACGCTGCTTCTTGCGATAGCTGTTGATGAAGGTGTTCGTCAGGATCCGGTACAGCCAGGCTTTGAGGTTGGTGCCCGGCTTGTACTGATGGAACGCCGCATATGCCTTGGCGTAGGCTTCCTGCACGAGATCTTCGGCGTCAGCCGGATTCCGGGTCATGCGCAGAGCAGCAGCATAGAGCTGATTGACATATTCCAGAGCATCCCGCTCGAAACGCTGCGATCTCTCCGCAGCGGTTTCGGGGACTTCTTTGACTGATTCGGTCATCGCAGTCAATGGTACGCCCGTTCTCTCCAGGACGGCAGTGGCGCTCATAGACCTTCCCTTCTGCCTGTCGATTCGCGACGGGTACGGCCCGTCGAATGCCTTCACCCCTTCCAACATCGGAAGCAGGTCCCACTATTCCCCGATCAGCAGTTATGCTTGCCATTGAGATGCCCGCCACTGAAGGAAGGACCACAGTGTCTCCTATTCGCCTCATCGCACGGCCCATGTTGGCCGCCGGCTACATCCTCAACGGCGTCGACCGTCTGCGCAGGCCCGATGCCGCCGCGGCTTCGGTCGGTCCGCTGCTCAACCAGGCCCGTAAGCAGGTCGACGTCCCCATCGACGCCGTCACCCTGGCTCGGGCGACCGGTGTCGCCCAGGTCGCGGCCGGTTCGCTGCTGGCCATCGGCCGGTTCCCCCGCGTGAGCGCCACGATCCTCGTCGGCACCTACCTTCTGGACACCGTCGGCGAGCGTCTGTCGGCTGAGAAGGCAACGACGAAGGAGGAGAAGAAGGCGCGCAACGAACGCACCGTCCTCCGCACCTCTCTGCTCGGCGGTGCCCTCCTGGCCAGCGTCGACACTGCAGGGCGACCTGGCCTGTGGTGGCGCACCCAGCACGCTGCCGAAGATCTGTGGTCGAGCGTCGAAGACACGTCGAAGCAGGCCCTGAACGCCCTCGGAGTTGACTGACATCACTACGCACACTCCCCCGGTGACCGGCGACTGGCAACCGCCGGTCGCCGGTTCCGGTGTCTCTGCCTCTGTCTCCGTGCCCGGTTCGAAGTCCCTGACGAATCGCTACCTGATCCTCGCCGCGCTTGCGCGCTCCGGCTCTGATCTCAAGGGCTGGCTGCGCAGCCGCGACACGCTGCTGATGATCGAAGCGCTGCGCCGCCTCGGTGCCGTCATCGACGAAGACGGCGATCTGCTCCACATCGAACCCGTCTCTCTGCCCGGCACCGCAACCGCAGCGGACTCGCCCACCGCCGCCGAGGATCTTCCGCCGACCGCCATCGACTGCGGACTGGCCGGAACCGTCATGCGCTTCATCCCCCCGGTCGCAGCACTGACCGGCCGTGAGGTCGTCCTCGACGGCGACGAACAGGCCCGGGTGCGCCCGATGTCGGTGACCGTCGAGTCGCTGAGACGCCTCGGCGGCCAAGTCACCTCCGCCGACGGCATGCTGCCGGTGACCGTCCACGCCTCCTCACAGCTGCGCGGCGGGCACCTCGAGATCGATGCCAGCGCATCGAGCCAGTTCGTCTCCGGTCTGCTGCTGGCCGGCGCGGTCATGCCGCTGGGCCTCGAACTCGTCAACACCGGAGCGACGGTGCCCAGCCGCACCCATGTCGACATGACCCTGGAGGTCCTCCGTGACGCCGGGGTCGACGTCAGCGAACCCGAACCCGAACGGTGGATCGTCGAACCGGGTCAGCCGCGCGGACTCGACGTCCAGGTCGAACCCGACCTGTCGAACGCGGCCGCGTTCGCCGCTGCGGCGATCGCCGCCGGCGGAACCGTGACCATCGCGGACTGGCCGGCACACACCACACAGGCCGGTGACGGATTCCGGGACATCGCCGAAGCCTTCGGCGCGCAGGTCGTCCTCGACCGGCAGGGACTGCATGTCACCGGCCCCGAGGTGATCTCCGCCGTCGATCTCGACCTGTCCGCCGTCGGCGAGCTGACACCAGTGGTCTCTGCCCTCGCCGCCTTGGCCGACGGAACCTCGCAGCTGCGCGGCATCGGACACCTGCGCGGCCACGAGACCGACCGCCTGGCCGCTCTCACCCGGGAATACACAGGAATCGGCGTCGACGTCATCGAACACTCGGACGCCCTGACGATCACAGGCACCAGCGATCTGCGTCCTGCGCTGTGGCACACGTATCGCGACCATCGCATGGTCATGGCCGGAGCCATCCTCGCGCTGCGCAACGACGGGATGGTCATCGAAGACGCCGGCACCGTGGCCAAGACCCTGCCGGAATTCACCCACCTGTGGGAAGCCATGCTCACCCCCGGAGCCTGAGATGGCGAAGATCTACCGCGACGAGGACTACCGTCCCCGACCGAACCGACGCGGCTCACGTCCCCGGACGAAGACCCGCCCCGACCACAAGGACGCCGTGTCCGGACTGGTCACCGAGGTCGATCGGGGACGATACCGCGTCGTACTCGCCGATGACGACGGGAAGTTTCCGTCCTCCGCCCACCGGCAGAAGACGGCCGGGAAGACGGGACGGCGAGCCTCCTCGGTGACGGCCGTGCGCGCCTCGCATCTGCGCCGTCAGGCGATCGTGCCCGGTGATGTCGTCAGGCTCGTCGGCGACACCTCAGGCAACGAGGGCACTCTTGCTCGGCTGGTCGAGATCACCGAACGCACGACCCTGCTGCGCCGCAGCGCCGATGACACCGACCCGACCGAACGGGTCCTCGTCGCCAACGTCGACGTCCTCGGAATCGTCACGGCCACCATGGACCCCGACCCCTCCTTCGGGCTCATCGACCGCGCTCTCGTCGCGGCCTTCGACGCGGGAATCACTCCTCTGCTCATCGTCACCAAGACCGACCTGCGCTCTGCCGACGAGATCCGACAGCGGTTCTCCGCCTGCGAAGTCGACATCGTCGAATCGGCCATCGGTCCGGACCCGGGAGCAGTGGAATCCGGTACGGAGATCATGGACCGCCTCGGCGGGCGCATCAGCGTCCTCGTCGGACACTCCGGAGTCGGCAAATCCACCCTGACGAATCTGCTGGTCCCTGCCGCCGAACGCGCCACCGGGCACGTCAACGACGTCACGGGACGGGGACGGCACACCTCCTCGTCCGCCGTCTGCCTGCCGCTGGAGCACGACGGCTGGCTCATCGACACCCCAGGGGTGCGCAGCTTCGGTCTGGCCCATGTCGACCGAGAGACCCTGATCTCAGCGTTCCCCGAACTCGTCGAGGCCACCGCCGAGTGCCCCCGCGGGTGCACTCACCTGGCCGACGCGCCCGGCTGCCGCCTCGATGACTGGGTCGCCGAAGGCAAGGGGGGTCCGGGCGGAGTCTCACGTCTGGAGTCGCTGCGAAGGCTCCTGCCCACGACTGGATAGGCTATGGGCATGAACGACCTCGACTTGGCGAAAGAACTCGCCGATCTCGCCGATGCCATCAGCTTCCCGCATTTCACGGACCAGGACTTCTCCGTCGAAACCAAGCCGGACCTGACTCCCGTCACCGAATGCGACCGAGCGGTCGAGCGGGCAATTGTGAACCGCCTCGGTGAGCTCCGTCCGGATGACAGCGTCCTCGGTGAGGAATTCGGCTCTCACGGCGAGTCGTCCCGTCGCTGGATCATCGACCCCATCGACGGGACGAAGAACTTCGTCCGCGGTGTGCCCGTCTGGGCGACGCTCATCTCCCTCTACGACGGCGACCGGCCTCTGGTCGGGGTGGTCTCCGCTCCGGCTCTCGGGCGACGCTGGTGGGCGGAAACCGGTCACGGAGCGTTCGTCGAAGCATTGGGATCTGCGGCGAAGCAGATCTCCGTGTCCGAGGTCGACAGCCTCGCCGATGCATCGCTGTCGTACTCTTCCCTCTCGGGTTGGAAGGACCTCGGCATCTTCGAGGAGTTCCTCGGGCTCTGCGCATCGCTGTGGCGGACCCGCGGCTACGGCGACTTCTACTCCTATATGCTCCTGGCCGAAGGGGCGGTCGACCTCGCCTGCGAACCGGAGCTCGCCCTCTACGATATGGGCGCTCTCGTACCGATCGTGCTCGAGGCCGGAGGCACCTTCACGAACACGGCCGGAATCCCCGGGCCCTTCGGCGGAAATGCCTTGGCCAGCAACTCCCTCCTTCACGAAGCCGCGCTCGATCAGCTCGGTCGGGTTGCTCCGGAGGTGACCGCCTGATGCCGGACATCCACCGCAGCGAACTCTGGTATGACATGGCCGCTGCCGCCGGACTGACCAACGCCGACGGATCGATCGGCGAAACCATCTACGGGCAGATGACGAAGCGGGCCGCCGAACTCGGCGCGGTCAATCTCGGCCAGGGGGCGCCCGGCACGGAACCGCCCGAGGAACTCATCGCCGCGACCGCTGCGGCGATGCGCGCCGGGTTCAATCAGTACGCTCCGGGCCAAGGCTTCCCTCAGCTGCTGGAAGCCGTCGCACAGCAGCGGCAGCGGGACTTCGGACAACAGGTCGATCCAGCAGAAGTCCTCTACACCGCAGGTGCCACCGAAGGACTGACTGCCGCGACCCTCGCTCTGCTGCCCAGAGGCGGCACGGTCGTGGCCTTCGAACCGTTCTACGACTCCTACCCGGCTGCGATCACAGCGGCTGGCGGAAGCCTGCACACCGTGGCGATCCTGCCCGATGGTCGGGGCGGATTCGCCCCCGATTGGGCCGAGTTCGACCCCCTCGTCGCCGAAGTGCGCCCAGCGATCATCCTCATCAACACCCCGCACAATCCGACCGGGCACATCTTCTCGACCGAGGAGCTCGCCCACATCGGTCGGGCCGCCGAATCCGTCGATGCCTGGGTCCTCACCGACGAGGTGTACGAACAGCTGGTCCTCACTGAGTCGGCGCATGTTCCACCGGCCGTCGCCATCGACGATGCCGAGCGCGTCGTCACCGTCTCCTCTGCGGGCAAGTCGTGGAACACCACCGGGTGGAAGGTCGGCTGGGTCATCGCCTCCCCCACAGTGCGGCAGGCAATCCAGACGGTCAAACAGTTCCTCACGTTCACGGCCAGCGGCCCGATGCAGATCGGAATGGCTGAGATGCTTTCAGGTGACTCCCGGTTCGTCGCGGAGAACCGTGCCTCACTGCGCGACCGCGCCGAGGTGCTCGTTCCGGCGTGTCGCAGCGTTCCCGGTGCGGTGGTGTCGACGCCCCAGGCCGGGTATTTCACCGTGATGGACTTCGCGGAACTCACGGATCTCGATGCTTTCGAACTCAATGACCTCCTTGGCCGTGAGTTCGGCCTGATCGGAATTCCCGTACCAGCCCTGTGCCGGCCCGGCAGCCCTGCCTACGACGCCTATCGGTCCTCGATCAGATACTCGTTCTGCAAGTCAGCCTCCGACGTCAGCAAGGGCGCCGAGCTGTTCACCGCTCTCGGCAGCCAGTTGCGAGAGAATCCGGACGCGCTTCGTCGCGCGAGCTGACGGATCTGGCTGACGGACCGAACCGGTTGGCTGACGCATCTGGCTGACGGACCTGGCGAAATGGCGGATTCGGTGCGCTGACGGATTTCGGCAGCAGATCGACTGCGCGCATCGGAGCCGGTTCGACAATGACGCAAGGGGCGAACCGCGTAAACGCGGTTCGCCCCTTCGTGCGTCAGTACCCGGTCAGCTCGGCGTTGAGTGTGCTCTGCACTCTGCCGACGCAGTGGCCGAGACCGACCGTGGTGGCCGGTTCAGGCCTTGTGGTAGCTGGTTCAGGCCTGGTCGCGGCCCGTTCAGGCCTTGACGAGCTCGAGTTCGAGTTCGATCTTGATCTTGTCGGAGACGAGGAGCTCGCCACCGCCCAGAACGGCGTCGAAGGACATTCCGAAGTCCTTGCGGTTGACCGTGGCGGTTGCCGAGAGGCCGGCGACCTGATTTCCGTTGGGGTCGGTGGCGGCGCCGCCGAACTCGGTCTTGAAGGCGACTTCCTTGGTCACGCCGCGCATGGTCAGTTCGCCGACGGTCTCGAACTCTTCGGAATCGGAGGCCTTGATCTCGGTGGACTTGAAGGTGAGCTTGGGGTGCTCCTCGGCGAGGAAGAAGTCACCGCTCTTCAGGTGACCGTCACGCTGCTCCTGGCGAGTGGTGATCGAGTCGACGACAGCCTCAGCAGAGACCGAGCTGTCTTCGAGAGTCTCGGCGACGTTGACGCTGCCGCCGATCTCTTCGAAGAGGCCCCGGACCTTCGAAACGCCTGCGTGGCGTGCAGTGAAGGTGAACTCCGAGTGGATGGGGTCGATGTTCCAGGTTCCGGCGGTGAGTCCCTGAGGCAGTGCAGTCATGATGTCTCCTTTTGGTTGAAATTTGAAGTACAAGAATGACTATAGTTCAACTTTCAACCATGCGCAAGCCCTGCGGATGAATAGCAAGTGACCATGTGGCGGAGGTCACCTGTATTCGGTTTGGCCGCCAGGTAACCCCTCGTGTAGAGTTAAGAACACGCCGCGGGGTGGAGCAGTTCGGTAGCTCGCCGGGCTCATAACCCGGAGGTCGAGGGTTCAAATCCCTCCCCCGCCACGAAAGCGGCAGAACCCCCAGTCAGTTCATCTGGCTGGGGGTTCTTCTCATTCAACAACGCCTCAACTCCGGGTTATAAGGGATGTATGCCCGGTGCTCCCCTCGATGCTGTGACCACTGAAGCCCTCCGCGCCCGATCTTTTGCGTTCGACGGCCGGCCCGGACTCTCTTTCGCCCCGCGCCTGCAGCGCATCCATCATGCTCACCTGAGCTTCATACCGTTGGCGGAAGCCCCTACCCTCAGCGGCTCCTCCTACAGGCGCCCCGGCATCCCGCACCGTCAGCGGCAATTCCATCCGTTGCACCGGGGTGTTCTGCGGGCAACGGTGTCGGATGCTTCGGTCACAGCAGCGGACAGCACCCGGAGCGGCCGCTCACTGGTCTGCCGGCGGAGGACCCCGGGGACGACGAACGCCCCTGGGCGGTCCCAGGGGCGTTCGCATCAGTCGGTGCAGACTCTAGTTGCCCGAGTCGCCTCCGTTGTCGGCAGGCTCCGAAGCCGGGGCGGAGGAATCGCTGCTCGCTCCGTCCTCAGCGATCGAAGGATCAGCCTCAACCGCGTCATCGATCGCATTCTTCAGGCGTTCCTGGGCCTTTCCGTACTCCGCGAAGTCGCCGTCCTTCAGCGCTGCGTCGGAGTCCTCCATGGCCTTCCGGGCTTCCTGCAGCGCATCGTTGAGCGCCTTGTCTCCCGAGCCGGAGCCTCCCGACTTATCATCCGAGCTGGACGATGCACCGGACTGGCCGTCTTCGCTCTCTTCAGTGCCGGCATCTCCGGCGGTCGCACCGGAGTCGCCGCCGAACACCTGGTCGAGCGCCTCGTCGAGGGTCGGCGCGAAGCCGATGTCCTCACCGAAAGCGACGAGCACGTGCTGGAGCAGCGGGTAGGAGGTCTCGCCGGCCGACCGGACGTAGACCGGCTGCACGTAGAGCAGACCGCCGCCGATGGGCAAGGTCAGCAGGTTGCCGTTCTCTACCTCGGACTCGCCCTGACGCAGCAGGTTGAGGCTGCGCTGGACGTCGGGCGCGGTGTTGAAGTTGTTCTGCGCCTGGCCCGGTCCGGGCACCGTCGTATTGCGCGGAAGCTGCAGCAGCCTGAGCTTGCCGTAGCCTTCGGCGGTCTCACCCTTCTTGTTGCCTGCGTCGGCGTCGGCCGACAGGAATCCGGTGAGGTTGTTGCGCGACTGTCCCTCGGACGAACGAGCAGGGATGTAGGAGCTCGTCAGCGAGAAGGACGGTGACTGCTGACCAGGCATCTGCAGCGTCATGTAGAACGGAGGCTGCGTCAGTCCGCTGCTGGCCTTCTTCGTCGGGTCCGTCGGCAGGGCCCAGAAGTCCTGTCCGGTGTAGAACTCGCTTGCCGTGCTCACGTGATACTTCGTGAGCAGATCGCGCTGAACCTTGAACATGTCCTCCGGGTAGCGGACGTGGCTCATCAGGTCGCCGGACATCTCCGAGGAGGACTTGATGAGACCGGGGAAGACCTTCATCCAGGTTTTGAGGACCGGATCTTCCTTGTCCCACTGATACATGTCGACCGAGCCGTCGTAGGCATCGACGGTGACCTTCACGGAGTTCCGGATGTAGTTGACCTCGTCATCGGGCAAGGTGGCCACGTTGTTCGGAGCCGTCGCCGTGGTCGAGTCCTCGGTGGCCTGCTGGAGAGGCTGCGGTGTCGAATACGGGTAGTCCTCTGCCGTCGTGTAGGCATCGAGGATCCATTTGATCTTGCCATCGACGACGGCCGGGTACGGATCGCCGTCGACCTTGAGGAACGGAGCGAGCTTCTCCACACGCTCACGCGGGTGACGCTCGTAGAGGATCTGAGATTCCTCGTTGAGCGCGTCAGAGAGCAGAATCTGCTCGTCCTGGAACTTCAGTGCGTAGGCCAAACGGTTGAACAGATTGCCCACCGAGGGGCCGCCTTCACCGGTGAAGGTGCTGTTGACCTGACCGGAGCCTTCCTTCTCGTCAGAGGGGTAGTCGAGCTCGCGCGGAGTCGCACCCTTCGGAGCGCCGACGATCGAGTAGTCAGGTGACGATTCACCGAAGTAGACACGCGGTTCGTACTCTGGGAAGTCGCCCTTCGGCGGGATGTCCGACTCCATGAACGTCGGTTCTCCGTCGGGATTGCGCTGGTTGCCGTTGGCCGCGACCACACCGAAACCGTGGGTGTAGACGATCGCGCGGTTGAACCAGCTCTGGTTGTTCACCGAGCTCGGAGCGAGCTCGCGCACAGAGATGACAGTGTCGCGCATTTCGCCGTCGATGTTGTAGCGGTCGACGTCGAGCTTCTGCGGGAATGAGTAGTACGGTCGCACCTGCTGCAGCTGACGGAACGTATCGGAGACGAGGTTCGGGTCGAGCAGTCGGATCGATGCCGCGGTCTCTGCGTCCTTGCGCAGAGCGCCCTTCTTGCCCGAGGTGCTCGGCTCGTAGGGCGTCACCTCGATATCGTCGAAGTCGAAGGCATCGCGGGTGGCGTCGATGTTGTGCTGGATGTAATCCGACTCCAGGCTCTGCTGCGACGGGTTGACCTGGAACTGCTGGATCAGCGCCGGGTAGGCGATGATCGAGACCCCGCCGAGGACGATGAGCGTGAGCGTGGCGATGATCGAGATCCGCCAGTTGCCCTTCCACGCGGTGTAGACGAACAGCAGCGCGACCAGCACTGCGGCGACCGCGACGATCGCCATCGCCGGAAGTGCCGCATGATCATCGACATAGGTGACACCGGGGACGATCCCGCCGGCCGCCGTCATGCGATCGTAGCGAGCCAGCCACAGACGCCCAGCCTGCACGATGACGAGCAGGGCCACCGTGATGCCCAGCTGCCACTGAGCCGTCTTCGTCAGGATCACGCCTTTGTTCTCCCCCGGACGGATTCCGCCGAAGAGGTAGTGGGCCACGACCGCTGCGATGAGCGAGAGCAGCAGAACCATGCCGAGCTGATTGCCGATGAGGCGCAGCCCCGGCAGAACGAACACGAAGAACGACTTGTCGAGTCCGAACTGCGGATCGGTCGAGCCGAAGGAAGTGGAGTTGATCCATTCGAGGACCGTGTTCCAGTTCGCCGAGGCGGTGATGCCCGCAAGCGCACCGACGACGGCGGGAATCGCGATCGTCGCGACCCGGCGCAGCGGTTCGATGGCCTCACGGTAGCGGTCGAGGTTCTCCTGCCGCGGTGTCGTCGGAGCATAGACCGGGCGGTTGCGGTAGGCCAGGTGAAGGCTGAACCACACCGGCACGGCCATGAGGATGAACCCGGCGATGAATGTCAGTCCGCGGGTGACCCACACGGTGCGGAAGACCTGCGAGGCATCGATCTGACGGAACCACAGCACCTCGGTGTAGACCTGGGTGAAGGAGATGAAGGCGACCAGCAGGATCGCCACTGATACGAGGGTGAGCAGCAGCGGCGAACGTCTGGGCCGATTCGCCGGCATGCGTGCGGAGGTGGGTGAGGACGAGGTGCTCACTACTGCCCTTTCTCATTGTTGTCGGCACCATCGGCAGGACACTTCGGAAGGTCCGAAGTGTTGCCGGCGGCGTACTGCTCCACAGTGGTCTGCGCGTCATCGAGAGTGTCGATGCGCGCCACCGTGATCTTGGATTGGTCTGCAGCGGAGAGGACCTCCGCACAGTTGTCGGCGGGCGAAAGGAACAGCGTTGCTCCCTTCTCAGTGGCGGCAGCCACCTTCTGGCGGGCACCGCCGATCGGGCCGACCGTTCCGTCAGGGGTGATCTCCCCGGTGCCGGCCACATGCTTGCCGCCGGTCATCGCTCCGGGGGTGAGCTCATCGATGATAGCCAGAGCGAACATCGTCCCCGCCGAGGGGCCGCCGACGCCGTCGACGTTGAACTTCACGTCGACGGGGAATTCGAAGTCCTGCTTCATGGTGACGCCGATGGCTTTGTTGCCGTCGATGTCACCCGGAGTCAGAGAGATGTCCTCGGACTTGCCATCACGGTCGATAGTGACATCGACGGTGTTCGACTCTCGCACTGTCGCGCTCATGATCTGAGCGGCGTCCGGATCGGAGTCGAGTTTCTTGCCGTTGACCGACATGAGTCGGTCGCCTTTGCGCAGCTTGCCTTCGGCCGGCGACTTCGCCACGACGTCGTCGACGAGCAGATGCACGGAATAGGGTTTGTCCAGCTGCTCCATGGCTGCGGCGACCGCGACGTCCTGGCTCGAGGACATCTCCACGGCGTTCGACGCGGTCACATCGTCGCGAGTCGTGTCGAGCGGGTAGTAGGCCTCGGTGGGGATCACAGTCTCTTTGCCGTTGAGCAGCGCACCGAGGGCCTGGGATGCGAAGGTGTCGCGTCCCGGTCCGCCGCTGACGGCGACAGTGAGCATATCGATGCGTCCGTCTGTCGGGTACGTCTTCGCTCCCGAGACACTGATCATCGGGTCGCCCTGGTAGTCGCCGAGAGTGTTGAAAACCGGTCCCGGCAGCTGAAGCATGTACGGGACCGGCAGCAGAACGGCCAATGCGATGAAGACGTAGGTGAGGACACCCGAAGTCGCGGCCAGACGTGGAGTCCGTCGGCGTCTGGTGCCGCGAGGTGGTTCCGCTGGCACCGGCACGGCCCGAGGGGCGTTCTCTGTCATGTATTCCTTTCACTGCACCGCCCCACCAGTCTAGTTGAAACCTGGGGGTCCGATTCACAGACTCCTTTCGCCCGGTGCGAACATCCTGCGAAACCTCGACGAATTGGGAAGCTTCGCACATTCGGAACCGTTAACGTGGGTGTCAAACCAATTCATGGGGGCTGTAGAACAATGACCGATGACAACAACAACGAGCAGAATCCGTTCGAGCAGATCTTCGGAATGCTCTTCGGCGCCAATGGTCCCGGTGCCGGTCAGGGCGATGACAAGAACGAGTCGGGAATGCCGCAGGGCTTCCAGATCGATCCGGCCATGATGTCGACGATCATGAATCAGATGCAGGGACTGTTCGGCCAGGGCGCCGACTCGCAGGCGCAGGCGGTGTCGATCGCCCAGAAGGCCGTGCCGACCCCCGACCCTGCGGTCACCGATGACGCCGAACGAGCCACCGCCGATGCCTTCCGCTTGGCGGAGCTGTGGCTGGCCGAGGTCACTGACTTCTCCGTCGCCAATCGCTCCGCCCGTCCGCTGCGCCGTGCCGACTGGGTGAAGGAGACGATGCCCGGGTGGCAGAAGTTCGTTCTGCCGATCAAAGAGAACATGTCGAGCGCACTGACCGAGACTCTCGAGTCGCAGGTGCCGGCGGAGATGAAGGGCATCCTCGCCGGAGCCTCATCGATGTTCGGATCGATGAGCGATTCGATGTTCGCCATGCAGATCGGCCAGGCCGTCGGCGCACTCTCCGAGAGCGTCCTCACCGGCACCGAGGTGGGACTCCCCCTGCTCCCACACGACTCCGCCGTCCTCGTAGAGACCAATGTGTCATCCTTCGCCGCCGATCTCGACGTCGATGTCTCCGAAGTGCGCATCTACCTCGCTGCTCAGGAGCTCGCCCACCTCGCCCTGTTCGAACGCGCTCCGTGGCTGAGCGCCCAGGTCGAGACCGCACTGACCCGGTATGCGCAGGGACTCAAGGTCGACACCTCACAGATCGAGGACATGGCGACGAACATCGATCCCTCGAACATCTCCGACCTCAGCGACAACATCCGCCAGGGTCTGTTCAATCCGCCGACGACGGAAGACCAGAAGAAGGCACTGACCTCTCTGGAGAACCTGCTCGCCGTCATCGCTGGGTGGGTCGACGTCGTCGTCTACGAAGCGTGCAAGCATCTTCCCGGTCGTGACCAGATCAGAGAAGCGCTGCGCCGTCGTCGGGCGACTGCGGGACCGGCGGAGAAGACGTTCTCCACACTCGTCGGCCTTGAGTTCAATCCCCGCCGCCTGCGTGACGCCGCTGCACTGTTCGCCTACCTCGAGACCCAAGGCGGCGCCGAGTCCAGGGACAAGGTGTTCTCTCACCCCGACCTGCTGCCGACGACGCAGGACCTCGATGACCCCCTCGGATATTCCGAGCGTCGTCACGCCGAGTGGACCAATGAGTCGAGCATCGACGAAGCTCTCAGCCGAATCCTCGCCGAAGGTCTCGACGGTGCCGGTGGCACCGATGAAGCCGGACCGGAGTCCCCGAGCTCCGAAGCGGACTCCGCCGCCGACAATGATTCCGAGACGGATTCGAGCACAGGATCGGACGCGGGCGATGACGACTCCGACTCCTCCGACGATCGCTGAATGATCGATCTCGAAACGGCCCGCGGGGAAGTCTTCCAGGCTCCCTCCGGGCCGTTCTCTGCAGACTTCGTCGACCTCTTCGGTCGGCTGGGGGCGAACTCTCTGCGCCGTGACGGAGGACCCCACCACGTCACTGCCAGTTGTCTTGTCGTCGACCCCGACACCGAGTCTGTCCTGCTCAATCACCACCGCAAGGCTGGGCTGTGGGGTCAGTTCGGCGGCCATCTCGAACCCGAGGATGAGTCAGTGCGTGCCGCCGCCCGCCGAGAGGCCGAGGAAGAGAGCGGCCTGCAACCGCTCTCCGTCTCCCCCGCTCCCATCGACCTGCACGTCCATGATCTGTCATCGGCGTTCGGCAGCTGCACGCGGCATTTCGATGTCGTCTTCGCCGCATACGCTTCGGTGAAGGCTGTCCCGAGTGTGTCCTCGGAGTCTCTCGACGTCGCCTGGTTCTCCCTGCAGGATCTGCCGGCAGCGCTCATGCCGGACCTGCCCGCACGCCTCCCGGGCCTCTACAGCGCTGCGCTCCGGGCTCTCAGCGCCCGTCGCTGACGCGTCCCAGGATCTCGGCTGACTCGGTGTCTCAGCCCCTGCGAGCGAATCGCTCGCCGTCGCTGAAGCCTTCGAGATAGAGCTTCGCGTCCGCCTGCCTGGGGTGCCTGTTCGCCAAGGTGTGGAACTCCTTCGAATGGGGACCGATCTGCAGATGAACGAGTTCGTGCACGACCACCGTCTCAAGCACCCAGCGCGGCACGGCCTGCAAGCGGTGAGAGATGCGAATATCTCCGGTCGAGGTAGTCGTCGAGGCCCACCTGCTGAGATTCTGGTTCGTCACCCACCGAATCGACGCCGGGCGGAACCGTCCTGCGAAGTAGCGTCGGCTCATTTCGTCGGCCAGTTCGACGAGATCGGCCGCAGAGGAGTGATCGCGCGCGGAGAGACGATTGAACAGGTCCGTCAGGGACCGGATGTTGTTCTCGACGCTGTAGCGCACAGGAGTGCGCAGCACATAGGTCTCGATCTCCTTCGACACGGCGACGGTCTTCTTGCGTTTGGCCGATCGGCGCACTTCGATCTCACCGCGGGCAATCGCCCGCAGGACCTCTTCTTCGCTCCACCGCTGTCCTCTGGTCACTGCTCCATCATAGGAAACGCCACTGACGCAGACCCGCGCGGCCCTGTACCCCGCTCCTCAGTTTGTGAGTTTCCTGAGTATCGGGGATCTTCTGCCCTCGATTCGGTCGTCCACAGCCGCCTCGGGGACCCGATCGCGCCTCAGCGCGGAGTTGCCACCGCCCGATGGATGGCTTATCAACAGCTCCGCCCACCTTCAAGGCACCTTTCCTCCACAGCCTGACTGGCGATTCCCACAGGTTATCCACAGGCTGTTGACGTGTCTGTGCATGACCGTCCATTGACGCGACGCCGAATGCGGAATAAGTTCTATGCTTGACCCCGGAAAACCCGAAGATGCGTGCGGAAGGGGAAGCCGCACGAGTCTTCGCGAGCGCCTGGGGCATCATGCGGTTGAGGGCAAGCCCGAACACGTCTTCCGGCTTGTCCTCAACCGTTTCCCACAGGGTTATCCACAGTTTCGTCTCTGCCATGGCTATTCGTCGCTCGCTTCACTACCGTGGAAGTCCAGTGAGTTGCCGAGGCGAGGATGCCGAGATGTTCAGGATCTTTCCCAGTGTTCCCATCACATGGCGTTCGTCCTCCTGTGTTCAGTTCGGCGCCGAAGACCCCGTGCTCATCGACGGACTCCTTCCGGCCGATGTCAGCCTCATCGAGGATCTGCGGCTGGGCATCGGCTCCGCCCAGTACTATTCGCGCGCCCAAGAGCTCGGAGCTGATCTCAGTCGGGCCGGTTCCCTCATCACACTGCTCAGCGAAGGAGGTGTGCTCATCCCTGAAGGGGCGGACTCCGGTGTCGTGCGGAAGGGTTCGCCCGTCTTCGCCGCCGCGCGTGCCTTCGGCCTGTCCCCCGATCGGGTCTCCCGAATCCTCGGGTCCCGCCCGGTGCTGGTCACCGGTCCGCTGCGCGCTCAAACCGAGGGACAGCTGGCCGCCATCGGCTTCGCTGTCTCCTCGGCCCGACGCATCGAGGAGCTGGATCCGATGAACGCTCCGCTCGTCATCTGCAGTTCGCATCTGGTGCCGGATCTCCATGCGTCCATGTGGTTGAACGACCGTGAGATCGACCATTGTCAGGTGGTCCTCGGTGAGCAGACTGTGGAGATCACCGGGCTCATCCGTCCAGGTCGAACCCCGTGCACTATGTGCTCCTGCCTGCACCGCAAGGACAGTGATAACGGATGGTTGGACCAATATCCGCTCCTCCAGGCTCTGCCGGATCGGGAAGACCTGTGCGATCCGGCCGCACGAATCCTTGGTTCGGCACATGTCGTCCAACTGCTCCGACAGTCTCTTCTGCGTCCTGAGCTCGCGCCGGTGGCCCGAATCGTATCGGTCGAGACAGGAGAGCTCGAGGAGCAGGGTCTGACATTTCACGACCGCTGTCGATGTCGGGCGCCTGTGCCCGACTTCGGCTCACTCGGAGAGCAGGCTCAATAGTGCCTTGCCGTACAGTTCGAGTTTCGTCGCTCCGACACCAGGGACTCGGGCGAGTTCTGCCAGGTCACGCGGACGGACTTCAGCGATGACCGACAATGAGGTGTCGGTGAGCACCAGGTAGGGCGGGAGCCCCTGTTCCATCCCGACCCTGACTCTCCATTGCCTGAGGCGGTCGAGAAGGTCGAGGTCGACCTCTGCGGGACAGTCCGAGCACCGTCCCACGGACCGGTCCACCTGCGACACCAATGCTCGTCCGCACCGACGGCAGCGGTTGAGCGTCGCCGACTTCGCAGTTCTGCTTCCATCGCCCATGGTGTGGTCGACCTGCCCGAGTTCGGAGAGGAACCGGGAGGATTGACGAGGCCTCTGCTTCGACTCGAAGCGGGCCAACGACCAGCTCATCCGCAGCTCCCTGCCGGCTCGTGTCAGCGCCACATAGAACAGGCGCCGCTCCTCGGCGATCGCCCTCGGCGTCTGCGCATAGCTGATCGGCAGCAGTCCCTCGCTGAGACCGACCAAGTGGACGCTGTCCCATTCCAGGCCCTTGGCCGCGTGGAAGGACGCCAAGGTGACTCCTTCGATATCGGGGGCGAATTGATGTTCGGCCCGATCGGCCAGATCGTCGATGAAAGTCGCCATCGGCACGGGCAGCTCCTGGCCTGCTTGGTGCTCTTCGGCGAGATCGACGAGTGCTTTGAGTGACTCCCACCGCTGACGGCTCGCACCAGGACCGGGTGGTTCTCGGGTGAAGCCCAGTGAACCGAGCACCTCCATGACTGCTTCGGGCAGTCGCTGTCCGCTCGAGGTCGCCCGAGCGGCTTTGAGCATGAGGACCGCTTCCTTGACTTCCTTGCGCGCGAAGAAGCGTTCGCCTCCGCGTAGGACGTAGGGGATTCCCGCAGCGGCCAGAGCCTGCTCGTAGGCGGGACTCTGCCCGTTCGTGCGGAAGAGCACCGCGATATTGCGGGGGCGGCGTCCCGCCCGGATCTCAGCGGAGATCGCTTGGACGACACCGGTCGCTTCGGCCTCGTCGCTCGGGTATTCGGCCATGCTCGGCGGCCTGCCGTCGGGATTGTCCGTGCGCAGAGTCAGAGCGGTCTTCGCAGTGTGCCTGAGCAGACTGTTCGCGGTCGCCACAATCGACTTCGACGACCTGTAGTTGCGCACCAGCCGGATCGTCCTGGCTTCGGGCATCGCGGTGCCCAAAGTACCGAGCAGGCTCGCATCGGCCCCGGCGAACGAATAGATCGTCTGTGCGGGGTCGCCGACCACGCACAGATTGTCTCGTGGGCCCAACCATCGGGAGAGCACATCGAACTGCAGCGGAGAGACGTCCTGGAACTCGTCGACGACGAAGTGTCGGTACTGATCACGGATCTCCGCAGCGATCGCGGGATATTCGGCCAGGACACCCGAGAGGACGAGCAGCACATCGTCGAAGTCGAGCAGGCGTCCGCGAGTCTTCGCTTCGCCGTAGGCTTCGAAGATGCGAACCATATCGTCGACGTGCAGCTGACCGGGCAGGTCACGGGCGGCGGCCTTCGTCGCATAGTCCTCGACGCCGAGCAGCGACGCTGCGGCGAACTCGATCTCCGAGGCCACGTCTCTCGTCAGTTCCCGGCTGGTCTCCATACCGAGACTCTGCATCACCGAACCGATGATGCCGGCCTTGTTGTCGATGATCCGAGGAAAGTCGCCGTCGGCGAACCGGTCCCAGAAGAAGCGCAGCTGGCGAAGCGCCGCCGAGTGGAAGGTGCGAGCCTGCACCGCGGGCACCCCGAGGCCGCGCAGCCGTGACCGCATCTCACCGGCCGCCTTCGCGGTGAATGTCAGTGCGAGGACGTGGTTGGGAGGGAACACCTCGGTGGCGATTCCGTAGGCGATGCGATGTGTCATGGCGCGAGTCTTGCCCGTGCCGGCACCGGCGAGCACGATCACCGGGGAGTCGAAGTGAGTGGCGACTTCACGCTGCTCCTCGTCCAGGGCCTCCAAGAGGGCCGTGGCCGAAGCATTCATCCGTTGTCCAACCAGCTGTGCAGAAGCTGCCCGGCGATGGAGATCGTCGAGGGGGCACGGACCGTCTTATCGGCGATGGCTGCGCGCAGTTCGTCGCGGGTGAACCAGCGCAGCGAAGCGATCTCGGCTTCGTCCGCGGCGAATTCCCGGCTCGGTGCCTCTGCGGAGAAGCCGAGCATGAGCGAACAGGGGAACGGCCAGGGCTGAGAGCCGAGGTACCGCGGGGCCGTGACCTCGAGGTGAGCTTCCTCCCAGATCTCACGGATCACCGCATGTTCGAGCGTCTCCCCCGGTTCGACGAATCCGGCCAGGAGCGAATACCGGTCGGCTTCCCATGCGGCGTTGTTGCCCAGCAGCACCCGTTCGACCCCGTCTTCATCCGTGTTGACGATGACGACGATGACAGCCGGGTCGGTGCGGGGAAAGTGTTCGCTCCCGTCCTCCGGATCCCGACGCACCCACCCGCCCAGGGCCGGTACTGTCGGAGTGCCGGTGCGCGGAGAGAACTGGTGAGCCCGATGCCAGTTGCCGACGCCGACGACCTCGACGGCCAGCGACACCTGCACTTCGTCGAGCGTCTCGGCCAAGTGCCGCAGCGGCAGCCACACCGGCTCCGAGCTGTCGAGGCCCTCCCCCGGTGCGGTGAGAAGGTCGCTGGCATCGCGGGCACGAGAGGTCTCCAGGACGGAGTCGAGGCGGCTGCGCCCCTCATCGTCCAAGGACACCCCGATATACCGGATGCCTTCAGGATCCCGCCCGAGATAGATCTCCGTCTGCCCTGCCGGCACCAGGGTGCGGTCGCCGAGGAAGAGTCCGCCGGCAGCCACGAGCAGACTGCCGCGATGTTCGAAGACCGGCACGGCTCCCGCCGCCCAGATCTCGCGCAGATCTCCGTCCGCACCTCGGGTGAGGTGGTCGCGATCGATTCCGTGACGGGCGAGGCTGGTCGGCTCCACGAAGGGCAAGGGCTTCATGTCGTCCACGATAACGCAATGCTCTGACACCGACGGCCGAGTCCTCAGACGATGGCAGACACGCTCGACGGCGAGTCCCGTGTCTCAGCGGGAGGCAGACGGTAGATTGGGAAAGGTGGATACCAAGGCGCTCAAGTTGGCTGCGATCGCGTCGACGATGCTCGACGGCTTCGCCCCGACGAAATGGACACCCCTGCCGCCCCTCGACGCCGGAGTCCGGGTGCTCCTCGGCGATGACCGGCAGGAGCTCGTCGCGACGGCCCAGACCCAGCTCGACCGCACGGCGGACATCGGTTCCGCCGCCGAGGCGGGGCGCATCTACGATTCCATGTACCCGCATGCCGGCTTCACCTGGCCGCACCTGCGCGCCATCACCGAGGTGGAGGCTGAGTACTTCGAGACCTCGACACCGACGACGGTGACCTTGGTCGATCCTCTGCCCGGGGCGCCGCTGGGCGATGTGCCCATCGCCGATACGGCCCGAGCGAGCTCTCTCGCACAAGCGCTGGCGACCGTGCATTCAGCGGCTCCGGAACCGGTGTCCGAGGCCGGTTTCCCTGTCGAGGATCCATCACGTTCGCAGTTCCTCATCCTGGAGCGACTCGATCAGGCGGCGAGCACCGGACGGGTGCCCGCAGCACTGCTCCAGCATTGGGAAGAGGAGTTCGAGAAGGTGGCCCTCTGGCATTTCCTGGCCACACCGATCCATGGCTCCATCGATGAGTCGAGCGTCTACACGGATCAGGAGCGAGTGCTGGCTCTGTCCGAGATCGGCCGACTGCGTGTCGCTGATCCCGCGATCGACCTGGCGGCAGCCTCGGCGCTCATCGACCCGGCCGCATTGCCGACGTTCTATGAGGAGTACCGCAACTCCCGTCCCCGTGCCGACGACCATGTCATCGCACGCGCCGAGCTGCTCGCCGAGTTCGCGGTCCTCGACTGGCTGCTCGAAGCCGTCGACTCCGGGGACGAAGCCGCCATTCAAGACGCAGCCGACCTGCTCACCTCGTTCAACGAGGTGCTCTTCGCCGGGCCTGGAGAGCCTGCCGGGCCTGCGGAGTCGGCCGATTCCGGCCGGACCGGAGCCTCCGCGGCGACGGACGAGGGAGTCGCGGACGACACAGCGCCGGCCGCTGGATCCGAGGCAGCCGAGAACGCGGACGAACCGAATGTCGAAGCCGCCATCACCGAACACGAACCTGCCGCTGTGTTCATCCCCCACGCACGGCCGACCGGGTCGACGCCTGACGACGCCACAGACTCCGATTCCATACCGGGATCCGGTGTCAGCACCGAACCCACCTCGGGTTCGGACGACGGTGACGAAACCGGACCGATCTCACGGTCGAACCGCTCCTGATCCGCTGCGGGTCTGCCCTGCCTTCGAGGGGACCTGTCCGACCCTTGAGCGGGTGACCGGCAGCACGGTGTGGATCAGCGAAGGTCGTTGGCTTCCAGCCACTGGATCACTTCGTCCTCGTCGGGCAGCTCGGTGAAGCGCACGACGTCGTCGCTGCCGACGAAATAGAACGTCCCGGTCACCTCGGTGATCTGCGGATGAGCGCGCAGGATCGCGAAGCGGTAGAGAGCGAGCTGCCACTTCATCACTTCGAGCACGTCCCCATCGGGCTTCTTCGACGTCTTCCAGTCGACGACCTCGGCATGGCCGTCGGTGATGAAGACGGCGTCGATCTTTCCCGGCACCCGGAACCGTCCGAGGATGAGTTCGAAGGACATTTCGACGTGGTCTGCGCGTCGAGTGGCGAACTCCGAGGCGAGGAAAGTGGCCTGCAGCCGTTCGATCGTGGCGGCATCGATCGGGCGAGTCGCGTTGTCTTCATCGATGTCGATGCTGGACTGGCCGAAGTGCTGCTCGACCCAGGAGTGGAAGTTCGTGCCGATCTCCGCCGCCCGGCTCGGCGGGGTGGGAATCGGGCGCAGCACCTGCGTGCGGAACTTCTGCGGGTCTCGTCTCCAGGAGACCAGAGCGGTCGCCGACAGTCGGTCGGGCATGCCGGCTGCAAGGCTCGACTCCGGTCGGGAACCGATCCGCAGCGCTTGTGCAGCGTAGTCGCCGACGTCGCCCGGAGCCTCGGCGAGGGTCTCCAAGCTGACCTCGAGACTGGTCTCGACCCAGTCGGCGGCCTGTTGGGCCGCTGCTACCTGACGTGTGCGAGGAACCGGCCATTCGGTGGTTTCGATCCGATCTTCCGCGGACTCATCAGCCGGCTCCGGGATATCGACCGTCAGTCCCAGCGCTTCGACCGCCTCTGTGAGGAACGGCGAGAGCTCATCGGGTTCTGTCCGGGCACCCATCAGTTCCGCACCGAGCCACAGGTGGCGTTTGGCGCGGGTGAAGGCGACATAGGCCAGTCGTCGCTCCTCGGCCACATGCGCATCGGCGATATGTGGGCGGATGAAGTCTGCGATCCATTCGTCGAGTGCCTTCTTCGTGTCGAATTGTGCGTCCCTCAGATCGAAGTCGACGAGGTGTGCCCGGTCTCCCCGCAGCGGGTAGGGCAGCGCGGTGCGGTCCATCCAGCCTTCTTTGTCCCGCGGTTCCGTCGGAAAGTCTTTGACCACCAGTGACGGCACGGCGACTGCGTCGAATTCGAGTCCCTTCGACGCATGCACGGTCATGATGTTGATCGCATCTGCCGCGGCCGTCGGTTCCGCCGTGCTCAGCGCGTCGTGGGCTTCCATGAGGCTCAGCCAGGACAGGAACCCGGTGATCGAGGGGCGGTCGTCGGCGGCCGAATATTGGCTGGCCGCGGACAGGAACGCGTCGAGAGACGATCGGTGCAGGTTGCGCAGCGAATCGCTCAGTCCCCAGACGTCGGAGTCGATGCCGGTTTCCGCCAGGGCGGTGCGGATGATCGAGGAGATGGTGCCGGTGCCCGATCGGACGGTGCGCAGCGCGCGGGCGAGCCGCACCAGCCGCTGCAGCGCCTCGGTGCTCATGCCTGAACTCCGGTAGTCGGCCATCAGTGCCTTGTCGGTCGCCGAACGCGGCCCGTGGTCGAGCACCCGGGCGACCTCGATGAGTTCATCGATGCCTTCGACGATCGTCGCCTGGTCGATGGCTTCGACGATGACGTCGTCGGCATCGGCACCGGTCTCGGCGCGGTCTTCCTGCCGCCGTTCCGTCTGTCTGCGCGTGAAGGTCTGCAGTCCCGCGATATCGCCGGCGCCGAGCCCGAGCATGCGGCCGCTGATGAGACGCATGACTTCGTCCCCGGCCATGGGATCGATCGCGGCGGTGAGGACCGCCCTCACATCGGCGACGAAGGGGTCGCTGAGGAGTCCTGAGGAGCCGTGGACATGGACCGCGAAGCCGGCGGCTTCGAGGGCGGCCGCGACCGGTGGGAAATGGGCGCGTTTGCGGCAGAGCACGGCCTTCGTCGCACCCTCGGGGATGGTGCGGAACCAGTCGGTCAGCGCTCTCAGGCCGTTGCTCAGGTAGTCCGGGTCGTGGGCGCCCGAGCTGATCTCGACACTCACCTCTCCGTCGCCTGCTCCGTCCCGGGCCGACAGCGGGGATTCACGGCTGTCGGTGAGGCCATCGGCGATGCGATTGGCGGCCTGCAGAATCGTGCGGTCGTTTCTCCAACTCGTGCTCAGAGTCAGCGATTGAACGTCGTGGAAGTCTGCGGAGAATCGGAACATGTTGTCGGCACTGGCGCCGCGCCAGCCGTAGATGGCCTGCCGCGGATCGCCGACGGCGGTCACGGCCGTGGAATGGTAGAGGTCACGCAGAAGTTTGAGCTGGGCGACCGAGGTGTCTTGGAACTCGTCGAGCAGGACGATCTTCCACCGGGCCCGTTCGGCTGCGGCGGCCGCCGGGACCTGATCGATGATGCGTTGGGCGAACCGCACCTGGTCGGAGAAGTCCATCGCCAGGTTGCGTCGCTTCGCCCGCATATAGGCGTCGGCCAGACGGGCCGTGCGGATCTTCGCCTCGAGCTTCGCCCGTCGCCCGTTCGGGTCGACGGGTTTGCCTTTGCTCGAGACGAGCGCGGCCAGGCACTGTTCGAGGTACGTGGTGACTTCGTCGACATCGCGTCCGTGGTCGTTCATCGCCCCGGCGAACGCGATGACATCGGAGATCATCGTTTCGCGGGAGAAGCTGCCGGGGATCTCATCTGCGGAAGTGGAATCGATGAGATCCCCGGCGATGGTGTGCGCGGCAGCATCGTCGAGGAGCACCGTTTCGGGTTCGATGCCGATGCTCACCCCGTGTTCGCTGACAATCGAGGCCGCATAGGAGTTGTAGGTCGACACCGTCGGGTTGTCGAGCCCGGGCAGAGACAGCTCTCGTCCCATGCCGAGGTTGTGGCGCAGCCGTGACAGGAGCACGCGGATGCGCCCGCCCAGTTCGCCGACGGCCTTGCGGGTGAAGGTGAGTCCGAGTATCTCCTCCGGTGAGACATGTCCGTTGGCGACCAGCCACACCACGCGTTGGGAGATGACGGTGGTCTTGCCCGATCCGGCACCGGCGGTGACCTTCATCGACTGTGCCGGATCGGCTTCGATGATGACCTGCTGCTCCGGGCTGGGAGGGAACGCTTGGGCAGGGTCGGCCGCAGTCAGTCGTGCCAGCTCCTCGGCGCTGTAGCGCATCAGTTCTCCTCCAGCATCTTCGGACCGATGGCCGGGCAGGACGAACGCACCGGGCAGGATTTGCACTTCTGCTGCTCGACGCGGGCGGGGAAGCTCGCCGCCCGCATCCGGCCGGACACGTCGTCGATGAGTTCACGGGCCCATTTCGGGTTGTCGTCGACGTCGAGGGCCGGCTGCTCGCGGACGGTGCGGGCGGAATTGCGGAGGAAGACGAGTTCGGCGCCGTAGGCCTGCGCATCGAGTTCCCTGTCCTCGCCGACTCTGATGGTGCCGGAGTTGATTGCCTCCTGATACACACCGAGCTGCGCGTGGCGATCCATCTCTTTGCCTGCGACGACGTTGCGTCCCGTCTTGAAATCGACGATGCGCAGTCCTCCGGCGACTTCCTCGACTCGGTCGAGGCGACCGGTCACTTTCCATTGACGTCCGTTCTCATCGACCCCGACAGCGTAGACCTGCGCTTCGACGCCGATGAGGCTGCCGGGAGCGTTCGTGATGTACTCGCCGAGGCGGTCGGCCATTTTCATGGCCACGTCGAATTCGCGTTCGCGCTCCCATTCTGCGTCGAACTCGAGGGAGGAGAATTCCTCTTCGACGAAGCTGCGAATCGCCGAGGTCGGTCCTTCGGGGTAGTTCTCGGCGGCCGCGTGGATGATGGTGCCCAGATTCTGCGCTGTCGAGCTCGCACGGTCTCCGCCGTTGCGGGTGAGGAACCAGCGCAGAGAGCAGTCCGTGAAGGACTCGACCTGTGAAGGTGAGACGCGGACGGTGTCGGAATCGGTGAACAGCGGATCGAATGTGGTGATGTCTTCGGCCTCACGCCAGCTGCTCGGCGCGACGACGGCCGGGCTGGCTGCAGACAGCGCACGCATCAGCTGTGCCCAGCTCTGTGTCTCTGAGTCCGGCGAGGCTGTCGGCTCAGCTGCGGCCGTCTGCAGCAGATGCGCCCTGGCGTGGGCGGCCATCTCCGGCAGGGTCAGCGGCGGCAGCTCGTCCTCGTGGGTGATCGCATAGCCGTCGGCCGCCTCGGTGCCCTTGGCGGTTCCCGCCGCCAGCACGTCGAAGAACGGTGAGGGTTCGGTCTCGGCGTCGGTCACGGCTGTGACGATGACCTGCTGTTGAGCGCGGCTGAGAGCGGTGTAGAAGAGTTCGCCCTCTTCGCGCAGGTTCGTCTTCTTCGCATGCGCGTGGTAACCGGGGTCGGCGGTGACGGTCTCACCTGTGGACAGTACGGATGCGAGGTCGGTTAGTCCGAGGATGCCTCCGCGCAGTTTCGGGTTCGGCCACACCCCCTCGTTGACTTCGGCGATGATGACCAGCGGCACCCGCACGTGAGCCAGGGACGAGGGTGTGCCGACGCGGACATGGTCGGAGAAACCGGCGGTGTCTGCCAGGGAATCCTGGGCGATGTCCTGTTCGGCAACGATTCCGGCGAACGACTTCGCGGTGAAGCCGCCGCGGTCGGCGATCTTCTCCGCCAATGCGAACAGACGCAGCACCGAGTCGAGATAGCCGTTCGTCACTGACTCCGGGTTGTGCAGCGCCTCGGCCTGCCATTTCTCAGCCACACCGGATGCCTCCCAGATCGTCCACAGTGCCTGGTGTGGGTCCTCTGTGCCGACCGCGGCGGCAGCGTGGAGCATACGCGAGACCGTCGCCAGTCCCTGCGGCAACGACTCGTCGATGGGGCTGCGCAGCGCCAGCGCCAAGGAAGCGGTGCTGCTGGGTGCAGGGAATCGACGGCGGACGGTACGGCGGAAGCGGCGGATCTGCACGGGGTCGAGCCGGACGTAGATGCTGCCGGCCAGGGACAGTGCGAGTTCGGCGATGGACTCATCGTCGTCGAAGTCAGGGGTCGTCGACAGCAGCTCCAAAAGCGGAGCGGTGGCCGGGTCGACGTTGAGCGGCTGCATCAGGGTGGCGATCGAGACGCCGGAGGCCCGCAGCTCATTGGCGATCGCCCGAGCACTGTTCGCATTTCTGCAGATGAGTGCGACATCGGACCATGCATGTCCGTCTTCGACGAAGTTCGTGATCCGTCGCGCCAGGTAGCGGGTCCCCGAGGCGCTGCCCTCGAAGACGTGCGTCTCCAGCCGGGACCCACGGGTGAGTTCGGACGACGTCTCCACGGTGGGGTCGGTGGTCTCCTCTGCTGTGGAGTCAGCGGCCGCCTCCGTGGTGAGGTCTGTGGTCGCCGCTGCGGTGGATTCGGTGGTCTCCGCCGTGTTCGCCGGAGTCGCCGTCAGGTCAGCGGGTGCGGCGGCAGGGGCCTGCGCAGGGCGCGGTCTGGGCATATGACCCACTGACCAGCGGGTGGTGATTCGAGCGCCGAACCCGTCGATGACGTCGGCCAGGGCCGGGGCGACGTCCCATTGACGGTCGAGGACGATGTCGTCGAACCCCGAATCCGCAACGGCCCGGTCGATGATGGAAGCGTCGGCTCCGTGGAAACGGCCGGTCACCGTCTCCGGTGTCCCGAAGAGCGCGATCGCGCTGCCGCGATCGCGCAGCTGTTCGAGGATGCCCCAACTGGCGGCAGGGAAATCCTGCACACCGTCGGCGAGCACCACGGTGGGAACCTGATCGGGCGCGAACGACCAGGTTCTGCCCGCGACCGCCTCGGCGGGTTCCCTGAAGATCTCGAAGGCCGCCAACGCGAGCACAGTGGCGGAGTCGACTCCGCCGTAGCCGGGCATGGACATGATGCCGAGGTATTCGTCGAGGATCTCTGCGATGGCTTCCCACCGCGGATCGGGGTTTCGGCTGAGGGCACGAGCCAGAGCCGAGCGACCAAAGTCGAAGACGTGCTCCCCCGCGTGTGCACCGGTCGATGACGCTTCGGGCATCCGGATTCCGAAGTCGAACTCCATCACTCTGTTGAGCGCATCACGGACTTCGGTGCGGAAGGCCGAGGTCGAGCGCACCTCGGCGGTGATCTCCGTGGGCCACGTCGGGCCCAGCGACCGACCGAGTTCATGCCCGGCGAGAAGATCGGCGAGGAAGACGTCCTGGTCTGCACCGGAGATGAACTCCAGGTCCTCACCGGTCCGTGTCGTGTGTGCGGCCCGTGCGATTCCGTAGGCATAGGAGGCGAGGCTGCGGGCAGGGGCGCCGGTGAGCACCGCGTCAGCAGGTGGCCGCAGTCGGTTGCGGAGGACATCGGCATGATCGCGGTCGGGGGTGAGAACGAGAACCGAGGCAGGGTCGACCTGGGTGACCAGATCGGCGTAGACGGTTTCGAGCAGCGTCGTCTTGCCGGTGCCCGGCCGTCCGATGATGTTCAGGCAGCTGCCCGAGAGCAGAGCGCTGCCCATTCGCTCGGTCATCTCATCCATACTCGTATTCCATCACGAGCCGCTGACACGAGAGGATCGACTCTGGCCTCGGCGCGTCGTCGAACCGGTCAGCGGCACTGATCCGACGACCGGTGCCCGGCCGATGCCGACCTGATACCCGGTGTGAGGGCGATCGTCGCGTAGCATTGAAGAATGTCGAGTCCACAACAGAGATTGCCCCGTGATCAACGACGCAACCAACTGGTAGCCGTCGCGCGCTCCGTCTTCGCCACCCGTGGATACCGAACGACTTCGATGGACATGATCGCCGAGGCCGCCGGCGTGTCCAAACCCGTGCTCTACCAGCACTTCGATTCGAAGCAGGACCTCTACCTCGCGCTCATCGATTCATCTGCCGCGCATCTGGACTCACGACTCGCGGAGGCATTGGAATCGACAGACGATCCCGAAGAGCAGATCCGCGCGACCTACCGCGCCTACTTCGACTTCGTGGTGTCTCATCGCGAAGAGTTCGTCATCATCTTCAATTCGGATGTCTATGAGACCAAGGCTGAGCAGAGACTCCGCGCTCTGCGGGAGAGCGCCGCTTCACGCGTCGTCGCGGCTCTGCAGAACTACGCCCGACTCAGCGACGACGAGGCCCGCCTCCTGTGCCGGGCGCTCATCGGCACGGCCGAGGTCGTCGTCAAACAGCTCGACTCCCAGCACGGCGTCGATGTCGATTCGGCCGTCTCGCTGCTCACGCAGATGAGCTGGGGCGGGCTGAAGTCCTTCGGCGAACGCTGACGGCAATGCACCGGGCCGTCCGCCGACAGCGGAATCCGTGAGGGAAGAAACCCCTCCGGCCTGACGTTAAGCTGAACACAGTACAGATCCATCAACCGCCACCGAGAATCCGCACAAGGAGCACCATGGAAATCAAGATCGGCGTCAAGCAGACACAGCGTGAGATCACCCTCGAAACCGATGAGGATTCGAAGACACTCGCCGCCCGCGTCGAGGAGAAGATCCAGTCCGAGGGGCTGCTGACGTTCACGGACACGAAGGGCCGTCAGATCTTTGTTCCCTCGGCGTCGCTCGGCTACATCGAACTCGGTACGGAAACCACGCGTCGCGTCGGCTTCAGCGCCTGAGCACGCCGCAGCGCCTCAGTGCTGCGCAAGCGAAGAGGCCCCGGTCGCCATGACCGGGGCCTCTTCGCATGCACTGACTCGCGCGACCTCACTCCTCACCCGCTCACGCGACGAGGCCGAGAGCCGACATCCGCTTCGAGTGATTCGAGGTCACCGCAGGGATCAGATCGACGACGACGTCTTCGTCGAGGCCGAGGAACGGGTCGGTGAGCAGACTGCGTGCCCGCCCCAAGGTCTCGGCGACGAGCTTGCGTCCCCACAGCGCCAGACGCGATGCCAGCTGTGTGTCGACGGACACCTCGGATGTCAGTCGATTGCGCGCATAATCGCTGGCCCGTGTATCATCGAGAATTGCAATAGCCAGGCTGTATCCGGGCTCCGCGAGTTCGTCCACCGCCGTGCGGTAGAAATCGTTCATGATTCCGTCGAAGACGAATCCCTTCATGAGGCTTTCGTACCAGTCGCGAGGACGAGTCCTTTCAGCCAGTGTGTTGAAGGTCGGCTCGAAGTGCTGACAGAGCTCGATCGCATCCTGGCCCATCTGATCGATGTGCTGTGAGAGCTGTTCGAAGTTCGCGAAGGACTGAGAGGCCAACCGCGCCAGGGTGACCTTGTCATCCAGATCGGCTGCGGTCGTCGCGTTGATGGCCATACGTTCGAAACCGGTCAGCTCGCCGAACGCAAGAAGAGCGAGCGTCGCAGCATCATTACCGGCCAATGGGACAGAATCGGGCATAGTTCAAGACTACCGGTTCTGGACCATGACAAGCGCAGAGGCGCTAAAAGGAGTTTGGAATATGGCGGAGACAGAAGCGGATTTCGCGGACCTGGGAGTCGCCGGACCGATCGTGGCCTCGCTGGCCGCAGCAGGGATCACCCATCCCTTCCCGATTCAGGCGCTGACGCTGCCCGTGGCGCTGTCGGGAGCCGACATCATCGGACAGGCCAAGACGGGCACCGGAAAGACCCTGGGCTTCGGCATCCCCCTGCTCCAGCGCGTCGTCGGCAAGACCGAGGACTCCTCGGTGACCACCGACCCCGAGGCGACTCCCGACAGCCTGGGTGACGCCAAGGAGCAGCGCCTGCCGCAGGCTCTCGTCGTGGTGCCCACCCGAGAACTGGCGAAGCAGGTCGCCGCCGACCTTGTGACCGCCTCGGTGCAGCGCGATATCGACATCATGACGATCTACGGCGGCATGGACTTCGATCCGCAGATCAACCGGCTCAAGGCCGGTGTCGATGTCGTCGTCGGCACTCCCGGACGGCTTCTCGACCTCTATGGGCGCAAGATCCTCAAGCTCCACCGGGTCCGCACCGTCGTCCTGGACGAAGCCGATGAGATGCTCGACCTCGGCTTCCTGCCCGATGTCGAGAAGATCATCAACGCTGTGCCCGCACACCGTCAGACCATGCTGTTCTCGGCAACCATGCCCGGCGCGGTCATCACCCTGGCCCGCCGCTACATGAGCCAGCCCACGCACATCCGCGCCCAGGACCATGAGGACCTGTCACTGACGGGCAAGAACACCACTCAGTACATCTACCGGGCGCACTCGATGGACAAGTCGGAACTCGTCGCCCGCATGCTTCAGGCCGAGGGCCGGGGCCGCACCATCATCTTCACCCGCACCAAACGCACCGCCGACAAGCTCGCCGCCGAACTCGGCGATCGCGGATTCGACGTCAAGGCGCTGCACGGCGACCTCGGTCAGTCACAGCGTGAGAAGGCACTGAAGTCCTTCCGCGACGGAAAGGTCGACGTACTCGTCGCCACCGATGTCGCCGCCCGCGGAATCGACATCGACGATGTCACACACGTCGTCAACTACCAGTGCCCCGAGGACGAGAAGACCTACGTCCACCGGATCGGCCGCACCGGCCGCGCCGGGCACACCGGCATCGCCGTGACCCTTGTGGACTGGGACGACATGCCCCGCTGGCGACTCATCAACAAGGCTCTCGGCCTCGACTTCGACGAACCGGCCGAAACGTATTCGACCTCCCCGCACTTCTTCGCCGACCTCGGCATCCCGAAGGGCACGAAGGGCCGTCTGCCCCGCCAGCACCCCGAAGGCGACGAAGAGACGAGCGGAGAGAAGAAGAGCCGCGGATCAGATCGCCGAGGCGGCTCCTCCGACCGTTCGTCCGCCGACGCCGGCGAGGAGAACCGCAAACCGCGCCGCCAGCGCAATCGTCGCCGCACCCGCGGCGGAAAGCCGGTCAACCGCGGTCAGACCGGCCAGGGCGGACAGAGCGGACACCAGGCCTCCGACGCCGGCGAGAACTGAGCCGACTCCTCCGCACAGCCGCTCTCACATGCAGGGCCCCGACCGTTCGGTCGGGGCCCTGTGCCGTGCCCGTCCGAATCGCCCGTTCACGTTCATCCTGCGTTCAACCCGACCTCCGAAGCCGTTCAAATGGGCACCTCATACAGACAGATGCCCTGTCTCCGATGACGAACGAGAGCGATTCATTGTTCGGTTCCCGCCGTATGGCTGCCCAAGCCCCCACAGCGTCTGCTCCGGTCCCGGATCTCGCCCGGAACGGGGACCTGACCCCGAACGGGCAGTCCTCGGTCTCCGACTCCGCGGATCAGGGTTCCACGACTGAGACGGCGTCGGTCCGCACCATGAGCGGCTCCTCCCCCGGCACGCGCCCCCGCAGAGCCCATCGGCATGATGTCGATGTCATGCGTGTCCTCGCCGGGCTGACTGTGATGGTCGGTCACTCCGGGGGTGTGCTCATCGGTTGCAGCGAGGAAGGCAGCGACGCCTGGTGGCTCGGTCACCTCGCCGAGGCGGTCAACCCCTGGGCCGTGCCCATGTTCTTCATGATCGCCGGCTGGGCCGTGCTCGCCGGTGCGCCGCCGCGCACTGAGGCGAAGATGTGGGATAGGATCATCCGCCACCTGGTTCCGCTGGCCGCGTGGTCGGTGATCTTCGTCCTGGGCTTCAATCTCTTCGACACCGATGAGGTGAATGTCCGCCATGACCTTGCGCGCAGCTTCCTCGAGGCGGGCCGCCCGGCCTTCCACCTCTGGTACCTCTATGCCTACATCCCCTTCATCCTCGTCTTCGGCACACTCGTCCTGTTCTGGAAGAACCAGCGCCCCTGGAAGCTTGCCGCCCTGGCTCTCCTGCTTGCGGGGTCGACGGTGTGGGCACCGTTTCTGCTCGGCCTCATCGGATCCGAGCAGGACGCGTGGAAGTGGGGATTCGCCACCTATCAGGTCGCGTACTTCGTCATCGGCGCCTTCATCATCCACCACGCCGAGGAGCTGCGCCCGCCGATCTGGTCGCTGTGCCTGCTCTTCGCCGCCTCGGCCCTCGGCGTCCTCTGGTGGGAATCGCAGAAGTCCTACCCCATCGAGAACGCGAATCCGCTCATCGTGGGGCTGGCGGTCAGCGTGATCCTCCTCGTCTCGCGCCTGCGCCTCGGCGAGCGGACGAAGAAGGTCTTCACACGTCTGGCCTCAGCATCGTTCGGGGCGTTCCTGTGCCATGTGTTCTTCCTCGAACTCTTCTTCGAACGCCTCTACGACGTCGACACAGGACCGATCCTCCTGGTCGCCCAGTACCTCGGATTCCTCATCGCCATGGCCGCCGCATCCTATGCGCTCAGCCTGACGTGGGGGAAGCTGCATCTGCGCCGAATCCTCGGCTGAGGTCGGCCATGGGAAGGGTCGGCTGCGTTCAGCCCCTCTGCCGGGGGTGCTGCGGTCGGCCGTCGGACAGGCGCGCTGCGTTCAGCCCTGGATGTAGCCGACGCCGCCCGGACGGGAGGAGGCTCGGTCGAGGAGTTTGGCGAGCATGTGGTCGGACGTGGTGTGCTCGCCGAGGCGGTTGGGTTTGCCCGTGCCGTGGTAGTCGCTCGATCCGGTGATGATGAGGTCGTGCTCGTGGGCGAGCCGACGCATCGACTCGCGTTCCTGCGGCGGATTGTCCCGGTGATCGACTTCGAGACCGTCGAGGCCGGCCGCGATGAACTCGGTCATCGCGGTATCAGGTACGACTCTGCCCCGCATGGCGGCACGAGGATGGGCGAAGACCGAAACCCCTCCCGCTTCGCGGATGAGGCCGATCGCAGTGATCGGATCGATCGTCGGCAGCGCCACATGATATTTTCCGCGGCTGGAGAGGATCGAGGAGAACGCTTCGGTGCGATTCTCCACGACACCGGCGGCGACGAGGGCATCGGCGATGTGCGGTCGCCCGATCGTCGCGTCCTCACCGGACACCGACAGGACCGCATCCATGTCGATGGGATAGTCCTCGGCGAGACGGTCGATGATGAGATGCGTGCGGTGCAGGCGTGCTCGTCTCGTCTCCTGCACCACCTCGGCCAGTCCCGTGTCGTAGGGGTCGTGAAGGTACGACAGCAGATGCACGCTGATGCCTTCGTAGCGACAGGAGATCTCCATTCCCCGGACCAGCCCGAGCCCGTAGACGCGGGCGGCATCCTCGGCCAGCGTCCACCCTGCGGTGGTGTCGTGATCGGTGAGGCCGACGACGTCGATGCCCTCCATCGAGGCTTCGGAGATGAGTTCGGATGGGGTCTGGGTCCCGTCCGAGAATGCCGTGTGCACATGGAGATCGATGACCATGGTCACAGTGTATCTGCAACTGTCGTCTCCCCTTCCACGAGTACCGGCTCTGTCAGCCGCGACGCCTAGACTGGGAGACATGACAGAGCAGAATTCAGATTCTTCAGACACGACTCAGGCCCTTTCCGACCGCGTCAACAACCGCTCGCATCGACCCAACTCTCAGGCCTTCCGCGATTTCGTCGCCTCCGGTTGGGACCGCACTCCACTCGACGCCGAAGCTCTGACCGCGGCCGGCTTCACCCCGGCGCGTCGGGCGCAGGTCTCCGCGGCGTTCCCCGGTGAGCGCCTCGTCATTCCCGCCGGCGGTCTCAAGGTCCGTTCGAACGACACCGACTACCGCTTCCGCGCACATTCGGCGTTCATCCACCTCACGGGTCTCGAAGCCGATTCCGAACCCGATGCCGTGCTAGTCTTCGAACCCGAGGACGACGGCCACGATGTGACCCTGTACTTCCGCCCCCGCGCCGGATCCGACACGGAGGAGTTCTTCTCCGACTCCCGCTACGGCGAATACTGGGTCGGCCCCCGGGCGGACCTCGAGGCCATGTCGACGATGACCGGAATCGCCGCGGCGAACTCCGCCGTCGTCGATGACGTCATCACGAAGGACCTCGGTGCCATCTCCGTGCGCCTCGTGCGCCAGGCCGACACTCGCATCGACGGTGTCGTCGACCTCGCCCGCACTCAGGTCCAGGCTGATCTCGAGACATCCGAGGCAGGCGATGCCGAACTCGCTCAGATGCTGTCCGAACTGCGCCTGATCAAGGATGACCATGAGATCGCGGCCCTGCGTGAGGCCGTCGCGATCACTCGTGCCGGCTTCGACAACGTCGTCGCCTCTCTGCCGACGGCTCTGGGCCACCGTCGTGGTGAGCGCATCATCGAAACCGCCTTCGAGACCGCTGCCCGCTCCGACGGAAACGGCGTCGGCTATGACACGATCGCTGCCTCGGGCAACAACGCCTGCACCCTGCACTGGATCCGCAATGACGGTCAGGTCAGGGACGGAGATCTCGTCCTCGTCGACGCCGGTGCCGAGGCCGATTCCCTCTACACTGCGGACATCACCCGCACCCTTCCCGTTTCGGGCACCTTCACCGAGGTGCAGGCGAAGATCTACGACGCCGTGCTCGCGGCCTCCGACGCAGCGTTCGCCGTCGCCGCCGACCATGCGAACCGGCCGGTGAGGTTCCGTGAGGTCCACGAGGCGGCCATGGAGGTCATCGCCGAACGTCTCGAGCAGTTCGGCGTCCTGCCGGTCTCCGCCGCCGAATCACTCTCCCCCGAAGGTCAGCATCACCGTCGCTGGATGGTCCACGGCACCAGCCACCACCTCGGCCTCGACGTCCACGACTGTGCTCAGGCACGGGCGGAGATGTATCTCGATGCGACCCTCGAACCGGGAATGGTCTTCACGATCGAACCGGGCCTGTATTTCAAGGCCGACGACCTGCTCCTGCCCGAGGAGTTCCGCGGCATCGGTGTGCGCATCGAGGATGACGTCCTCGTCACCGACGCGGGCGTGGAGAATCTCTCCGCCGACTTCCCCCGCACTCGCGCCGAGGTCGAGGCCTGGGTCCAGGGACGATGACCGACGCGGGAGAATCCACCGGACGGGGGCTCAGCGGCCCGCGGCTGATCCGCGGGCGGGGGATCCTCGAGGTGCCCGGAATCCGGCTGGGCCACGCGAGCGGATTCTCCCGCACACGGCTGACCGGGCTCAGCGTCGTGGTGCCCCCGACAGGGTCCTCCGTCGGCGTCGACGTTCGCGGGGGTGGGCCGGCCACCCGTGAGACCGATGTCATCGCCCCCGGCACGCATTCCTATGGTGCCGATGCCATCGTCCTCACCGGCGGTTCCGCGTTCGGTCTTGGTGCCGTCAGCGGAGTCGTCGACGCGCTCGCCGAGGCGGGACTCGGCTTCCCCGCTCCCGGACTGTCGGATACCGTCATTCCCATCGTCCCCGCGGCCGCGATCTATGATCTCGGCCGCGGGGACGGAAACGCTGCCCCGCCGACACCGGATGAGGGTGCGGAGGCCGCACGTGCCGCGCTGACGGAGGCGACGACCGGGGTCAGGGGCAGCATCGGTGTTGGAACCGGTGCGCGTTCGGGGTTCCAGAGTCTGCGCAGCGGACTCGGATCCTGCGCGATCCGACTGCCCGACGGCGTCACTGTCGCAGCGCTCGTGGCTGCGAACTCGCTGGGCACGATCGGCACTCCCGCCGGCGGACTGTGGTTGGATCCGCTGCTGCGGTCATACTCGCTCGACCTTCCGCCCGTGAACGGCCTTCCCTCGGCTCCCGTGCCCGATGCGCAGACGGCCGCGAAGAATACGACGATTGCGATCGTCGCCACCGATGCTCGCCTCGCTCCAGCCCAGGTGACGCGGATGGCGTCGGGCGCTCATGCCGGCATCGCCCGTGCCGTGCAGCCCTCACACACCCTCTATGACGGTGACACGGTCTTCGGCATCGCCACCGGATCGCACGAGCTGCCTGCCGACTACGACGCAGCCACCCGCGAACTCGTGTCGATCACTGCGGCCGCGGCCGATGCTCTGAGCCTGGCGATCCTCGATGCCCATGCTTCCGCGGCACCAGCGGACGACGCATGGCGGCAGCCGCCGACGCTGGGCGATCTCGCACCGGATTTCACCGCCGCGTTCACATCGCTCTGAGCAGCACGGGGCCCGCCATCAGGCGGGCCCCGTGCTGCTCAGACGAGCTGTGCGTCAGTCGTTGCGAGCCGACTGAGCCTCGTCGGAGTCAAGGCCCTTCGGCTCCCTGATCTCCTTCTTCTGCTGAGTGTCGAAGCCGTCCTGACGCAGCAGCTTCTGCGATTCGGACTGCGCCGCGGACTCGTCCTCGACCACGGTGAACCGGACCGTTTCGGTGAAGTCACGGCCGTAGCGGTCGGTTCCGGTCACCTCGGCGGTGTGAGTTCCCAGGTCGAGGTTCGACGGGATCTCCGTCCGCCACAGGTGGGAGCTCGACTGTCCGACATTTCCGGAGGTGCGCAGGTTCTGCGAGGCGGTGTACGGGTCGGTGTACTCCCAGCCCTTCGCCAGTGCTTCGCCCTTGCCCGGCTGCGTGTGCTCGGACTGCTTCGGGGCCTTGCCGTCGAAGCTGACTTCGACCCGGGCGTCGGAAGTTCCGGCCAGGAAGCTCGAGGTCAGCCACGTCTCGCCCTGCTTGAGATCATCGCGGGTGACGACACGTTCGGACACGGCCTTCGGCTCAGTGCCCTTCTTGTCCGCATCCTGCCAGTCCTGGGCCTTCTGCGCCCAGTCGCGCCACTCCGGAGAGTTCACACCGAGCAGCAGCTGATGATCGTCGGACTCATTGCGCACTGTGTAGCGTTCGCTGCGCGAGGCTCCGTCGAATTCGAGGGTGAGCACACCCGGCTCCGACGCGTCCTGCGTGAACGAGTACGGCAGTCCGTCGGCGTTGAGCCCGCCCGAGTACCAGTCACCGGAGACGGCGCCCGCGACGATCTGCGTGTTCGGCAGCTTCTCGATTCCGGCATCGGCCCATTCCTTGCGGGTCTCCCCGGCCACGAGGTTCTCCTGCGTATGCGTGTGGCCGCCGATGGTCACGGCATTCGGGTAGTCGGCGATAACGTCGTAGAAGTCCTTCGCATTGTCGACGACGACCTGTTTGTGCGTGAGGATCGGTGCGTGCGTGGCGATGACGACCTGGGCGTTCTTCGGCACGTTCTTCAGGTCGTTCTCCAGCCAGGTCAGCTGCTCGTCGGTGATGTTCTCCTTGTACTTCTTCGCATTCGCCTTGCCCTCGTATTCGATGCTGTCGAGGACGACGAAGTGGGTCTTGCCCACATCGTAGGAGAAGTACGACGGGCCGAACTGGTCACGGAACGTGTCGAGGGCGTGATCGTCGTCGACGGCGTCGTAGTCCTGGTCGTGATTGCCCGGGGCAACGCGAACGGGGCCGTTCATCTGCGAGTAGACGTCGCGCAGTTCGTCGTTGAGGCTGAGATCGTCACCGACGTTGTCTCCCAGCAGCAGCACACCGCAGGCACCGTAGTCGCTGCGGTCGGCGAGGTCGCCCACGGCACCGTCGCGGGCGTAGCCCATCTCGGTCTTGTCATAGGCCTGCGTATCGGAGGCGATCGGGCAGTTCTGCTTCGAATCCGCCGAAGCCTTCGACTCGACCATCGGGAAGTTCACGGCCTTCGGGGTGTCCCCTGTGGGTTTGATGCCGCCGTATTTGAGGTCCCCGGAGCCTTCCGGCAGGTGGTTGTAGCTGAACTGCGCGACCTTGTCCTCATCGACGGGCACCTGCCAGCCGGCCGGCTGGGTGACGGAAACGGTCATATTGTCCCGGACCGGCAGCTCATAACGGCCCTCGCCGTCGGTCTGGACGACGTCGACCCCGTTGGACACGGCGACTCCGGCCACACCCTTCTCGTCGCCGTCGAGCTTCGAGTTCTCGTTGACGTCGTCGAAGACCTGGCCCTTGAGCGTCTCCGGGTCATCGGCCTTGCCGCGATCGACCTGGACGTGGCCTTCGTAGAGCTCGGCGGGCGCATTCGCCGCCAACGCCGCTGTGGGCGAGAGCAGCGGAGCAAAGAGCGCGAGTGCGGCGCAGGCACCGAGGCCTGCGACGGTGGTGCGGGATCGGAATCGTCGTGTCTGCATGGATTTCTCCTGTTGTCGACTCTGGCTGGATATGCCGGGAGACGACGCTATGCAGGCTGAACGACAATGGAGTGAAGCCGACAGGACCACTTGATGAATAGGAGAAGTGCCCGCATTGAACTCGGCTTCTCGACCGCCGGGACACAGGACGGTCAGTGCAGCGGTCAGTGCAGCGGTCAGTGCGACGGTCATCAGGCGCTCACACATCGCAGCGCAGAATGTGATCTGGGTTCAATTCGCCGAGGCGGCCCCGCAGAAGTCCGCCCACCACGTAGTCTGAGACTATGAGTGGTCCACCGAAAAGAGTCTTCGTCGCCCGGCTCGTCTCCGCGCCAGTCTTCGACCCTCTCGGCGATCAGGTCGGGCGGGTCCGTGACGCGGTCATCGTCTACCGTGCGACCATGCGACAGTCCCCACGCGTCATCGGACTCGTCGTCGAGGTTCCCGGCCGACGCCGCGTCTTCGTCCCCATGGGCCGGGTCACCGCCATCGATTCCGGTCAGGTCATCACCACGGGCCTGGTGAACATGCGCCGTTTCGAACAGCGCGAATCGGAGACCCTGGTGATGAATGACCTCCTCGACCGCCGGCTTCGTCTGCGCGAAGACAACTCCCCTGTGCTCGTCGAAGACGTCGGCATCGAACAGCAGGTGAACAAGGACTGGGAGGTCACCCGCCTGTTCGTGCGGCGAGTCCCCGAACGCACCGCATTCGCCGCGTTCCGCAGGCGCGGTGAGACGAAGCAGATCGACTGGTCCGATGCCGACCATCCTGCCGACTCCGAGGTCGACCAGGAAGCCACCCAGCTCATCGCCGCCTACCAGGACACGAAGCCTGCCGACCTCGCCGATGTGCTCTTCGAGATGAACCCGGCCCGGCGACTCCAAGTGGCCCGCGCCCTCGATGACGAGCGCCTCGCCGACGTCGTCGAAGAGCTGCCGGCCGAGACCCAGGTCGAGATCCTCGTCGGCCTCGACACCGAACGGGCCGTGACGGTTCTCGAGGAGATGGAGCCCGATGACGCCGCCGACCTCCTCGGTGAGTTCAGCGACGAACAGGCCGAACGCTTCCTCGCCCTGATGGAACCCGATGACGCCGAAGACGTGCGCACGCTGCTGGCCTACGACGATGACACCGCTGGTGGCCTGATGACGACCGAGCCCGTCATCCTCACCCCGGAGACCACCGTCGCCGAGGCGCTGGCCCATGTCCGCCGAGAAGATCTGCCCGCAGCCCTGGCCGCAGCGGTCTTCGTGTGCCGCCAACCGGTGGAGACGCCGACGGGAAAGTACCTCGGACTCGTCCACATTCAGGAGATGCTGCGCCATCCGCCGCACGAGGCGGTGGGCATCATGCTCGACACCGAGGTCGAACCGCTGCCGCCTGAGGCTCCCCTCGGTGAGGTGTCGAAGCTGCTGGCCGCGTACAATCTGGTGTCGGTGCCGATCACGGATGAGAACGACCGCCTCATCGGTGTGGTCACCGTCGATGACGTCCTCGACGAGCTTCTGCCCGAGGACTGGCGGACCACCGGCCGTGACGAACGCAGGAGGGGGTAGACATGGCTGTCGACGATTTCGAGATCCCACGGTCGAGCAAACGCAAGCTGCCCAGCGTCACCGTCTCCCCTGAGACCTTCGGTCGCGGCGCCGAGGCGTTCGCCCGATTCATGGGCACCCCGGCGTTCCTCGTCGGGATGACCGTCTTCTGTGCGGTCTGGCTGCTGTGGAACACGCTGCTGCCCGAGTCCTGGCAGTTCGACCCGCGGTCGCTGAACTTCACTCTGCTCACGCTCATCCTGTCGCTGCAGGCCTCGTACGCCGCTCCGCTGATCCTGCTCGCGGAGAACCGCAGCACCGACCGCGACCGCGTCGAATTCGAACATGATCGGCAGCGTGCCGAACGCAATCTCGCTGACACCGAGTACCTGGCCCGTGAGGTCGCGGCGCTGCGCATCGCGATGCGAGAGGTCGCGACTCGCGACTTCATCCGGTCCGAGCTCAAGGACCTGCTCAAGGAACTCGACGAGGAGAGCAGAGAGGCGAAAGCCGAGGCCAAACGGCCGGCCGCAGCGTCGGATGAGCTCGGACACAAGTCCCGGAAGCCGGATGACGGCGCCGAATCCTAAGGGGTAGGCTGGAGGCCCCAAGAGCATCTGACTGGGGAGGAAAGGACGTGGGCATGACTGGTCCCGATGTGGACGCGGTGAGAGAGGCACTGACCGGCGTCATCGACCCGGAGATCCGCCGCAACATCGTCGAACTCGATATGGTCGACGACATCAGCATCCACGGCGGAGAAGTCACCGTCACAGTCCTGCTCACCATCGCCGGATGCCCGCTCAAGGACACCATCACCAAGGACACGAAGGCCGCGGTCGCCCGGGTCGACGGAGTCACCGAGGTCAATGTCGTCCTCGGGACGATGACACCCGAGCAGCGCAAGGAGATGAAGGAGAAGCTGCAGGGCAGCGGGACCCGTGAGATCCCCTTCAACCGCCCCGACTCCCTCACCAAGGTCTATGCGATCGCCTCCGGAAAGGGCGGGGTCGGCAAGTCCTCTGTCACGGCGAATCTCGCGGTCTCCCTGGCAGCCAAGGGGCTGCGCGTTGGCCTCGTCGACGCCGATATCTACGGCTTCTCGATCCCGGGCATGCTGGGACTCTCCGGCAAGCCGACTCGGGTCGATGAGATGATCCTGCCGCAGATCGCCCATGACGTGAAGGTCATGAGCATCGGCATGTTCGTCCCTCCCAGCCAGGCCGTCGTCTGGCGCGGCCCGATGCTCCACCGGGCCCTGCAGCAGTTCCTCACCGACGTGTTCTGGGGCGATCTGGACGTGCTCCTGCTCGACCTGCCGCCCGGCACCGGTGACATTGCGATCTCCGTCGCACAGCTGCTGCCCGGTTCGGAGCTGCTCGTCGTGACCACCCCGCAGGCGGCAGCGGCGCAGGTCGCCGAACGCGCCGGCTCCATCGCCACCCAGACGAAGCAGTCGCTGTCAGGAGTGATCGAGAATATGTCCTGGATGGAGATGCCCGACGGCACCCGAATGGATGTCTTCGGCACCGGCGGCGGAGCCAGCGTGGCAGAGAACCTTTCGCGCACGCTCGAGACTCAGGTTCCGCTGCTCGCGCAGATCCCCCTCGACACGCTCGTGAGAGAAGGCTCGGACGCCGGTGCTCCCGTCGTCCTCAGCAGCCCGAAGTCCCCCGCGGCTCAGGCCTTCGACGCTTTGGCCGAGTCCCTGCGCAGACGCACCCGAGGTCTGTCCGGCAGGTCCCTGGGTCTCAGCCCGGTCTGACAGCGTGCGGCTGCCTGTCCGTGGAGACGCTCTCGTCTACACGGTGTTCACCTGCGCTCTGGCGCTCACCATCCTCATGCTCCTGCCGGGAGCCGTCGTCACCGCGAAGCGAGACGCCGGTCCCAGCGCGGAAGAGATCACAGCAGCACGGCATCGGTCCACTGCCGAGGACAATCGAACCCTCCTGACCGCCTCGATGCGCAGCTATGCGATCGTCGCCGGGAAACGGGATCCGGGCCTGAATATCCACGTCTTCGGTCTCCCCGGAGCACCCTCACTCAACTCGGCAGTCGAGGCGCGACTGCTGGCGATGATCGAGAAGTCCGGCGGATTCGGCGGCAGAGCCGCTTTCTCTCCTCCCCAGACGTCTCCGGTTCACCGGTGGCCGACGACGACGTTCGCTCCGCCCATGGCCGCGGGGGCCGAGGCGGCCACGGAACCGCCCGGGTCGAGGGCCCCCGATCCGCGCTCGCTGAACATCGACAGCTCGGTCCTCACCGCCGGCGGGCGATTCCTTCTGACGACGCTTGACCGCCGCTCCCCGCAACCGCACTCAGCAGTGCTGCTCACCGATCTCGATGCGGAGACCACTGTCGATGCACGCAGACTCTTCACCGCGAGCGTGGACCCTGCCGCCATCTCCGCCGATGATTCCGGTGCACTGACGATCGACGGTCGACCGGTGCGCGAATCAGAGCTCACCCCGCTGGGGGCTCAGGTCGCCGACGAGCTGCATTCTCCGCTCCGACTGCCCCAGCCGGCCGATCAGAGGTCCCCCGACTTCTCCTGCGGACTGCTGCCCTGTGTGGCGCTGACCTATGACGACGGGCCGGGAGACGAGAAGACCGAACAGGCCATTCTCGATGCCGCTGCAGATGCGGACATCCGGGTCACCTACTTCTTCCTCGGCAGCGCCGTCGACCACTCCCCCGAGGCGGCGCGGAAGATCATCGACGCCGGTCACGAGGTCGACAACCATACCTACGGGCATCCGCGTCTCAATCGGATCCCGTCCGAGAAGGTCCGGAAGGAGATCCGCCGGACCAGGAAGTCCCTCCAGTCGGTCGGGATCGGTGCTCAACCTCTGCTCCGGCCGCCCTACGGCGCGCTCGACAAACGGTCCGCCCACGCCGTGAACGGTCCCTCGATCATCTGGGACGTCGACACCGGCGACTGGCAGAGCAAGGACCCGAAGAAGATCGTCAAGCAAGTGAGTGCACATACCCGTCCCGGTTCGGTCGCCCTCATGCACTCCATCCACCCGTCGACCGCCCAGGCTGCACCGGCTGTCTTCGAGACCGTTGCCGACAAAGGACTGTATGCGGTCACTGTGCGTGAGCTCTTCGCCGGAATCGCCTGGGAGAAGGGCGGATCCTATTTCTGCCGCGGATATTCCGATCCGCTGTGTTCGAACCCGGAGCACCCGTCGGTGCAGAAGAACTGACCGCTGAGGGCTCAGAACGAGTGCTCGGTCATTGGCCCTTTGATGAGCTGAAGTCGAAGCCTCAGGTGGCTTCGGAATCGAACGGAGCGGCCGCGGAACGGTCGCGCAGATCGACCTGCGCCTGGAATCGTTCGATCGGGGATCGCTCGGCCACGGCCGCCTCGGTGACGGTGTTCTCTGTCGCGTTCGCCGAGTCCTCGGCCTCCGCTGCGGGAGCCTCGATCGCGGTGCGCTCACGACGTTTGGATTCGCGGATCGCGGCATCCTCTTCGACGAGGGCCTCGCGCACGATGCGCCGCGGATCATACTGCCGCGGATCGAGCTTCTGCCAGTCGACGTCCTTGAAGTCGTCGCCGAAGTCACGACGGACGCTGTCCTTCGCCCCTTCGGCCATCCGTCGCATCTGGCGAACCAACTCACGCAGCTTCTGCGCGTATTCGGGCAGGCGCTTGGGTCCGATGACGACCAAGGCCACAACGATGAGGATCACCATTTCGGTGCCGTTGATACCCAACATGACATCAAGTCTACCGTGGACGGCGGTAGCATCGACTCATGGTCAGCACAGGTTCGGCGACTGAAGGTCGGAGGAGCGCCGATGGATGAGACAGCGGTCGAACGCGTGCTGCGCATCGTCGAACTCGTCCCCGAAGCACGTGTCGTCGCCTATGGCACCGTGGGCGCCGTGGCCGGCTGCTCACCCCGCTACGTCGGGCGGGTGATGAGGGAATTCGGGTCGAACGTCACCTGGTGGAGAGTCATCAATGCCGCCGGTGCCCTGCCGGCGGAGATCTTCGCCCGCGCCCGCACCCACTGGGCCGACGAAGGCACTCCGCATACACACGCCAAGGTCGACCGCAGCGCATTCCTCGACATCGATGAGCTGGATGAGCTGTGGCGCACCCACGGAATCGATCCCGAATGCGGTTAGACTTGGGAAGACTCAGCAACGGAAGGAGGGGGCCGATTGTCCCGTGATCTTGCAGGTGATCTCACCTTCTCCGAACAGTACAACGGCCCCGATCCCCTGCTCGACGCGGCACGGACCCACTCCCACGAATTCGGTCTGGCACCGGTGTCGCAGACGACGGCGAAGACGCTGACGCTCCTCGCCCGGCTCCTCACCCCGGTCGCTGCCGTCGAAGTCGGGACCGGTGTGGGCACCTCGACCCTGGCTCTGCTGCGCGGCATGCCCACCGCAGGGATACTCACCTCCATCGACACGAATTCGACGGCACAGGGCGCGGCCCGTGACCTCGTCGATATGGCAGGCATCCGCCCGGGTCGACTGCGCCTGATGAGCGGACGGGCCGAAGAGGTGCTCAAGAAGCTCGCTCCGGCCGCGTATGACATGGTCTTCATCGACTCGGAGCCGAGCAATCTCGAACGCATGATCCAGCCGTCGCTGCGCCTGCTCGATGCCCACGGCCTCCTCGTCATCCACCAGACGATGCTCAAGGGTGCAGTCGCCGATCCCGTCGATCGCAGTCCGCGGACCCAAGCCGCCCGCGGCATGCTCAACCGGATCGCTCAGCAGGAGAACCTCGAGCGTGTGCTGCTGCCCATCGGCCAAGGGCTGCTGCTGCTGCAGAAGAGCGGGTGAATACGACAACAGCAGAGACTTCCGAGAAGTCTCTGCTGTTCGGGCGGTTCGTTCCGGCCGCTTGAGCGGCCGGCGGCTCAGAGTCCCAGAGTCTTAGCCAGAGTGTCGTGCAGTCCGGTGGCTTCGTCTCTGCTGAGCTCGATCACCAGACGACCTCCGCCTTCGACTGGAAGCCGCATCACCATGCTTCGGCCTTCTTCGGTCACTTCCAGAGGTCCGTCGCCGGTGCGGGGTTTCTGGGCTGCCATGTGGGCTCTTCCTTCCGTTGTCATGCAAAGACGGTCCACACCAGGTGTACCGAATGTTGTACTTCGATTATTCCATGATCCGGACGATCCGGGTAACTTTCTCGTCCATGAATGCTCACGGCGGCAGATCTGCCGGCGGGGTGAAGTGCCACAGGTAGCCCACCCAGATGATCTGGAACAGGATGAACGCGACCAGAATCACGGCCCGGTAGCCGCGCGAACGCACCAGAGACAGCGTCAGTGCGACTGGGAACAGCGGCAGCAGCAGCCGCAGGGTCGACGTCTGCGGGTTGAAGAAGATGAGCAGGTAGGCGCCGTAGCCGAGGCAGAACAGCTGCAGCGTGCGGCCCATCCGCGCGCCGGCCGGGGAGAAGATCAGCGCGATCATCCCGGCCACGACGATGATGAGCAGCACGGGACCCAGCGGGCCGATGAGATTGATCGACTGCGCCACCCACTGCACGACGAACGTCGTCTCTCCGGTGTGCCAGGCCGCCTCGGTGTCGGTGTAGGCGGTCAGGGAGCCCGTCGCCCACCAGGCTTGGATGGGGTGGATGAGTGCCGCCGCGCACGACAGCACACCCAGAGTCCAGGACCGGACCACCTCGGCGGTGGGATAGGGGTCCTGGCGACGTCGGACGAACCGGTCGATGAGGTGGAAGAGCATGAAGAACGAGAACGCCACCCCGATCGGTCGGGACAGATCCATGAAGACGACGACCGGCAGCGCCATGAGGTAGCGGCGTTCGACGATGAGGAACAGCGCGGTGGCCTGCAACAGCAGGGTCAGGGATTCGGCGTATCCGGTGGAGAAGATCGCCGCCGGTGGGAAGAACATGACCAGTGCCAGGCCCATGAGCGCCTGGTCAGGACCGACGTATCTGCGGAAGAGGTGGAGGATGACGATGGCTGCGAGCCCGGCGGCCACCGTGGAGACGATCGGCGAGATGATGTTGTAGCTGATCCCGGTGAGGTCGGACAGGGTGCCGACCACGGAGGGGTGGAGAGGATAGAAGGCCCATTGGTTCTCGGCGACGGCGCCGGTGTCATCGTGTGGGAGGACGCGCGGGTAGCCCTCTTCGGCGACTCGTGCGTACCAGCCGCTGTCCCAGAAGTTGAGGAAGTCGTTGAGCGTCGTCGTCACCGGCGAAGATGACCAGTTCGCGGGGTCCTGCCGTTTGAGGACTGCAGCGAAGATCGACATGCTCACAACTCGCGAGACGAAGTACACAGCCACGGCCTGCAGCCACACCGGCAGTGCGATGAACAGGGCGCCGAGGCGGGAGAACCGGGAGGAGTCGAAGGCTTCGGGGGCGAGGGTGATTCCGGGCAGGTCGGACGGACGGCTCATCGTGGTCGGGCAGCCGTTTCCGACGCCTCATCGGAAGCGTCGGCGGGGACCGGGGCTCCGGCGGAAGTGGTGGCGGAATCGTCGGCGGGAGTGGCGGCTGGAGTGGTGGTGGGAGTGACGTCGGCCGAAGAGGCGGCGGAAGTGACGGCACCCGGAGAGACAGCGGCGGGAGAGACAGCGGCCGATTCGAGGGCGCGCAGGCGCTCCTGCAGAATCTGCATGGCCTCGTCGACATCCTCCATCCGGTAGCCGCGCAGAGCGGGCCTGAAACTCACCGCATCGAGATCCGCGCTGGTGAATCCTTCGGGCAGGCCGGTCCACCGTTCCTGCGCTTCATCACCGGTTTCGGCGGAGAAGACGTTGAAGCTGGCCGCGACGACGATCACAAGGACGAAGACCGCGGCCGCGACACCGATCACAATCCACAGAGGCATGGGTCCATTTTCGCACAGACCCGTGCCTCGGACGCTCAGCGGAGGCCGCGCACGGTGTGTTTCGGGTCGGCTTCTCCGGTGATCGCAAGAGCCACAGCGATCGCGTCGGCCGTGGCGCGGACGTCATGGGTGCGGATCATCGACGCGCCCCTCTCCACAGCCAGAGCAGTGGCCGCGATGGTCCCGTGCAGCCGGTCTTCAGGGGAGACATCGCCGATGGTCTCGCCGATGAAGTCCTTCCGCGAGATCGCCAGGAGCACCGCGAATCCGGTCGCGGTGAAACGGGAGAGGTCGCGCAGCAGGCGCAGCGAATGGTAGGTGTTCTTCCCGAAGTCGGGGGTCGGATCGATGATGATCCGCTCGTCGGGGACACCGGCGGCACGCGCCGCCTCGGCGAGTTCGATGACTCCGCTCTCGGTGGCGTCGACGACGTCCCCGGCGTGGAGTCCGTACCTGTTGCGGTGGGCGTCGGTGCGTGGGTCCAGTCCCCCGGTGTGTGAGCACACGATGCCGACCTCGTGTCGGGCGGCGACTGCGGCCAGCTGGGGATCCACTCCGGCCCACGTGTCGTTGAGAAGTCCCGCACCGGCCCGGCAGGCTGCCTCGGCGACCTCATGGCGCCAGGTGTCGACGCTGATGAGCACGTCCGGGTGGGCGTCGGCGACGGCTTCGATGGTTGGGCACACGCGGTCGATCTCCTCGGCGACGGAGATCTCCCGGCCGCGACCTGCACGCACTCCCCCGATGTCGACGATCTGGGCGCCTTCGGCGGTGGCCGCGGCGACGGCGGAAATCGCCTCGTCGAGGGTGGCGGCGGATTCGTAGAACGAATCGGTGGTGCGGTTGATCACCGCCATGATCGCCGGCGAACCGGGTCGAGCCTGGCTGAGGTCGAATCGGGAGGTCTCGGCTGCGGAGTCTGTCCGGTCTTTCATGCTGGACTGCCGGGTCCGATCGCGGTCACGACCTCGTCGATGTCATCGGTGAGAGTGAACAGGGAGAAGTCCTTATCGCTGATGGTGCCGCTGGCGAGCAGGGTATCGCGCATCCAGTCGACGAGTCCCCGCCAGTAAGCGGTGCCGAAGAGGACGATCGGGAACGATGTGACCTTGCCGGTCTGGACCATGGTGAACGCTTCGAAGAGTTCGTCGAGGGTGCCGAAACCGCCGGGCATGACGACGAAACCGCGCGAGTACTTGAGGAACATCGTCTTGCGCACGAAGAAGTAGCGGAAGTTCACGCCGAGTTCGACATGCTCGTTCAGGCCCGACTCGAAAGGCAGTTCGATGCCCAGGCCGATGGACACCCCTCCGCCTTCGACCGCGCCGAGGTTGCCGGCTTCCATGATCCCCGGTCCTCCGCCGGTGATCACGGCATTGCCCGATTCGGCGAGGCGACGAGCGATCTCGCGGGTATCGGCATAGGCCTGGGTTCCGGCGTGGAGGCGAGCCGAGCCGAAGATCGAGACCGCCGGACCGATTTCGGCGAGGGAGCCGAATCCTTCGACGAATTCGGCTTGGATGCGCATGACCCGCCACGGATCTTCGTGCACCCAATCGGAACTCGATCCCGCTTCGAGCAGGCGCTGGTCCGTCGTCGTCTCCGGCACCTGGTCGCCGCGCAGCTGCAGCGGCCCCTTGTTGTAGACCCCGGGCTCAGTGCTGCTGGAGGGCTCGGTCTCGGCGGCGCTGTGGGATTCGGGCCCAACGCCGCTGGGCGCGGGCTCGGGCTCAGCGCCGCTGGGCGCGGGTTCGTCTCTGTCGTTCATCGTGGTCACCGGCCTTCGAGGTAGCTGCGCAGGGTACGGGTGGCCTGCTCCACCTCGGCGACTCTCACATGCTCGTCCGACTTATGAGCGTACAGCGGGTTGCCGGGACCGAAATTCACGGCCGGAACGCCGAGCGCGCTGAATCGGGACACGTCGGTCCATCCCAGCTTCGGGGCAGGCGACAGACCGAGGGTGTCGATGAAGTCCTGCGCGATCGCACGGTCGAGACCGGGTCGGGCACCTTCAGCGGCATCGGTGACGACGACGTCGAAGCCGGTGAAGAACTCGCGCAGGAACGCTTCGGCCTCGGCCGCCGACTTGCTCGGAGCGAACCGGTAGTTCACGGACACGACGCATTCGTCGGGAACGACGTTGCCGGCGACTCCCCCGCGGATGTTCACCGCGGACAGTGATTCGCGGTAGTCGAGGCCATCGACGGTGACAGTGTCCGTTTCGTGCTCGGCGAGCCGGGTGAGCACTTCGGCGGCGGCATGGATGGCGTTGACTCCCATGAATGCGCGCGCCGAATGGGCGCGCACGCCCGTGGTGGTGACATCGACGCGGATCGTGCCGTTGCAGCCGCCTTCGACCGAGGCGTTCGAGGGTTCGCCGAGGATCGCGAAGTCGCCGGCCAGCCAGTCAGGGTGGTTTCGGGCGACCCGCCCGAGGCCGTTGAGGGAGGCGTCGACCTCCTCATGATCGTAGAAGACCCAACTGACATCGCGATTCGGGTTTTCGAGCGCAGCGGCCGTGGACAGCTGCATAGCCACTCCGGCCTTCATATCGCAGGCACCGCGACCCCAGATCACGGCGTCGTCGGGATAGTCCTCACCGGTCATCGTGGTGCGCACCGGCGGCAGATTGTCTTCGACGGGAACGGTGTCGAGGTGCCCGGCGATGACGATTCGCTCAGCCAGGCCCAGATGGGTGCGGGCGACGATCGTGTCACCGTCACGGAGGATCTCGAGCGTGGGTCCGGCACCGGCGCTGATGCGTTCGAGCACGGCGACGACGGCATCGGCCAGTGTGGTCTCATTGCCCGAGACCGACTCGACGGCGCACAGTCGTCCGGTGAGCTCGGCCGGATCGTCGAGAGCGGCGAACAGGTAGTCCCCGAGGTCGGAACTCGGCGCGAATGTGGACTCGGTCTCAGCAGATGGATCGACAGTCATGTCTCTTAGCCTAGTACTGCCCCCACCGTCTAGGCTTGGGGGCATGACAGAACGCATCGTATCCGCACGTGGGCTCGCCACGATCCATTCCGACATCGTCCTCTCCGTCTGGTACCCCGCCCTGAGCACGGGCGACACCCACGAATCCGCCGAGGCGGCCGCCACCGCTCGAGCGGCCGACGACGGTCTCGACGCTCTGGTGGGAACCGACGACGCTCGCGGCACCCGTGCCGAAGTCGTGACCACCACGATCGATCTGGACGCCGGTCCCGCCTCGGCGGCGGATGCGTACCTGCGTCTGCACGCACTGTCCCACCGTCTGGTGACACCCAATGACGTCAACCTCGACGGGATCTTCGGTCATATCGCCAACGTCGTGTGGACCTCGTTCGGAGCCTGCTCGCCCGAAGACTTCGAAGCCACCCGCGCGAAGCTTCTGGCACGCGGACCTGTCGCCGTCTACGGGCTGGATAAGTTCCCCCGCATGACCGACTTCGTCATTCCCTCAGGTGTGCGCATCGCCGATGCCGACCGTGTCCGCCTCGGCGCGCACCTCGCATCCGGAACCACAGTCATGCACGAGGGCTTCGTGAACTTCAACGCCGGCACGCTCGGTTCGGCCATGGTCGAGGGACGCATCTCGCAGGGCGTCGTCGTCGGCGACGGTTCGGACATCGGCGGCGGCGCATCGATCATGGGCACGCTCTCCGGCGGCGGCACCCACCGGATCTCCATCGGCGCGGGCAGCCTCCTGGGCGCCAACGCCGGTGTGGGCATCTCGATCGGAGATGACTGCATCGTCGAGGCTGGCCTCTACATCACCGCCGGCACACGCGTGACGGTTCCCGGCGAGGACAATGCCGTGGTCAAGGCCGCCGAGCTCAGCGGGAAGAACAACATCCTCTTCCGCCGCAACTCGGTGTCCGGCACGGTCGAGGCCATCGCCCGCGATTCCAAGGGCATCGAACTCAACCCCGAGCTGCACTGATCGTCCGCTGACGACAGCCGTCTCGGATTCCTGCAGCCTTCCAGCTGCGCAGGGTTCCTACGGGGCGACGTGCGAGGGCGCGTTCACTTCATGTGAGCGCGCCCTCGTCGCATTCACACCAAAGGAGGGCACTCCGTCTTCTCCTCCAGTCAGCTGCACAACGCACTGGTCCTGCGGGAGGATTTGCGGCTGCCGGTGACTGATGCTGACGCGCCTGTAGGAGAAGCCGTCGGAGGTGAGGGGTGCTTTGAGGCCCGACGAGTCGCTGCACCACACTGGCTGGCTACAGAGGCGTGACGAGTGGTGGCTTCTTGCGGAGGCGTCGTCGGGCTGAGACGCAGGCATCACCCACCGCTGGCAGCTCAACACCGTGGTCCTGCAGGGTGTTATGCCGCCAGCGGTGACGGGTGCGTTGCAGGCTGTAGGAATAGTCGCTAACGGTGAGGGATGCGGCACGCGGACGCGCGGTGAATAGGCGACGGCGCCGGGCAGAGGATTCTGCTCCGGCGCCGTCCTGCGCTGACTGAGGCGACTGAGCAGTCAACTAAGCCGCAGGCTCAGCAACGGACTCAGCGGTCGCCGATGTCCTTGTAGTCGCGCGAGTGCGCTCCCGTGTAGATCTGGCGCGGGCGGCCGATCTTGGTCTCGGGGTCCTTGATCATCTCTCGCCACTGAGCAATCCAGCCGGGCAGACGACCGACGGAGAAGAGCACGGTGAACATGTTCGTCGGGAATCCGAGAGCCTTGTAGATGAGACCCGTGTAGAAGTCGACGTTCGGGTAGAGCTTGCGCTCGACGAAGTAGTCGTCCGCCAGCGCGATCTCCTCGAGCTGCTGCGCCAATTCGAGCAGCGGATCGCCGCCGGACCGTGCAAGCACCTCATCGGCGGTCTTCTTGATGATCTTCGCGCGCGGATCGTAGTTCTTATACACGCGGTGTCCGAAGCCCATGAGACGGACGCCGTCTTCCTTGTTCTTCACCCGTTCCATGAACTTCTTCGGGCCGTCATCAGATGCCGCAATCTGCTCGAGCATTTCGAGCACCGCGGAGTTCGCGCCGCCGTGCAGGGGCCCGGCCAGAGCATTGACCCCGGCCGAGATCGACTGGAACACATTGGCCTGCGACGAACCGACGAGACGCACGGTCGAGGTCGAGCAGTTCTGCTCGTGGTCGGCGTGGAGGATGAAGAGCTGATCCATGGCCTTCACAGCCAGCGGGTCCGGCTCGTACTCCTCAGCGGGAACACCGAAGTTCACGCGGAGGAAGTTCTCGACCAGACTCAGCGAGTTGTCGGGGTGGATGACCGGCAGACCCATGTTCTTCCGGTGAGCCAGAGCGGCGATGGTCGGCATCTTCGCGAGCAGGCGGAACGAGGAGGTGTCGATCTGTCCCTCGTCAAAGACATCGAGGTCATCTTGGTAGAACGTCGACAAAGCCGCGACTGCTGCTGCAACCATAGGCATCGGATGCGCATCGTAGGGGAACGCACGGAAGAAGCGACGCAGGTCCTCGTGGACGATCGTGTGTCCGCGCAGACGGGAGTCGAAAGCGTCGTACTGTTCCTGCGTCGGAAGCTCGCCATAGATGAGGAGGTAGCAGACTTCGACGAAGTTCGACTGCTCAGCGAGCTGTTCGATCGGGTACCCGCGGTACTGCAGCACACCTTCGTCACCGTCGATGAAGGTGATCGACGACGAGGTGGATGCGGTGTTGGCAAACCCTGGATCGTAGGTGACCGAGCCGGTCTCTTTCAGCAGAGAGCCGATACGGTATCCGTTGTTGCCCGCTGACGCCGACACCTCTGGCAGTGTCAGCTCCGTATCAGCGATCCTGAGGTTCGCCTCCGAAGTCATTCGATCTCCTCACCGTTGACGTACCTCAAGAACTTCCTGAGGTGTCTTGCACAGTTCTTTCAAAGACTACCGACAAGTGCGGGAATGAGAAAATCAGTTCACCCCGCATCTACCGGTCGGTAATACGGTTGATCTCGCCTGATGCGAGATTTTTCGCCCTGAATGCCGCCTTGGCACGACCTTGGCGGAACTTAAGAATTCAGGGATCGTCGCCTGTCCGGATCCGGCGCCGAGGCGGACCGACGTTGCCGTCGTCCGATGCCGAATCCCATGGCTCAGGCTGCAGCGAGCCGAAGCCTCTCCGCTGCGGCGGCGATGCGCTCATCGGTCGCCGTCAACGCGATCCGCACATGGTCATCGGCGGCCTCCCCGTAGAACTCTCCCGGTCCTGCGACGATGCCCAGCTCGGCGAGATCGGCTAGGGAGTCCCAGCAGCTCTTGCCCGCCGTCGACCACAGGTAGAGGCCGGCGGACGAGTGATCGATGCGGAATCCGAAGTCCTCGAGCCCCGATCGCAGCGTTTCACGTCGCTGCCGGTAGGTCTCCTTCTGTGCGAGCACGTGTGCGGTGTCGCGGAGCCCGGCGATCATGGCCGCCTGGATCGGGAAAGGAACGATCATTCCTGCGTGTTTGCGCGATTTGGTCAGATCCGCGATGAGCTCACCGTCTCCGGCGACGAATGCGGCGCGGTAGCCTGCAAGGTTCGACTGCTTTGACATCGAGTACACACTCAGCACGCCTGCGCATCCTTCCCCTGCCACCGAGAGCACACTGGGGGCCGGTTCGTCGGCTTCCCAGTTGAGCAGTCCATAGCATTCGTCGGAGGCGAGGACGACTCCGGCGGCGCGTGCGCGGCGGACCACCTCGGCGAGGGTTTCGGCGTCGAGCACTTCACCGGTCGGGTTGCTCGGAGTGTTGATCCACAGCAGGCCGATGCCCTCGAGCGGGGCTCCGGCGATGATATCGGCGGCATCGATGCGTTGGCACTCGACTCCCGCGATCGTCGCACCCATCTCATAGGTCGGGTATGCCGCGGATGGACAGGCCACGGCCAGTCCCCGCTGTCGCAGACCCAGAAGCGTCGGCAGCCAGGCTACGAGCTCCTTCGACCCGACGGTCGGCAGAATCTCCGAGGCGGGGTCGAGCTGGACGGAATGCCAGTGCTCGTACCACCAGGCGATCGCTTCGCGCAGTCCGGCGGTGCCCGCAGTCGTCGGATATCCGTGTGCGTCCGACGCCTCGGCCAGGGCCCGACGGATCACGTCAGGGGTGGGGTCGACAGGTGTGCCGATCGAGAGATCGCAGACTCCGTCGGGGTGTTCGGCAGCTCGGCTGCGGAATTCGGTGAGCCGGTCCCAAGGGTAATCTGGCAGGTCAAGTCCGTAGGAGTTCGGCATTGCTCAGACGTCGTGGCTCTGCGGCGGTAGGGCCGAGATGATCGGGTGGTCCTTGTGGGTGTTGCCGAGCTTGGCGGCGCCGCCGGGCGATCCGAGGTCGTCGAAGAATTCGACATTCGCCTTGTAGTATTCTTCCCATTCCTCCGGCACATCGTCTTCGTAGAAGATCGCTTCCACCGGGCAGACGGGTTCGCAGGCTCCGCAGTCGACGCACTCGTCGGGATGGATGTAGAGGCTGCGTTCGCCCTCGTAGATGCAGTCGACCGGGCATTCGTCGATGCAGGCCTTGTCCTTGAGATCGACACAGGGCTGGGCAATGATGTACGTCACTGGACTGACTCCTCGCAAGACTTACTGATGGTGCGCATATGCATCCCACAATACGCCTTCGCCGCAAACCTGTGACCATCCGTCTCAGGTGATCCGCGTTGCATCTGCCCCCGACCGCGATGATCTCCGACGGCAGGTCGACATGGTGTCATAGGCTGGGAGAACACAGTTCCGGCGGAGGAAGGCGAGAAGTGGACGATCTGCAGCCCGGCAGACGAGTGGTCGTGCGGTATGCGCTCGACCCCGGCGATACCCATTCGACGTCCGATGCGCTCGGTGTCGTCACCGCTGTGCACGAGGCCGGTGTCGAGATCGATACGAAGCGCGGTCCGCTGCGCATCGCCCGTGACCAGATCCTGCTCGTCCACGAAGTGCCGCCGGCGCCGACGAAGGCCGGACGGACCCATGAGATCGTCTCCGCCGTCGATCTGCGGCGCATCTCTGCCGCGGCCTGGCTGCCGCAGGATGTGTCCTGGCTGCACGTGGAGAACCTGCGCAACGAAGGAACCGAGTCCGGTGCAGATGTGGACCTGCTGCAGAAGGGCTGGCTGCTGCGCAGCTCCGAATCCGCGACCCGGCGGGCCAACAGCTGCCTGCCCGTGACCGATTCCGGCCTGGGCTGGGAACAGGCACTTGACGCAGTCGAGGAATGGTACCGAACCAGGGAGAAGCCCAGCCGGATCCAGATCTTCTCCGCCGATGATTCGACGGCGTTGGCGCCCGAATGCGAGGGGCTCGCTCCTCTGCTCTCAACCCGCTCCTACACCCCATCCGCAGCCGTGCTCCTGCTCACCGGTGCCACCGCGGAGGCCGCATCAGGTGCGTCCTCCCCCGCCGAGGCGGCCGCCCCCGGACTTGCCATCGACGTCTCCGATGCGCCGACCCCGGAGCATTTCGCAGCGTGGACGAGTCAGCGCAGCCCCGGTGAAGCACCCGGTTCGGCCGACGCCTTCCGAGCACTCGTCACCGCTGACCAGCCGTGTGAGTTCGTCACCGCCTACGCTCAGCACCCCGACGGGTCCCGATCGATGGTTGCCGCCTGCCGAGTCGTGGAGCGCAGCAAATGGGGTGTCATCACGAACCTGATCACCCGCCCCGACCTGCGTCGCCGTGGGGCGGGCCGGTCGGTCGTCCAGGCGGCCGCGGCACTGCTGTCCCAGCGTGGGGTGCGCTCCTACCTCGTCGATATCGACGTCGGCAACGAGGCTTCGATCAACCTGTTCACCTCACTCGGTGCGACGGTTCGCCACCGGTCCTGGTACGCCGAGCAGAGCTGAGAGCAGAACAGGGCTGAGCGCCGAACAGCGCTGAGTTCAGCCCTTGCACTCGACCTTGTTCACCGGCCGGTAGACGGTGGTGAAGTCATCCTTCGTCGTTCGCCCGGTGCTGACGTCCTTGAGGGTGCGAGTGATCTTGATCGACCAACCGCCCTTGGGTGCCTGCGGGGTGCATGACGATCCGCTCTCGGTGACGGTTCCCGGCGAGGTGTGATTGAAACGGTCGGAGGCGTCGGCGGAGACGTCGTACTTCTTGACGCCGAAGACCTTCGCGTGGACTTCCCCGCCCTTGAGGTACATGTCGAGGACGACCGGTGACTTCGTGGTGTTCGTGAACTTCAGGTCGATCGAGGACCAGTCGAGCGTCGTCTCACGGCCTTCGGGATAGCGAGAGATATAGCGCGAATGCGCCTGATGCTCGTCGAGGTCGAATCCGGCGAAGAATGCAGCGTTGAACAGAGTCGTCGACACCTGCGAGACTCCCCCGCCGAAGTCTTCCTTCATCTGCCCGTCCGAGATCACACCGGCCGGTTTGTACCCGTTCGCTGCGGTGCGCTGACCCAGGGCCTCGTTGAGGGAGAACTGCTCACCGGGCTGCAGCACGGTGCCGGAGACCTTCTTCGAGGCCACCCGCAGATTGTTGTCGCGGTTGGGTTCGGAGTTGTATCCGGTGGAGAAATGCGAAACGGTCGAGGACACATCGGCCTTCTCCGCCTCCTTCGTCGTGAAGTCCGGTTTCACCGAGGCCAGAGTCACGGTGGGCTTGTCGTCCTTGCCCTCGATCACATCGGTGACGGCGGTGCTCAGTTCCTTCGCCTTGATTCCGATGCCGTTTTCGGCGGGCACGACCTCAGGCTTTCCGTCCTTGATGGTGAAGCTCGCGTCCTTCGCAGGTTTCCCGATGTCCTTGTTCGCAGCCAGCACCGACTCCTGGAGTGCGTCCTGGTCGAAGACCGGCACGAGTTTGGAGTCCTCGGCCTTGAACGTCAGCGTCTTCGCGATGATCTTCGGGGAGACGCTGAGCTCTCCGCCCTTCACGGACGAATCAGCGTCCTTGCCGGGCTTCGCGGTGATCGTCACGTCTCCGCTCACCGCATCGGTGGCGAAGCCGTCGGCCGTCTCCTTCGCCTCGGCCGTGGTGATATCCGGTTCGACTGCGCTTGGCTTCACGGGCAGAGCATCGTCGTGGCGCAGCCAGTGCTTGTCGATGGCTGTGCGCACCTGTTCGGCGTCGACGGACTGTCCGTCTGCGCCGTCTTTGACCTTCGGAGCGGTCTTCTCGAAGCTCAGTTCGGCGTTCGTCGGTTCGACGGCCAGGGATTCTGTGACCTTCGCGGTGGCGGAGTCGAACTTCTTCTCATCGACCTCGATGACCGGGGCGACATCGTCTTTGCCGAAGAGTCGATGCCAGATGACGGTGGGGTCGAGGGAGAATCCGGTGACGCGGTCGACGGTCGCCTCGGCGTCGAAGGTGATGCCGGCCTTGGACGGATCGAGTTTTGCGGTCGATTCGCCGGCTTGGAGAACAATGGTCTTCTCCGCGGGCTCCCGCAGATCGTTGCGCAGGGTGTTCTCCGCCTCGGTGGCGCTCTTGCCGCCGATGTCGATGCCGGCGACGGTGGTGCCGGCCCCCAGCACTCGTCCGCTGAAGAATCCGAGAGCAATATAGATTGCCGCGAGCACGATGACGATGAGGAGGACGACGAAGGGCCAGATCTTCTTCTTCGGTTCGTCGTCACCGGCCGGGTTGCGCCGGCTGGGGTACGAGTTTCCGTCGGATAGTGTCTGAGTCGGCATCATTCTCCCGAGAGTGTCGAAGACGACTGGTTCGGCTGTGTGCGAACGAGTCTAGCGAGTCCCTTTCCGTCCGTACACGCTGATGAACGAGAACACTGCGGCCAACAGCATCGGGCCCAGCAGCCACGCGACGGAACGCAGCATCCCGGTGACGATCATGTCCGCACCAGGCAGCCAGTTCGTCTGTGCGAGCACGTAGGTGAGCACCGCGATGACGATGGCGGCCACGAGCATCGGACCGCTGCTGCGATACATCGTCTTCAGATGCCACAGGCCCGCCGCCGCCAACAGCAGAGACAGTACGAGTCCCCAGGGCAGGATGAGCGGAACATCGCCGAGGTTGACCACCGTGGCGTTGAGGTGCTGCATGGCGCCGAGGAAGGCGATGAGCACGGCGAGCACCGCGGCATGCAGGTAGGCGAAGATGCCGGGCTTCTTCGGTTCGCGGCGACGACGCAGCGGAGCAGCGCCTGCGGCCTGCTCCTGAGCTTCGACGGCTGAGAGATCGAGGCCGGTGAGCACGTGCGGGGCCGGCCCCTCCCGCAGCGCCTCGGCAGGAATGTCGGCTCCGGCTCCGATGGAGAAGTATTCGTGATCGCCGATGGCCTGACCGACGCCGTTCGACAGGGCGAAGAACCTGCCGGAGACGCTGACCTGGGTGCGGTGGGCCTCCAGGGCGGATCGCTTCGCTGCGAGAACGGAGCTCACGTCCTGATCGACGACGATCCGGCCGACAGGAGGTTTGGCTGGGATCGTCTCGGCGGCGGCGAATCCGGTGGCCGAGAATCCGTCCTGGGTGGGGTCGAAGTTTCGGCGGGCCACCTCGGTGGGGGTGTCGACGCAGAGCAGTCGACCGGTCCGCCACTCGGCGAGGTCGATCGCAGCCTTCGTCGCCTCATGCACCCGGACGTGGTCGGGGTGGCCGTAGCCGCCGTTCGCGGCGTAGGTGATGACTGCGTGCGGTGTCACGGCATCGATGACTGCAGCGATGTGGCGGCCAGCAGTCGTGATGTCCGCCGCGCACAGCGCATCGTCGGGCATCGAGGAGGCCGGCCGGGCATGCCCGTCAGGTCCCCATTCCATCCCCGAGTCTTCGAAGGTGCGGGTGGTTCCGCCGAGGAAGGCGTGCATCCTCACTCCGAGGGCACGCATCGCCTCGGCGATCTCCTGTTCGCGCACCTTCGCTAGGCCCGCGCGATCACCTTCGAGGTGCCGCAGTTCGGCCGGGATGACCTCGCCGCCCTCACCGCGCGTGGCGGTGAGGACGGTCACCTCGGCACCCTCGGAGACCAATGCCGCGATCGTGCCGCCCGTCGTGATCGTCTCATCGTCGGGATGAGCGTGCACGAAGAGGACGCGTGGGGTGATGGTCATCTGTTCCTGGGTGCTCATACGGTGGGAGGGATCAGGCGTTCTGGCGGCGCAGCTTGGCGTAGAGCTTCGCGCGTTCCTTCTGATCGAGTTCGACCTTGCGGATGCGGATCGCGCCCGGGGTGACCTCGACGCATTCGTCCTCGCGGGCGAATTCGAGGCTCTCCTCCAGGGTGAGCCTGCGCGGCGGGGTGAGGTTCTCGAAGCTGTCCGCCGATGCCGAGCGCATGTTCGTCAGCTTCTTCTCCTTCGTGATGTTGACGTCCATATCGTCGGCACGCGAGTTCTCGCCGACGATCTGTCCCTCATACACCTCGGAGGTGGGTTCGACGAAGAAGGTGCCGCGATCCTGCAGGTTGATCATCGCATACGGGGTGACGACGCCGGGGCGGTCGGCCACGAGCGAACCGTTGATGCGGAACTCGATGTTGCCGGCCCAGGGACCGTAGCCTGCCGAGATCGTGTTCACGATGCCGGTGCCGCGGGTCTCGGTGAGGAACCGGGTGCGGAACCCGATGAGACCGCGGGCGGGGACCTTGAATTCCATGCGCACCCAGCCGGTGCCGTGGTTCGTCATCGTCGCCATGACGCCCTTGCGGGCGGCGAACAGCTGCGTGACGGCGCCGAGGTAGTCCTCCGGAACGTCGATCGTGACGTCTTCGAAGGGCTCATGGAGCTTGCCGTCGACCTGCTTGGTCACGACCTGCGGCTTGCCGACGGTGAGCTCGAAGCCCTCACGGCGCATCTGCTCGACGAGGATGGCCAGTGCCAGCTCGCCGCGGCCCTGCACCTCCCATGCGTCGGGGCGCTCGGTCGGGACGACCTTGAGCGAGACGTTGCCGACGAGTTCCTGGTCGAGGCGGTCCTTGACCATGCGGGCGGTGACCTTGGTGCCCTTCTCACGGCCGGCCAGCGGCGAGGTGTTGATGCCCACGGTCATCGAGATCGCCGGATCGTCGATGATGATCGCCGGCAGCGGCTTCGGGTTGTTCATATCGGTGAGCGTGTCACCGATCATGATGTCCGGGATGCCGGCGACGGCGACGATGTCACCGGCCGAGGCCTCGGTAGCCGGAACACGATCGAGACCCTGGGTCTCGAGCAGTTCGGTGATCTTCACCGAGCTGATGTCGTCGCCGCGGGCCCAGGCGACCTGCTGGCCCTTCTTCAGCGTGCCGCCGAAGATGCGCAGCAGTGCCAGACGGCCGAGGAACGGCGAGGCGTCGAGGTTGGTGACATGGGCCTGGAGGATTCCGTCGGAGTTGATCTCCGGTGCCGGGATCGTCTCGAGGATCGTCTTGAACAGCGGTTCGAGGTCAGGGTTGTCCGGGACCTCTCCGTCGGCGGGCTGTTCGAGGGAGGCGGCACCTGCCTTCGCGGCGGCGTAGACGACGGGGACGTCGAGGACGGCGTCGACGTCGAGGTCGGGGACCTCATCGGCGAGATCGGAGGCCAGACCCAGGAGGAGGTCCTGAGCTTCCTCGACGACTCCGTCGATGCGGGCATCGGCACGGTCGGTCTTGTTGATGAGCAGGATCACCGGCAGCTTCGCGGCCAGGGCCTTGCGCAGCACGAAGCGCGTCTGCGGCAGCGGACCTTCGGAGGCGTCGACGAGGAGGACGACTCCGTCGACCATGGACAGTCCGCGTTCGACCTCGCCGCCGAAGTCGGCGTGGCCGGGGGTGTCGATGACGTTGATGACGATGGGGTCGTCGCCGGCCGACGGTCCGTTGTAGAGGACCGAGGTGTTCTTCGCGAGGATGGTGATGCCCTTCTCGCGTTCGAGATCGCCTGAGTCCATGACGCGTTCGGCGAAGTCGCCGTGTTCGCTGAACACACCGGTCTGCCGGAGCATGGCATCGACCAGCGTGGTCTTGCCGTGGTCGACGTGAGCGACGATTGCTACGTTGCGGCGGTTTTCCCGTCGTGTGATGGCTTCAGTCATCAAGAACCTTTTGAGATAGAGAGATCGGTCCAGCCCGGACCCAACAGACAATTATACGGCCACCCGCACACTCTCGCGTGCAGGTGGCCGTAAGGGCGAGTGAACTCAGGCGTTCATCGTGGCTTCGAGGACCGCGTCGCGGGCCTCACGGCGCTTGCGCTGCTCCTTCGGATCCGGCACCGGAACCGCGGACAGCAGCCGCTGGGTGTACGGGTGAACCGGATTCGACACGACCTGCGAGGACCTGCCGATCTCGACGAGGTAGCCGTGCCGCATCACCGCGATGCGTTCGGCGATCCGCTCGACCACAGCCAGGTCGTGGCTGATGAACAGGCATGCGAAGCCGTACTCCTGCTGCAGCCCCTCGAACAGGTCGAGCACCTTCGCCTGCACGGACACGTCGAGTGCCGAGGTGGGCTCATCGGCGATGAGCAGCTTCGGACGCAGCGTCAGCGCCCGAGCGATGCCGATGCGCTGGCGCTGACCGCCGGAGAGTTCGTGCGGGTACCGGTTGCGCATCGACGTCGGCAGCTCGACCGCGGTCAGCAGCTCCTCGACTCGACGACTGAGCTTCGGACCCTTCATCCCCTCGTGGAGATACAGGGGCTCGCCGATCGACTCACCGACGGGCAGGCGCGGGTTGAGCGACGACCCCGGATCCTGGAACACGATTCCGACCTCTTTGCGCAGAGGACGCATCTGCTTATTGCTCAGGCCCTTGATGCTCTTGCCGTTGACGACCATATCGCCTTCGACGGTGGGCAGCAGGCCGAGAGCGGCACGGCCGATCGTGGTCTTGCCCGAACCGGACTCACCGACCAGACCCACGACTTCTCCGGGAGCGATCATGAGGTTGATGTGGTGAGCGGCGCGGAAGGCCTTCTTCCGACCCGAAGCGGGATACTCGATCGCGGCGTCGCGCAGCTGCAGCGCCGATGGCTTCGAGAAGTCGGCCTGCGAACCGGGATGGTAGTACGTCTCCGTCGAATCCATCTCGATGTCGGGTCGCGTGGTCTCTGTGGCCTCGGCACGTGCCTCGGCCACTGCCATGTCCGCGCTGCCCGCCTCGGTGAGACCGTCACCGCCGAGTCCGGAGTCGGGCTGTCCGACCGGATCCGCAGCGTGATCGGCCTGATCGGAGCTGATATCGCTCAATGACGATTCGACGTCGCTGATGCTTGCGCCGAACGCTTCGCCTTCGGTTCCCGCACCGAGGTGGGGCACCGCTTCGAGCAGCTGCTTCGTGTACGGGTGCTGCGCTTTGTAGAAGATGTCCTCCGCAGTGCCCGCCTCGACGACCTTGCCGGCGCGCATGACGATGATGGCATCGGCCATATCGGCTACGACGCCCATATCGTGGGTGATGAGGATGATTCCCGCGTCGAGCTTCGACTTCAGCTCACGCATGAGCTTGAGGATCTCAGCCTGCACCGTGACGTCGAGAGCCGTGGTCGGCTCGTCTGCGATGAGCAGCTTCGGCTGACACGCCAGGGCCTGCGCGATCATGATGCGCTGACGCTGACCGCCGGAGAGCTGGTGCGGGAACGAGTGGAATCGATCCTCCGGGTCCGGGATCTCGACGAGGCGCATGAGCTCGAGGGCCCGTTCCTTGGCCTCGCGAGGTCCGATGTCGAGGTGGACTCGCAGCGTCTCGACGATCTGATAGCCGGCGGTGTAGACCGGATTGAGCGCTGTCATCGGCTCCTGGAAGATCACCGAGATGTCATTGCCGCGGACGTGCTGCATCTTCTCAGGCGGCATGCCGATGAGCTCGCGGCCGTTGAGTACGGCCGAACCGGAGGCTCGACCATTGGACGGCAGCAGGCCGAGCAGAGACATGCTCGACTGTGACTTTCCGGATCCCGACTCACCGACGATGGCCAGCACCTCACCGGCGTTGACGGTGTAGTTCAGATGTTCGGCGGCCATCCACCATTCATCGCTGACCCAGAACTTCACGCCGAGGTCTTTGACCTCGAGGATCGGCGTTCCCTTTGCGGATTCGGTGGTCGAAGGTGTGGACTGTTCAGTCATCACTTCGCCCCTTTCTGCGCCATGCGCTCGGCCTTCTTCATCTTCCTCCAGCTCGGGATGGTCTTCATCCGCGGGTCGAAGGCGTCACGCAGACCGTCGCCGATGAAGTTCACGCACAGTGCGATGACGATGATGAACAGGCCGGGCCACCAGAACAGCCACGGACGGGTGGCGAACGACGTCTGGTATTCGCTGATGAGCTGACCCAACGAGATGCCGGGCGGTTTGATGCCGAAGCCGAGGTAGCTCAGCGACGCCTCGAGCACGATGGCCTGGCTCATGATCAGCGTGGTGTTGACGATGATGACGCCCATGGCGTTGGGCAGCATGTGCTTGAACATGATCCGGAAGTCACTCGCCCCGGCGACGCGCGCCGAATCGACGAATTCGCGTTCGCGCAGGGACATGAAGTCACCGCGGACGAGACGTGCGAGGCCGACCCAGAGGATGCAGCCCAGCGCCACACCGAGCAGCGGGCCGCTTGCTCCGCCGACGAGGACGCCGAGGATCGAACCGACGACGATGACCGGCAGGATGATGAAGCCGTCGGTGATGCGCATCAGAACCGAGTCGACCCAACCGCGGTAGTAGCCTGCCACGGCGCCGACGATCGTGCCGATGATCAGGCACACGATGCCGATGATGAACATGACGATGAGGGAGATCTGCGTCCCCTTCATCACCCGGGCGAAGTTGTCGCGGCCGATCTCGTCCTGCCCGAAGGGATGGTCACCCAGCGAGAAGAGGTTCGAGAACGACCAGGTCGGTGCGCCGCCGGGGTTGAGGACGGGTCCCGACGCAGTGTGGCTGAACTTCCACCAGCCGGGCACAACGCCGAAGCCCTGGGCGCTGAAGGCGAAGATCGCCACGAGGACGAGGACGACGATGGAGATCATCGCGCCCTTGTGCCGGAGGAACTTGCGCAGGACGATCTTGCCCTGCGACAGACCTTCGGTTTCCTTCGACTCGATCGCGTTGTCCCCGACTTCGTCGAGAGCGAGAGCCTTCTGATTGTCGTTGTTGGTACTCATGCATTCACTCGGATTCTCGGGTCGAGGACGGCGTAGAGGAAGTCCGCGACCAGGTTGGCGATGATGGCGAGCAGCCCCGTGATCAGGATGTATGCCATGACCGGATCGAGCTCGGCGTTGCGCATCGAGTCGATGAAGAGCTTGCCCATGCCGTTCCAGCCGAAGATCGTCTCCGTGATCACGGCGCCGCCGATCATCGTGATGATGTCGACGGGGACGATCGACGCCAGCGGCAGCAGCGCATTGCGCATCGCATGGCGCATGATCACCGTGCGTTCATTGAGACCCTTGGCACGTGCTGTGCGGATGTAGTCCTGCCCCATCACCTCGAGCATCGAACCACGCGTATAACGGGTGTACGAGGCGAAGGAGATGAGAACCAGGGCGATCGAGGGCAGCAGCAGGTGGGTGAACGAATCGAGGTTCGTGATCCAGAAGTCCCCGTCGATGTTCGGTGCCGACGCTCCGATCGTCGCAATCGGACGATTGTTGATCGCCGGATCGTCGGAATACTCCTGCCAGCCCTGGAGCACGCGGTCGGCGAAGATGAGGACGGCCACGATGACTGCGGTGAAGCTGGTCGTGCGAGCGGTGTCCCAGGGGTCGGGCCCGCGGAAGGCGAGGCCGACGCCGATGGCCACGGCGATCGCGACGATGAGCAGGCCGAACATCCACAGCCAGTTCATCTCGACGTAGTAGAAGAGGTACTGCAGAGGCATGTAGAGCAGGGCGCCGATGACGGCGATGCTCAGCGAGGCGTAGAGGACTCTTCTGTTCTTCAGTCCCGTCGACAGATAGGTCATGACGACGGCGGCTCCGAGGCCGATGACGATGACGCCGACGACTCCGATGCTCGGGTGCTGCATCCAACCGCTGGCGAGGATGTAGTAGATCGTCGCGAAGGTGATCAGCGCGGCGGCACCGAAGGTGATGACGCGCCGTTTCGCGCCGCCGCCCAGCGCACCCATCCAGAACAGGCCCATGGCCACGCAGAAGATGATGATCGGCCACCAGGAATCCAATGTCGGATCATTGATGAAGTTGTTGATGTCGATCGCTCCGTACTGCTTGAGCAGCACCGCCACCCAGAACACGGGAAGCGAGTAGAGAAGGAACGAGACGAAGGTGATGAAGTAGTCGAAGCCCGAGTATTGGCGGATGGCTGAGATCATGCCGACGGCGATGCCGAGGATGATGGCCACGATCGTCGAAGCGGTGATGAGCTTGATCGTGTTGATGATCGCGCCCTGCAGCTGATCGGTGACCTCTTGGCCGGACTTCCAGGCGATGCCGAAATCACATTGGCCGATGGCGCATCCGCCGACGCCTGCCAGCCACTTGAAGTAGCGGACGACTGCGGGAGTGTCGAGATCAAGGAGCCGTCGACGCGACTCGTAGAGAGCTTCGATGTTCGGGGAGGTGCTCGCGCGCAGGTCCCAGAAGAAGTCCAGGGCGACGTTGAGCAGCAGGTAGAGGACGAAGGTGACGACGAGGAGCACAAGTGCCGTCGACAGCAATCGTCGAAGGATGAATCTGATCATAATGGGGGTTCCGTTTCAATCTTCCGAAAACGCCGCTGTGGGGACCACACAGTGATCCCCACAGAAGGCTTGGGTGGAGAAGAACCGATCGCGTCAGACGCTGATCAGTTCACTTCCCACTCCCAGTAGTTCCAGAACATCGTCGGCGACACGGCGGTCGACTTCACGTTCTTGACGCTGTCGCGATAGATCGTCAGTTCGGGGAACTGGAAGATCGGCGCGCCGAAGGCGTCCTCGGTCAGCTGCTTCTCCATCTGGATGAGCAGATCCTGCTGCTGGTCCTCCTTGGACACGAGCAGCTTGTCGAGGATCTTGTCCATCTTCTCGTTCGAGTAGCCGCCGTAGTTGTTCTGAGCGCCGGTGCGGAAGTTCGCATCGTTCTCGGTCACACCGGTGCCCTCGGACTGCCAGCCGAACAGCGAGACGTCGTAGGTGCCGTCGCCGAGGCGGGTGCCCCAGTTGACGTCGCCGACGTCCTTGATCTTGAAACCGGCCTTTTCGGCCGACTCCTTGATCAGCTGGAACTCCTGCTGACGACGCGAGTTCGTGTTGTCGTACATGACGCGCACGGTCGGGGCGTCCACTCCGGCTTCCTTGAGCAGCTTCTTCGCGGCCGCGACATCACCGTCAGCGGCGTCGGCGACGCCGTTGACCTTCGTGATCGCGTCGTACATCGGCGAACCGGGCACCTGCGAGTACGAATCGCGGGTGGTTGCCTTGTCGTTGAGCGGCTTGATGATCTTCTCGACGATGTCCTCGCGGGGCAGAGCCTTGAGGAACGCCTGACGGACCTTCTTCGCCTTCTCTTCGTCGCCGCCGTTGGCAGCGGGATCGAACGGACCCTTGTTGTCGAAGGTGAAGTCGACGTGCTCGTAGGTCGCACCATCGGCCGCATCGACGTTGACGCCTTCGATGTCTTCGGCGGCGGAGAGGACGTCGGCGGTCGCCTGCGGCTGGGTCATGTCGACCTCGCCGTTCTCGATCGCCTGGATCATGGCCATCGGGTCGCCGTTGTAGCGGACCGTGACGGTCTTGACCTTCGGCTTGATGGGACCGGTGTACTTGTCGTCGAGTTCGAGGGTCACGTACTGGCCCTCTTCGAACTTCGTCATCTTGTACGGGCCGTTGTGGACCAGCAGGTCCTCGTCCTTCGGCATCGAGGTGAAGTCGAACCCGGTGTTCCACATGTTCGAGATCTTCGACAGGGCGGCAGTGTCCTTGTCCTTGATGGCCTTGAGGATCGCGTCCTTGCCCTTCTGGGGGTCGTCGACGCCCAGAGCCTTCTTCGCCACGATGTGTGCGGGAACGCCGACGCCGTCGGCGCCGGTGCCGAACTCCGTCTGCCAGTCCGCGTACGGCTTCGAGTACTCGAGGGTGATCTCCTTGCCGTCCTCGGAGATCTCCGGGAACTTCTTGACCAAGGCCGAACCTGCGGTCGACGAGTCGAAGTAGACGGTCTTTCCGTCGTTCTTCTTCACCGAACCGTCGTCGTTGTTGTTCGACTCGACGGTGTTGAAGTTCGCCGAGGTGCCGGCCCAGGTCAGCGCGAGGTCAGCGGCATCGACGGGGGTTCCGTCCGACCACTTGGCATCGTCGTTGAAGGTGTACTTGACCTTGAGCGGATCGTCGGAGACCTTTTCGATCTTGCCGAGAGAGCCTTCCTGCACCTCGAGCTTGTCGTCGTAGTAGCCGAAGTTGTCATTCATCATGTAGGTGAGAATGGCGTTCGACGTCGCGTTGCCGTTGGCGGTCAGAGTGTTCATCGACCGGAAGGATTCGTTCCATCCGATGTTGACTGCGGTGTCCTTCGATGCCTCTTCGTCATCGCCGCCGCCAGGGGGTGTGCAGGCGGTGAGCACCATTGCAGCGGCAGCCACGGAGGCGCCGGCCGCGAGGAAGCGCTTGTTCACGTTCTCTCCTTGTTGTCTTAGGGCGAGTCACCCTCGTACGTGCACCCCAAGGCCGGGGTGCATTCCGATCACTGAATCCGGGCAGGCGGTGCCGCCCCGATTGTGATCGCGTTCATGCTTTTCACATGGATTGCATCAAAGTTAATTCACCGGCGACTGTGACGGAGTCCACATATTGAGCAAATTTCCGAATCGTTACCGTTTCGAGACCAATAGAACAGACAAGTTTTGCCCAGTCTCAATGGATAGGATGATCAGGTGGCTAGCAGTGAGATAGATCGCAATCAGACCGAACCGACGATCGTGCGGACGACGAGCTCGACCGTCCTGTTCTTCACCGTCGCCGGTCTCTGTGCGCTCGGGGTGATCTCGATCGTCATCGGCGATTTCACCCTGCGCGGACTCGCCGCCGCCGGCATCCCCTCGGCGGTCGGAACCTTGGTCTATGTCTTCTACCGATTTCCGCGGGTGGAGCTGCACCGACACCAGCTCGTGCTGGTGAATCCGCTGCAGACTGTGACGATCCCGTGGAACCACGTCGACGGCTTCGAGACGCACTTCGGGCTGAGCGTACGCACGCATGAGAAGACGTTCTCGTCGTGGCCGCTGGCGGGCAAAGGCAAGAAATGGGAGAAGGACGAGCACGGCATGCGTCGACTCGTCGAGGACCCGAGCCCCGCTGTCGATACCGTGCTCGACCGCTGCGCAGGCCTCAGCGACGAGGAACTGGCCAACCCCGGCGGGAAGCGCACGATCGACAGGCGATGGAACCTCGGCATCATCGCCGCAGGCGTCGTCGCCGTGGCCTGGGCACTGGTGGGATTGGCCGCACTGCCCAGCTGATCACCAGCCCCGTTCGCGCCACTCCCCCAGCTTCGGGCGCTCCTGACCCAGAGTCGTCGAATCCCCATGCCCCGGCAGCACGAGCGTGTCATCGGGAAGTTCACCGAACACGCGCTCGTCGAGATCGTCCATGAGCGAGGAGAAGTCTTCGCTCGACCAGGTCTTGCCGGGGCCTCCCGGGAACAGCGAATCACCGGAGAACAGGATCGTCTTGCCCCCGTCGCGCAGCAGCAGAGCGATCGAACCGGGAGTGTGTCCGCGCAGGCTGATCGCCTGGAGGACGAATCCGCCGAAGTCCCCGACGTCGAGGTGGTCGACCGAATGCGCGATCTCCACGCCTTCCGCCTCGGTGATGGCGGCCGCGTCTGCGGCTCCGGCGATGGTCATCGCCTCGGGAAACTTCGCCGAGGCGGCCGGCAGAGCCCGGATATGATCCCAATGCTGATGAGTGGTGATGATCGCCCGCAGCGTCGGTTCCGCCTCGGTGTCCTGGGCACCGGAACCGATGAGTTCCGTGATCGCGTCCGCATCATCGGCGGCGTCGATGAGCACCTGAGAGCCGGTTTCTCTGGCCGTCAGCAGGTACACGTTGTTCGCCATCTCGGAGACCGCGATGGATCGGATGACGACGTGCTCGGTGTCGATGGTGTTCATTTGCCTGCTCCTCTGTGTCTTGTCTCTGCAAACGTTTCGGTGCTGATGGTGCAAACGGTTCGGTATCGGCAGTGCGGACGGTTCGGGCGCTGAGGCACCCGCAGGGATCAGCGGTGGGTCACCACGCTCCGCGGGTGTACTGCGGCGGATAGGGACCGGGATCGACGCCGAGGACATGGGCGGCGCGCTGCGGCCACGACGGTTCGCGCAGAGCGGCACGGGCCATGAAGATCGCATCGGCCTGGCCGGTGCTCAGGATGGTCTCTGCCTGCTTCGGGTCGGTGATGAGGCCGACTGCCCCGGTCGGCACTCCTTCGGCGCGGATGGCGGCGGCCAGCGACACCTGATATCCGGGACCGATGGGGATCCGCACCGGGCAGTTGCCCCCGGAGGAGACGTCGATGAGATCGACTCCGGCTACGGACAGGCCACGTGAGACCTCGGCGGCCTCGGCGATGTCGAAGCCCCCTTCTGTCCATTCGCTGGCCGAGATCCGGACGAACACCGGAACCTGTTCACCGACTTCGCCGCGCACGGCGGCATAGACCTCGTGCAGGAGCCGAGACCGACCGGCGAGGTCGCCTCCGTAGTCGTCCCCACGCTGGTTCGACAGCGGAGACAGGAAGGAATGGAGCAGATAGCCGTGCGCGGCATGGATCTCGACGAGGTCGAACCCGGCGTCGATCGAGCGGCGGGCCGCGGACGCGAACGCGGCGACCACCTCGGCGATATCGTCTTTCGTCATCTCCGCAGGCTCCGCGAGCTTCGGGTAGGCGATGGGACTGGCGCCGAGGGTCGGCCAGCCTCCCTCAGATTCGGCGACGCTGCCCTTCGGCTCACCGGTGAAGGGACGATAGGTGCTGGCCTTGCGGCCGGCGTGAGCGAGCTGGATGCCGATGACGCTTCCCTGGGAGTGGACGAAATCGACGACTGCCGACCACGATTCGGCCTGCTCGTCGTTCCAGATCCCGGCGTCCTGAGGAGAGATGCGTCCTTCCGGGACGACGGCGGAGGCCTCGGTGAGGATGAGACCGAAACCGCCCTGCGCCCTGGCTCCGAGGTGAACGAGGTGCCACGGGCCGGGCATACCGTCCTCGGCTTCGCAGGAGTATTGGCACATCGGGGCGAGCCAGATGCGGTTGGGAATCTCGATGCTGCGCAGGGTCAGCGGCGTGAAGAGCTCGGTCATGGCTCCAGTCTGCCAGTTCGAGCCGGACTCAGACAGGGAGACCGGGGACCGAAACGGCCCGCGCCCGCGCAGACTCAGAGCCCGCCGCAGAACTCCTGGATGTGATCGACGACGATGTCCGGGTGTTCGACCATGAGCAGATGCGCGGAATCGGGAACCGTGACGAAGCGTGAGCCGTCGACCTGACCGGCCATGGCCTCCATCGCCTCCGGGGTGCACCCGGGATCCTGAGCCCCTGCCATGAACAGAGTCGGGGTCGTGATCGAGGTGAGCGCACCGGTCAGGTCATAGGTTCGCAGCGCCGAGGCGGTCGCGATGTAGGCCTCGTCGTCGACGAGAGCAAGGTCGGCGAGCACGATGTGCCCGGTGGCGATGTCCTCACCGAGGAATCCCGCGGCGAACCACCGGTCGGCAGTGTCGTCGACGAGACCGCGGGTGCCCGAGGCCTGCACTTCACCGATCCGCTCATCCCAGGATTCCGGGGTCCCGAACTTCTCTGCGGTCGCACACGCGATGAGCCCGGTCAGTACCTCGGGATGGTTGCGCGCAAGCGTCAGACCGATCGCACCGGAGATCGACACTCCGCAATAGGCGAACGACGTCACGCCTTCGGCGACCATGGACTCGACCAGACCGGAAGCCAGCTCGTCGATCGTCACCGCCGGCGTCGCCTCGGCGAGGGTGTCGGGGCCGGGAACGGTGTGTCCGGGCAGATCGGCGACATAGATCTGGAAATCATCGGCCAGGCGGGCGGCCACGGACGACCACAGCGTCATCCGCGTGCCCAGGGCACTGCCGAAGACGAGGACAGGGGAACCGGAATTGTCATTGAAGGCACGGACGGCGATGCGCATGGGAGGCTCCTCGTGAGAAGTGATGCGAAAAGGATGTCGACGGGACTGAGTCGTCGGGATCGGTCAGGAGTCTGTCGAGGTCAGCCTACCGCCGGAGAACTCGAGATAACAGCGTGGACACAGCGACTCATAGGTCACGGCATTGCCGTCGATGGCGACCTGATCTCCGGCGAAGATGAACTCCCCGTCGACGAGGCGACCGTTGAACATCGCCTTGCGTCCGCAGCGGCAGATCGTCTTGAGCTCTTCGAGGGTATGGGCGATCTCGAGCAGCCGAGCAGACCCTGGGAAGGCCTTCGTCTGGAAGTCGGTGCGGATTCCGTAGCACATGACCGGCACCGAGGCGTTCGTTGCGATGCGCATGAGCGAATCGACCTGAACGGGGGTGAGGAACTGCGCTTCGTCGATGAGCAGGCAGGCGACGGGGACCTTCGGGGCGTCGATCGATTCGAGCAGAGCATCGTGGTCGACGTAGTCTGCGTGTTCGGCATAGATCGTCTCGACGTCTCCGCCCGCGGGGATGAGGAAGTCGACTTCGCGGGTGACGCCCAAGCGGGACACGATCTCAGAAGCGCCCTTCGTGTCGATGACCGGTTTGGCCAACAGAACCCGCTGTCCGCGCTCCTCGTAGTTGAACGCGGCCTGCAGCAGGGCGGTCGACTTGCCGGAATTCATCGCTCCGTACCGGAAGTAGAGTTTGGCCACTGTCGTCCTCTTTCTGTTGTCCGTGCCGACACAGAAGACTACCGGGTGCCGCGATGAGGTGTGAGCACCGTCATCGGCCCGCACCGACTACCGAAATCGTCCAGAAGGTAAGATGGAGGGCGACAAACCCCAAGAAGATGCGGAGTAGTCCATAACTATGGCTAAAATCATTTACACGCGCACGGATGAAGCACCGCTTCTGGCGACCTACTCGCTCAAACCGATCATCGAAGCCTTCGCCACATCGGCCGGTGTCGAGGTCGAGACGCGAGACATCTCACTTGCCGCGCGCGTGCTGGCCCAGTTCAGCGACCGCCTGCCCGAAGATCAGCAGGTCGGTGACGCCCTGGCCGAACTGGGCGCCCTGGCTCAGACCCCCGATGCCAACATCATCAAGCTGCCCAACATCTCGGCTTCCGTGCCGCAGCTCAAGGCCACCATCACCGAGCTGCAGGGACAGGGCTACGACCTGCCCGACTACCCGGAAGAGCCTGCGAACGACGAAGAGAAGGACGTCCGGGCGCGGTATGACAAGGTCAAGGGTTCGGCCGTCAACCCGGTGCTGCGCGAAGGCAACTCCGACCGCCGTGCGCCCGAGGCCGTGAAGAACTTCGCCAAGGCTCACCCGCACTCGATGGGCGAATGGTCCAAGGATTCGAAGACCCGCGTGGCGACCATGGCCTCCGGGGACTTCCGCGACAACGAGAAGTCCGTCATCATCGACGCCGACGACACCCTGACCATCCGTCTGCGCACCGCAGCCGGTGAGACCCAGGTCCTCAAGGAGTCGCTGCCCGTCCTGGCCGGTGAGATCGTCGATTCGACGAAGATGAACGCCGCCGCCCTCGACGAGTTCGTCAAGGAGCAGATCGCCCAGGCCAAGGCCGACGGGGTCCTCTTCTCCGTCCACCTCAAGGCCACGATGATGAAGGTCTCCGACCCGATCCTCTTCGGCAAGGTCATCGAGGCCTTCTTCCCCGGCGTCTTCGCCGAATACGGCAACGTCCTCGCCGAGGCGGGGCTGACCTCCGACAACGGACTCGCCGCGATCCTCGCCGGCCTCGACACCCTGCCGGCCGATGCCGCGGCCGGCATCAAGTCCGGAATCGAGCAGGGCCTGACCGACGGACCCGACCTGGCCATGGTCAACTCGCACAAGGGCATCACGAACCTCCACGTGCCCTCCGACGTCATCGTCGACGCCTCGATGCCCGCGATGATCCGCGTCGGCGGCAAGATGTGGAACAAGGACGACCAGACTCAGGACACCCTGGCGGTCATCCCCGACTCCTCCTACGCCGGCGTCTACCAGACCGTCATCGAGGACTGCAAGGCCAAGGGCGCCTTCGACCCGCGCACCATGGGCACCGTGCCCAACGTCGGTCTCATGGCGCAGAAGGCCGAGGAATACGGCAGCCACGACAAGACCTTCGAGATCGCCGAGGCCGGTGTCGTCGAGGTCGTCGATTCCGCCGGTGAGGTGCTCATGAGCCACGAGGTCGCCACCGGTGACATCTGGCGCGCCTGCCAGACCAAGGACATCCCGGTCCGCGACTGGGTCAAGCTCGCCGTCACCCGTGCCCGCCTGTCGGACACTCCAGCCGTGTTCTGGCTCGACGAGACCCGGGCGCATGACAACAACATCCGCGCGAAGGTCGAGGAATACCTCAAGGATCACGACACCGAGGGCCTCGACATCCGGATCATGAACCCGGTGGAGGCCACGCAGTTCTCCATCGACCGCATCCGCGAGGGCAAGGACACCATCTCGGTGACCGGCAACGTGCTCCGCGACTACAACACGGACCTGTTCCCGATCCTCGAGCTGGGCACCTCGGCGAAGATGCTCTCCGTGGTTCCGCTCATCGCGGGCGGCGGACTCTTCGAGACCGGTGCCGGCGGTTCGGCTCCCAAGCACGTCCAGCAGCTCGTGGAGGAGAACCACCTGCGTTGGGACTCCCTCGGTGAGTTCCTCGCCCTGGCCGAGTCCTTCCGCCACGAGTTCAACGTCCACGGCAATGAACGCGCCGGCGTGCTCGCCGATACGCTCGACGCCGCCACGGGCCGGTTCCTCGAGGAGAACAAGTCCCCGTCGCGCAAGGTCGGCGAGATCGACAACCGCGGAAGCCACTTCTACCTCACCCTCTTCTGGGCGCAGAACCTGGCTGAGCAGACCTCCGACGAAGCGCTGGCCGAGGCCATCACTCCCGTCGCGAAGGCACTGACCGAAAAGGAAGAGACCATCGCGGCCGAACTCCTCGAGGTTCAGGGCAGCCCGGTCGACCTGGGCGGCTACTACTACCCGAACGAAGAGAAGATCACTGCGGCCATGCGCCCCTCGACCACCCTCAACGAGATCATCTCCTCGCTGAGCAAGACCGTCTGATCCTCTGATCGTCATCATGTGAGAAGTGTCCCGGCAACGGTTTCCGAACACATGCCTCACACCCCGACTCATGCGCCCCATCAGCAGATATGATGGGGCGCATGAGTACTCAAGACCCCCGCGGCGAATCGCAGACACCCGAAGAGCTCCTTGCCGAGACCGACTCCGTGCTCGGGGACGAGACTCCCACTCAGGCTGATCCCACTGCAGGCGACACCCGTGAGATCTCCCCACACGGGCAGACTCAGCCGCCCGAGCAGACGCCTCCCGAACAGACGCCGGCCGGGCACGACGATAGACTGCCCTCGACGAAGGGCGGGGCCGGGATGTCAGCGGGCATGTGGATCTCCCTCATCATCGGGGCGATCATCGTCATCCTGCTCCTCATCTTCATCCTGCAGAACAATGTCCCTGCCGAGTTCAAGTACTTCGGCTGGCAGTTCGAGCTTCCCCTGGGAGTCGCCATGCTCTTCGCCGCCATCGGCGGCATCCTCATCGCCGGGCTGATCGGATCGGTGCGGATCTTCGTCCTCAGCCGCAAGCTCAAGAAGATCAACAAGGCGCTGGGCCGCTGAGCGATGGCGTTCCACCCCAGCTTCACCGAACTGCCCACCGATCTGCCCGTGACACTCATCCTCGCCGATACATCGGCTGCGGCTGCGTGGGCACGCGAAGACGATTCCGTGCTCACCGAGCAGGAACGCAACTATGCCCGCGAATTCGGCGCCGAGGCCGCCGCCACCTGGTCGGCCGGCCGCGTCGTCCTCCGCCACGTGCTCGGCTCCCACCTGGGCCAGGACCCGGCCACGATTGAGATCCGACTCGATTCGGCCGGCAAACCGCGCCATGATGACTGCGAGTTCTCCGTATCTCGGTCGCGTCGGCTCGTCCTCGTCGCCGTGGCCGAGGACCCGGTCGGACTCGACATCGAAGCGGTCCCCGACCGCGATGTCGCCCTCGAGGCGATGCAGATGCTCCATGCGAGTGAACGCGCCGAGCTCGAAGCGCTTCCCGACGACGAGGTGGCCGCCGGTTTCGTCCGCGTATGGGCACGCACCGAAGCGTTCCTCAAGGCATTGAGCACCGGGCTGGCCCGCGATCCCGGCCTCGACTACATCGGCGCCGGCACACGCCCGCAGTCACCGCATCCTGATGTCGACATCCACGACCTCGAGGCGGGCATTCCAGCCGGGCACTGCGCTGCTGTCGCCTTCAATCGCTGAGCTCGTTCAGTCTCTGAACGGACTCACTCTCTGAACTGCGGCCCGTTCTCTCCGGTGGTGAAGAGCACGGCGATTCCCAACGACCCCAGAGCCACCAAGCCGAAGAGGATCCAGGCACCGGCGGGGTTGGCGGCCGCGACGAGGACGAGACCGATGACGATTGCCAGGACGATCAGAGCGTCGAAGATCATCGGGAACTTCAGGTAGTGCTTCTCACCCTTGCCCACGGCGTAGGAGATCTGTGTCGCGGCGCTGAGGAAGAGCAGCACCATAGCGGTGATGACCAGCCAGCGCGGGCCCAGGAAGAATTCGGAGACGCTGCTCGAGAACACCCCGCCGAGGACGGCGAGGACCATCTTGATCGTGCCGTCGACGGCGAATCCGGATTTCCTCATGACTGCATCCTACTCAACAGCTTCTGCACCGTTCCCAGTGCCTCACGCAGCACCGAGGCCTCGACGTTCGAGTGGGCGATGACGACCCCGTGACGCACTTCGTCGCCTCCGGTCCACCCCCTGGCCAGGGAGGCGACGAGGATGCCCTGATCGGACAGATCCCGCAGAAGGTGCTGGGCATCGGCCTCCGTTGTTTCGATGACGAGAGTGCGACCGTCATGGACCAGTCCGGGGATCGGTCCGATATCGGCGACGACCTCCTCGGCGGCTCGCAGTCGTCGCCGGCCGCGAGAGATGCGCCGGCGCAGTCCCCCGGAACCGAGATAGGACGCGATGGCCATCTGCAGGATCGGCGAGTAGGCCGGCCCCAGCGCGGTGCGCAATGCCATCAGCCTCCCGGCGATCTCTCCCCGGGCGATGAGGTAGCCGGTCGACACGGCCGAGGTCAGCAGCGTGGAGAAGGTTCCGATGTGGACGACCTCGGCAGCGCCGCCGGTCGTCGAAGCGAGGTCGAAGAGCGTCGGCAGCACCGTGCGCGTGAAGCGAGCTTCACTGTCGTAGTCGTCTTCGACGAGGATGATGCCGGACTCTGACGCCCATGACAGCAGCCGCACTCTCTGGTCGACGGGCATGGGGGTGCCGTGCGGGAATTGGTGGTTCGGAGTCACGACCGCTGCAGACACGTGGCTGGGGATCGGTGCTCCCTGAGTGATGTCCAGCGGCACGAGCTCCTGATCGGTCATCGCCTGCCGGAGACCGGGGAATCCCGGGTTCTCCACAGCGATCCTGCCATCGATGCCGAGACTCAGCAGCAGACGCAGACCATCACGGGATCCGCTGGTGAGGATGATTTCGTCGGGATCGACGGCCATGCCCCGGCTCAGGCGCAGATAGTCGGCGATGGCCCAGCGGGCGTCCGGCTGACCCAACGGGTCGACGGGGCCGGGATCCACGTCGAGTGAGTCTCTCCAGGCTCGTCGGAATGCCGGTTCCCGCAACGGGTCGTCACCGCCGAAGCCGGGCCGCAGATCGACGTAGTTTCGCAGGCGCCGCCGCGGCGAATCCGGCACGCGAGGCCGTCGATGAGCTGCCTCCGGGGCGGTCGGCAGGTCCGGATTGATGCGCGTCGTCGAGCGTTCGGCCGTGACGAGGAAGCCTTCGACGGCGAGCTGGGCATAGGCTGTCTCCACGCTGCCGCGTGAGATGCCGAGGTGCTTGGCCAGTCGGCGGCTCGAGGGCACCACATCCCCGGGACGCAGTGCGCCCTCGGAGATGAGGCGTCGCAGCTCCTGGGTGAGCTGGTCGGGCAGAGAGGTCGACCGGGTCTTGTCGACCGACAGCGGCAGGGCGATGCCCTCGGCGCTCGATGCGTGTCCGGTCGCAGCGGTCCCGGCAGGCACCTGTCCGGTCGCAGCGCTCCCGGCTGGCCCAGCGGGCGCCTGCCCAGTCGCAATGGCCCCAGCGGCCGTCTGTCCGCCCCGTGCACTCGTGTCCATCAGTCGATCGTAGTTCTCCACCTGCCATCTGGCCTAAAATTCTTCTGCAGTTCTGGCTCTCCTGTTGAGCCACTTCGGTGTTTAGGCTGGAGCGGAACGGCCGTTCACCTGTTAAGAGTTCTGCTCATCGACGCGAATGCTCACCGCGGCGCACTGCGTACGCTTGCCTTCGGTCGACCCGAATCGCACCCACAACAGTGAATGGACACCTACTGCAATGACCGAAACACAGACCCTGCTCAACACCGGACTGGCGCAGATGCTCAAGGGCGGCGTCATCATGGACGTCGTCAATGAAGAGCAGGCCCGCATCGCGGAGGCCGCTGGAGCCTCGGCCGTTATGGCGCTCGAGCGCGTTCCCGCCGATATCCGCGCGCAGGGCGGGGTCGCCCGCATGAGCGATCCCGACCTCATCGATTCGATCATCAGCGCCGTGTCCATTCCGGTCATGGCCAAGGCCCGCATCGGCCACTTCGTCGAAGCCCAGATCCTCGAGACCCTCGGTGTCGACTACATCGACGAGTCCGAGGTCCTCTCCCCCGCCGACTACGTCAACCACATCGACAAGTCGGTCTTCCAGGTTCCTTTCGTCTGTGGAGCGACCAACCTCGGTGAGGCCCTCCGCCGGATCACCGAGGGAGCGTCGATGATCCGGTCGAAGGGCGAAGCCGGCACCGGGGACGTCTCCGAGGCGATGCGTCACCTGCGGACCATCAACTCCGAGATCCGCGCCCTGGGTGCAAAGAGCGAAGACGAGCTCTACGTCGCTGCGAAGGAGATCGCCGCTCCGTACCACCTGGTCAAGCAGGTCGCGAGCCTCGGACGTCTGCCCGTTGTCACGTTCGTCGCCGGCGGAATCGCCACCCCGGCGGATGCGGCGATGATGATGCAGCTCGGCGCCGACGGTGTGTTCGTCGGCTCGGGCATCTTCAAGTCCGGCAATCCCGAGGCCCGGGCCAAGGCCATCGTCGAAGCCACCACCCACTTCGATGACGCGGCGGCTGTGGCGGCGGCCTCACGGGGACTCGGCGATGCGATGGTCGGCATCAACGTCGCCGATGTTCCCGCCCCGCACCGTCTGGCCGAACGCGGATGGTGAGAGTCGGCGTCCTCGCCCTCCAGGGAGCCTTCCGTGAGCACCTGCTCATGCTCGGTTCCCTGGGGGTCGAGTCGCGTAAGGTCACCCGGTCCGAGCATCTCGCCGACCTCGACGGTCTCATCCTGCCGGGCGGAGAATCCACGGCCATGGTCCGCATCGCCTCCGGCACCGACCTCTTCGCTCGTCTGCGTGAGCTGATGGCGGCCGGTCTGCCGGTCTTCGGCACCTGCGCCGGCCTCATCCTCTTGGCCGATCGGCTCAGCGACGATTCGCTGGGCGGCTACGAGCGCCTCGGCGGTCTCGATGTCACGGTGGCCCGGAACGCCTATGGACGGCAACGTGATTCGTTCACTGCACCGATCGACGTGGCAGGGCTGAGCGACCCCTTCCAGGCGACCTTCATCCGTGCCCCGCAGATCCTCGACGCCGGTCCGGGCACCGAGGTGCTCGCCGCCCATGAGGGCCGGGCCGTTCTGGTGCGGCAGAACAATGTCTGGGGCGGCAGCTTTCACCCCGAGTTGGGGCAGGACCTGCGAATCCATGCAGAATTCCTCCACCGCCTCGGTGTTGCTGTGTAGAGTTTGCGTCATGACAGCTGAGGCACTGCAGACACTCAAAGACGGCTACACATTCGATGGTGAGACTCTCGAACTCGGGGTCGCGCTCGACGGGGAAGAGCTCTCGAAGGAGACGCCGATCTCCATCCCCCTGTCCATGCTCAACCGGCACGGCCTCGTAGCAGGTGCCACAGGCACCGGCAAGACCGTGACCCTGCAGGTGCTCGCCGAGCAGCTCTCCCGCGCAGGTGTGCCGGTCTTCGCCTCCGATATCAAGGGTGACCTGTCAGGAATCGGCGCTCCCGGCGTCGAATCCGACAAACTGCGCAAGCGTCTCGACGCTGCGGGCCAGGACTGGGAGCCGAAGGCCAACCCGACCGAGTTCTATACGCTCGGTGACTCGGGTCTCGGCACTCCCATGCGCGCGACCGTCACCTCTTTCGGCCCGATCCTGCTGGCCAAGGTCCTCGAGCTCAATGACACGCAGGAATCCGTGCTTTCGCTGGTCTTCCACTATGCGGATCAGGCGGGACTGGCTCTGCTCGACCTCTCCGATCTCAAGGCCGTGCTCACCTTCCTCACCTCTGCCGAAGGCAAAGCCGATCTCGAGGGCATCGGCGGGGCATCGAAGGCGACAGTCGGCGTCATCCTGCGCAAGATCTCCGAACTCGCCGCTCAGGGCGGAGATGTCTTCTTCGGGGAACCCGAGTTCGACACCGCAGATCTGCTGCGCACCGATGACAACGGGGCGGGCATCGTCTCCGTGCTCGAACTGCAGAAGCTCAGCCAGTCCCCCGCTCTGTTCTCCACGTTCCTCATGTGGCTGCTCGCCGACCTGTTCCAGGACCTGCCGGAGGTCGGCGATCCTGACAAGCCCACACTCGTGTTCTTCTTCGACGAGGCACATCTGCTCTTCGCCGATGCGTCGAAGGCGTTCTTACAGTCGGTGACGCAGACGGTGCGTCTCATCCGGTCCAAGGGTGTCGGCATCTTCTTCGTCACGCAGACCCCGAAGGATGTGCCCGATGATGTGCTCGCCCAGCTCGGCTCGCGCATCCAGCATCAGCTGCGGGCGCACACCCCGAATGATGCGAAGGCGCTGAAGGCCACTGTGCAGACGTTTCCGAAGTCTGATTACGATCTCGAGGAGCTGCTCACCTCGTTGGGCACCGGCGAGGCTGTGGTCACGGTGATGGATCCCGACGGAGCGCCGACCCCGGTCGCCCCGACGCGGATGCGCGCCCCGGAGTCGAAGATGGGGCCGATGAGTGAGGACGAGATCACGTCCGCCGTCGCCGCCTCCCCGCAGCAGCAGAAGTACGGCACTGCGATCGACAACGAGTCGGCTCGGGAGATCCTCGCGAAGCGGCTCGAAGGCGGTTCCGAGGCGCATGCCGAAGAGCAGCGCACCGCGACCACCGATTCTCTCGGCGATCAGTCGGCCGGGAATGACAACGGGTCTGCGGACAGGATCGACTTCCCCGAGGAGTCCGATGGTTCCCGACGGAAACCTGCGGAGAAGGACGATGGGAATCTCTTCACTCAGGTGGTGAAGTCTTCAGCCTTCAAGCAGTTCACGCGCACCGCCGCCCGCGAGATCGCCCGCGGAATCTTCGGCACTTCACGACGCAGGCGCTGATACCCTCAATCGGTGCTCACCGGCGTTCACTCGCAATCCGAGGCAGTCACCGATGAGGTCCCCGTCGAGTTGTGCAGGGGCAGGTTCAGTGAGTTCGATCGACGCCGAGGTGGCCCTGCGGTAGTGCATGAGACGGTGGTCTGAGGGGGTACCCCGCAGGCAGGCCGCGGCGATGCCGCGCCAGGCCCGAAGCCGCGCAGCGATTCTTCGCGGCAGGGGTCCGACGGTGAGCACGGAGAATTCGCGTCCGGCGATGTCAGCGTCCGGAAAGACCGTGACCGGCCCGGCCGGACGCGCCGCTTTCGAGGCCATCAGGGACCAGATCCGCTTGGGTTCGCGCCGAGGTGGGTCCTCCCGCTCCGTCACTGCCGACAGGTCTGCGGCGAAGAGGGCCCGGCCGGCACCGAGCATGTATCCGAGCAGTCCCGGCGCCAGATGGTGGTGGGCCACGGCACGGGCGTCGCCTCCGACTCCGGCCAGGCTGAGAAACGCCTGCTGGGACCATTGCCCCGCAGCGTCTCGGACCTCCGCGGTGTTGACCGGGACAAGCCTTTCCTGCGACTGCCCAAGCGCCGTCGGGGAGCTCGAGAGCTGTTGCACGGTCTCGATGCAGTGGTCGATCGCTTGTCGGGCGGAGCTGAACCCCAGGTGTCGGCTGAGCACATTCGCAGTCCCCGTAGGCACGATGAATGTCAGCACCCCGGCCTCGGCAAGGATAGGTGCAGCGGCCCGGATGGTTCCGTCACCGCCGAGGATGATGATGCTCGCGGCTCCCCAGTCCAGCAGCTGCTCGGCCTGCCACCGACCGGATCGAACTGGGGTCGTCGACATGGTCCGATAGTCGATTCCGCTGCTGTTCAGCCCGGTGACAAGGGCGAAATAGGCACGGTGCGTGGAGACATGTTTCGGGTTGACGATGATGCCGATACCGCTCATCGGACGCGCACGCTTCCACCGCTCTTCCATCGGCGCTGGTGCATTCAGGCGAATGCCGGATGGTCGGCGGCGACGGATTCGACGGCTGCGGTGTCGACCGTGTGACCGGGGAAGGCGACGACGATGACGCGCGGGCCGGTCTTGCGCGGTGAGCGTTTCCAGGTGCCTTGGGCGCGGGTGCCGGTGACGACAGTGTTCTTGAACATTCCGTTGCCTCCGGGCACGACGAGTTTCTCGTGCTCAGCGTCAAGGGTGGCAGTGCGGTCCTTGTATCCGAGGATGATCTCGTCGAATCCCGGCAGCAGCATGGTCTCGTGAGCAGCCGACTCCCATTCTGAGAGCCGGTCCTCGAGGTCGGGCGCCTGAACATGGTCGATTTCGCCGATCCGCACGCTGACGATCTCACCGGCGTCGACGCAGGAGCGGACGGCGTTCCTGACCTGCGTCTTCGGCAGTCCTGTCCACCTGGTCGCGTCATCGATCGTCACCGGTCCATGGCTGAGGACGAAGCGTCTCATCCATTCGCGGAGGGCCGCCTCGGCGTCCAATTCTGTGGGCGTCGGCACCCAGTCAGCCGTGAGCACGTATTTCATATCGTCTTTGCCCTCGATCATGGGCGCTTGGACGATGAGGTTCTGCAGTGCCAGGGAGGTGATGAGGTATCGTGCGTGTCCGTATTCGTCTCCGGCACCCAGCGGTGCGAAGGCTTCGAGCAGTTCTTCCCGGGTCAAGGCCCCGTGTTCGCGGAGCGCCGCGACGGCCAGCTCGGCTGCCGCGTCGAGCATCGGATCGGTGATGCCGAAGAATTCGCGTCGTTTTGCGGTGGATCGCATCGTCCGGGCGCCGGTCAGGCTGAGCACCCAGCCGATGTCCTTCGCTGTGGTCAGGTGGATCGTGCCGCGTTGAGTCCAGGAGCGGACGATCTCGCCCGCGTCGATGGCCGCCCGGACGGCGGCCACACCGTCAGTCGCGTCGGCACCGAGGCGCAGCGCAACCGAAGTCAGGGCTCCTCCGAGAGCTTGGGCTTGAACGCAGCCGAGGTGTTCGACGACAGCGCCTGCGGGCGAGAGACTGCTGCCCGTCGGAGACTCGGGTGGTGGCCCGACGAGACCTTGGGAGAGCAGACGTGCGGCCGAGATCTGGTGAGCGTCCATGATCCAACGGTAGTCGACGCCGGTGACACGATGGTTGTGAAATCACGACACCAGGACCGATGCGCCGCCGGTGCACCATTGGTGCAGCAGTTCAAGGCACCGGTTCAGCCCATGATGTCGACGAGGCCGGGCACTGGCACACGGGGCAATGCCCCGGAGACGGCGAACCGGCCCCAGATCTTCCGCAGCTCAGGTCCGGCGATGGCGGTGGTCTCACCGTAGTCGAGGAACGAGTCGTGCCAGATCTCTCCGGGAAAGATCAGCGGCAGGTCGCCTGAATGCGCTGCGTCGAAGAAGCTGCCGTCGCCGCGGGAGACGATGAGCAGACGTGCCCCTTGTCCGCCGGACATGCGGTGACGGTCGTAGAATTCGCGCCCGGCGCGGGTGTACACCGCCGAGGTGATGCCGGAGATGAGCGATTCGAGCATGGGCGAGGTCAGGTGTCGGTCGTGGAGGCGGCGAAAGGTGGGCACGAACCCGGCGAAGAACGCGATCTCGCGTTCTGTCCGGGTCATGAGCACATCGTATTTCGGTGCGACTTCGGCCCAGGCAGCCGCTGCCTGCGAACGGGTCGGCAGCGGATACCGACCGTAGTGGACGCCGAAGCACATTCCCGCGTGCAGGCCTCCAACGAGGGCAGCCTTGTGGACCTCTTCCTGAGCTTGGAGGATGTCATCGACGCCGGCTTCGGGGTCCATCTTCTCCGCGACCTTCGCCATCGCCCAGTTCATCGTGTCAGTTCCGCCGGCCAGTCCCAATGGGGCTGAGGCCATGAGCACCCGGTGGAAGAGACCGTCGGTGCCGTCGGCGATCATCAGGTGGGCACAGGCGTCTGCTCCGGCGCTCTGTCCGGCGATCGTGACATTGTCCGGGTTCCCGCCGAAGGAGGAGATGTTCGTTCGCACCCAGCGCAGCGCGGAGATCTGGTCGAGCACACCGAGGTTCGAATGTTCGGGTCTGCCGGTGCCGAGGTAGCCGAGGACGCCGAGGCGGTAGGTCACGGAGACGACGATGATGTGCTGTTCGGAGGCCAAGGTGTGCGGATCGTAGATCTCGGCGTCACCGGCCCCGGCGACGTAGGCTCCGCCGTGGATCCACACGAGGACGGGAAGTCCAGCCTCGGTGTCGGTGCCCTCCGGCATTGTCACGCTCAGTCGCAGGCAGTCCTCGCTGATGGGCAGGCCGCCGAGCTGGTCGAAGGTCATACCGGCGTTCGGGTCCCGACGCAGCTGCGGGCTCGCCGGCCCCGGATCGCTGCCGTCGATGAATTCGACGGGCGGTTCGTCGATGGGCGGGTGGAAGCGCTCGGCGCGGGCATAGCGGATTCCCCGTGCTCGGATCACATCGTCGTGAGCGTAGGCGCGGACCCGTCCGCACGGGGCGAGGAAGTCCCGTGACTGCTGACTCATACGGTCAGCTTACTTGCTGGGCTCCACCGGGGGTTCGGCCGACCACGGGAAGACGATCCACTGATCGGTGCGCTTCCACACGAAGTCCGGGTCGACGATCGACGCGGACTTCGCGTAGATGACGGCTGACTGGGCCTCGGCGCCGTGCTTGCGCAGCAGTTCGAGGACGAGAGCCAACGTACGGCCGGAGTCGGCGACATCATAAACGACGAGCAGCTTCTTGCCCTTGATCGCGTCGATGTCGAGCATCGGGGCGAGCAGGATGGGATCGGGCAGAGTCTCGTGCACGTCGGTGTAGAACTCGACGTTGATCGCGTCCGAGAGCTTGAGACCGAGAGCGTATGCCAGCGCTCCGGCGGGCAGCAGACCGCCACGGGCCACGGCGATGACGATCTCGGGATCGTAGTCGGAGTCCGCGATGGTCTGGGCCATCTCACGCGCCGATCGGCCGAACATGTCCCAACTGAGAATCTCTTTTTCTTCGAGATCGGTCGAATCGGCGTGATAGGCCATGGATGCTCCTTGTGTCTGCCCGGTGGTGGCTCGAGCTTCAAGGATACGCCGTCGCCGACTCAGCGCAGAAATGCCGCGAGGCCGGCCATCTCCTGCGCTTGTGAACCGGAGTATGTCGGCGGGTTCGGATTCACCCAGTACCGCCCGGTGTGGGCGTCTCGTTCGAGTAGGCGGTAGTCGATGAGTTCCCGCCGAAGGAGCGCGAAGTCCGGGTGGAATTCGGCGAGGAGGGCATTGAGCTGCTTCTCCTCGTAGATTCGATCGGCGTCCACGGCTGCGAGCACCTCGATGAGGAGGACGGCGAGGGCCCTGCGTTTGGTGGGGATGGCTGTGATGCGCCTGTTCGGCATGAACGTTTTGAGTGTCTTCGTCCGGAATCGTTCGATGCTCGGTTCAGCCGGTTCGATGCTTGATTCAACGGACTCCGCCGGTTCGGATGCAATCGCAGCTGCGGTGGGCGTCATCGCGCGGGTGTTCGTATCAAGCAATGCCCGGCGGGCGGCGGTGAAGTTCTCACCGGTCGTCGTCATCCGCGAACGAACGAGCTTCTTGAAGTCTTTGTCCTTGGTCATGGTGTCGTGTTCCTCTGCGACCAAGCCTCCCCCAGCGCGAAACCTGGTCAGGAAGTCACCGTGCCGGTTTCGTCCGAGGATTCTCTCCCCTTCGCCATGGGGTCGATGCGCTGGGATCATGACCTCGGCTGGGCGTTGGATGCGTCGAAGCACAGTATAGGCACAGTCGCGTTCAGTTCTCGAGCGCTTCGAGGTACATCCAGCGACCGGCGCGACGGACGAAGGAGGAGTTCTCCTCGAGATCATGGTCGCCGAGGTGGTCCCGGAATCGCGCACGGAAGTGCACCGTTCCGGTGGCGTCGTCGACTCCCCCGCCGGAGGTGTCCAGGATTTCGAGGCCGAGCCATTCGGTGTCTTCGTCGACTCCGAGATCGGTGGGGCGGGTGCGGGCATGCCACGTGCGGAAGAGGTGGTTCTCGTCCTTGCGGACGAACGCGGTGTAGCGGGAGCGCATGAGCGCCTCGGCGGTGGTCGGCCAGATCTCACCGTCGAGCGCGGGCCGACAGCAGTGGTCGAAGTCGGTGCCAGGGGGCATTCCGGAACAGGAACAGATCATTCGACGATGATATCCGTGGATGATCGGCGGGCGCTTGCGTGCGAAGATGGAGTCATGAGTTCAGTGTTCCTTTCAGGAGATCCGAAGGCCGATGCGCTGTTGGCCGAAGACCGCTTCGCTCTGCTTGTCGGCATGTTGCTCGACCAGCAGGTGACGATGGAGAGTGCCTTCGCGGGGCCCGCGAAATTGGCTGAGCGTTTGGGGACTCTCGACGTCGAGGAGATCGCCGAGATGAACCCTGACGACTTCCTTGACGCTTTCGCGCAGACCCCAGCGGTGCACCGGTTCCCGAAGTCGATGGCGGCACGGGTGCAGAAGTTGGCCGCGGCCATCGTCGATGACTATGACGGTGATGCCGAGGCCATCTGGACCGATGGTGATCCGAGCGGCGCCGATGTGCTCAAACGGTTGAAGAAGCTGCCTGGGTTCGGCGATCAGAAGGCGAAGATCTTCCTCGCTCTCCTGGGCAAACAGTTCCGGCTGAACGCCGAGGGCTGGCAAGAGGCTGCCGGTGATTACGGGGCTGATGGAGCACGGCGCTCTATCGCCGATGTCGTCGACGAGGGGACCCTTCAGGAAGTGCGTGCTTTCAAGAAGCAGCAGAAGGCCGCGGCGAAGGCTGCCAAGGCGGCGAAGAACTAGGGCGGCGTTTTCTGTCCCGTGAGTTATCCACAGATTTGACTTCGCCTGTTCTAAAAAGCGTTCCTGTCGAATAATGTAGGGGTTTCCGGGTGTCGGCCGAGGTGCCGCACCGCAGTTGCAGACCACAGAGGCGTGGAATGAGAACTGGAACGACCCGAACCTGCCGTCGACCGACCCTGCTGTTGTCGGCGCTCTGTACCGCATTGAGCCTGATAACGCTGGCAGGGTGTGCCGACAGCTCCCCTGTTGCAGTGCCGACGTCGACGTTGCCCGAACAACAGCCCGATACTGGCTCGATGGGTGACGCAGGCGAGGTGGACATCCCCGAATACGAGACGGACCTCGACCTGACAGACGACGAGAAGAAGGCAGTCGACGGGGCTCTTGTAGCCCTGGATGGTTACGTCGCCAACCTAAATCAAGCGTATTCAAGCGGCGGAACGAAAACAGACAAAATTCGCGACTTTTCGACCGGAGAAGCTTTAAAAGTTCTGGTAGCCGATTCGAAAGAGCTCAAACAGAGCGACAAATATATGGCTGGCAAATTCACAATTGACGATCGAACGATTCAGAAGATCGATTCGAACCTTGACGAAGTCACGATTCTTACCTGCGTGGACAATTCTCAATTTGCAACCGTTGATAACGGGGAATCCTTACCCACAGGTTCTCCCGAGCTCTTGCGCGTCGTGTTTATGGCTCAGCGAACTGAAGAGGTCTGGAAAATTGATTCTCAAAGTCTATGGAGCGAGTCTTGCGACGAATAGTCCTACTAGCTTCGCTGCTTTGCGGAATCATGCTGACTGGCTTCGGCCCGCCGACAGACGTCCATACTGCCCCTGGATGCAGCGCACTAAGTCTTAAGAAGTGCAAGGTCGTGAATCCGCCACCCCCGCCACCACCTCCAGGCGGAGGAGGCTCTGGCGGTGGATCAGGAGGAGGCGGCTCAGGTGGCGGCGGCTCTGGCGGCGGAGGGTCAGGGGGCGGCTCCGGAGGTGGCGGAGGCGGCGCCGCATTGCCCGACTGCCCTGTCGAAGTATTCGGCCACATCTGTGCCATCGAACCCGGCCCCGGCGGTGGAGGCGGGGGTGGCGGAGGCGGCGGGGCCCCTGCTCGTCCCGATCCGCCGACTCGGATCCCCGAGTCTCAATTCCAAAGCTTCGACATTCCGGCTCCAGCAATCTACGCCTGGCCGAAAGACTGGGCTGTTGTCGGCAAACCCACTGCCTTCTGGACCGACACCGAAGTCAGCTATATCGATATGACGTTGTTGACCTACGCGGTCACCGTGAAAGTCACTCCGGAGAAGTTCAACTGGGACTTCGGCGATGACACGGGCACGACCACCTCGGCGAAGGGAGCGAAGCCATTGCCCGGCGGAAGTCCCCAGATCGGGCACGAATACCAGAAGTCGGGGAAGGTTTCGGTCTCGATGACGGCAACGTTCAGCGGGGAGTTCTCCGTCGATGGCGGGCCCTGGCTGCCGATCGACGGATTCGCCCACGTCGCCAGCAACGACATCAGCATCGATGTCTACCGCTACCACCGCTACCTCGTCGATGAAGACTGCTATGCGAACCCGGGCGGACCCGACTGCGCGAGCGCGGCCCGCTGACACCGACACAGCCGACCACCTCGGCGATGTCTTCATGACCGCTGTCACCGCCGACCTGAGCCCGCTGCGCAGTCAGCTGCGCACGCGCGGCTTCGGTCGTTCGAAGAACATGACTGCAGCGAATCCGATGATCACCAAGCTCGCCGGGACCCACAACGACTGCCCCATCGCATGAGCGAATCCAGTGGCGATCGCATCCGGCATGCCTGCCGCCGCCGCTCCAGACGCATCGGCCCCGCCTTGCCCCGCCTCGGCGCCGGAGTCTCCGACCATGCCGCTCGAGGAACCGATGTTCGCTTCCAAACGCGCCTCCATCGCCACCGCGATCGCAGCACTGCCGAGCACAGCACCCACCTGCCGAACTGTGTTGTACACCCCGGATCCCGCTCCGGCATGATGCAGAGGCAGATTCCTCGTCGCCGTCGAGCTGATCGGTGCCCACATGAAACCGTTGGCCACGCCCAGCAGCAGAATCGGTGGGATGAGAGCCCACAGCGAGGTATGGACATCGAGAATCGCTCCCAGCCAGAACAGAGCCGCCGCAAACGAACCCAGCCCGATTCCGGCCAACACTCGCGGGCTCCCATGGTCAACGAGGCGACCCACGAATGGAGCGAGCACACCGGAGAGGATCGCCATCGGTGCCAACAGAAGCGCCGACTGGGTAGGCGAATAGCCGAGCACGGTCTGTGCCCACAACATGATCGGGAACGCCATCGCCGTCACCCCGAACCCGACCGTGATCATCGCGATTGCAGCGATCGTGAAATTCCGGTCCTTGAACAGCGACAACGGCACGAGCACCTCGGCGCGGTTGACCTTCTGCCACCACACGAAGGCTGCGAGGAACACCACCCCACCTGCGAGCACGAACGGCACAGTGACAGGGCCGATGAGCGGGCCCCAGTTCACCCCGTGAGCCTGCTGGATCCCGTAGACCAGCAGGAACATGCCGCATGCAGAGAGCACGACACCGAACCAGTCGAAGCGGTGAGGATGCGTCTCCAGCCGCGGCACCAACCAGATCGCCATGGCCAAGGCGACGATGCCGACCGGGACATTGATGAAGAAGATCCATTCCCACCCCAGTGCGTCGACGAGCACCCCGCCGAGGATCGGCCCGACTAAGGTCGCGACGCCGGCCACGGCGCCCCACATGCCCATCGCCGCTCCCCGACGGTCGGGCGGGAAGATGCGAGTGATCACGGCCATCGTCTGCGGCGTCATCGCCGAAGCACCCAGGCCCTGAACGATTCGGGCGACGATGAGTGCCCCGACCGTCGTCGTCATTCCGCACCACAGGGAGCTGAGCGTGAACACGACGAGCCCGACGAGGTAGACACGTTTGGGACCGAACCGATCACCGAGGCGACCGGTGATGAGAAGCGGCACGACGTAAGCGAGCAGATACGCTGAAGTCACCCAGATAACGGCGTTGATGTCCGCATCGAGGGAGGTCATGATCTCGCGGATGGCCACGGAGACGATCGTCGAATCGACGAGGATCATGAAGAAGCCGAGGCACAGCGCCCACAATGCTCGCCACGGATTGGATACAGCGTTCGGTTCAGTGCTCACTGCATCATCCTTCTCCCATTTCAGGACCCGGTCAATCCGATCCGCGACCGTTCCACTCCCCCTGAGACATGGCGATGGGAACCTGAAACAATGGTGCCATGGTGTGCCGAATCAATGAGCTCCTCGTCGACTCTCACTGGCCCGTCGTGATCATCGGCGCCGGTCAGGCGGGCCTGTCGGCCGCGCACTACCTCTGGCGCGACGGTCTGGTTCCGGGACGGGACTTCATCGTCCTCGACGCCGGAGAGGGGCCCGGTGGGGCGTGGCGCGAACGGTGGGACTCCCTGACCCTGGGTTCGACGAACCACGTCTCCGATCTGCCCGGCTTTCCGCTCGGTCGTCCGAACCCGGACGTGCCCGCTTCTGAAATCGTCTCCGACTACTACGGCCAGTTCGAGCGTGAACTCGAACTCTGCGTCGTCCGTCCCGCCGATGTCTCCTCCGTGACGTCCGACGAACCTGGGGCCGGACGTCTCCACATCACGGCCGACATCGACGGCGAACGGGTGCGGCTCTCGAGCGATTTCCTCATCAACGCCACCGGTACATGGACTCAGCCGTACGTTCCCTTCGTTCCGGGTATCGCCGATTTCGAGGGCCACCAGCTGCATACGGTGAATTTCCGTGATGTCGAGGACTTCCGCGGGCTGCGCACTCTCGTCGTCGGCGGCGGCATCTCCGCCACCCAGTTCCTCCTCGAACTCGCCGAGGTGACCGACACTCTCTGGGCCACGCGCCGTCCCCCGAACTTCACCAAGAGGGAGTTCGACGGACAGTGGGGCCTCGAGGTCGAACGTGCAGTGCGCGAGAGGACTCTGTCGGGACAGGCACCGGCCAGCGTCGTGCGGACCACCGGTCTGCCGATCCGGAGAGAGTTCCGTGACGGAGTCGACTCAGGGGTGCTCGTGTCCCGCGGCATGTTCGACCGCGTCCTCCCCCACGGTGTGCACTTCCCGGGTACTGCCGATTCCTCGCAGCCGACCACCTCGGATGGTTTGGGTCCCTCAGCCGCCGATGGTCTGGCCGTTCCGGAATCCTGGGCACCGTTTGCGTCCGAACGTGTTGAGGACGTTGACGTGATCTTTTGGAATACCGGTTTCCGTGCCGCACTGAAACATCTCGCGCCCTTGCATCTGCGCACCCCGGAAGGCGGCATTTCCATGGACACCGAGGTGGCCGTCAAGGATGATCCCCGGCTCTTCCTCGTCGGCTACGGTTCGGCCAGTTCGACTGTCGGAGCAACCCGTGCGGGCAGGATCGCAGGCCGGGAGCTGCTCAAACGGATGTCCCGTGGACGAGGCTCGCCAGTGTCTGTCCGCACGGATGCCGCGTACAGGCCGCGCTCCGAAGCCACAGGTAACGCGGCTGAGGCCTGAGGCCCTCAGGTGAAGGTGGGAGCCTTGAGTTCCTCATCGTCGAGGCGAACCGTCGGCAGCATCTGCCGGAACTCTTCGGCGGCTTTCGCATCATCAGCAGGGGCCAGCATGTCGACGCTGACTTTGAACAGCGTCCCGTCGACTGAGACACCTGCGACAACGCCGAAGAACACCGATTCCTGCTTGTTCACCGCACGCATGTCGTCACCGGAGAGGCGACCGTGGACTGTCCAATATTCGCCGCCCTCAAGTGCTCCCGTGGCGTCGCTGACTTTGGTCGACCCCGAGGTGCTGAACATTCGCTCCCGCGCTTTGTCGATCAGATCTTTCGCCGATGATTCATCGTCTTCGAAGCAGTTGACCGTGATGATTGCGTCCGTGTCGCTGGAGAAGAGCCGGTAACCGTCGTACCCGGACTCGTCCATCCACTCCGGACCCATGGCGAGGCTGACGTCGACAGGGCACTCGTCACCGAGCTCGACGGGCGTCTCTGCCATCCCATCAGGGATCTGCGCCTGCGTCGGAGTCGCCGAGGCGGTGGACGACCCGTCATCGATCCCCACCTGGGCCGGTTTCGATCCGGCCTCCTCGGAGCTGGTGACCTTCAATGCCGAACATCCGCTGAGCATCATCGCCAACGCCACCGTTGCCGTTACGATCACGCTGTTCTTCATCGGCTGCCTTCGGTCGGTCAGAGGTTCCACCACATCGTACCCACAAACACGCTCAGGCATCGCCACAGTGACCGCGAGAGTGCCTCTGGCGGAACGTCACCCGGCCACATAGCCTGGAGGCATGACTGAACTCCCGCGCTTCGATGACTCCGACGTCGACCGGATCCTGTGCGTCGTCGCCCACCCCGACGATATGGAATACGGCGGTTCGGCGGCCGTGGCCAAATGGACCGACGAGGGGAAGGAGGTGTCCTACCTGTTGCTCACCCGCGGTGAGGCCGGCATCCGAAACATGTCTCCGGATGAGGTTGCTGCGCTCCGAGCCGAGGAGCAGCGCAAGGCCTGCACCATCGTCGGAGTCGATGACTTGGAGATCCTCGACTTCCCCGATGGGCTCCTCGAAGCCGACCACGAGCTCCGCCGCGCGATCGCCCGCACGATCCGCCGCTTCCGACCCAATGCGGTGGTGATCACGAACTTCGACCTCAAGGTCGGATGGGGGCTCAACCACGTCGATCACCGCAACGCCGGCATCGCCACCGTCGACGCGATCCGCGACGCCGACAATCCGTGGGTGTTCACCGAACTCAAGGACGATGAGGGCCTTGAAGCGTGGAAAGCGGACCGTCTGCTCATCAATGGTGCGGAACCCACTCACGCAGTGGCGCTGACAGCTGAGCACGTTGACCGCGGCGTGCGGTCGCTCGAAGCGCACAAGGCCTATCTTGAGGCTCTTCCCGATCACCCCGCGCCGAAGGACATGATTCCGGACATCACCACCGCCGGCGGTGAGGCCGCCGGGGTGGACTACGCTCTGCCGATCACAGTCGTGGGCATGTGAGGGCAGGTCGCAATACGAGAACCGGGCGGGACGCTGGAATGCGTCCCGCCCGGTTCTGTTGCCACTGGGCTCATCGACCTATGGGGCGATCGACGGTCTCGACTGTGTCGGTTCAGGCTCCCAGAGCGGCAATCGCTGCGTCATAGTCGGGTTCAGTGGTGATCTCATCGACGAGCTGCGTGTGTGTCACGGTGCCCTTGTCGTCGAGAACGACCACGGACCGAGCCAGGAGGCCGGCGAGCGGACCATCGACCATGGTCACTCCGAAGTCCTTGCCGAACGAGCTGCGGAATCCCGAAGCGGCAACGACGTTCTCGATGCCCTCGGCACCGCAGAAGCGGCCCTGGGCGAAGGGAAGATCGTTGGAGACGCAGAGCACGGTGGTGTTCTCCAATCCCGCTGCCAGCTCGTTGAATTTGCGCACCGAGGCGGCGCAGACTCCCGTGTCGAGGCTCGGGAAGATGTTGAGCACGACGCGCTTGCCCGCGTTGTCCTGCGAGTTCACTTCGCCGAGGTCGGTGCCGACGAGGCTGAAGGCCGGAGCCTGCTCACCCTTGCCCGGCAGATCGCCGACAGTCTTGACCGGAGATCCCTGGAATGCTGTGTTGGCCATGCTTGTCTTTCTCCTTCTTCAGAGTTGACTGCTGTCCCTCTCACTGTACGTGAGAAGCAACCGGAACAGTCCAGACGTTCGTTCCGCGGCCCGAAGCGCCCCCACGGTCGTGCGATAGCGGTTGAAATTCCAGCTCGGTTCAGTGTCGACGGCGCCGAGAGAACAGGATGAGAGCTGCGCCGAGCGCAATTGCACCGGCCGCCAGACCGATTCCAGTGGCGATTTCGACGCCGGTGCGCGGCAGATGTCCACCGCCGTCGGCATCCGCAGAGTCTGCGCCGCCGCTGCTGTCGGAGTTTCCACCGGCTTCATCTGCGGAGGTGGCATCGGCTTCGGCGCGTGTCGTGCCCGCAGCGTCATCGTCGGCGTTGTCGCTGCTGCCGGCGCTGCCACCATCCGCAGTGTCGCCTCCGCCGGAGCTGTCGTCGCCTTCAGTGTCGGATACCCCACCGCTGTCAGCGTCGGAATCGCTGCCGTCTGCATCTGCTTCGGCATCTGCTTCAGCAGAGTCTGTTCCCGAGGAGTCCGCATCCGCATCGTCTCCGGGGGCCCGGCTGCTCGTGACGACCTGCCAGTTCTCGTCGAAGAAGTCAGCGGGGTCGACGACCTTTTCGTCTTGGACCCAGTCGATGAGCGCCTGCCGCACTTCGACTTGCTCGTTGTAGACCTCTTTGAGGCCGTCGACCGGATAGGCACCGCCACCGGACTGTCGGTAGTTGTTGATGGCGAGAACGAATCGATCGTCATCGCGGACTTCTGCACCGTCGGACTGTCGGAGGTCTTCGATCCTCTCCCCCACTGGCTTCGACACATTGATGTCGTAGTCGATTCCTGACAAGGCGTCATAGTTGTAGTCGGGAATCGGTGCATCTGTGGCTTCGTCAATGGCATTGGTGCCGTTGGCGGGGTCGAAGTCGGCGCCTTCGTCCGTCCGTTTGAAGTATCGGGCGGAGAACTCGAGGTAGTCCTTCAGTTGCGAACCGTTGATTTCGACACCGGAGAGAGTGTTGTCGAAGACGTAGAGTCCGGCAACATCGCGGATGGTGATGTCACCAGCGGGAAATTCTGCGGTGCGGCTGAACGGTGATGCCTGGGAGATCACCGGAACATCTGCGTAGTCGGTCCCTTTGAGTCCGTCTCGCACGGTCTGCGACTGGACGTGTGAGATGAAATCGAGGATTGCGGTGTCTTCGTAGTAGGACGTCTTCGCCGACAGCGTCTCGGTGACCGAACCGATCTTCGTGTTCACGTAGTCGATCGTCTTCTGGTGCTGCTCGTCGACGAGATCTCTGATCTCCTGGTCTTCGGCAACGTCGCCCTGAGTGGCCAACGGTCGAGCCGCGGGGTCCATCGTCCCCCAGTCGACGTGGTGGGTGTCCAGATTGATGGGCAGATCCACCTCAGAGACCGAACGGGCCCAATAGTTGGGCTGGGTGATGAGGGCCTTGCTGCCGTCGTCACGGGTCACGACCTGACTGGGTTCGTTCTGGTGGGTGTGCCCGGCCACGAGCACGTCGACCCCCGGCACTTTCGCCACCGATGTGCTCACGTTCTCCTGCAGCTTGGCCGGATCCCAGTTCTGTCCTTTGGGGTCTTTGCCCGAATGGGAGAGAACGACGATGACGTCGGCCCCCTTGCTCTTCATCTCGGGCACGTACTTCTGTGTGGTTTCGACCGGATCGTCGAAGTGAACCTTCCCTGACAAGTTGTTCTTGTCCCAGATCCGACTGCCGGGCGTCGTCACGCCGAGCACCCCGACGGTGACAGTTTCACCGTCGACCTGTTTGTCAATCATGGTGTACGGGTCAAGGTGGGGCTGTCCGTCATCGTCGTCGATGACATTGGCACCGAGGAGCGGGAAGTCCACTTGGTCTTCGTAGGTCGAGAGAAGATCAAGACCTTAGTTGAATTCGTGATTGCCGACCACCTGCGCGTCGTAGCCTAGGTGGTTGTAGGTTTTGGCCAGCGGGTGTGTCGCGCCGCTGTCGGTGATCGGTTCCTGCTTCGCGTAGTAGTAGGCCAAGGGAGTGCCCTGGATTGTGTCGCCGTTGTCGACGAGCATGACCGAGTCCGCGCCCTTGTCCTTGCGGACTCCCTGATGAGAGATGAGGCACGTGACATGCCCAACTCTTCACCATCCGGGTAGGGCTTGTTCGCGAAGTAGTCCCAATTGAGGACATTCCCGTGCACGTCAGTGGTAGCCAGCAGAGTGAGCTCCCCGACGTCTGCAGCCTCAGGGTCCGCTGAGGACGAAGCGTCTGCAAGGCCGGCAGCTGTCGCCGCGGACGGTCCGGAGACTATAAGAGTGAGTGCAAGTGTCGATGAGGCGAGTGTGCGCAGGCGCATGAGTCTCCAGAGATTCGATCAGCGTGGATAGAAGTGATCCAGATCTCTCACCCTAGCGGCCGCTGACCTTTTCCTGGGTATATCTTGAGCGAAATTTGCACAAATTCTCTTGTGCCCACTCGGCCTTCTTCGCAGCCGATGTGATGTCGCTCGTTCATCAGTCGACGTCCACGCTCTCCTTTGCTGCGCCGGAATCTGCGGTGGAGAACTTCGCCTCGACGATGATGAGGGCCACCACAACAACCGCCCCGAGCGCAGCCAGCAGGATCGGTCCCAGTACCGGGTCACCGGGTGCGAGCAGGCTTCCGGCACCATGTGCTTCACCGTCAGCACCGATTTCGCCCTCGGACTGCCAGGGCCACAGTGCCCGCAGAGAGCCGAGCATCAGCCCAGCCATGACGACGAGAGTCCACCACCGATGGTTGTGGAGGAAGTACCGGAGGATGTTGACGAAGACGGCCAGACCGAGAACAGCGCCGAGCATGAAGATCCCGAGATAGCCGAAATCGCGTCCGTCCACCGCACGCAGAGTCGTCGAATACATGCCGACGGCAAGGAGGAAGAAGGATCCGGACACGCCGGGCACGACGAGTGCACAGATCGCGATCGAGGCGACGAAGAAGACGGCGATGAGCGGAGGATTCTCCACATCAGTACCGCCGGCCAGACCGGTCATCCAGAAGGCGAGGGCTGCCGCGGCCAGGAAGGCAAGGAGTCCGAGCAGGATCGGCTGGCGGAAGGTACGTGCGGGCAGCATCCGCAGCGGAACGGCGATGCTGGCTGCAACGAGGCCGAAGAACAGTCCCCGCGACAGCTCGGGGTTGGAGCTGACAAAGGATTCCATGACGCCGGCGATGGTGAACACGGCAGCGGCCATCCCGATGAGGACGGGGATGACGAGGAACCAGTCCGTGCGGCGCAGCTCGGCTAAGGCCCCAGATACTCGGTTGGGTCCGGTCACCAGTGTCTTCGCGGCGGAGACGACGTGCGCCGCAGAATCGATGAGCTGGTCGTAGACTCCGGTGACGAGCGCAATCGTGCCTCCTGAGACACCGGGAACGAGTTCGGCGCTGCCGATGAGGAAACCACGGATGAGATCGAGCGGAATGAGTGCTCTGGATCGATTCGGGGCGGTTTCGGTATCGGCCGGCGAAGAATTCGTCATGTTGTCAACCCTAGGCGACAACCGATTCGGCAGTCGACTGCGGGCTCAGCCGTCCGTCCGAAGCCTCAGTCATCCGTCTGTCCGTCGATGTCCTCTCGGATGAGATCGGCGTGCCCGGCATGGCGGGCGTATTCCTCGATGAGATGGATGAGGATCCAACGGACATTGAATTTCGCACCGCCGCTGTCTCCCCGCGCGGTCAGCGCGTCGAGGTCGTCCACCTCGGCGAGGATCCTGCGGGAGTGCTCACACGAACGAGCGTGCGCTTCCAACAGCTCCTCCGCGGTTGCGCCGGCAGCACTGTCGAAGTCCCAGTCGGGCTCGGATCGCCAATCGACGCTGGCCCACGGATCGCTGAGATCCTTGCCCTGCAGCACCTCGACGAACCAGGACTCCTCGACGAGGGTGAGGTGACGGACGATGCCGCCGATCGTCAGCGATGACGAAGCGACCTTGTGTGTCAGCTGCTCAGGCGTCAGCCCATCGGCCTTCCTTCTCACCACCTGGCGGAAGTAATCGAGGAACTCTTCGAGCCCCTGTCTTTCGGTCGGGGTGATTGACGGGTCGGTCAATGGAAGTGCCACACTGAGCCTCTCTGATCATGCGGACCTCGGTGAGCTTCGGACGAAACACCGGAGTTTTCAGGTTACCGTGCGGCGACCGATGTCGAAGACGTTTCCTTCGGGGTCTTTCAGCGTGGTCCATTCGATCCCGTACTCGGAGAAGGAGCCCAGCCTCTCCGCGCCCAGCTCCACTGCTCGCTCGACATCCGCCGGGTAGCTCGGGTCGTCGAGATCGATGTGCACGGGGTTTTTCCCTTCGATGCGATCGTCGACCTTGAGGAAGAGCATGCCCGGAGTCGGTGATTCGGAATTGTGCACGCCTCCGATGCTGGCGACGAATTCGTTCGCGCCCGGATCGAGTTCTGCGCGCAGGAGTTCGGCCCAGAAGATCGATTGCGCTTCGACATCGTGGCAATCGAAGGTGATGCTCAGTGATGACAGTGACGCCATTGGGGTGGTCCTTTCACTGCGAGTGCTGGATGGCTCCGACTCTAGCCCTGACCCCTGACACAGCACATCGGGCAAGTCATCAACGGCAATCCAGCGTCATCTTCGCTTCAGCCGCGCGGCTGGCGAGCCAGTTGGCGTGATTGCGCGACGAGGCGGCCGGTGGAGTCCCACAGTTCACAGTCCTCTTCGAACATTCCCCCGGCGATGTTCCGGGTGAACAGGCGGGCGCGGATCCAGCCGGAGGCGGGCAGGGCGCGTACGTGTGCGGTCAGTTCCATGGTCGGCGCCCAGTTGAAACGCCCGAGGTCGAACATCACCGGCGGGAATGAGTCGAGGAAGGTCAGCAGCGACAGCGGTTCCGGGTCCGTTCCGTCGATGAATCGTATCCAGCCCTGCAGCTCTCCGCGCCCGCTGGGTTTGCCGACCGCGAATCCCGCGGTGGCCGGGTCCAGGCGCATATCGAAACGTGAGATGAGCGGTGCGGCCTTCTTGAAGTCCTCACTGGCCTCGGCGACGCTGACGCACTCTTCCGGTGGCGGCAGCTGCGGCGGGGTGGCTGTGGTGGCGACGTCATCAGGAAGTTCACCGAGGCTGCCCATCGTTGCCATCGCCGAAATCGTCGGCGCCCCGTTCTGGGTGAGTTCGATGCCGTAGCTCGCCGTTGATCGACCTTCGCGCAGGGTGCGCGTCGTGATGTCCACGGTTCCCTCTGTACTCGGACCGAGGTAGAAGGTAGAGATCACCAGGGGGTCAGGTGTGGTCGGGTTGAGGTTTCGCAGGGCCCGACCGGCGACGCCAAGGAGGTATCCGCCGTTTATGGCACCGGCGACTTTCCATCCGGCGTCGAGTTCGGCGGTGAAGCTGTGATCGCCGGTCCGCTCGACTGCGGTGGCGCGGGCGAATTCGCTGGATGTGTCGTCAGTCATAGCGCAAGGATACCAACCGCTGAACGAACGTCCAGCTAGGGAAGATTTCAACGAGACTGTCTTTCGTTTCCGTGCCGGTAGTTTCCCGTCGCACGAGCCAGCAGCTGCTGGTCGGAATCGGCGTCTCGGCCGAGCTTGGGGATGAGTGCGGCAGCCTTCTTTCCGCCGAGTTCCATGATGGTTCGGCCGCCTCGGCGAATGAGAAGCAGTCCGGATTTGGTGATCTGGTAGTCGAACGGATCGCCTTCGAGGCTCATGCACGGACTCCTTCGTCGTGTGGATCGACCATCTTCTCGTAGTCGGACGATCTGCTCTGCTGGGATTCGCTGAGAAGTCCGCTGGCAGAGACGTTCCTGCCGATCTTAGTCGGAGAAGATGAAAGTGCCCCTGACCAACTGGTCAGGGGCACTTTCGCTCACGCGGTCAGCGGATGACCATCAGAGCTGGTTTCAGTTGTTCTTCTTGCGACGCATCGTCAGAACAACGGCGGCTCCACCGACGAGGAGGAGTCCGGCTCCGGCCGCGAGGCCAGTCAGCTCGGCACCGGTGCGAGGCAGATCGGATCCACCGTCACCGTTTCCGTCGTCGTTGCCGTTGTCGTCACCATCGTTGCCGCCGCCGTTGCCGTCTTCGTCGGCAACGACCTGGAACGAACCGGTCAGAGCGGACTCGTCCTCGGTGTCGTTGTCGCCGGTGACCTCGAGGTCGTACTTGCCGAGGTAGGCCTCGGCGTCTTCAGCACTGGTGCCGTAGATCGAGAATCCGACGACTCCGTCAGCATTGGCGGTCTCCTCGAGGGTGATGCCCTCGACGTTTTCCGGACCGGCAACAACCTCGAGGGTGACGTTCTCGCCCTCTTCGAAGCCTTCAGCGGTGACCTGCACGCCCTTGTCCTTCTGGACGAAGTCCGAAGCAGAGATCTCCTTCGGGTCGACAGTCAGCTTGCGCTCGGCAGCCTGGACGGTCACCGTGAAGTTGGTGGCCTCCGAGGTCTGTCCGTTTGCGGTCACCGTGGCGGAGTAGGCGTAGTCGCCAGCCTCGGCAGGAGCCTCGGCTGAGAAGTTTCCGTCAGCATCGGTCTTGACCGTGGCGGTGCCCTCGGCCGGTGCGGCCTGAGCGGAACCGGCGTTGGCGCCGACAGGCTTCCAGGTCAGGTTCACTTCAGCGTTCGGAGCGGCCTTACCGGTGATCTTTCCGCCTTCGACGACGGTCTGGTCGCCGACCTGGGGCGCTTCGGGCTTCTCGTCACCGTCAGCGTCGGAATCGGCTTCGTCATCCTTGCCGTCTGCGGCAGCGGATGCGTCAGCGTCGTCGCCATCGGCAGCGGCCGAAGCGTCGTCGTCCTTGCCGTCGGCGTCGGCCGAAGCTTCAGCGTCGTCGCCTTCGGCGGCAGCGGATGCATCTGCATCCTTGCCATCTGCAGCCGCGGAGGCGTCAGCATCTTTACCGTCGGCGGCGGCAGAAGCATCTGCGTCATCGCCATCGGCAGCGGCCGAAGCGTCTGCATCCTTGTCGTCGTCGCCTGGGGGTTCCTCTGTGGGATCTTCGAAGTTGATCGACTGGCCCGACTGTTCGAGCGAATAATCAAGGTCAGCAACCCAGCCGAGCTGGAAGGGGGTGCCGTCGCTCCATTCAGCAGGTCCGCCACCGGAGATCACGCCGACGGCTGTTTCTCCCTGGAAGACTGCGCCGCCGGAGTCACCCGGCTGTGAGAACGGATCGTCGACAGACGACTCAACGGCAAATCCATGCACCCAACGCTCACTGACGTTCATGTAGTCGAACGGCGCCCGCTCGCGAGGGATGACCTTGCCTTCGGTGAGTCCGGTCGTGCGACCGGACTTCTCCACAGTGCCCTCAGTGTGAGCTCCGACCTTGGTGATGTCGGTGGCGAGTTTCGCGCCGAGGTCATCACTGTCGGCGGACGTCCAGTCCGTCACTCCGGTCTTGACGTTGTACTTCGAATCATCGACATTGATGACGGCGAAGTCGATGTCGCCTTCACTGCCGGTCTCGTCTCCGGGCTCGACGGGGCTGCCGTACTTGTTGTATCCCCAGGAGCCGATGGAGCCGATTCCGGCAGGTTCGCCGCCCTCGCCGCCGACTGCAGGAGCAGATTTGGGACGCTCGGTATCGGCGATCTCGGTCGAGCCGAGGTCTTCCCCGGACTCCGCCGTGTCCTCGGCACAGTGGCCGGCAGTCAGCACGACTGGATCGCCCTGATCGTTCCATCCTGAGAATCCGGTCGAGCAGGCACCGAGTCCGCCACTGCTCGGGACGTTCATGAGGTAGCCAGCGCCACCGACCAGATCGCCAGCGGCGTGGGCCTTGACTTCGGAGATTCCGGCCTGGACGACGACGTTGTCAGCACCATACTTTTTCTGGAGCTTCTCGATCTCTGCCGAATCGATATCTTCTTCGTTTTCGACACCGAGGTGAAGAGTGCCGTTGTCGAATCCGAAGGCGTTGACTACGGAAATGGACTTCGCGGCCTTCTGCGCAGTCTGCTGGGTGAGCTCCGGCGAATCCGCCGCTGCGGGAGCAGCGACGAATGCGCCGCCGAGGCCGAGTGCTGTCGCTGCTGCCAGCGCCAGCGAACTCTGCACGAGTTTCTTCTGCATAAGTAGTTGTCTCTCTTGTCTGAGGGATCAATGTCACGAAACGATGACCTAAGTCACGATAAGGTTACGGGCCTTACCCAGCGACTACCAAGAAAGTCCTCAAAAACTGTGAACTAAATGAACGAAACTTCAGGCGATGTAGACAAGATCAGTTGGCAGAATGTGGACTTCGAGCTCGGTTGAATTGACAATGCCCCCGGTCACAGGACCGGGGGCATCATCTTAGAGCTGCTCAGCAGACCGTCAGACGGTCGACCTCACTGTGGCTCAGTTGTTCTTCTTGCGACGCATGGTCAGAACGACCGCGGTTCCACCGACGAGGAGGAGTCCGGCTCCGGCCGCGAGGCCGGTGAGCTCGGCACCGGTGCGAGGCAGATCGGATCCACCGTCACCGTTTCCGTCAGCGTCGTCTCCATCGCCGGATCCGCCGTCAGCATTGCCGCCGTCGTTTCCGCCGTCAGCGTTGCCGTCGTCATCTCCGCCGGATCCACCGCCGTTGCCGTCTTCATCGGCAACAACCTGGAACGAACCGGTCAGTACCGACTCGTCCTCGGTGTCATTGGCACCGGTGACCTCGAGATCATACTTGCCGAGGTAGGCCTCAGGATCCGACGCGCTGGTGCCGTACACGGAGAAAGCGGCGGCGCCGTTCTCGTTCGCGGTCTCATCCATCTCGAAGTCGTCGACACCCTCGGGGCCGTTGGCGACCTTGAGGGTCACCTTCTCACCCTCGTCGAAGCCCTTGACCGTGATCGTCACGCCCTTGTCTTCCTGAACGAAGTCAGAGGCAGCGATCTCCTTGGGGTCGACGCTGATCTCACGCTCGACCGGGGCAGGAGTCTCGGACTCGTCCTTCTCAACGGTCACGTCGAACTCTGCTGTCTTGGACTTCTGTCCGTCGACGATTGCGGTCGCAGTGAAGTTGTAGTCGCCTTCAGCCTTCGGGCCTTCGACGGAGAAGTTGCCGTCCTTGTCAGCCTTGACCTTCTCAGAGCCGTCCTCGGCGCCCTTTGCGGCTTCCCACTTGACCTCGACCTGGGCACCGGCTTCAGCCTTGCCCTTGATCTTGCCCTCGGGCTCGACGGTCTGGTCCTCGACCTTGGGAGCGGCAGGAGCCTCAGGGGTCTCCTCGCCCGGCTTCTCGAGGTTGAAGTCCGTGCCGGACTCCTCGAGCGAGTGGTCCAGGTCGGCAACCCAGGTGAAGGACGTGTTCGCGTCGAGGTCGCCGCCACCGGAGATGACACCGACAGCGGTGCTGCCCTGGTAGACGCCGCCACCGGAGTCGCCCGGCTGCGAGAAGGGCTTGTCGGCCGGTGCGGTCACGCCGAATCCGTGGACCCAGCGGCCACCGACGTTCTGGTAGTCGAAGTCGTACTCCGAGCGAGGCAGAACCTTGCCTTCGGTCTTGCCCGTGGTCCGACCCGACTTGCTGATCGCACCTTCCTTGTGCTCTCCGACCTCGGTGATCTCGGTAGTCGACTTGGCCAGATCGTCCGAATCGGCGGTCGACCAGTCGGTGATGCCGTTCTTGACGTTGTACTTCGACTCGTCGACGTTGATCACGGCGAAGTCGATGTCCGACTCGCTCGGCTCGGGCCACTTGTTCTGATCGGCGCCTTCGAGCAGGTCGCCGCCGAAGTTCGCGAAGCCCCACTTGCCGATGACGCCGTTGCCGGAGGCCTGGAAGCCTTCGCCGCCGTTGGCCTGCGAGATCGAGGGCTTCTCGGTCTGATCGACGGTGGTGTCGCCTTCGAACTCGTTGCTCTGCTCGTTGATGATCTTCGAGCAGTGTCCTGCAGTCAGGACGACGGGCTTGCCGTCTCCGTCCCAGCCGGAGAAGCCGGTCGAACAGGCTCCGCCGCTCTCGCCGGCCTTGACGAGGTAACCGGCACCGCCGACGAGATCCTTGCTCGCGTAGGGCTTGAGTTCCTTGACGCCCTCAGTGACGTTGATGTTGTCGTACTGCTTCTCAAGATCCTTGATCTCGGAGGTCTTCTTGGCAACGCCGATGTTGAGCTCGCCGCTGTCGGCACCATAGGCGTTGACGCCCTCGATTCCGGACAGTGCCTTCTGGATCTGCGCTTCGCTCTGAAGGTCCAGCTTCTGCGGGGCTTTGTCGGCCATCGCCGGTGTGGCGACGAACGCGCTGCCCAGGCTCAGCGCCGCAGCGGCGCTCAGAGCCAGTGAACTCTGCACGAGTTTCTTCTGCATACTGTTGTTTCCCTTGATCGTTGTCGGTGCTTCGATTGTCCGGCCCTCGACTCGGTCCGCCGTCACCGGCAGTCGCGTCTCTGGTGTCAGATTTTCAACCGTGTGAAAGATTACGGTTTGGTCACGACGGAGTGCAAAAACAATGTGTGTTGCAGGTGAACACAACTTACAGAAGTCGCCGACTCCCCTGCCGTCAGCGTTCTGACAGGTCATGCCGAATCCAGGCCGTTATGATCGGGGCATGCCGAAACACACACTGCTTCGACCGTTGCCGACTTCGCGCATGGCTGCCCGCCTCGCGCTGGGAGTGGGGGCATTCGCGCTCACGTTCTCCCTTGCCGCCTGCGATACCGGAGTCGATCCGCGCAATCCCGATACCCCCTCGCCGAGCGAATCCGCTTCCTCGGAATCGCCGAGCGAAGGCGCCGATTCCCTCGATCCGGTCGGCAAATGGACCTCCCCCGAGGCGGGTGACCCGTTCCTCGAATTCGCTGAGGACGGTTCCCTTGAAGGTTCGGACGGCTGCAACGCGATCGTGACCACGTGGAAGGCCGAGAACGAGGAGATCGTCATCGACTCATTCATGTCCACGCAGAAGGCCTGCGCAGGAGTCGACACCTGGCTGAGCAAGGCATCGACAGCAACGATTGAAGGCGATGTCATGAAGGTCAAGGACAGCAACGGAAAAGTCATCGGCGGACTGGAGAAGGAAGACAAATGACACACGCAGTCATCGGCCGCTGGACGGCTGAGAACAACGACCGGGCCTTCCTCGAATTCCACGAGGACGGCACATTGCGCGGCAGCGATGGCGCCAACGGCCTCGCCACATCCTGGTCCGACGAATCCGCAGGGGTCACGGTCAAGCCGTCGATGACGACTCTCAAAGCGGCCCCCGGAATGATCACTTGGGTCACGAAGGCCCGGCGGGTCGAAGCCGACGGGGATCGCCTGGCGCTCTTCGACGCGGCCGAGAACCACCTCGGCGATCTCCATCGTCAGCCGCCGGGCACCACCTACAAACTCGGCGGTCGGTAGATGGCCGGGGGTCTGATAGCGCTGCTCGACGACGTGGCCGCACTCGTCAAACTCTCTGCCGCCAGCCTCGACGATGTGGCCGCAGGTGCCTCACGAGCAGGAGCGAAAGCTGCGGGCGTCGTCATCGATGATGCGGCGGTGACGCCGAAGTTCGTCGAAGGGGTGGATCCCAAACGTGAGCTGCCGATCATTCAGCGCATTGCTTTGGGCTCGCTGTTCAACAAGATCGTCATCATTCTGCCGATCATCCTGCTGCTCAGCCAGTTCCTGCCCTGGCTCCTCACACCGCTGCTCATGATCGGCGGCACCTATCTGTGTTTTGAGGGCGCTGAGAAGGTCGCCGAGAAGTTCGGCTGGATCGCCCATCATGAGAAGGAGACCCCGGCCGCGGAGAAGTCGTCCGATGGTGCTGCGGCGGAGAAGAAGGTCGTCCGCTCGGCCATCACCACCGACTTCGTGCTCAGCTGCGAGATCATGGTCATCGCCCTCAACGAGGTGGCCGCTGAGTCCCTGACAAGCCGCGCCATCATCCTCGGCGTCGTCGCCCTGGCGATCACACTGGGTGTCTACGGTGTCGTCGCGCTCATCGTGAAGATGGATGACATCGGTCTGCATCTGGCGAAGAAAGATGCGCCCGGGCCACAGAGATTCGGTCGGTTCCTCGTCGAGGCCATGCCCAAGCTGCTCGCGCTTCTGTCCGTCGTCGGGACTTTCGCCATGCTGTGGGTCGGTGGGCACATCATCCTCGTCGGCACCGACGAGCTCGGCTTCCACGCCCTCTACGGTTTCGTCCACCACCTCGAGGAACCGGCCGCAGCAGTCGCAGCGGTCGGCGGCCTCCTCGGATGGCTGGTCAACACCTTCTTCTCCCTCATCCTCGGCGCGATCTGGGGCGGGATCGTCGTCGCAGCCGTCTTCGGGGTCAAGGCGCTCTTCGGCTCGGGCAACCGGCACGAGACGACAGACGCGACCGCGGGCAACGACAGCGCTGAATCCTGAGCTTCAGGAGATTCTTGAGCTTCAGGAGATAAGGCCGAGCCTCAGACGAAAGGCTGACGCTTCAGACGAAAAGCCTGTGCCTCAGACGAAAAGCCTGTGCCTCAGGCGAAGGTCTTCTTCGGCATTCCGGCCACGATCATCGGCGCTCCCGTCACAGGATCGTCGATGACCCGGCAGCCGATGCCGAAGACCTCGTCGACGAGCTCGGCGGTGATGATCTGCTCAGGCGGTCCCTGGGCGACGATCGCTCCGTCCTTCATAGCGATGATCTCGTCGGCGTACCGGCAGGCCTGATTGAGATCGTGGAGCACAGCCACCAGCGTGTGCCCGTATTCGTTGTTCAGCTGTGCGAACAGATCGAGCAGCTCGATCTGGAAGGCGACGTCGAGGAATGTCGTCGGCTCGTCGAGCAGCAGCAGCGACGTCTCCTGAGCCAAGACCATCGCCACCCACACCCGCTGCCGCTGCCCGCCGGAGAGCTCGTCGACGAGTCGGGACGACAGTGATTCGGTATTCGTGGCGCGCAGCGCGGACAGGACGGCCTTCTCATCGACGTCGGTCCATTGCCGCAGGAACGACTGGTGCGGATGGCGACCGCGGGAGACGAGCTCGGCGACGGAGATCCCCTCCGGGGCGATGGATGACTGTGGAAGCAGACCCAGGCGCTGAGCGATCTTCTTCGTCTTCATCTGCGCGATATTGTGTCCGTCGAGCAGCACCGACCCCTTGGCCGGGGACAGCAGCCGTGCCAGGGCTCGCAGCAGCGTCGACTTGCCGCAGGCGTTGGGTCCCACGATGATGGAGAACTTCCCGTCGGGAATCTCCACATCGAGGTCGGTCACGATCTGCCGATGATCATAGGCGAGGTCGAGATGTCGGGCGACCAGCGGCGAGTTGCCTGCGTCTGAGTTGAGAGAGCTCATGATGCCTTCCGAGCTTCTTGGATGAGGAGCCAGATGAGATAGATGCCGCCGATGACCACGGTGATGACGCCCACGGGCAGTTGGATGTCGCCGAAGGCGTGCTGGGCGACGAGGTCGGCGGCGACGAGCAGCAGGGCACCGACAGCCGCTGAGGTCAGCAGGCTCGTCCCCTGTGCTCTGGCGATGCGCCGCCCGATCTGGGGAGCGGCCAAGGCGACGAAAGCGATCGGACCCGCTGCTGCGGTGACCACTGCGACGAGGGCGACGGCGATGACGATGAGCACCGCGCGCACCAGCTCATTGCGGACGCCCAAGGCCTTCCCCGTGTCATCGCCGAGTTCCAGGGTTCCCAGGTCACGGGCGAAGAGTCCGCACGCAAGTCCCAGCACAACCGTGGCGATGGCCGCCGGGGTGATCGTCGACCAGCCCATTCCGTTGAGTGTGCCCGCGCCCCACGTGGCTGCGGCCATGGCGAGGTCGAGATCGGCCCGCATGATCAGCCAGGTGTTGAACGCATTGAGCATGGCGGTCAGTGCGATGCCGACGATGATGAGTCGGAAGCCTTGGACCCCGCCTTTCCACGTCAGCAGGTACACGATCACTGCTGTGAGCAGACCGCCGATGATCGCACCGGCCGCGGTCGAGACGAAGCTCGTGCCGAAGACGATGATCGTGACGATGCCGCCGGTGTACGCCCCGGTGGAGAACCCGATGATGTCCGGGGATCCCAGCGGGTTGCGCGTGAGTGATTGGAACACCGCGCCTGACACGCCGAGGCCCGCCCCGAGGACGATGCCGGCGATGATGCGCGGGGCCCGCCACTCCCCGACCACGGTGTTGACGATGCGTTTGTCCGCAGCGCCGAACAGGCCTTGGAACACCTCTGCGGGCGTGAGCGAGAATTTGCCCATCATCAGACCGGCGAACCCGCAGGCCAGGGCGAGAAGAGTGATGATCCCGGCGCTGGTGACGACGCGCATATCGATGCGGAACCCGAACATCCGCAGCATCGGGCGGCCGAAGTCGACCTTCTCCCCCGGCAGAGCGCGCGGATGAGGCGTGAGTGTGCGGTCGTGCACCGCCGAGTCAGTGCTTCTCACAGTCCGCTCGCCTTCTTCCGGCGCACCAGCGCAATGAGGACGGGAGCGCCGACGAACGCGGTCACGACACCGACCTGGAGTTCACCCGGCTTCATCACGACTCGGCCGATGACGTCGGAGGCCAACAGCAGAATCGGTGAGAGCACCAGGGAATAGCCGAGGATCCAGCGCTGATCGGGACCGACGATCCACCGAGCGATGTGCGGGATCATCAGCCCGATGAACCCGATCGGCCCAGCGGCCGCAGTAGCGGCACCGGCAAGCAGGGTGACGGCGAGGATGGACAGGACGCGGGTGCGATTGACCGAGGTGCCCAAGCTCGCGGCGAGGTCATCGCCGAGGGCGACAGCGTTGAGCGAATGGGACACCCCCAGTGCCAGGACCACGCCGATGATCAGAAACGGCAGGATCGCGGTGACGGTGTCGAAATCGCGTCCGGCGATGGCGCCGACATCCCAGGAGCGGAACGAGTCGAAGGCACGTTCGTTGGTCAGCAGGATGCCCTTGGTCAGTCCGGTGAGCACGGCGGCCACGGCGACACCGGCCAGGGTGAGTCGGATCGGGTCGACGGAGCGGCTGCGCCCCGAGGAGCCGATGATGTAGACGCCGACTGTGGCGATGAGCGCTCCGGCGAACGCGAACCAGATGTAGCCGGTGATCGAGTGGATGCCGAAGAAGGCGACTCCGATGGTGATCGCCAGCGATGCTCCGGCATTGACGCCGAGGATGCCCGGATCGGCAAGCGGATTGCGGGTCAGAGCTTGGATGAGTCCGCCGGCGAGTCCGAGCCCCATGCCGACCAGGACGCCGAGCACCGTGCGCGGCAGACGGAGTTCGAGGACGACGAGCTGGTCATCGCTGCCGGAGGGATTGAAGAATGCCCCGATGACTTCGGAGACCGGCATGTCGCGGGCACCGATGGCCAGCGAGGCCGTCACCACTGCAATGAGCGCGATGACCGCCGCCGCCAGCCCGACCACTCGCTTGAGCCACAGACTCCGACCGATCGCCTGCGGGTTCTCGGTGTGCGGTTCCGCCGAGGCGGTGGTGGCAGAACCGGTCATCGAGGTGGTCCTTCGCGGTGGGGTGATGGTCAGTGGACTAAGGGCAGGCTAACCACACTGTAACCCACTGTCCCACCTCAGCCAAGCGAAGTCGGTCTCACGCGACTGTGATCTTGCCGATCCTCTCGGACACCTGACGCTGGATCCGTGAGAGCATGCCGCTCATTCCGCGCAGACGCAGCGGACTGACGATATCGGACAGCGACAGCCGCAGGGGCAGGTCCGCGGGGACCGAGAGGATCGCCGCGGCGGTGGAGCCGTCGAGACCTTCGTGGAGGATTCCCGCGAATCCGCGGGTCGTCGGCGCTTCCGGCGGTGCGGAGAAGTGCAGTCTCACTTCGGCCTGCTCCCCCGCCTCGGGGGATTCGATCTCGGTGACGAGGAAGATCGGCGACTGGCACTCGGGCACGGGCTCGAGCAGCTCGGGATGATCGGTGTACTTCTCCGGCAGGTCCGGAAGATCCGTGGCGAGTTCGAGCAGCAGCTGCAGACGGTCATCTGCCGGCGTCTCAGCGAAGTCGGTGACGATCTCGGCCAGGCCCTCGGGCAGGTCCGCCGTCTCAGGTGTGGGGGTCTCTGCCATCAGCGTCCGGGCACCTCCCCCGGCTCGGCTCCGGTGACGATCGGCACGCCCACGACATTGCCCCATTCGGTCCAGGACCCGTCGTAGTTGCGGACGTTGTCGTAGCCGAGCAGGTGCTTGAGCACGAACCAGGTGTGGCTGGAGCGTTCGCCGATGCGGCAGTAGGCGATGACCTCTTCGCTTTCACCCAGTCCGGCCTGCTCAGTGTAGAGCTCGCGCAGTTCGGCGGCAGACTTGAAGGTTCCGTCCTCATTGGCAGCCTTGCCCCAGGGCATCGACTGCGCGCCGGGGATGTGGCCGCCGCGCAGTGCACCCTCTTCCGGGTAGGCGGGCATGTGCGTGCGCTCACCGGAGTACTCTTCGGGGCTGCGCACGTCGATGAGCGGCAGGTCGCCGAGGCTGTCGCGGACCTCGGGGAGGAACGCGCGAATGGTCGAATCGTCACGGTCGACGACCGGGTATTCGGTGGGTTCGGGCTGCGGCTTCTCCGTGGTCATCTCACGGCCTTCGGCCTGCCACTTGGCGCGTCCGCCGTCCATGAGGCGGACGTCTTCGTGGCCGAAGAGGGTGAAGACCCACAGAGCGTAGGCGGCCCACCAGTTGGATTTGTCGCCGTAGACGACGATCGTGTCTTCACGGGAGATTCCCTTGCGGGACATGAGCGCAGCGAAGCCTTCCCCGTCGACATAGTCGCGGGTGACGGAATCGTTGAGCTCGGTGTGCCAATCGACCTTGACCGCACCTGGGATGTGACCGGTCTCGTAGAGCAGCACATCCTCGTCGCTTTCGACGATGACGAGTCCGGGGTCACCAGCATGTTCAGCCACCCAATCGGTGCTCACCAGTCGGGCTCCGTCCGCATATTCGGCGAACTTCGGTGCGGGATCGGCCGGGATCGAAGTGCTCACGCATTCCTCCTGAAATATAGTCACGGTGACGTGCTCGCTGGGGGGCAACGTCGTACTCGACCAGCATATTCCCCTCTCAGGGTCTGCCGAGAAATGCCTTCAGCGACGAGACGAAAGCCTCCGGCTTCTCCGAATGCACCCAGTGCCCGGAGCCTTTGACGGTGAGCAGCGTGGCGCGCGGGAACAGCGCCCGCATCTGCGGAAGGTCGTCGCGGCTGACGTAGTCGGATTCCGCCCCGGCCACCCACAGAACCGGGCCGTCGAATTCGGAATCGCCCATATCGGGAAAATCTCCGATGATGTCAAGACTCGAGTGCAGCAGGGTGAGGTTGGGCTGCCAGGCGAAGCCCGCCGAGGTGGGGCGCAGGTTCTGCAGCAGGAAGCCCCTGATCGCCGCTTCCGGGATGGGTTCGCGCAATGCGGCGTCGGCGTCCTTGCGTGAGTCCAGCTGGTCGAGGTCGAGCACGGCGAGGCTGGAGAGCAGGTGGTCGAAGACCCCTGTCGATCCCCCGGCGTTGGGTCCGATGTCGACGATGACGAGTCGGCTGATCAGCTGGGGGTGGCGCAGGGCCAGCACCATGGCGACCTTCCCACCCAGGGAATGTCCGACCAGATGCACAGGTTTCCGGTCGGTCTCGGTCACCTCGGAGATGTGCTCGGCCACGGCATCGGCGATGGCGATGTAGTCGAAGGTCTCCGTCCAGTCGGAGTCCCCGTGGTTGGGCAGATCGACGAGCAGGCTCGAATATTCGGGTTCGAGCGCCTTCGCGATCTGGGTGAAGTTCTTGCCCCGGCCGAAGAGTCCGTGGAGGAAGACGATGCGCGGACCGGAGTCACCGACGAGTCTGCTGTTGATGGTAGTCACCCCTCCAGACTATCGGGTGCCGGTTTCACTCGGCCCGGGTCACAGCACGCTCGAGGCTTGCCAGGGATTCTTCGAGGAACTCAGCGGGGAAGGGAGGGAAGCCGCCGAAGGCCTGCCGGGTCTCCTCGCTCGTGGCGGACCAGTCGTAGGTCAGGGTCACCTCGGTGCCGGTCTCTCCCTCATCGAGGTCGTAGCGCCATCGCCAGCCGCCGGGGGTCAATGTTCCGGTGTCGTCGGTCTGGCCGGGGTCCCACGCGATAGCACGCAGCGGTTCGTATGCGGTGACGGTGTTGTCGATGCGGTAGGCACCGCCCGCGGCGTCGAGGAACATATTCATCGAGAACACCTGTCCGACTCCGGTCAGCGGAGCGTCGTCGATGGCATCGCGGACCCAATCTCCGGGTTCGGTCTCGCGGTGTCGCTGCGGATCGGTCAGAAGGGTGAAGATCGCCTCCGCCGGAGCCGGTATGTGGCGGCGGCGGACGAGTCTGGTCTCGGCCTGTGCTGTCTGCTCGGTCATGGCATCAGACTATTCACCCGTACGCCGAGGCGGCAAGGGGACGGCAGCAACCACCGTCGTCGTCACGACGATCGGGCGCGGGTAGGGTGAGGTCATGCACTTCTCCGAATATGACACTCGCCTTGCCGGTTACGCGGTCATCGTCAACGATGACGACGAAATCCTCCTCAGCTGGTTCAACGGCGGGCGGGACCGCGCCCACGCTATCTGGACGCTGCCCGGCGGCGGGATCGAATTCTTCGAGACGATCGAAGAGGGAACGATCCGCGAGATCAAAGAGGAGACCGGCTACGATGCGCAGCTCCTTCGCCCGTTGACGACGCATTCGTTCACGGACTCGCGGCGCAATCCCGCTTTCGGGGAATCGACCGACCGGCCGTTCAAAGGGGTCCGTGTCGTCTACGAAGCTCGGATCACGGGCGGGACCCTGGGCACTCTCGAGGTCGACGGGACGACGGATCGTGCCGAATGGCTGGCGATCGACTCGCTCGCCGATACTCACCATGCCCGCATCATCGACGTCGGTCTGGATGCGCTGCGCGGCAGCCGCCGCTGAGCGTCACTTCAGCCGGTCGGCGATGAGCCCGGGCATCTTGTCAGCTGCATAGGAAGCTGAAAGCACCGAGTTGAGCGAGAAGGCCTGGCGCACATCATTGAGGTCTTCTGTCAGCACCAGGTCACGACCGTCTTCGACCGCGGGGATGCGCTTGAAGGCGGGGTCGTTCGTGACCTCTGAGTCTCCGATGTAGATGGGGAAGACAACGAGCAGGTCGGCATCGAGCTGGTCGAGCTTCTCTTCGGAGATGCTGACGCTGAAGCCTTCGGGTTTGAGGGCCTCGATCTTCTCTGACTGCTCGAATCCGAGCTTCTTCATGAACTCCACTCGCTCGGAGCCGCCGACATAGGCTCCCCAGCCTTCCGAGGTCTTCGATCCCACGGTCACGGACTTTCCGTCGAACTCCGGATGGTCCTTGCGCACGGACGCGAACTTCTCGTCGAGGTCGCTGAGCAGCTTCTCGCCCTCGTCTTCTCTGCCCAGAGCCTGGGCGACGAGGTCGACCTGCTGGTCCATCGTCGTCAGGTAGTTGTCGCCGCCTTCCGGCGAGCCGACGGTCGGTGCGATCTCGGAGAGACGGTCGTAGCGCTTCTTCTCACCGGAGCTCTTGGTGTCGAGGATGAGGTCGGGTTCGAGTGCGGCAATCGCCTCGTAGTCGGGTTCCATGGTGGCGATGATCTCGGGGGCTTCATCGTAGAGGTCTTCGGCCCAGGGGCCGACGCCCTTGCCTCCGAATTCGACCCAATCGGAGGCGCCGACCGGCTGCACTCCCAGGGCCAGGGCCGTTTCGGCGTCTCCCCATCCCAGCGCGACAACGCGCTGCGGATCGGCGGGGACTTCGACGGAACCGAACTTCGTCTCGACGCTGGGCCCGGAGGCCTCCTCGGCGGCGCCTCCCCCACCGCAGCCGGCGAGAACGAGAACAGAGGCGAACAGTGGGGCGAGAATACGACGCATGGAATCCTTCTTGAGTAGTTAGGCGAGCCTAGCTTAACCTACGATTCCGGGCTTGGCGACTTCGCCCCACGCCGCTATTCAGGAAGCCGTCGCCTCATCGTCCTCAACCGCTTGAGTACGGCCTCATCACCCTCGACATCGAGGACACCCTCGACGTCGAGTGAGAGCAGCCTGCCGAGCGTCTGGGCGACCAGGTCGAGCGAGTCCGCGCTGACGTGTACGTCACAGCCGCCGTCGGCTCGATCAATCACCTCTCCCACGATGGTTCCGTAGTACAGTCTCCCCAGCTCAACAGCGCTGATCCCGAAGGAGACTGTGGCATTGAATCTGTAGCGGGCCGCAGCAAATGAGCGCTGCAGGAAATCCACCGCGTCGATGGCAGCAGGCTCGAAGCGATGATGTCCCACCTTGACCCTGTTGATCCGGTCGACCCGAAACGAGCGCCAGTCATTTCGATCGCAGTCGAAGGCTACGAGGTACCAGCGGCCCGAAAGTGTCGCGAGCCTGTGAGGCTGAACCTGACGCATGCTTAGGCCGCCGTCCCGCCTCTCATGCATGAATGACACCTGGCGATGTTCCGTTGCGGCATCGGCGAGTTCGATGAGTGTATCGGCGTCGGGTATGGATTGTTCAATCGGTCCTTGCCACACATCGATCGAGTCGGCGAGGCGACGATAGGTGCCGCGCAGCCGGGCAGGGAGCAGTCGTTCGATCTTGATCCGCGCACTGTCGATCCCCGCTTCAGCCGCACCTCCCCCGTACGAGGCAAGGGCGATGGCGACAGCGACAGCTTCTTCGTCGGCGAGTTGAAGAGGCGGCAGTTTCGTTCCTCCCCCGAGTGAATAGCCCCCCTCGGGTCCTGTGCGACTGCGGACGGGATAGTCGAGAGCACGCAGGCGGTCGATGTCGCGTCGCAGAGTTCGTCGACCGACACCGAGGCGGTCGCTGAGTTCCTCGGCCGACCATCGTCCGCGGGTCTGGAGGAGGGTGAGGAGCCGGAGCAGTCGCCCCGGCATCTCACTGCTCTTCGCCCTGTCGCTCACGGGCCCACTCTATTGCGGTCACGTTCTGGCCACAACCAGATCTACGGTGGAGGCATGAACTCGCTTACAGGATTTCAACTCGCCCATCCGCACACCCCTGCCCGGGCCGTTCGCGCCGAGTCGGTCGCCGATGTCATCGCGGCCGTCACCAACGAGAAACTGTCACCATCACCACTCATCGCCGTTCAGGCCACCGGCCATGGACGGACCCGCGGCATGAGTGACGGCACTCTCATTGACACCTCCGGACTCGACGATGTCACGGTCGACTCCGTTTCGCGTACGGTCACAGTGGGAGCGGGTACGCGATTCTCCGCTGTCATCGCAGCCGCGGCACAACACGGGCTCGCTCCCCTATCGGGCAGCTTCCCCGCGGTAGGAGTCGTCGGCTACTGCCTGTCAGGCGGTTTCGGGCTGTTGTCGCGGGCCTACGGTTTCGGTGCCGACTCCGTCACCGAGGTCGAGCTGGTCACCCCTGATGCTCGACGGCTCACGGCGAGTCCGACCGAGAACCCCGAACTGTTCTGGGGAGTGCGCGGGGCCGGATCCAATTTCGGAATCGTCACGTCTCTGACTATGCGGCTCTTCCCGGTCACCGAGCTGATCGCCGGTTCACTCTCAATCGATCTCCTCGCCAACCCCGGGGCCCTGCAGGTGTGGCGAGACTGGGCCGAGACTCAGAGTCCGGACATGATGACGGCAGCCACATTGATGGCGGCACCGACCGATGCAGAAGATCTGCCCCCGTTCCTCCGCGGTGCCCACCGGATGCAGATCCAGGTCTCTTGGTCGGGCGAGCCACAGCGCGGACTCGCCGTGATCGATGATCTGAAGAGCTCACTGCACTGGGCGGGAATCGACTTCGAGCCCACGGTCGACCGTCTGCCGTTCTCTCGGTCCGGCGAAATCTTCGCCGAACCCGCCGACCCCCATGGCTACACCAGCGAGGCTTTTCTGCTCTCCGACCTCGACGACGCATCGCTCGAGCGGATGCGCATCGCCGGTGCTCCGAGCCAGGTTCCCACGTTCACGGTCACTGGAATCCGCATCCTCGGTGGCAAGTTGGCGCAGCCGGCGTCCTCGCCCAACGCGATCGGACACCGGAATGCACGGTGGTTGCTGTCGGTTCTCTCACCTCTGGAGCCATCCGAACAGACCGGCCAGACATCATCACAGCTACGCCATCTCAAACACATCTCCGGGGCTCTGGATAAGCCCGACGGGTCCACGATCTTAGGCAGAGCATTGAACTTCACATTCCGTGAACTCGATTCGGCTGAAGTCGCCTCTGCGTTCGAACCGGAGGACTACGGTCGGCTATGTCGACTTCGAGACATCTACGATCCCGACCGAGTGCTCATGCCTCAGTTTCCGCTGTGATCTCGAGTCCGTCGACGTCCATCTCCGACAATCCGACCATGCGTGAGCGTCGGCCGGTGACGATGCGATGGATGAGCCACAGCAGCAGGAATGCGGGAAGCCCGGCATAGGCGCTGGCGACTTGGACCAGCTGCCCGTTGACGATGGCCTGCACGTTCTGGCCGATGATGACGATGATGAGCATGATGAGTGCGATGACCGGACCGATCGGAAACAGCGGCGCACGGTACGGCAGATCATCGATGCTGTTGCCCTGGCGCACATAGGCACGACGGAACCTGAAGTGGCACCAGGCGATGCCGACCCAGACGATGAAGCCGGACAGGCCCGAGACGTTCATCAGCCACGTATACGCTCCGCCGTCACCCATGATCTCCGTGAGGAAGCCGAACAGACCGATGACGGCGGTGGCCAACAGAGCCGTGACGGGGACGCCGCGCGCATTGAGCCGGGCGAACAGCCTCGGCGCGGTGCCCTCTTCAGCCATGGCGTAGAGCATGCGGGTCGAGGCGTAGAGTCCGGAGTTGCCGGCGGAGAGGATGGCGGTGAGGATGACGGCGTTCATCACTCCTGCGGCGATGGCGATCCCGGCCCGTTCGAAGACGAGGGTGAATGGTGAGGCCGTGATGTCCTCATTGTTCGCCGAGGCCAGCAGCGACGGGTCGGTATAGGGCAGGAGGAAGCCGATGATGACGATGGCGCCGATGTAGAAGAGCATGATCCGCCAGAACACTGTGCGGATGGCCCGGGGCATGTCCCTGCGCGGGTTCTCCGACTCACCGGCGGTGACGCCGACGAGTTCGGTGCCTTGGAAGGAGAAGCCGGCGATCATGAACACGCTGATGACCGACATCCAGCCGCCGACGAACGGGGCATCGCCGGTGGTCCAGTTGTCCACCCCCGGTGAGGTGCCGCCGATGATGCCGACGATCATGAGCACGCCGAGGACGAGGAATGCGATGACGGCAGTGACCTTGATCGCAGCGAACCAGAATTCGCCTTCGCCGAAGGCCTTGGCGGAGAGGAAGTTGAGTCCGGCCAAGAGAAGGAGGAAGCTCGCCGCCCAGATCCATGAGGGCACATCGGGGAACCAGAAGGACATGATGACACCGGCGGCCACGAGTTCCGCGGCGAGCGTGATGGCCCAGTTGAACCAATAATTCCACCCCATGGCGAACCCGAAAGACGGACTGACGTATTTCGTGCCGTAGGTGTGGAACGAACCGGCCACGGGAAGATGCGTCGACATCTCCCCCAGCGACTGCATGACGAAGAGGACCATGACGCCGATGGCCGCATAGGCCAGGAGTGCACCGCCGGGTCCGGCCTGGGAGATCGTGCCTCCGGAGCCGAGGAAGAGTCCGGTGCCGATGGCTCCGCCGATGGCGATCATCTGCAGATGCCGTGATTTCAGTCCTCTGTGCAGGTGGCGCTCTTCGCTCACCGAGGCGGCTGGTGTTCTCATGGTCGTCCTCGCTCGTGGATCCTCAGGTCCACGCACGAGGACCCTGGCCATTCCTACCACATGCGCAGGTGGTGCAGGCAGCGACCCCACGAGAGTGCAAGCAGGGTCACATCCGGCCGACCGGAGCCTTCAGCAGCTTGACGATCGGTCCCAGTGCGATCTTGAGACTCACGAACCGAAACACCTGGTCGCGGACGGCTGCGACGATCCGCGACCGGTCGAACATCATCCTGGCCAGCGAACGGGAATTGTCATGGGCGGCTTCGACGCGCGGGCGCTGCCGTGATTCGAACCGCTTCAGCACGGCATCCGGGTCGAAGGACGCCGCAGCACTGACGGTGCTGCTCGAGTCTGTGTGCCCATCGGCGAACGTCCGGAGTTCGGCCGCGAGCACTCCTGCCGCTTCCATCGCCATGCCGGCACCGATTCCTGCGGTCGGCAGGAATCCGGCCGCAGCATCTCCGAGCAGCACTGTCCGACCGTGGACCCAGCGCTGTGTTCGTGAGTCGCGCAGAGGCCAGAAGAACGGGTCCCCTGCCGCCGCGATCGCATCGAGACAGGCGTCGATCCGCGGTGTGGTCTCCCTCAGCCTGCCGCGGACCTCATCGGCGAAACGGCGGGGCCCGAGCGGCTGTCGGGAGTCGGGACAGCCGAGGAAGACTCCGATGCCGTCCTTGACCGGGTACATGCCGAGGAAGAACCCATCTCCCCAGACCTCATCGACGGCGTCGACGTCGGCATCCGCGTCGGCCCAGCAGACCCATCCGCCCCACGCCGTGTCCACGGCATCCGCGCAGGCAGGGTTCGCCTCTTCGGGCCCTCCCGAGACGAGGCCCCGCGTCCGGGAATTCATTCCGTCAGCGATGACGACGACATCGAAATCGTCTCCGGGCGACCGTTCTTCACGCGGATGGTCCTCCGCCCAAGTCACGCTCACCGACTCGCCGTCGTCGGACAGCCGTCCCACAGCTGTGTCGAAGGCGATCGGGCAATCGCTGCCGGTGAGTACGGTGAGCAGTGCAGCTCGGGAGATTCCGCGATAGTCGCCGTATTCGGCCAACAGAGCGCCGAGATGGTCCTGTCGGAGGACTCTGCCGGTGTGCGCATGTGCGATGTAGCGGTCGATGCCGACGCTGGCCTCGAGGTAGCTCTCCCTGCACCCGAGCTCGTCGATGACAGGGTCGACCATGGGCATGAGGGCGAGCATGTATCCGGCCCTGTTGTCACCGATCATCCGCTCGGCGTCGGCGGAGCGGTCGATGAGAACAGGGTGCAGACCGTGAGCCCGGAGCAGCTGAGCCACGGTGATGCCGGCGATCCCGGCTCCGACGATGAGGATGCGCGGCTCGTCCGAAGTCACTGCTTTCAGCTGTTCGTCGACGGTGGCTGCAGTGATCATTCTCGACTCCATTCGATGCATCGACTCGATTGTGGACCAGGTGGTCCAATCACGGTAGCACCTCGTGGACCGGGCGGTCCAGAGGTGGGTGGAATATTGCTACACTGACCTCGTGTCCGAGACTGCGCTGGCGCGCATGCGCCCCGAGAGGAGAGCCGCACTCGTTCGGGCTGCCGCGCAGGAATTCGCCACACGGACGTTCGACGAAGCCTCGCTCAATCGCATCATCTCCGCTTGCGGGATGAGCAAGAGCTCCTTCTATCACGTCGTCGATTCGAAAGACGACCTCTTCTCCCTCGTCGTCGCCGAGCTGGCTGCTGCAGCGCGGAGTCATTGGACTCCGCCTGCGCCCGACAGCTTCGCGGACGAGTTCTGGGGGCGTGCGCGCTCGGTTTGGGCCGACGTCACACAGAGTTGGCCCGACAGTCGCGAACTCACCCTGCTGTGGCATATCGTCTATGCGAATCCCGACAACTCCGCTGTGCGAGAGCTCGCCGAAAACGTCGAAGAATGGGTGAGCGCGGTGCTCGCCGTCGGGCGTGAGACCGGAGCGGTCGACGATGAGTGTCCGCTCGAGCTTCAGTCCGTGACGGTGTTCTCGCTCCTGCGCACCTTCGATGAGTGGGCTCTGAAGCTGACCGACGATGATCGTGCAATGGCATCCTCCGCTCAGGTCATCGACCCGGCCGAGGCCGGCGCCCATCAGTTCCGTCTGCTCACACGGCTGCTGCGAGCCTGACCGGATCTCAGACTGCGTCGACTGGGATCTCGCTGCCTGAGGCCGGTGGTCGCGGCAGGTTGCGGGCGAGATCGGGGCCGAGGTCCGCGATGCTGCGCGCACCCATGAGACCCATGGCAGTGAGGATCTCCTGTCGGATGAGGTCGATCGCCCGTTCGACTCCCCGCTGGCCGCCGGCCATGAGTCCGTAGAGATAGGCGCGGCCGATGAGCACGAAATCGGCTCCGGCGCACAGTGCGGCGACGACGTCGGTGCCCGACATGATTCCGGAGTCGAAGATGACTTCCATGTCCGTGCCCACCTCGGCGCGGACCTCGGCCAGGGAGGTCAGCGAGTCCGGAGCCCGATCGAGCTGCCTGCCTCCGTGATTGGAGACGACGAGTCCGTCTGCTCCCGCTGACTGAGCTCGCCTGGCGTCGTCGGCGGTGAGAATGCCCTTGACGAAGAGCGTGCCCGGCCACTGCTCACGAATCCACCGCAGGTCGTCGAGGTCGAGTGTGGGGTCGAACATCGTCTGCGTCAACTCGGCCAATGACTGGGAGGTGTTCGACAGGGAGGCGTATTTCGGCGGTTCTGTGGTGAGGAAGTTGAACCACCAGCCGGGCCGGTACGACGCGTCGAGGATCGTCCCCAGATTCAGTCGGGGAGGAATCGACAGTCCATTGCGGTGGTCGCGCAGCCGCTGACCGGTGATCGGGGTGTCGACGGTCACCAGCAGAGTCTCGTAACCGCTGGCGTGGGCACGTCTGAGCAGTTCGAGGCTGCGCTGACGGTCCTTCCACAGATAGAGCTGGAACCACCGCGTCGAATCCGGTGCCGCCTGGGCGACTTCTTCGACGGATGTTGTGCCCATCGTCGACAGGGAGAACGGGATGCCGGCCTTCGTCGCCGCTCGCACACCGGCGACCTCTCCGGCGGAGTGCATCATCCGCGTGTAGCCGGTCGGGGCGATGCCGAAGGGCAGGCGGGTCTTCGCACCGGCGATGGTCGTCGACGTGTCGGGAGCGTCGACACCGTGGAGGATGCGCGGCAGCAGCTCGACCTGGCCGAGGGCCTCACGGTTCTTCCGCAGGGTCCTCTCGTCCAGTGCCGCCCCGTCGACGTAGTCGAAGGGGGCTCGCGGCGTGACCCGTTTGGCGATGCGGCGCAGGTCCCAGATATCGGCCGCGGATTCGAGCCTCGCCGCGACTCGGTCGAACCGGGGCGGTTCGAACTGCAGCAGCGGTGCGAGTTCTCTGATGTCGGGGAAACGACGCTTCATCTCTCTCCTTGCGCATTGTCCCGAGATAGTTCTCGGACCGGACAACGCCAGTCTATGGACGCGGCCGCGCCTCCCGTTCGAGAGCCCATCATGCAAACATCGTGCGAGAGCCCGTCATGCAGACGATCAGGACCGGTCGAGGAACGATTCAGGATCGGTCGAGGTAGGCGAGCACCGCTGCGACTCGGCGGCTCGTCGTCTCCCCCGCGTGCAGGCCGAGTTTGTCGAAGATCGCACTGATCGCCTTCTCCACGGAGCTGATGGAGACGAAGAGTCGTTCGGCGATGCCCCGGTTCGACAGTCCCTCGGCCATGGCTTCGAGCACCTCGGCTTCCCGCGGTGTCAGTGACGAGAGGGTGTTCTGCTTTTCCGAGGTGCTCAGCAGCTGTCGGACGACCTCAGGATCGATGACGGTTCCGCCTGCGGCGATCCGGTTGACGGAGTCGAGGAACCGGTCGATATCGGTCACTCGGTTCTTCAGCAGGTAGCCGACGCCCACGGATTCGGTGCTCAGCAGCTCCGTCGCGTATTCCCGGAGCACGTACTGGCTGAGCACGAGCACTCCGATGTCAGGGAAGCGCCGTTTGATCGCCAGAGCGGCTTCGAGGCCCTCCGTCGTGTGGGTCGGCGGCATCCGCACATCGACGATCGCAAGATCAGGGTGGAGCTCTGCGACAGTGCGCAGCAGTTCGTGTCCGTCGCCGACGGAGGCGACGACGCTGATCCCCTCGTCCTCGAGCAGACTGCGGACTCCTTCACGCAGCAGCACAGCATCATCGGCCAGAACGACGCGCATTCCGGTCTCATCAGGTGTTTCGGTCATGGTCACCTCTCGACGGTCTCGGTTTCAGGGGCGATCCCGTGCGGGATCCGAGCACTCACTGTGGTGCCTGCACCGGCGGGTGAGTCGATGCTCAGCGCTCCGTCGAGGGCTCCGACACGTCGTGCGAGTCCTTGCAGTCCGCCCCCGTTCGGGTCGGCTCCGCCGCACCCGTCATCGACGACTGTGACGGTCAGCATCGCCTCGTCGTCGATGATGGCGACGGTGACGGATTCCGCCTCGGCGTGTTTGACGACGTTGGTCACCGCCTCGCGGATGAGGAAATAGGTCGCGGATTCGATGGCAAGGGGAAATCTGCGGTCCGGCACCTCGGTCACGGTCAACGGCACGGGACTGCGGTCTGCGATCCTCACGAGCACGGGACCGAGCCCATGGTCGTCCAACGCTGTCGGGTAGACCCGCCACGCCACTTCCCGCATTTCGTCGATGAGGTCCTGGGACTGGACGAGCGCATCGTCGAGCAGCCTGCGAGCCTTGACCGGATCCGTGGCGCGCTGGGCTCGGGCGAGGAGCACGGACAGGGACACGACGTTCTGCTGCACTCCGTCGTGCAGATCCCGTTCGATGCGGCGTCGTTCCTCGTCGATGGCCAGGACGACTCCGCGCCTGGTCGTCAGCAGCTCACCGATCCGGGTGTTGAGAGCGTGAGGACGGGTCACCTCGGCGAATGTCGCGTCGATGCGGCCGTGCGCCCAGTTCGCCGCCTCGGCGATCACGACGGCACCGATGAGGTTGGCCGCGCCGTAGAGGACGCCGACGAAGAGGGTGGGCTGGGAGATCGTCCACATATCGAAGCCGATGTCGATGGCTCCGCCGATGAAGAGTCCCTGGATCAGGGAGCCGATGGTGACGACGATGAACCCGCCGAGGAGGTTGAGAGTCGGTGCGATGGCGATCCCGGCGACGAGTCCGCTGCAGAGAAGAAACCGGCGCTGGTGCGGAGGGGTCGAGAGGACGAGGCCGAAGCCGCGGGAGTGCCGGGACAGTTCCCAATTCCGCACCCGCTCGGCCCACGGTGAGGCAGGTGAGAGCACGGATGTCACGAGGAGCGGCAGGAAGAGCAGACCGCCCCAGAGGACGGCGAGGAGGGAGCGGCCCCACCGGGCGGCGAACATCCGGGTCTCGGGTGGGATCCGGGTGGTCAGCGAACTCGGCCAGGGCATGGATCGATCGTAGCAACGCGCACCGCCGGTCCACAGGGGTTCGCCCGCAGTCTCTGGTTCCGGTTTTCCGCATCACGCCTGCCGGCCGACCGCTCACATCATGCGCTCGACCGCGTTCTCGCACCTCGACCGGGTCTCTAACGTGGATGAGCATGGACCTCGCACTCGAGCTGCTCACCGCCGTACTCACCTCCCCGTGGGTCTACCTGCTCATCGCCGTGGCCGCGAGCCTCGATTCTCTGGTGCCCGTCGTGCCTTCGGAGACGCTGCTCATCAGCGCCGCCGCCTTCTCCGCTTCCGGGATCCCCCATCCGGCCGGCCTCGTGCTCGCGGCCGTGCTCGGGGCGCTTGCCGGTGATCTGGCCGCTCACGGGGTCGGTCGATTCGCCCGGTCGCGACTGGCACGGTCACGAACGCGACGGTCACGGACACGGCCGTCACGTCAGCGCGCCTCGCGGCTGGGACGGTCACAGACCAGCCCTTCGCGACTGCGAACCTCGTGGCTGCGACAGGTCGCCTGCCGGCTGCGGCAGCGCACCTCGGGAGTCGTCGATTCCGCCTGTTCCGCCTTCGCTCGGCGAGGCGCGTCCGCCCTCGTCGCCGGTCGCTTCATTCCCGGGGGTCGCACGCTGACGACGATCGGTTCGGGGATGCTCAGGTTTCCCGTGCGTCGGTTCCTTCTCTGGGACGCGATCGGCAGCCTGGCCTGGGCACTCTATTCGACGGGGATCGGGCTGATCGGCGGCGCTGTGTTCGACGACCGGCCGCTGCTCGGAGTGGCCGTCGGCATCGGCATCGCACTGTTCATCACCGGGGCGGCCGAATTCGTCCGACGCCTCCGCCGCACGGCCTGGGTCTCCGGGGCGCGAATCGGCAAGGCCCCGACCGGCAAGTTCCCGACGGACAAGTTCCGCGACGCCGGGCCCCGCGTCGACACGTCGCGGGGCCGAAGTGGCATCATGGAGACGATGTCGAATACGCACGTATGGTATGTCAGCTACGGATCGAACATGGCTCGCGACCGGCTCGCCTGCTATCTGCAGGGTGGTCGACCGCCCGGCGCGCATGTCACCTATCCGGGAGCGCGGGATGGCACTCCGCCCCGCGCAGAAGCCGGAATCGAACTGCCCGGCGCGATCTACTTCGCCGGAGCCTCGAAGGTGTGGGGCGGAGGAATGGCGTTCTACGACCATCACATTCCCGGCCCCACTCCGGCCAAGGCCTACCTCATCACCGCCGCACAGTTCGCCGATGTCGCAGCCCAGGAGATGCATCGGCGGCCGGCCGCCGATTCACCGCTGGAGCGCCTCGTCTTCGACCTGCCCGCGGGATCCTCGCATTCGGTGGGGCCCGGCGGGTACGAAACGCTTCTCGTCCTCGACGTCGCTGACGGCGTTCCGGTGGTCACGTTCACCGCCCCGCACGGTTCGGCCGACATCGAACACACCCAGCCGAGCGCACCCTATCTGGCGATGCTGCGCACGGGCGCGGCGGAAGTCAGCGCTGCTTCTGGGCAGCTCCTGCACGCAGCTGCACGAGTGTGAGGTCGAGCAGCGGAGTCTGCACTCCCAGCCCGGCGGCCTTCGTCGACAGATCGCCGAGGATGTGCTCGGCTTCGCTGGGCAGCCCGGCGGTGACATCCCGGTAGAGGGACGAGGTGAACGCCGAACCGTCCTCGGTGAGCATCTTCACCGACATGGCATGCGACTTCTCGGACACCGGATGGCCTGCCGCTGCCGCCACGGCTTCGACTTCGGCGATGATCTGCAGCACGTGATCGTGACCACCGGCGGTCATGATCGCCCCCACCGGGGCACGGAACAGGCAGGTGACGACCCCGGCGGCGGCGATGAACGCCCATTTCTCCCACAGCCCGCCGGTGATGTCGTCGATGACCTGCAGTCCGAAACCGGGGACGTCGAGTGCGGCGGCGATCGGCGCGGGAACCTCTCGGCCGTCGAGGTCGCCGATCGTCATCACCGACAGTCCGGTGAGCTGATGGACCGCATCGCCTTTGATGGTGCCGACGATCTTGACGAATCCGCCGAGCACCTGTCCCGGATAGCTCTCCTGCAGCAGGTCGATCTGGGCCATGCCGTTGAGGAATGGGATGATCGTCGTCTTCGGTCCGATGGCGGGGCGGATATCGCCGAGCACCGAATCCAAGCCGTTCGCTTTGACCGCGACGATGACGAGGTCGAATGTGCGTGGGTTCGCCTCCAGTTCGGGCGCGGTGATCACGTCGACGGTGTTCGTCCGGTCGGCATCGGGAGACACGAAGCGCAGCCCGTCGGTGCGGACCCGCTGCGCTTTGGCCTCACGGAGTAAGAAGGTGACGTCCCGACCGGCTTCGAGCAGGTAGGTGCCGAAGGCTCCGCCGGTGGCGCCGGCCCCGGCGATGAGGATCGTGAGTCCGTTTCCCTCAGCTGTTGGGTGCGTGGTCTCTGTCATCCGAGTTCCTCCTTCAACGCCCGTGCGGCTGCGCCGGGATCCTCGGCCGAGGCTATCGCACGGACGACGACGGCGCGGGAGGCGCCCGCGTCTCGGACCTCATCGAGTCTGGCACCGGCGGCGATCCCACCGATGGCGAACCAGGGTTTGTTCGCCGCCGAGGCGGCCACCTCGGTGAGCAGCTGTGTGCCCACGGCGGGACGGCCGGGTTTCGTCGGCGTCTCCCACACGGGACCGACGCAGAAATAGTCGATCTCCGGGTCCGCCTCGGCGGCGAGCGCCTGGTCCAGGGAATGGGTGGAGCGGCCGAGGATGACCTCGGGGCCGAGCACGGCCCTGGCCTGGGCGCTGGTGAGATCTCCCTGCCCGACGTGGAAGACGTCGGCGCCGGTGAGCAGTGCGATATCGGCACGGTCATTGACGGAGAACAGTTTCCCGTGCTCGGCGGCGACGTCGCGAAGCACTTCGAGGACGGCGATCTCGGCTCTGGCTTCCAACGATTTGTCGCGCAGTTGGATGATGTCGACTCCCCCGGAGTAGGCGGCGTGGAGGAACTCGGGAAGATCGCCCTGGGCGCTCCTGGCGTCGGTGCACAGGTAGAGGTCGGCTGCGGCCAATCGGTCGTGCCGCTGGGCACGGAGCGTGCCGGGCACCTCGGTGTGCGGTGGCATATCTGTGGTCATGGTCATAGAGTAGAGGAAGTTCGCGGGAGCCTCACAACGAGGCTGAGAGGGCGTAGGAGCCGACCGTCAGACCTGATGCGGATCATGCCGCCGGAGGGAGAATCCATGCACGTCATCGTCGTCGGGGCCGGAATCATCGGCCTCTCGACCGCGTGGCATCTGCGCCGCCTCAGTGCCGAAGTCACCATCATCGATCCCACCCCGGGCCAGGGGGCGACCCACGCTGCGGCAGGGATGATCGCTCCGGCTGCCGAAGTGGTGTGGGGGCAGACTCCCCTGTACCCGCTGATGCAGACCTCGGCCCGGCTGTACCCGGATTTCGCTGCAGAGGTGGCGAGCGCAACCGGTGCCGATCTCGGCCTCACCGACACAGGCACACTCGTCTGTGCCGGGGACCGTGCCGATCTGCAGGCGCTGCGGGAGCTGCGAGAGAACCAGGACGAGGCCGGCTTCACGACCGAACTGCTCACCGGCTCGCGCGCCAGGAGTCTGGAACCGGCCCTGTCACCGTCGGTGGCCGGGGCCGTCCGCATTCCCGGGGATCATTCCATCGACCCCCGGCGGATCACCTCGGCGCTGCTGACTTCCTTCGCCTCCGGTCTGCTGAGACGACGGGTGACAGGACTCGTCCGGGACGGCGGTGCCACTGTGGGTGTCGAGGTCGAGGACGGCAGTCATCTGTCGGCCGATCAGGTCATCATCGCCGCCGGCACCGAGGCGAACGGCATCACCGGCGTACCTGTCCTGCCATTGCGGCACGTGTGGGGTGATGTCCTGCGACTCCGTGCCCCGGCGGAACTGGACCCCCTCCTCACCTCGACCATCCGTGGATTGGTCAACGGTCGGCCCGTCTATCTCGTTCCCCGTCCCGACGGTGAGATCGTACTCGGGGCCAGTTCCCGTGAGGACGGCCGGTCCGGCATCTCCGCCGGGGCGATGCACCGGCTCCTCCAGGACGGTCAGCGGCTGGTCCCTGGCGTCCTCGACTGTGAGGTCACCGATGTCACCACTCGCGCCCGCCCCGGCTCCCCCGATGATCTTCCGCTCATCGGCCGAGTCGATGACGGCTGCATCGTGAGCACCGGGTACTTCCGCCACGGAATTCTTCTCGCCCCTCTCGGGGGACGCCTCAGCGCCGAGCTCGCGTTGGGTCTTCGCTCGGACTGGCTGCCCGACGGTGCCCTCGACTCCGTGGACCTCCAGCGATTCTCTGCCGACGCCACGATGCCTGCCTCCACCTATGACCCTGCTGATGATCCGCTGCCCACCACCGACTCCCAGAGGAGCCTGTTATGACTCGCACAACATCCGCACCAGCTCAGTCACCGGCCATCGTGCTCAACGGCGAGTCCCGCGCCCTGCCCGCCGCCACCTCGGCGCTCGAGCTCGTCGCCGAGGTCACCGGGCGTCAGCTCCGTGAGGACGGAACCCCGGCCGACGGAGGGCGGCTGGGTGTCGCCCTGGCCGTCGACGGTGAGGTGATCCGCCGCGGCGCCTGGTCCGATTTCACCCTCGCCGACGGGCACACCGTCGACATCGTCACCGCAGTGCAGGGAGGCTGAGATGACCTGGACGATCGATGATGTGGAACTGTCCTCCCGACTCGTGATGGGCACCGGTGGGGCGAGCTCATTGAGCATCCTCGATGCGGCTCTGCAGGCATCGGGCACGGAGCTGACGACCGTAGCGATGCGCCGCTTCGATGCCGAGTCCCGCGATTCTGTGTTCATGCTGCTCGACCGTCTGGGCATCCGCATTCTGCCGAACACCGCCGGATGCTATACCGCTCGGGATGCCGTGCTCACTGCACGGCTGGCCAGGGAGGCGCTCGAGACGAACTGGGTGAAGCTCGAAGTCATCGCCGATGAGGACACCTTGCTGCCGGACCCGATCGAACTCTTCGCCGCAGCCGAGGAACTCGTCCTCGACGGGTTCACCGTCTTCGCGTACACGAACGACGACCCCGCTCTGGCGAAGCGACTCGAAGACGCCGGCGTGGCAGCAGTGATGCCCGCCGGGGCACCCATCGGCAGCGGACTGGGCATCCTCAATCCGCACAACATCGAAACCATCGTCGCCCGAGCACAGGTGCCGATCATCCTCGACGCCGGTGTCGGCACCGCCTCCGATGCGGCGCTGGCGATGGAACTCGGATGCACCGCGGTGCTGTTGGCCTCGGCGGTCACCCGCGCCCATGATGCGCAGGCCATGGCTCGGGCGATGGCGCTGGCCGTCGAAGCCGGACACCTGGCGGCCGGTGCCGGCCGCATTCCGAAACGGCCCCTGGCGCTGGCGTCGTCGACCTTCGACGGAATGGTCAGCACGTCATGACCACGGTCAACGCCACCCCAACACCGGACACCGGACTGGCCCCACTCGTCGCCCCCGGTCCACCGCTGGCACAGGAGGAGATCGCACGCTACGCCCGCCACCTCAGCCTGCCGGGATTCGGACTCGAGGGGCAGCGGCGGCTGCGGGCCGCCTCGGTGCTCGTCATCGGGGCCGGGGGTCTCGGGTCCCCTGTGCTCAACTATCTGGCGGCCGCCGGGGTCGGGTCTCTGACGATCATCGACGATGACGCGGTCGAGACGTCGAACCTGCAGCGCCAGATCATCCACCGCACTGCTGATGTGGGCCGGTCGAAGGTCGAATCGGCTGCTGCCGCGCTGCACCGCCTCGATCCGCACCTCGAGGTCCGGACCATCAACGGGCGGCTGAGCCCCGACAATGCCCTCGAACTGTTCGCTGACCATGATGTGGTGCTCGACGGGGCCGACAACTTCGCCACCCGGTACCTGTCCAATGATGCCGCCGAACTCACCGGCACCCCGCTCGTGTGGGGCACGATCTTCCGGTTCGCCGGCCAGGTGAGCACCTTCGTCCCCGGTCACGGACCGATGCTGCGCGACCTGTTCCCCGATATCCCCGAACCCGATTCTGTGCCCAACTGCGCCGAGGGCGGAGTGCTCGGCGTGCTGTGCGGGACCGTCGGTTCGGCCATGGCCACCGAGGCGATCAAACTCATCTGCGGCATCGGCACCCCGTTCATCGGCAGGCTGCTGCGCTACGACGCTTTGGCCGGTGAGTATTCGACCCTGCGCTTCTCCCCCGATCCCGACCGGCCGGCCGTCACCGACCTCACCGAGGTGGCCGCCGCCTGCGCCGTCGCCTCTTCTGCTGCCGTCGGCGGTTCCGGGGACCGTGGGCCCGCAGATGGGGTGGATGAGATCGATCCGGCCGGGCTGGTGAGGCTCGGGGATGCTGCGGTGGTTCTCGACGTCCGTGAGGAGTGGGAACGTGCCCTGGCGATGATTCCGGGCTCTGTGCATCTGCCCTTGGATCGGATCCGCGCACACGGTTGGGAGGCCGTCGCCGAGGCGGTGGATCATGCTGAGGGCGGGCAGGATCGGACCGAGGTCGTCCTCCACTGCAAGTCCGGTGCCCGGTCGGCGGAGGCGGTGTCTCTGCTCACCGAGGCGGCCCCGCCCGGGGTGCGGCTGCGGTCGCTGGCCGGCGGCATCGACGCGTGGCCCGGGCAGGTCCGAGAGTTCAGCGGTGCTGCTGTGCGCTGAGCCGTGTGTCAGTCGCCGGCGGTGCCGGAGAGTCGCCGGCGGAGTCCGCGTTCACCGGCTGCCATCACCAGCGCATGCATGATTCCCGACACCGGCCGCATCATCGTGATGAGCGCACGGATCGTCGTCACACACCACTGTGCGTCGATGCGGGTGGCTCCGCGCTCACGAGTGAGTGTCCAGATGCCTTCGCCTCGCAGGTCGCCGGAGGCACTGAAGCGGATGTATCGCGGTGAGTCCACCTCTTGGAGTGTGATGACGAACCGCAGGGTGACGCCGATGGGTGTGCGCACGAGGATGCGTGCGCGTGCTCCCGGGACGAGCGACTCCCCGAAGCGGTGTGCCTCGGTGAGACCCGGCCACCACCGGGACCATTCTTCGACGTCCTCGAGCACCGCCCACACAGTCTCAGGCTCGGCCTCGACGATCCACCGGTCGGCGAAATGGAACGGTGCGGATTCGCCGGCTCGCCGACTCACATGTTCGTGGCTCATGGTACGACGGTAGTGTGAAAGATGTGAGTGAGGAAAACAATGTCAGCAGCCGCAGGCCCTCCCCCTTGGGCGGTCGCAAACCCACGAAGGACGACCTCGCGGCGTTCGCCACGGATGACCCGAATGCGATCGACGACATTCTGCCCCCAGACTCCGAGGGGCTGAAGCTGCTCATCGTCGGCATCAATCCCGGACTGTGGACGGCCGCGGTCAATGCTCCGTTCGCTCGACCCGGCAACCGGTTCTGGCCGTCTCTGCATCAGGCGGGTCTGACCGATCACCTCGTCGATGCTTCCCGTGGGCTCGATCCGGCCGACGAACAGCAGCTGCTCAGACGTGGAATCGGGTTGACCAACCTCATCGGTCGGGCCACCGTCCGAGCCGATGAGCTCTCCCGGCAGGAGCTGCGTGATGCGGCCGCCCATCTCATCGACCGACTGCCGGTCATCCGTCCGAGGGCAGTGGCGATCGCCGGAATCACGTCATTTCGGGTCGGCTATCGCCAGCCGAAGGCCCAGTTCGGCGAGCAGGACACCTCGCTCATCGATGGATGGCCGCCCGAGGTGGCCCTGCATGTGGTGCCTCAGCCCAGCGGACTCAATGCCCACTATCAGGTCGCCGACCTCGCTCGGATCTGGCGAGAGGTCTGGGACAGCATCGAGGAGTGAGTGCCCTGCGGGCTATTGCCGCGCGCTGGTGAAGTGTTCGCGGCATCGGGCGACATACGTGTCGAGTCCGCCGATATGGCGGGCGTCGATGGTGGTTGCTGCGAGGTCCGAATGGTCTGTGCGCTGGTGGAAGACGGCGTCACGGCCGCAGATCGTGCACACTGCGGTGAGTCTGAGGACCTCTTCGGCCACGGCCATCAGACTCGGCAGCGGTTCGAACGGCTGTCCGTCGAAGGTCACGCACAGACCTTCGACGATGACGTCGATGCCTCTGCCGAGGAGGTCGTCGACGACGGGGATGAGGTCGGGGCCGAAGAACTGTGCCTCATCGATGGCGATGAGGCCGTAGTCGGAGGTCTGGGCCGCCTCGGCGAGGGAAGGGGCGTCGCTGAGGGGAACCGCCGGGATATTCATCCCGACGTGCGAGGTGATCGTGGCGATATCGGCTCGGGTGTCGAGGGAATGAGAGACGACGAGCACGTTGATCCCGGCAATCGTGGCTCGCCGGACTCGACGCATGAGCTCTTCGGATTTCCCGGAGAACATGGGGCCGGCGATGACCACGAGTCGACCGAAAGTGGTCATCGATTCAGTCATCGACGGAGACGCGCTTGCTGTCGGTGTCGACGGTGGCTTCCATCTCTTCGCCGTCCTTGTCGAAGTCGAACTGGTACTCCTGCTTGTCGTCATCGTATTCGAGCTTCCAGCTGACGAGCTTCCCGGAGGCCTTCTCACCGGCGAGCTCGAGTGCTTCGTCGAAGGTCATCGGATCATTGAGATCGATGTTCCTCTCCTTGTCATCGCTGTCGTCCTGGTCGTCATTGACGATCTTGCCGGAGTTCGCGTCGATCTCGATGTCATGGTCGGTGTTGCCGTCGAGGACGGACACCTCGTATTGCCAGGCCTGATCGTCATCGTCCCAATCGAGTTCGATGTCGTGGACGATTCCGTTCCCGGCCTTCTTCTTCGCCGTCTTGATTGCGTCTTCGGCGCTGGTCGCCGGCGATTCCCTGCTCAGGTCGGCGTCGGCGGACAGGCCTGACCCGGATGCGTCTTGGGTGGAGTCCTTCGCGTCGTCCGTCTTATCGTCCTTGCCGTCGTCGGCGTTGTCAGCCTGGTCGTCGGCCGTGCCGGCCGGCGCCGATTCGCTTGCTTCCGGTGAGCTCTGAGCCTCGTCGGCTTCGTTTCCGGAATCATTTCCGCCGCACCCGGCCAGGCCGAGAGCGAGCGCCGCCAGTCCTGCCACTGTGCTCATTGCCATGCGATTCGTCTTCATGGTTCTCACGCTAGCAAGCAACCGCACCTCACCTGGGGTTTCTGAGAAGAATCTCATCTCGTCTGAGAAGTCTCTCATCTGGTCGTCGGCCAGAGTTGTCCGGCGCTCAGTCGAGGCAGAACTCGTTGCCTTCGGGGTCGGTCATGACGATGAACCCGGCTTCCATGGGCGGGTCGGGGTCGACTCTCCGAAGCCGACTCCCTCCGAGGGCCGTCAGCCGGGCGCATTCGGCTTCGAGCGTGTCCATCCGCTCATCGCCGTCGAGTCCGGGCGCGGCACGGATATCGAGGTGCACTCTGTTCTTCACCGTTTTGTCCTCGGGCACTGTTTGGAAGAAGACGCGTGGGCCTGTCCCTTCGGGGTCTTCGATGGCGGCGACCATATTCTCCGGACCCAGTTCGATTCCGAGTCCGGCGGCGAATTCCTTCCAGGCGGCGATGGGATCGTCGTCCTCGCCCAGCTCGATCCCGGGCGGGCCCGGCACGATGTAGCCGAGTGCTTCGGCCCAGAACCGGGCGAGCCGTTCGGGGTCGTGGCTGTCGAAGGTGACTTGGACTGTTCTGCTCATCGGTGATCCTCTGCGTTGAGGTGGGTTTGTCTCTGTCGTCGATGTGGATTGGTCTGTGGCGATGAGGCTATTGCCCGGTTCTGCCGTCGATGCATTCGCGCAGCAGGTCAGCGTGCCCGCAGTGGCGGGCGTATTCTTCGATCCGGTGGACGTGGAGTTCTCGCACCGCGATCGCCGCGCGGCCCAGCCGTGTGCCCAGATCGTCGTGTCTGCTGATTTCAGTGTCGGTTGCGTCCTGTTCCCGTCTGAGCAGATCGAAGGTCGCCGTGAGGGTCGAATCGTCGTCGGTGGTCACTTCGCTGAGGTCGAACGCCTTGTCCAGGCTGCCGTAGAGGGCTGGTTCGGGTTCGTTATCGGTGATCCAGTTCCTCCAGTCCCGTTCGACGTCGGTCATGTGGCGGATCAGGCCGAGCAGCGACATCGTCGACGGCGGAACGGACTTCAGTGCCAGCTGCTCCAATGACAGTCCGTGGCATTTCATCACCAACGTCAGTCTGTAGTCGCGGATGAAGTCGAGCAGGGTTGCCAGCTCACCGTCGGGACTGCGTCCGTCTGTGTTGCGCGGGTCGTCTGCGGGATCGATCCACATGTTCGGGTAGACGGTGGCTGCGGTCCAGCGCTGCGGTGGGGTCGGCATAGGGTTCATTGTGCTCTCATCGGGCGTTGAGCACCAGGGTTCGATCGGAGTTGATGAGGCTCGGCGCGGAACGTTCAGACGGCCAGACTGTCGTCGAGCTCGAACAGGCTGGGCACCTCATGACGCACCGTTTCCCCGAATACGAGCGCCCCGCCGAAGAGATGCTCGATCGCATCGACTGTGTGCAGGACACGATCGCGTGAGAATGCAGGAATGAGCTCACCGTGTTTGAGGTAGCCCTTGAGCGTTCCTGTCGCGGCGGCCCTCAGCCCGAGTCGACCGGCGATGAGCCAGGTGATGCATTCGGTTTCGAAGCGCAACGCAGCGGCATCCGTGTGTGCTGTGGCTGCCGCGATCCCGAGTTCGGGCCGCGCTCCTCGACGACCGGTGAGGATGAGGGCGAGTTCGTCGAGGAGACGAGTGAGCATGACGGTGGCGCTGCGGGTCTGCGGCAGGTGCTGTGGCAGCAGGTTCTTCTGCCGCAGCACCTGGAGGATTCGGTGCAGACCGTCCCACGTGGGTGCTCCCGCCGCGGTGACGGGACTGAGCGCTTCGGTGTCGACGACTGTGGCGTCCGGCCGCTGGTGGGCGATGAGAGCCGCATCGACTGCGGCCAGCTGAGGGAACCGGCGGATGAAGGCGAGCAGCTCATCCCATGGCATGAGCGGACGATGGTCATGCGCTTCGTCGTCGAGGGCGTCGAACGTGTTCGAGTTCTGATCCATGTCCTCACGGTAGGTTCCGCCACTGACATGAGATTCAGTTCTGATCGGCGCTCTGGGCCCGGCCGCGGCAGTAGGCTCGCTCACAGAAGGAATCAATGTGAGAGGACGGTGCGATGGCTGAGGGCAATTACGACATTCATCTGCGGATCGGACGCGAGGAACTCGTCATCCGGCAGCGCTACCAGGTCATCAGCATCGCCAATGACGTGCTCATCGGCCTGTGGTTCCTCGTCGGCAGCTTCATGTTCTTCTCCGAGACCTTGACGTTTACGGGAACGTGGCTGTTCGTCATCGGCAGCGTGGAGATGCTCATCCGCCCCGTCATCCGGCTCATCAGGCACCTGCATCTGCAGAGGCTGCGCAGCCCTGCAGCCGCCGGGGACGACTCCTTCGACTTCTGAGCACGTTCGTCCAGTCGATGCGCACCGTGAGTTGGGCGGCCGCAGCGATTCATCTCGTCATATCCTCACGATTGAAGCCGACCGTTCGCCAGCTGCAGGCTCCGGTGCGCCGCCTCACTCGCCCAGCGCCGGTCATGGGTGGTCGCCAGAACGGCACCGCCGCGTCCGAGGAAGCGTTCGATGATCGCATTCAGCCGGTTCATCCCCGCCAGGTCACGCCCGATCGTCGGTTCGTCGAGCAGCAGCACAGGTGAACCGGTCATCAGTGCTGAGGCGATGACGACGTCTTTGCGTCGAGGCGCGTCGAGGTCGAACGGGTGTTCGTCGGCGACCTCAGTCAGTTCGACCTCGGCAAGCACGGTGTCCACATCTGACCGGCGTTGGTCCCGCACTCGCCCCCGATCACGCCATCGATGCGCCGGCAGCGGAGAGGCGTGCAGCAGTTCGTCTGCCACCGTGGCTGCGGAGAGCTGCAGTCCCGGATCCTGCCCGACCCAGCCGAGGTGGGTGCTCCGTGCGTGGGCGGGCAGCGCATCAACTCGTGTCATCTCGCCGAGGCGACTGACCGCAATCGTGCCCGTCATCCTCGCAGACCGGTCGAGCAGTCCGATCATGCCGCGCAGCAGTGTGGACTTCCCGACCCCGTTGTCTCCTGTCACGGTGACGAGTTCGCCGGGCCGCAGGTCGAGGTCGAGGCCGTCGAGGATGCGTCTGCTCCCACGGTCGACTCGCAGTCCGGCCACCGTGAGCCGCGGATCGGGCCGGTTGATCGACGCGTGCTCGACGGCCGTGGCAGCAGCGGGCAGACAGTCCCAGATGCCGATGGACTGCGTTGTGTCTGTCGTTGGTCGCAGACGTCCGGAGTCGAGGAGATGCACCGGCTCGCAGGCTTGGGTCAGTTCGTCGATCTGGTGTCCGGTGATGAGCACAGTGCCGCCCCGGGCGCAGAACTCCTGCAGCACAGCTGCCAGGCGGATCCGCATCGCAGGGTCCAGGGACTGAGCGGGCTGGTCGAGGATGAGCAGATCGGGATCTGCGGCGAGGAGCCGTGCCAAGGCGACCAGCTGTCTCTGACCGCCGGAGAGCGTGTCCACTCGTCGTGCCCACAGTCCGGCGATGCCCAGCCGTTCCAACATGTGCCTGGCCCGCGCCTGGGCATCAGCCGGATCGCGGCCGTGCAGCCGGCATGCCAGCTGGGCCTCATCGCCGAGGTAGCTGGTCATTCCGCTCAGCTGCGCTTCCGGATCGTCACCGAGGAGCGCGACCGTGCCGCCTGGGTCGACGGTGCCGGTCGCTGTGCCGCGAGAGGTGAGCTGCCCGGCCAGCAGTCGGCACAGCGTCGAGGTGCCCGACCCGACTGCTCCGAGCACCGCGGTCATGGTGCCGTCGGCGAGTTCGAGGCTGATGCCCGTCAACGCGGGAGCGTCGTCTCCTCGATACGTGAATCCGACATCTGTGAGAACGAACGTCATCTCAGGCACCCCCGATCAGGTGTGAGGTCTCCGGCAGCGGCAGGAGTCCTGCCACGGAGGCGGCGATGAGCCCGAGGGTGACGAGCGGGGTGAGGATGCGCAGAACTCTCTGTCCTGTTCCGTCTCTGTGGTCCTGCAGAGAGGCCGTGGTCGGGCCCATATTCAGTCCGCTCTGCTCGAGCACGTCGTGACGCTGGTCGACGGTGATGAGGATCGCAGTGATGAGTCCGACGACGATCCCGGGCAGCAGGCGCATCCGCACCGTCCACCGATCGGTCGCCCATCCGCGCGCTTTCCGGGCATCGATGATCTCTCGGGTGCGTGCCCCGATGAGAGGAATGAGCCCGATGGCCGAAGCACACACATAGGCCAGTCCCGCAGGCAGACGGAGTCGGCGCAGCCCGTCGAAGAGTCGAGCGGAGTCCGCGCCGAGCCCGAACAGTGCGCACAGACCGATCAGTGCGCTCACACGCAGCCAGATCTGCACGGCGATGCTCAGCCCTTCGACGCTCAGGCGGGCGGGTCCGGCCTCCCAGAGCACGTGGACCTCCACACCGGGGTAGAACAGTCCCTGCACGATGATGAGCACGAGCAGTGTCGGCAGGCACAGAATTCCCACTGCCAGCGACCACGAGCGCAGGCGGACGGTCCGGGAATTCACGACGGTCACGATCGTGCCGGTCAGCACGGCTGCCGGCACGATCGGGGACGGAAGGCCGAAGATGAGCAGCAGGCCGCAGGCCAAGATGACCAACTCTGTGGCCGGGTGCAGACGACTGGACGTTCTATCGGCTTCGACGGTGCTCGCCTCAAGATCCCGGAGACCGGAATCGGGTGAAGCGCTGCTCATTCAGCAGTCTGTGCAGACTCGACCGAAGACGCAGACGTGGACTCTCTCGCCTTCGTCGGCCCGGTTCGAGAGGTCGAGCGGGGCCGACTGTGGGAGGCGAACTCGTAGCGATCGATGATGCGTTTGGGCAGCGATCGGATGACGACATAGGCCAGAGCGAAGATGAGCGCCTTGTCGACGATGTCGGAGATCATGCTCTGGGCGAAGGTGGCGTTGAACATCTCCAATCCTGCGGCTTGGAGGATGGCGACGACTCCCCCGGTTCCGGCACCCAGGCCTCCGCCGAAGACGTAGGCGGCAACGGGTGCGCCGATGGCACCGGCCGGAACACCGGCGATAGCGCCGACGATGATCGCGGTCCACGGTGTGCGGAAGACGCCGAGCCGTGCGGCCCAGCCTGCAGCGGCGCCGATGAAGGCGGCCCCGGAGCTGAACGCGATGACACTGGGGCTCAGGGTCACACCCCAGATGAGGTTCGAGATGATGCCGGTGAACGCTCCTGCGGCAGGTCCGGCGAGGACGCCGATGAGCACGGTTCCGATCGAGTCGAGGTAGAGCGGGACGGGCGTGTAGTTGCCGATGATCTGCCCGATGACGATGTTGAGCGCAATGGCGACGGGAATGAGCGCGAGGACGCTGCGGGGAATGAGTGGGAGTGTGCCGGCGGCGAGCAGGATACCTCCGCCGAGATAGCCGAGCATGACCCACAAGGTGGTGTGGCCGAGGTCGACGCCGAGGTTGGCCGGTTGGGTCAGCAGCACCGCAACGTAGGTGCCGATGACGACGAGGGTGCCGAGAAGTGTGAGGGTGAGGGGAAGGGCGAGGTTGCGGTTTTGTCCGGGACCGACCGTGGTGGTCGGCCCCTGCCCAGACCCTCTGGAGTGTGCGCTCATGCTTGTGGTCCTTTCATCAGGGTGGTGCTGAGGTGGTCGAGGAATGTGGGGGCGTCGAGGGTGCGGATGATCTCTGCGTTCACGGGCCGGCCCCACCGTCCGAGCCAATCGGCGACGGTTTCGCCTCGTGTGAGTGTACCTGTGAGTTCGACGTCGACCGGCGCCCACAGCGTTGTCGCCCAGGGAAGCACGCCTGCTGTTCCTCTGACAGGCTCTGATGAGGGGGCCGGCACCGAGGAGGCTGCCGGTTCCGCGTGCGTGCCCGGTTCCCCATCCGCTTGGTCGGTGGGTCCCGTGGCATCGTGTCGCGCCCAGGTCAGGGCACAGGCGAGCACGAAGGGATCGTGGATATGGGCGAGATAGCCGAGTCCGTCGGATTCGTGGAACTCGAAGTAGAACCGCAGCGCTTCTGACAGTTGGGTCACCATCCCTTGCCACCGTGGTCCGGCAGAGGCAGCGCCGTCGATGATGCGGGTCAGTCGTTCGGGAGTCATCTCCACGGCCTCGGTGGCTTCGATCGGGGCGATCACCGGAAGGTGCTCGAGGTGGCCGTCTGTATGCGCCTCTCCGAAGGCCGCGAGGACCCGGGAGGTGGATTCCGGGTCGAAGGTGACGTTCCATTCCGTCGTCGGATGAGTGTTGCCCCGGTAGTTGAAGGCCCCGCCCATGATGAACAGCCGCTTGAACAGCCGGGGCAGCTCCGGGTCGATGTCGAGGGCCAGGGCGAGGTTCGTGGCCGGTCCGATGACCACGCCGACCAGCTGTCCGGGATAAGCGTGGGCCGCGTTCACCCAGGCGTGGGCGGCCGACACAGAGCTGACCGGGGCCGGCGATTCCGGCAGCCGTGCGTATCCGCGTCCGGTCTGTCCGTGGGTGAGGTCGGCGTATTCGAGCGCTTCGTCCGGTGCTGTCGCCGGGGTCTGCCGCGCCAACGGAAGGTCATGTCCCGAGTGGACGGGAATATCGCTGCGTCCGGCCAGTGCCAGCCATCCACGAGTGTTCTCAAGGACCTGGGTGGTAGCGACGTTGCCTCCTGAGGCTGCGATGCCGACGACGTCGATATCGTTCTGGCAGCACAGGTAGGCCAGGGCGAGCGCATCGTCGATCCCGGGATCGCAGTCGAGAAACAGCGGCAGAGTGGAATACATAGTCCCATTCTGCCGGAAGCGTGTGCTCACCACCGTCGGATGCGGGCCCAGTTTCCGCAGGCTTGGGTGGACCCCCGCCGCACCAGTCGACAGCAGAGGTAGAGCTTCGTCGAGGGAGGTTCGTCGATTCCGAACCTTTCTCTCATGTCGATGGCTTCCTCGCTGCCGAAGGCAGTGCCGATGAGCTCGCCGAACGGCATGCTGGTGATCCACGGTTTGGCTGCAGGAGTGAAGGCGTTGAGGAACATTTCGCAGTCACAGCAGCAGGCACCCATGCTGCTCAATCGCGCAAGCAGCGCCGTGGCACGTGGAGCCGTGCGGTCGCGGAAGCTTTCTGCGAAGCGGTGAGTGCCATTGCAGCCGAATTCGCCGAGCTGGCGGAACACATAGCAAGCCAGGCATTCGCCCGGCCGAGGGGCGAAGACACGGGCTGTCTCCTCGTCGATGATCGTTCTGACGTCGTTGTCAATGGTGTTCTTGTCCATGACCACACGCTCCCAGACGGCACTGACACGAAATGACGTCGATTCGCTGTAATCACCGATTTGCGAGCTATTTCTGCACCTCGCGGCCGGTGGAAGCGTTTCACCTTAGAATCGTGCCCATGAACATTCTGGTCATCGGTGAAGCCCTCATCGACATCGTCAGCACTCCCGGGGCCCGGGACCGGTACGCACCGGGCGGTGCCCCGGCGAATGTCGCTCTCGGATTGGGCCGCCTCGGCGATGATGTCGAGTTCCTCACCGATGTCGGTGATGACTTCCACGGCGGGTTCCTGCTGGCGCATCTGCGGGAGTCTCACGTCTCCGTTCTCGCGTCCCCGCACGGTGCCACGTCCACGGCGCTGGCCCGCCTCGCTCAAGACGGTTCGGCCGAGTACGAGTTCCAGCTGCGGTGGGATCCCGATTCCTCGCTTCTCGAGGACAGCGCACCGTCCGTTCTGCACTTCGGCTCGATCGCGGCATTTCTCACCCCGGGGTCTGCCGTGATCGACAGGCTCCTCGACACCATCACGGCGCAGTCGGGACCGCAGACGCACGGATCACTCATCAGCTTCGATCCGAATATTCGGCCGTCGATCATCGGCTCCCGCGAGGAGGTCCTGCCGCGCTTCGAGGACCTCGCCGGACGTGTCGACGTCCTCAAACTCAGCGATGTCGACGCCGCTTGGCTCTACCCCGAACTCGATGTCGACGCTCAGATCGACTGCCTGCTCGGCCTCGGTGCGGATCTGGTGGCGATGACGCGAGGAGGTGAGGGCGCGATCATGTCGACCGCCTCGGCGCGGGCTGCGGTGTCCTCGACCCCGGTTGAGGTCGTGGACACGATCGGTGCCGGTGACACGTTCATGGTCTCCCTCATCCACGACCTGCGGGCCCGGGCGACGGCACTGTCCGACCTCACGACGGCAGAGCTCAGGGCTCTGGGCGAACGGGCGACCGCCTTGGCGGGAATCACCGTCAGTCGCGAAGGCGCAGATCTCCCCTGGGCTGCCGACCTCAGGAGCTGAGGAACTCTCCGAGCTGTCGCAGGCAGATCTCGTGGCCGTTGCGGTGGCCGTCGATCATCCCCTGTCCGACGAACGACACGACCTGGTCGACGAGGTCCACCCGAGTGCCGGTCGATGTCGCGGTGAATGTCCAGGTGATGATCGCGCTCGAGAGCGTCCCGCCATCCTTGGTCAGGGTCTCGGTGGTCACGATGAAGTGCTCGTCCTCGATGGCGCAGTACTGTCCGGACGAGTCGAATTCCAGGGCTCCCGGAGATCCGCAGCGGGCGCGGATGGATCCGCCGGTCCGGAACTCGTCGATGTCACAGACCATCGCCTCGCCCGCGGGGACGCCCCAGCGCACCCGCTGATCGGTGTCGGCGAAAGCGTTCCACACCGCTGAGATCGAGTGGTCGATATCGGCGCTGAGGCTGATCGTCGCAGTCATCGGGGTGGGCTTTTCTGCTGCAGGGCCATCCGGGGCGGGCAGCTCATTCACCGAAGAACACCACCTGGTTTCCATCCGGGTCAGTGACCGGGAGGATGCGCTGTCCGCCACCGGGGCTCGGCTCGTCGTGGTCGATTCCGGCCGCACGCAGACGCTCAGCCACCTTGTCGAGGTCGTCCACGTCGATGACCACATTGGAGCCTCCGGCCCGCTGCGGGTCTTCCCAGATCTGGATGCCGAACTTCTCGTCGAAGCACCATTGGGCCAGGCCCGCCATCGGTGTGCCGTCCGGCTGTCTTTCGAAGAGTCGGGAATACCATTCGGTCGCTTCCTTCTCGCCGGTGACAACGATATTGGCCATGAGTCCTGTGAACATGATCGCTCCTTCGGGATCAGTGCTGCGGGAAAGTAGTTGCTTTTCGCAATCACTTAATCCATGGAACCACAGACGGCAGGGGCGCACAAGAGTGCTGTCGAAGCCGTGTTCAGCTGTCGGCGACCTCCGCTTCGAAGGCTGCCTGCAGTCGCTCGGAGGCGCGCGGCGATTGCGGGTCGGGGCGCGGAACGCCGAGGTGGATCTCCCGCAGCTCGTCCATGAGCTCGGCGACGAGCTGAGGGTCCTCGGCCATCAGCCGGGATCGGATCGTCAGTTCCGGGGAGGTCTCCCTGTGGGTCATTCCCCAGGTCCCGAGGGCGACCATGACCGGCAGGGTCTGGATGCCCGCCTCGGTGAGGGAATATTCGGCCCTCTGCCCACGCACGGCCTCCGCCTTGGTCAGAAGCCCTTCATCAACGAGCTTCTTCAGCCTGCTGGCAAGCACGTTCGAGGCGATGCCCTCATCATTGAGTGTGAGGAGCTCGCGGAAATGCCGCCGATTGCCGAAGATGATGTCGCGCAGGACGATGAGCGACCAGTTGTCCCCCAGAACTTCGACAGCGGCATTGATGGCACACCCCGAGCGCGGTTCAGCAGGCATCGATCCACCTCCAGTGATTGCACTCTACAACTACTCGATCGTACACTGAGTCCACTGTGCGTACTGCACCGTTGACAGACACCGCCGCACCACCACACTGGAGTGATCATGGCCAAATCATGTGTCAACAATCTCTTCGTCTCTCTCGACGGCTTCGCGGCCGGAGAGTTCGTCACTCTCGACCAGCCCATCGGCAAGGCGCAGGCACTGTTCTCGTTCTTCGACGGGCGCGGAATCGAGGGCGTCGACAAGGTCGATGCTCCCGTGACCGCGGATCGCGCGCTGTTCGCGATGTGGGGGCAGGGCATCGGCGCCGAGATCATGGGTCGGAAGAAGTTCGGACCCCAGACGGGGCCCTGGACCGACGACGGGTGGCGCGGCTGGTGGGGTGAGGAACCGCCGTTCAAGACTCCCTGCTTCGTCCTCACCCATCACCCCCGCGAACCCATGGAGTTCGACAACGGGACGAGCTTCCATTTCATCGATGCCTCCCCCGCCGAGGCTCTCGCCGAGGCGACCGCCGCGGCTGACGGTCTCAACGTGCGCATCGGCGGTGGCCCTTCGATGGTCAAGCAGTTCCTGGCCGCCGGTCTCATCGATTTCCTGCACATCGTGGTCGTCCCGGTCACTCTCGGGCGCGGGGTCTCCCTCTGGGAGGGTCTTGACGGGGTGGAGGAGGGCTTCACGATCGAATCGCTGACCACGGCGAGCGGCTTGACCCATCAGCTGTGGAATCGCCGAGGCTGAACCACCCGAGTAGGCGAGCGTCGGTCACCGCCGGTGGGATAGCACGATGGTCCGCCGTTCCTGTTCGGAACGGTGGACCATCGTTCGGTGGGCTGCTCAGGGCTCGGTGAATACTCGGACCGTTGAGACTCTGATCGTTTGAACTCTGGTCAGCGGATCGCCTCGGCGATGGGAGTCTGCCCGTCGTAGAAATTCACCGTCTCACGCACCGCCGCCGATTCGGAGATGACGTGGGTGATGACATCGGCGACGAGGTCACGGGACGTCACCCGCACATCGTCTGCCGGCTTCTGTCCGTCGAGGTCACCCGCGGCATCGGCGACGAGGACCTTGCCGCTGGACGGTTCGAGGGTCAGTCCGCCGGGTCCGAGGATCGTGAAGTCGAGTCCGCTGGCCCGCAGGTGCTCGTCGGCACCGTGCTTGGCCTGCACGTACGGATAGAACGAGCTCTCGGGATCGACCCGGTCGAGGTCCACGCTCGCGCTGGCATAGGAGACCATGACGAAGCGCTTGACCCCTGCCTGACCGGCGGCGTCGACGGAGCGCTTGGCGGCTTCGAGGTCGACGGCCTTCGTCCGCTCCGGATTGCCGCCGCCGGCACCGGCGGAGAACACGACAGCCTGGGCTCCGGCGAAGGTGTCGGCGAGCGCCTGGGTATCGGCAGTCTCGATGTCGAGGACAACCGGGTTCGCTCCGGCGGCCTCGATATCGGCCGACTGGTCGGGGTTGCGGATCACGGAGTCGACCGCGAATCCTGCGGTCTTGAGCTTGGGTGCGGCCAGGAGGGCGATCTTCCCATGGCCGCCGAGAATGACTACACGAGCTGAATCAGACATATCTTCCTCTGCTGTTGGTGATGGTCGTACTACGCACAGCGATCAACCTGGCCCGATTATTCCCACCGCCCGAGCTCAGCTTCCCAAGGCCATGGCCTCAGCGCCTGCTGCCTGCCGCCGGTATCCTGATGCCTATGCTCGAGGACCTCTCGCCCGCCGCCGTGGTGCGTCGGCTCGACCGTGGACAGCAGGTCACCATTCCCTCATCGACTCGGCACATCATCTTCACCCTGGCCGTCGCACTCATCGTCGGGCTCGGGCTGCTCGCCGCCTTCGTCTGGATCGTTACCGCCACGATCAGCGACGGCCGCAGCTGGTGGCTGATCATCGTCAATCTGCGCATGTGGGCGTTCGTCATCGGCATCATCGGCTGCCTCATCGTCGCTCCGATCGGTGTGGTCATGCGCTTGCGCCGTCGTGAGTCCCTCGTCCTCTCCCCTACGGGCGTCGCGTTGGCCCGCAACGGACGGATACTTCCCACCACGCTGCTGCCCTGGCACGACATCGACGCTGTCGTGTTCGAACGTGCTGTCTCCCGCGGGCCGAAGGTGCTCGCTTATATCCTCACCGAGGAGGCGACCCGGCGTCTGCGCGGACGGAGCCTCAACCCGCGGCAGATCGTGCGCAACGGGTTCGCCCTCAGCCACCGTCGGCTCTACCCGGTGCTGAAAGCCGCCCATGACCGGTTTTCGGCACGACCCCAGCGTCGTTGACAAGCTCACCCATTCGCGTACTCTACCGTTGAGTTCATGATCCGACGCCTCCTCGCCCGCGCCTTCTGGACTTTCAGCAAGTGGAAGCTCGTCACCGAGCCCGCACCGAACCGACCGACCATCCTCATCGGGGCACCGCACACCTCGAATTGGGATTTCGCGGTCATGCTCGCGATCGCCTGGCGCCTGCGCGTCGACGTCCACTGGCTGGGCAAGCATTCGCTGTTCACCGGGTGGCGCGGACCGATCATGCGCGGCCTCGGAGGGATCCCCGTCGACCGAACCGATCCCAGCAAGATCGTCGCCGAGGTGGTCGACCGTGTCCGTGCCGGTGAGGTCTTCGCCCTCGTCATCACCCCCGACGGCACCCGCGGCGGGCACACGCATTGGAAGTCCGGGTTCCATCGCATCGCTATGTCGACCGGAATGCCTGTGACCTTCGGGTATCTGGATTCCGTCACCCGCACGACGGGGCTGGGCCCGACCGTGGAGATGACCGGGGACATCGGCGCCGATATGGACCGGATCCGCGAGTTCTATGCCGATAAGCACGGCATCCGTCCGCAGCAGCAGATCACGCCGAGGCTGCGCGAAGAGGGTGCTGCCGGTGACGATCGCGAAGGCGAAACGGAGCAGAGCTGAGATGGACGGCGATCTGCGTGTCCCGGCGGGGCCCGGGATCCCTGCCGGACTCATCGTGCCCGCCGCCGAACTCACCGAACAGTTCTCCCGCTCATCGGGCCCAGGCGGCCAACATGTCAACACCTCGGATTCCCGAGTGCAGCTGAGCCTGGATCTGGCGACGGCTTCGTTCCTCTCCGAGACTCAGCGCGAGCGCGTCATACAAGCCTTGGCGCCGAGGCTATCCGGCACGGTGCTCACCGTGGCCTCGGAGAAGCAGCGATCACAGCTGAAGAACCGACAGGACGCGCGTATCCGCCTGGCGCAGCTGCTCCGAGACGCGCTCGCGCCCCCGACTCCACGGCGAGCGACGAAACCCTCGCGCAATTCCCGCCGTCGCCGCGTCCGAACCGAGCAGCGCCGGTCGGAGATCAAACGCAATCGGCGCAAGCCCCGTCCTGACTGAACCCCCCGGGGTGACACGGCTTGCCTCGAAGAGCAGAATGGGCGGCATGAACAGCATCGAGATTCTCACCGACCTGGCCCAGCGTCCCGGGCAGGCGGCCGACGCGCTGCCCAAACTCTCCGCAGACCAGCTCAACGACCACCTCGGCGGTCATCCGAATTCGGTGGCCTGGCTGCTGTGGCACAGCGGACGTGAAGTCGACGTCCAGCTGACCGACCTCACGGGACAGCCTGAGCAATGGGAGCGATTCCGGGACCGCTTCGACCTGGGCGAGGCAGGTGACGGCTTCGGTCTCGGGCACACTCCGGAGCAGGCGGCGCAGATCCGTGTCGAGAATCAGCAGCTGCTCGTCGACTATCTCAAGGCCACCTTGAACGCGTTCACCGAATACCTGAATACCCTCACCGAGGCGGACCTCGACGAGGTCATCGACGAGAACTGGACTCCGGTGGTCACTCGCGGCGTCCGTCTGGTCTCGATCATCGACGATGCCGCCCAGCACGTCGGACAGGCGGCGTTCGTCGCCGGGGCGTTCACCTGATCCGCTCGGACCGAATATGGTCAGGACGGCGGAAGTCCATGACCTCGCCGAGGATGCTCATCCCGGCCGACCGATATGCGGCGACGGCGGCGGTGTTCGATGATGGGGTGGCCACGGTGATGCTCGAGGCTCCCATGTCGCGCAGCGCAGCGGCGGCGGCGCGCGCCATGTCGACGCCGAAGCCGAGCCCCCTGTGGTCGCTGTGCACGCCCAGGGGTTCGATGATGCCGGGCCGACCAGGTCCAGCTGACCAGACGGTCGTCGCTCCGGCCGCTTCGCCGTCACTGGTGTACCCGACGAGGCATCGCGCCTGCCGATAGGCGCAACCGGCGGCCATGTCCTGCCAGCGGTCGTGAGTCAGTGAGGCGCCGGGGAACGCGGAGGCTTCGACTGTGATGCGGTCGTCGATGTTCCCTGGTTCGACGACGTCGATCGTCAGGGACACAGGCGGGATCGGGTCGTCCAACGATCGGTGCAGCAGGGTCCACGGTTCGTCGGATGTCCATCCCGCCTCGGCGAGGGCGGTCTGCAGGGCCGGCCCGAAACGGGCTTCGGCGATGCCTGTGCCGGCAGGGAGCAGATCGGACAGATCGCCGACGAGGTCGGACACGATAGCGTCGGCGATCGTCTTATCATCGGCGTGGTCGGGGGCAATGGCCATGCGGATGAGTTCGGTTTCGTCGAGGAACCCGATGGCGGCGATCTCATCACCGATCGTCCACACACGCAGTGCGCCGGCCAGGGCGTCGGCGCCGAATCGCTGGTACCACCCCAGGTCGCCGGGGTGGACCTGCACTGGAAGTCCTTCGCGCTGCCAGGAGGCTGTCGTGGCGATGATGTCAGGCAGGTCGGCTGTGGAAGGTGTCAGCATCGTCATCATCTCTGTCGCATGGCGACTGTTCAGCGGTTCGAGGAGGAGACGTTCGGATCTCCGTTGCGGCGGGCCAGTCCATCGGGGGACCTTCTCATTCATTGTCGAGCTGTGACTCGGGTGGCGAAATCGACGGTCTCTGCCTCCGCCTCGTCGCGGGTGGTCGGTTCGTTGTGCACTTCGTGGCGGACTCCGGTGAAGACGCGTGTGCGCACATCACTATGGCCGGTCGTTCGGAGTCGATTGGCGACGTGATAGGCGCCTTCACCGTAGTTCGCCACGGGGTCCTGATCTCCGGCGAGGATGAGCACGGGCAGGCCGGTCGGGATCGTCTGGTACCAGTCGTCGGCGTTGGCTGCATCGTAGACGTCGACGAACCCCTGGAGGAATCGGGCGCTCATCGGCGCGCCGAAGTTGTTGAACGGGTCGCGCCCATGGTCGGCGACGACATCGTCGTCGAGGGCCACCCACGCGGTGGGACCGGCGTCCGGGCCGAAGCGTTCGATGAATCCGTCGAAGAGCTGGCCCACCAGATGTTCGGCTGCCGGTTCTGCACGACGGTCGCCGGTGGCCGCCTCGGCGAGTTCGTCCCGGTCGATGGTCTGGTCGATCCCGCGCATCTGCGCGGCGACTCCGCACAGGGCGAGCCCGTCGAGGCGACTCGCCGGGTCGGAGGCCATGACTCGGGCGATCATCGATCCCCAGCTGTGGCCGAACACGACATACGGCAGGTCGGGCAGGATCTCACGGGCCTTGCGCTGCAGCGTCAGTTCGTCGGCGACGACGACTCGGGCAGCCTCGTCGCCGGCATCGACCCAGATTCCTGACTGCATGGCCGTCCGGCCGTGACCGGAATGGTCATCGGCGACGACCGCGAATCCGGCGTCGAGGAGGGCGGTGATGAGGTGGAGGTAGCGGCGGGAGTGCTCGCCGAGGCCATGGATGATGTGGACGACGGCGTGTGGTTCGGTGGTCGGCGTATGGAGCCAGCCGAAGATCGTGTCGCGGTCGTTGTGGGAGGTGAACTCGATTTCGTACAGGGCCAAGACTGGACTCCTCTGTGGGCACCGTCATCGGTGGTCGGGATGGACAGCGGCTCAGTTGCCGATCACTCTAGCTCAGTGTTCAGGGTTCGACCCCGTGCAGCCGAGCCTGCAGGGCTCGCACGCGTTCGCTGAGTTCCGGGTCGGGTCCGGCGACTTCGATTCCGGGTGCGACCGCGCGGATCGGCAACGGGAGAACCGGGCCGGCTGCGATACCCCATTCCTGCTGCCAAGCGGTGAGCTGTTCGCTGCTGCTGGCAAAGACGATGCGCCCGAGTCCGACCCAGGCGTGGGCGGCCGAGCACATCGGGCAGTGTTCGCCCGAGGTGTACACGGTCGATTCCGACCGCTCATTCGGGGCCAGGTGCGCTGCCGCCCAGCGCGCGATTTCGAACTCGGGATGGCGGGTGTGGTCGCCTCCTGCGACGCGGTTGCGATCGGCGAAGAGTTCGCGGCCGTCGGCGGAGACGAGCACGGAGCCGAAGGGTTCGTCACCGGCATCGAGTGCAATGCGTGCCAGATCCACACAGCGTTCGAGGTGTCTGCGGTCATCATCATTGAGATCGAGGTGTGCCATGGTCATCATCCAACCACATCGGGCCTATTCTTATCCCATGCCAATCGATGCTGTGTCATTCACCGACGTCACCACCGAAGGTCTCGAGTCCTCCCCCGTCGCCGAGGCGCTCGCCGGCCTGCGTGCCAACGAGTCGCGGTACTTCTCCACCAAGTACAAGCACACGTTCACCGTCGCCCCGGCTGCTGAGTCCCCGGAGGCACTGGCGTGGGTTGAGGAGATCCTCGCCTCCGAACGAGACATCGTTCCCACTTCGCCGGCCCTCGAGGTCAGCATCAACGATGTGGACGGCATCTTCTGGGTGCACGTCTTCTACGAATCGGGGCTGGCGATCAACGTGCTCTGGACCCGCGCGGACGACGGAAAACGCGCAGTCGGCTTCAAACTTTCGCAAGGTATGGATGTGCCGCCCGAGCTCTCAGCATTCAAGTTCGCCCGTCAGAAGTCGAAGCTCGCAGGAGAGATCCGCGGTTCGTTCTTCAAGATCAAGGGAGACCATCCCCTGCCGTCGTGAGCCGGTCAGGCTGTGAGAACGTAGCGCAGAGTCTCGACCACCTGATCGGTCGTCTGGCACCAGGCCTTTGCTTCGGCATCGACTTCCTTGAGCGGGTGAACGATGTCAGCATCGTGGAGAGTCACATAAGGAGTGCCGAGCGCCGCACAGTATCCGGCGTCGAAGGCGGCGTTCCACTGTTTGTACTTGTCACCGAAGCGCACGACGACCACATCGGCCTTTTCGATCAGGGTCCGCGTGCGGATGGCGTTGATCTTCGCCGACTGGTGGTCTCGCCAGAATGAGCTGCCGTTCTCCCCGAGGTGATCACCGGCCGCATCGCTGGCGGGATGGTCGGTCACGGGTGCGGTGAATTCGATATCCAGGCCGGCCGCCTCGGCGCCGCGCTCGATTTCTTCGCGCCACTCGGTATGGATCTCACCGGACAGGTAGACGGAGAAACTCATGTCGATCATTCCTCTTTCTGATGGCAGGTGGGACCGTTTCGTCCCCTCTGCCCCCACCATAGCCAATCGGAGGTCAGACATTCAGAGCCGACCACGCGGCTGAGTCCTGAGCACAGACATCGCACGAAGTGTCGTCTGCCGGACTCAGCCGCGTCGGGTCGTCACCGTCAGGAGGTGGCCGTCCTGACGATCTCCGCAATGCGGTCCTCGGCGGCTTCGTCGATGGTCTCGAAATACCAGGCGGCGGGCATCAGCGTTCCGTCGGAACCGCCGGCCGGGGTGAGTTCGACCTTCTCGGTGAGGGCGAGGTTGACGCGCTCGTCATTGCGCAGTGTCACCAGCGCAGGAGTGCTCGCGGATAGGGCGTAGGCCGGCATGCCGTACCAGATCCGCGGCTTGAGACCAGGGGCGACGGTCACGATGATCTCGTGCACTCGCTGCATGAGCGATCGTTCCGGTTCGTCCATCTTTGCGATCTTGTCGATCACCTGGGACAGGTTCTTCTCGTCTTTGGTCGTCATGTCATGTCCTTACGTCAGCCGGTGTGTCGCACCGGCGGTTGAAGACGGCGCCTGAATGCGCCGCACCCCATTTGGACATGTTCCGGGCCGACCGGAGCTCTCCGCAATGATTCAGGCGTATATACCTGGAAGTGCCGGCAACTGTACGTGCTGCCGATTCCCACGATACCGGCATCGACGTCGGACCGCCAGGAGAATCGAGAGCGCCGACGACTGCATGACTAGCGAAGTCGCTCGGAAAGATAAGCCTCTGCGATGCTCAGGTGTCCCTGGCTGCCGATGGAGTTCTTCGCCGGCTGCGGATACGCATGATTCGACAGTGGGATCTCCACGGTCTCCACGTCGACCCCGCGGTCGCGGGCGGCGTCAGCCCATGCGAGCTGGTCGGCGGGTGTGATGACGTCATCACGCATCGCCGTCATCACCAACATCGGCGGAGCGGAGGCAGAGAGGTGGGAGAGGGGATTCACCGCGGCGTAGCGCTTCGGGAATTCCTCGGGAGTGCCGCCCGTGAAACTGGTCGCAAAGATGCGCGTGCCGGTGCCTGCACCCGGGCCGGCGGGGGCGTTCTCGTAGAGACCAGTCACGTCGAACGCCGGGTAGTCGGCGACGACCGCCGCCGGAACAGGAACTTTCCCACCACACGACGACTCGGCGACGCCTTCGGCAGCGGCGCCGGCAGTGTTGGCGACCATGTTGCCTCCGGAGCTCTCAGCCCAGAATGCGAGTCGTTCCATATCGGCACCGAGTGTGTCTGCGTGGTCCTGTATCCACGTCGCCGCACACGCTACCTGTGAAGGCGCGCTCTGCCAGGTCGCGTTGTTCTGGGTGGCGAGTTCGTACTCGACCGACACGACCACGTAGCCGTGGTCGGCGAGCTCACGAAGCTCGGAGCTCGATGCGTCCGGGTCGCCTGCGATCCAGCCGCCTCCATGGACGAACATGATCGTCGGTGCGGGGCCACTGACCCCCTCGGGTTCGTAGATGGACAGGGACAGATCGTCCCCGGACTCGGTCGTCTCGTACACTTCCTGACGATCGGGCTTCGCCGCGTCCATCGCGGAGAGCCAGAATGTTGCGGTGAAGAGGTTCACCGCTCCACCGGCCGAAGTGATTGCGCTGATGAGAATCATGACGACCGCGATATTCGCGACCATGCCGATTCCACCGAGCGAGGCTGCAATGGTGCCGGTGCGTCGATAGCCTCTCCGTGCTGCCAGGATTCCGACGACGAGCACGATGATTCCCGCCAGAGCAACGATCGGTGCCACGGTGGGCGCAAACTTAGACGCAGCGGCGCTGAGGGGACCAAGCCCGGGAATAAGCGATGCGAGTCCGATGATCACGGCGATCGCGCCGAGGGCAAGGACAAGGACGAGCACGACCGTCCAGAGCATCTTCGCGGCGCCCCCTGGTATCGGGTGACGTTGCGAACTCGTGCTGTCGGTCATCTTCAATCCTCAACTTTCGATCTTTCAGAAGGACATGTCATCTTCACCAGATCTCATCGTTGCGATCATCAGCTCACGCCAGCGCTCACTATAGTGCACACGCGCGGCATATATGGGGACGACGGATTGCGACCGACGTCAGGGAGCGATCGCGCGCAGCGCTTCCTCTGCCTGATCCTGCGTCGGTGCGCCGGCAAACCCGTCCCCTGTGGCATAGACGCGGCATGCCAGCGAGCGAACCGGTGTCGTGGGGAACAGGTCGACACCGTCGACGAGGATCGTGGGCGACCCGCCGAACGGTGTGCTCGTCGCCTCGACCTCGTTGCGGATCGTGACCAGTCTGATCGGCACGTCGCTGAGTCCGTGAGCATCCAGTGCGGCACGCACGTTGGCTTCGGCGATACCTGTGTTCGGGCAGTCGAGGATGTGCAGCAGTTCGACCTTCATGTGTGCTGTTCCTTTCGGGTCCGTGCAGCGCGCAGGCCGTTGAGAATCACGATCACCTCTGCGATCTCGTGGACGAACACCACAGCGGCAAGCCCCAGGACACCGAAGAGTGCGAGCGGCAGCAAGGCTGTGATGATCAGGAGCGACAGAATGATGTTCTGGTTGATGATGCGGCGTCCTCGGCGGGCATGGTCGAACGCGCGCGGGATCAGGTGCAGGTCGTGGCCGGTGAAGGCGAGGTCCGCGGACTCGATCGCGGCGTCGGAGCCTGTCGCGCCCATCGCGATGCCGACATCCGCCGCGGCGAGGGCCGGGGCGTCATTGATCCCGTCACCGATCATCGCCACTGCTCCCTTCCGGCCGAGTTCTCTGATCGCTGCGGCTTTGTCCTCGGGCCGCAGTTCGGCACGCACGTCGCCGATCCCGGCCTGCGCTGCCAGGGCGCGAGCGGTGCGGGGGTTGTCTCCGGTGAGCATCGTGACCCCGATGCCCTGGGCGGCGAGCGTGTGGACGACCTCACGGACCCCGGGGCGCAGCTCGTCGCGGACGCCTATTGCGGCGACCGGGACGTCGTCGCGATGGACGATCACCACGGTCATGCCCTGCTCTTCCAGGCCCGTGATCTGGTCGCCGAGCATGCCGGAGTCGAGCCAACGGGGACTGCCCACTGTGATTCGTGCCCCGTCGACCGTGCCTTCGACGCCGTGACCTGCCTGTTCGGTCACGTCCTCGGCTGCCGGAACCCCCGGCGCGGCGGCGGTGATCGCGGACGCGAGAGGATGTGTGCTGTGCTGCTCGAGCGCCGCAGCCCACGCCAGAACTTGTGCTTCGGTTACGCCATCCGCGGTGAGGACCGCGGTCACGGTGGGCTCGTTGCGGGTCAGTGTGCCGGTCTTGTCCAGGGCCACGTGGCGGATTGTCCCGAATCGTTCGAACGCAGCGCCGGACTTGATGATCACGCCGAACTTGCTCGCGGAACCGATCGCGGCCACCACGGTCAGCGGCACCGCGATGGCCAATGCGCACGGGGACGCCGCGACGAGCACAACCAGCGCGCGGGTGATCCACAGCTGCGGGACGCCGAGCAGCGCCCCGATCACAGCGACGAGAGCCGCGAGGATGAGTACCCCGGGCACCAGCGGTCGGGCGATGCGGTCGGCAAGGCGAGCGCGGTTCCCCTTCTCCGTCTGCGCCCGCTCCACCAGTTCGACGATCGTGGTCAGCGAGTTGTCAGTGCCCGCCGCGCTCGCCTCGACCTCCAGCGCACCTGCCGTGTTGATCGCTCCGGCCGACACGGCATCGCCGGGCTCGACTTCGACCGGGATCGACTCACCGGTGATCGCGGACGTGTCGAGACTGGAGCGTCCTGTTCGAACGATGCCGTCTGTCGCGATTCGCTCCCCCGGGCGTATGAGCATGAGGTGCCCGATGGTCAAGTCCTCCGCGGCGATTTCAACCGATTCGCCGCCTCGGCGGATGGTGGAGGTTTCTGGGACGAGGCTGAGCAGCGCCCGCAGCCCTACGCGGGCACGGTCCATCGCTTTGTCTTCCAACGCCTCGGCGATCGAATAGAGGAATGCCAAGGCAGCGGCCTCCTCGACATAGCCGAGGATCACCGCTCCGACCGCGCTGATCGTCATCAGCAGGCTGATTCCCAGCTTGCCCTTGAACAGCTTGCGGATCGCTCCAGGGGTGAAGGTCGACGCGCCAAGCAGCAGACCGATCCAGAACACCACCAGCGCTGGCGTCTCCGCGCCCGTCCATTCGAGAGCAAGGCCGATGCCCAAAGCGACACCGGAGCAGACGGGGATCATGATCTCACGGTCTCGCCACCACGGGCGTTCGTGCTCCTGCTCTGCTGCTTCACCGACGATGGTCTCAGGGTCGCCGCAGCCGCAGGCCGCGCTCATGCACTCGTCTCCGTGTCACAGCAGCCGGGAACGGCACATTTGGAGTCCACGCACGGCGCGTGATCGTCAACAGCCAGCGTCACGTCCACGAGTGCCGTGAGTGCCGCCGCGAGGTGCGGGTCGGCGATCTCGTAGCGCGTCTGCCGCCCCTCGGGCTCGGCGACCACGATGCCGCAGTCGCGCAGGCACGTCAGATGGTTCGACACGTTCGAACGGGTCAGTTCCAGCTCGCGCGAGAGCACCGCGGGGTAGCTCGGGCCATCGAGCAGGGTCATCAGGATACGGGAACGCGTCGGGTCGGCCATGGCCCGACCGAGTCGGTTCATGACGTCGAGGCGAGAAGCAATGGTCAGCATACACTGAACTATACAGTGTCCGCTGACTTATTTTCGCCGACCCGACCCGTCCCGCTCCAGCCTCCCGCAACCGCGCCGTTGATCTTCGTCCATCCGGCCAGCAGCTCCACGCACGACATCCTTCCAACACAGTGTGTTACTTTATTACCGAGCCGCACCAACACAGTGTGTTACCACGGAGCGTGAGGAGATAACCGTGTTTCAGCGTTGGCAGCACCGTCGTGCCGTGAGGCGCGTCGAGCCGGGCGACGGCCCGGAACTGCAGCGGTTCCGCTGGTGGCAATTCCCCGGCGGCGCGCACTTCCACCTGAAATACAGAGAGGCTCGGGGTGAACCTCGCAGGTACTCGGATGACGTGCGCCACTGGGTGAATCAGTCGTCCAGCGAGGTCAAAGCACAACTATACGAATCGGGCATCCAGGCGGCCGCTGGGAGAATCCCGAACGCCTTCCCTGTCAAAGGCGGAGTCATCGAGGGAGCCATGAGTGGCTCCGACATGGAGCGCTGCCACCATGCCGCCGGCAACTGATCACAACCACCGAGAGGGGACCACGATGGCGAACGATCCGCAGATCAACCGACCGTACGGTGCTCACCTGCACCTGGCGCGGTGGAGATCAGCGCTGCTCGTCGTAGGCATCCTGATTCTGTTCTTCGCCCTGCAGTTCGCCTTCTACGCCGCGTCCTCCCTCATCGACGGGCGGGAGGACCTGTTCACCCCGGCGATGACTCCGACGACCCAGCTGGCGAACAACCTCAGCGTTGCCGCAACCGCGCTGATCGCGCTCCTTCTGACTGCACGGACCGCTCGGGTGCCCTGGCGCAGACTGCTCACCCATCCACGCGGCATCGACCTGCGCCGCCTCGGCCGCTACGGAGTCCTCTCCCTCACACTCGTCGCGGCCGGTGCGGGTGCCACGGCGCTGCTTGCTCCCGAGGCGACGGGATGGGTGGGGTTCGGCATCACCGGGACGACGGTCGCACTTCTGGCGGTGTCGGTCCTGACCGCGCCGCTGCAATCCGCGGGTGAGGAGCTGATCTTCCGCGGCTCGCTGATGCCCGCGATCGCGTCATGGGTTCGACCGGCTCGGCCAGCACTCATCGCTGGGATCGCCGGCTCCACCATCCTGTTCGCCCTCGTGCACGTCTCGTTCGACCCGTGGCTGTTCGCCTACTATCTCGTCTTGGGTCTCGGAACTGCGGTCATGGCCGTGGTCAGCCGCGGCCTCGAAGCATCGATCGCGTTCCATGTCGCCAACAACCTCGTCACTTCGACGTTGAACACCGTGCTCGCCGGCGGCGAGACGCCCGCTTTCGATCGCGACGTCGGTGCTGGCGGACCTTCTTACCTCATACTTATGGCCGTGAACGTTGCCGTCGTCGCGGTGGTGTGGTGGCGGGAACGCGCGGCCCGACCACGTCGATGATCGCTGATAGCGGACCAGACCTCATCGAGCGACAGTGACCGATCGTTCTTCTCGAGGCAGCTCAGGCACTTTCGCCGACCCTCAACGAGGTTCGACGGCTCGCTGGATGAGATTCTCCCCGCTGGTGCCCCTGCTCTGATCATCTCGACGCCCGATGCTGGACGTTGAACAAGCACATCAGCAATGCGCTGGGAGGGATCGCGGCTCACAGTGCGACAGCATCGACGAGCGCTGAGGCCGAGATCGGGCGTTTGATCAGCTGGGCTGGGAAGACGTCGATATCGTCGCGGCCGAACAACTCTCGAGCCTCCTCCATGAGCCCGGACGCCCGCATGAGCAGGTTCCCATCCGCGGGGTCCATCTCGACGAGGATGTCGATGTCCGAACCCGTGTGCGCTGTTCCGCGAGCGACGGATCCGAAGAGCTTCGGGTTCGTCGCGCCGTACCGGTCGAGGAGCACCTGGAACTCATCGCGACGCACGGCGAGAAGCTCGCGCAGGGCGAGAGTCTCTGGTGTCACTGTGGCCTCAGACATGCTCTCAGGATACCGGTCGACCGAGGGATTGGTTACGACTCAGCAGGCTGGCCGGCAGAAGCTCGTGGACTTCGCCGGTCGTGACGAATCCGGCAGCCTGATACGAGGCAACCACAGCAGGGTTCGACGACGGCGTGGCCTCCGCGGCGCTCGATCAGCTCAGGGCAGCCGGGGCCAGCCGACCAGAACGTCGTCTCGGCCACGCGCGCTCACGCGCGGGTCCCTGCTCGAGCACGGCCGCAGTCCGGACCGTCGGATCCGCCGGTCGCGGCAAACTTGTGGTCGTGCGGGGCCGGCTCACACGTTGAAGCGGAACTCCACAACGTTCCGTCACGTAGGACCATCTCAGTCAACCAACGCTCGAGCCATCACTGCCTGTTGAACAGGCAGGAGAAAACGCTTGAACTCGTAGCCGACAAAGGCGCTGTGCACCACGGCATCCGGACTGACCTCTCGCCCTCGAATGAACGGAGGGCAAGGCACCAATCGCACTCCTCGTGGAGCGGTATCGAGCAGTTCGGCTGTCACACGATACGGAACGAGCGCCTCGGCGTGGGGACCGGGACCATCCGTGATCACCACGTCGGCAGTCAGCATGGCACTGCGCAGGCTCTCCTCCCAGAGCATGCCGGGGACGCGCAAATCAGGTGGGCAACTCTGCCTTATGTCGAGGCCGAATGCCTGGGCGGCCTCCCACCACGCTCTGGCGATGTTTCCATCAGCGCCCACGAACAGGTACCGCAACTGCGCGATGTCGGCATCGCGCGAGAGCGCGTAGAGATCCGAAATCACTTCGCACGGATGGTTCACGTTCGTCATCGCGTTGATGACTGGCAACGCATCCCCTGATGCCAGCCCCTCCAGCACTCCGATGTCAGGATGCCGCACGACGACGAGGTCGACCCATTGCGCGAGATACCCCGCGACGTCCGCTAGGTCTTCTGCCTTGTCGAGAGACTCAGGCGGAAACGCAATCGGCTGGATCCCCATGAGGTTGGCACCGCGCTCGAAGGAGACGCGCGTGCGCAGACTCGACGGCGGAAAGAACACAGCCGCCGCTGCGTCGAATCGCGGGCCCACCCCCGCCACATATCGGTCGGTTAATGCAAAGAGTTCTTTGAGTTCCTTGGAATCCCAATCACGCAGCGAGAGCAGGTGCCGCCCGTTGACGGCATCCTCACTCACGCAACCTACAGCGGAGTGATTGCGGCGATCTGCTCAGACACTCGATCTTCAGCGAGTTCCAGCTCATAGTGCGCCTGCAGGTTGAGCCAGAACTGAGGGTCAATTCCGAAGTAGCGCCCGAGACGCAAAGCCGTGTCAGCCGTGATCGCTCGCTTGCCGTGCACGATCTCATTGATGCGGCGTGGCGGCACGCCGATCGAGACCGCGAGCTTGTTCTGAGTGATCCCGAAGCCCTTGATGAAGTCCTCCATGAGCACCTCACCCGGGTGCACTGGATCCCACCGCTCAGTGGTAGTCGACGAGTTCGACATCTTCTGCACCTCCTTCTGTCCAGGTGAAACAGATCCGCCACTGATCGTTCACACGGATACTGTGCTGCCCCGTACGGTCACCCTTGAGCAGCTCCAACCAATTTCCGGGAGGCACACGCAAGGAGTCAATGAACCTAGCAGCGTGAATCTGCGCCAGCTTTCGGATGGCGGCCTTCTGAACACAGGGATCGATCGACGGCACCTTGTCGCGGTGCCATAGCCGCTCGGTCGCCTTGTCAGCAAAGGACCTGATCACATTTAAAGCATGCCACGCTTAACGCGCCGCGCCAATAACGCTAGACGTTAAATCGGAACTCCACCACGTCACCATCGACCATGATGTAGTCTTTGCCTTCCATCCGGACCTTGCCGGCGGACTTCGCGGCAGCCATCGAACCGTTCGCATCGAGATCATCGAAGGACACGATCTCGGCCTTGATGAAGCCCTTCTGGAAGTCGGTATGGATGACTCCGGCCGCCTCGGGGGCGGTGGCTCCCTTCGGGATCGTCCACGCACGCGATTCCTTCGGCCCCGCGGTCAGGTAGGTCTGCAGGCCGAGGGTGTCGAAGCCGACTCGGGCGAGCTGGTCGAGTCCGCTCTCCTCCTGGCCGGTCGATTCGAGCATCTCCCGGGCTTCGTCCTCGTCGAGTTCGGCGAGTTCGGATTCGAACTTCGCGTCGAGGAAGATCGCCTCGACCGGCGCCACGAGGGCCCGCATCTCGTCCTTCTTGCCTTCATCGGCGAGCACGTCGTCGTCGACGTTGAACACGTAGAGGAAGGGCTTGACAGTCATGAGCTGCAGCTCACGCAGGTCGCTGACGTCGAACTTGTCGGCCTGCATCGCCTGGTACAGCGTCTTGCCGCCTTCGAGGATCTCGGTGGCGGCGTCGATCGCGGTCAGCTGTTCGGCGGGAGCGCGCTTGCCTTTGACTTCCTTCTCGATCCTGGGCCGTGCTTTCTCCAAGGTCTGGAGGTCGGCGAGGATGAGTTCGGTGTTGATCGTGTCGATGTCATCGGCCGGGCTGATCTCGCCGTCGACGTGGACGACATCGTCATCGACGAATCCACGGATCACCTGGCAGATCGCGTCGGCTTCGCGGATATTGGCCAGGAACTGGTTGCCCAGGCCCTCACCTTCGGAGGCGCCGCGGACGATTCCGGCAATATCGACGAAGTCCACGGTGGCGTTGAGGATCCGCTCGGAGCCGAAGATCTCCGCCAACCGCGTCAGCCGGGCGTCCGGCAGCGGGACCACGCCCACGTTCGGTTCGATCGTCGCGAACGGGTAGTTCGCCGCGAGAACTTGGTTCTTGGTCAGTGCGTTAAACATGGTCGACTTGCCGACATTGGGCAGTCCCACGATTCCGATAGTCAAAGCCACGGTACCCAAGTCTAGCCGTCGCCGAGGTGGTCCTCGAATTCTCGTGTCCGTGCCCTCTGTCACCCTGGAGTCATGAATGCTTTCCCCGCATCCGCAGTCATCATCGCCTTCGTCGTGGCGATCGTCCTCGCCACCGTCCTCGGGTTCCTCCTCGGACGCTCGCTCACCCGTTCCCGCTATCTCGAGAGGCTCACTCGAGCGGAGACGACCTCGCGCATCCTGTCCGAACGGACGGAGGACCTCGAAGCAGATGCGCAGATGGCCGGTGAGATCACCGCAGCCATCGGCCCATTGGCCGCAAGCGTGAAGAACCTGCAGGAGAATCTCCATGCTCAAGACCGCACACAGGTCCAGCAGATCACTCGACTGAACTCGCAGATCGGCCATCTCAGCCAGCAGAACCTCCGCCTCCAGGAATCGACCGGGTCCTTGGCCAACGCCCTGAACTCGACGACTCACCGCGGCGACTGGGGCGAGGTCCAGCTCAAGCGCATCGTCGAATATGCGGGGCTCCTCCCCCACGTCGACTTCGACACCCAGGTCAGTGCGAACCGGGACGGCCAGCGCCACCGCCCCGACATGGTCGTCCACCTGCCCGGCGGCGGCACGATTGTCATCGATGCGAAGACGCCTCTGTCTGCGCGCATGAACGCAGAATCCGCCGAGGCGACCGGCAGTGACTCGGACGGTCACGACCATGCCCGAGCGCTGCTGCGACATGTCGATGCGCTGGCGTCGAAGGAGTATTGGAAGTCCTTCGACTCCTCCCCCGATTTCGTCGTCTGCTTCGTGCCCACCGATGGCCTGCTCTCCTCGGCCGCCGCGAGCTACCCGAAGATGATCGATCATGCTCTGGGGAAGAACGTGGTCCTTGCGTCCCCGGCGACGCTGCTGGTGCTGCTCAAGACCGTGGCCCTCAATTGGAGACAGGCCGATATGTCGACCTCTGCTGCTGAGGTGCTGCGACTGGGCACTGAGCTGTACGAGCGCATCGGCACGCTCGTGAGTCATGTGTCGCGGATGGGGGCGAGCCTCGATCGGTCGGTGGAGGACTACAACAGGTTCGTCTCGTCCTTGGAATCCCGGTTCCTCGTCACCGCCAGGAAGTTCCCGTCGACGGGAATCGTCGCCGATGAACTTGACGCTGTCGCCGAACTCGATAGGCGTGCAAGAGGCATCAGTGCCGAGGAACTCACCCGCGGACGCTCGGCGGGCTTCGACGACGGCGGTCCGACCGATATTCGCAATCGCCAGACGGGAACGAGCTGAGATCGGCGGCCGGCCTCAGCGGAGGTGATACGAATCGCTCACATCTCAGCGGTTCGCTCACGCACCAACTGGATCAGCTGAGCTTACGCAGTTCCTTCGGCAGGGAGAAGATGAGGTCCTCTTCGGCGGTGACGACCTCGTCGACCGCACCGAAACCGTAGTCGGCCAGGAGCCCGAGAACGTCCTGGACGAGGTTGTCCGGAACGCTTGCACCCGAGGTGACTCCGACGGTGGCGACGTCATGGAACCAGGTCTCGTCGATCTCACGCGCGAAGTCGACGCGGTGGGCCGCCTTCGCCCCATGCTCGAGAGCGACCTCGACGAGGCGCACAGAATTCGAGGAGTTCGCCGAACCGACGACGAGGACGAGGTCCGCCTCGGGGGCGATCTTCTTCACCGCGACCTGCCGGTTCTGGGTGGCATAGCAGATGTCATCGCTGGGCGGGTTCTTCAGGTGCGGGAAGCGTTCGCGCAGGATCTCGACCGTTTCCATCGTCTCGTCCACACTCAATGTCGTCTGGGAGATCCACACCAGCTTCTCGGCGTCAGGCACTTCGACCGTGCGCGCATCCTCGGGACTCTGCACCAGGGTGATGTCATCCGGGGCCTCTCCCATGGTGCCTTCGACTTCCTCGTGGCCGGCATGGCCGACGAGCAGGATCCGAAAGCCGTCGCGAGCGAACCGGACCGCTTCTTTGTGCACCTTCGTCACCAGGGGGCACGTGGCGTCGATCGTGGACAGGGACCGTTCGGCCGCCTCGGCGTGGACGGTCGGTGAGACTCCGTGCGCGGAGAATACGACTCGTGCGCCCTCGGGCACTTCGTCGGTCTCGTCGACGAAGACGGCGCCGCGTTCGGACAGGGTCTCGACGACATGACGATTGTGCACGATCTCCTTGCGCACGTAGATCGGGGCACCGAAGTGTTCGAGGGCACGTTCGACGGCGATGACCGCTCGGTCGACCCCGGCACAGTAGCCTCGCGGAGCGGCGAGCAGCACCCGCTGCTCAGCTCCTGCGGGAGTGCGGATCTCGCTGGCGGGCACACGCCTGCGCGGAATCGTCGGGGTCGGTACGGAAACGGCAGTCACTCTGACAGTCTAAGCCGGAGGCACCGATCGCGGCCAGGAATGGGCTGTGTCCGTGCCGTTCGCTAGGCTTGGGGTTCGGAAGGGGACTTACCATGGCGCAACGAATTTCCGGCACTCCCGGCACGCTCGGCGAGACCGTCGAGCCGAAGGAGCTCGCGGCCACCGCGGCGGAGACCACCGCGGAGAACCCGTGGCCGCTGAGTCTTCTCTCCTCGAAGATGAAGTCCTATATCGACCGCATGTCGAGCGTGTGGATCGAAGGTCAGGTCGTCGAGCTCAATCACCGCGGCAAGGCCAGCTACCTCACTCTGCGTGACACCGATGTCGAGATGTCCCTGCCGGTTCAGATCTGGAAGAACGTCCTCGACCGCACGGGTGCGCCGCTGACCGAGGGCAGCCATGTCGTCGCCAATCTCAAAGCCGACTTCTGGACGAAGACCGGACGCCTGACCATGCGCGCCAACGACATTCGCGCCGTGGGCCTCGGGGAGCTCCTCGCCCGTCTGGAGCGGCTGAAGAAGCAGCTGGCCGCGGAAGGACTCTTCGACCCCGCCCGCAAACTGCGGCTGCCGTTCCTGCCCAACCGGATCGGACTCATCACCGGTCGGGACTCCGACGCGCAGAAAGATGTCGTGCGCAATGTGCATCTGCGGTGGCCGGCCGCGGAGTTCGAGATCCGCAATTGCGCGGTCCAGGGCCCCGACGCGGTGCCCGGCGTGATGAAGAACCTCGCGGAACTCGACGAGGACCCGGAGATCGACGTCATCGTCATCGCACGCGGCGGCGGCAGCATGGAGGATCTTCTGCCGTTCTCCAACGAGGCTCTCGTGCGCGCCGTGTCCGCAGCCCGGACCCCGGTGGTCTCAGCGATCGGGCATGAAGCCGACCGTCCCATCCTCGACGAAGTCGCCGATATGCGCGCTTCGACCCCGACGGATGCGGCCAAGCGGATCGTGCCCGATGTCGCCGAGGAGGGCATGAACCTGCTGCGCGCTCGGGCGGAGCTCGAGGCCGCCGTCCACCGCATCCTCGACCGCGAGCAGGAGATGCTCACCGCCGTGCGCTCCCGTCCGGTGCTGGCCGAGCCGCAGACGCTGATCACTGCGCATGAGAACGAACTGGCGATGGTCCGCCGCCGCAGTCTGCAGGCGACGACCGGACTGGTCAATCAGGCGCAGAACGAAATCCACCATCTGCGTTCACAGGCTCGTTCGCTCTCTCCCCTGCGCACCCTCGAACGCGGGTATGCCGTTGTGCAGACAGATGCCGGTCAGGCCGTGCGCAGCGCTGCCGAAATCGAGACCGGCGATACGGTGCATGTGCGCGTCGCCGACGGCCGCTTCGATGCCGCTGTCACCGAGGTCGCCCCCGATGCCGATTCCCCAGACGCAGCGCCGGATTCCGACGACGGCGCCGAGGGCTGACGACGCGGGGAACCGACGGCTCACCGGAGGGTCCCAGTTCCCTGAACCTGTCTCGGGCCCACCCCAACAGACCACCACCGATCCGCCGATTCTATGGAGGAGACACCGATGACCGAACCGACCACACAGCAGGATCAGCCCGACATCACCGCTCTCAGCTATGAGCAGGCTCGCGAAGAGCTCGTCATGACCGTCAAACGACTCGAGACGGGAAATCTGCCGTTGGAAGAGTCTCTGCGACTGTGGGAGCGCGGTGAGGCGCTGGCCGATCGCTGCCAGTCATGGCTCGACGGGGCCAAGGAGCGGCTCGACAAGGCGCGCAAGGAAACCGCCGCCGACGATTGAGCACCAACTGGCGGTTTCCCTCCGGCAGAGCGCACGGGCGCGGGGCTCAACACCTGTCCCGGCGGTATGGCCCGACGCTAGCCGAGCCGACGCCTCACTTGAGCTGTGCGGCGATCTGGTCGGCGAAGGAGTTGACCGTGTCGGGCGCGGCGGTCGCAGTCAGGACGACATAGACATCGCCCTTGTTGGTGATCCAGAATTCCTTCGCCTCATCGGTGCGGTAGATCTGGAAGTCGGCGCCCCCGACGGTGACCTTTTCGGCGGCCACGGCGTCATCGGTCTTCTTCTTCGCCCAGTTCTCACTCGCTCGGGCCTGCTCGATGCTCACCCACTGGTCCTCGGAACCGATGAACGACATGTACCACGAGGTGTACTCGGAGTCCTCGAAACGCTCGAGGCTGGCTTCGTTCGACGTCCAGCCGCGCGGAATCTGCGGCACGATGAGATCGAAGTCAGCGTTGCCTTGCGACTGTTCGGCGATTCCCTGGTAGTCGACGACTCGATCGGCGTCGACTTCGGGCTGGGGCGCGAGGAACAGAATTCCCAGCACGACCGCAAGACAGGCGAGGATCGCGATGACCATGTTGACCCAGTTCGAGTTCCTGCGCAGGAAGCGCATCTCTTCCCGGGAACCCGGCAGCATCACTCCGGACTCGTCAGCCATGGACTCTCCCTCAGGGACCCGCGTCGCATCGTCGGCGACTGTTCGGGCGCCCGTCTCGTCGGCAGCATTTCGGACATTCACATCGCCATTGTCCTCGTCCCGCGCGCGAAGAGCCAATTCCCGCTTCGTGAAGTGATCGCGACCACAACACGGTGCCACTGTCGCGACGCCGATCACAGGGGTGGCACAATTGGACGCATGAGTGACTCCAAAGATTCTGTTGACGTGAAATCCCACCATGACCGGGGACGAGTCGACGAGGAGACTCCCCCGGTTGCTGTGACCGACTCCTGGTCGCAGAAGGCACAGGTCAGCGAGGATGCTCCCGACCGCAACCTCGCCCTCGAACTCGTCCGAGTCACCGAGGCTGCGGCCATCGCCGCGGCTCCCTGGGTCGGCCGCGGCGATAAGAACGCCGCCGACGGAGCGGCCGTGGCCGCCATGCGCAATGTCATCTCCACCGTCCGTATGGCCGGCACCGTCGTCATCGGCGAAGGAGAGAAGGACGAAGCACCGATGCTGTTCAACGGCGAACAGGTCGGAGACGGCACCGGCCCGCACTGCGACGTCGCCGTCGACCCCATCGACGGCACCCGTTTGACCGCTCTCGGAATGCCCAACGCGATCTCGGTCATGGCGGTCACCGAGGACGGCGCCATGTACGACCCCTCCGCCGTGTTCTACATGGAGAAGCTCGTCACCGGTCCCGAGGCCGCCGATGCTGTGGATCTGCGGCTGCCGATCGCCGAGAACATCCGCCGGGTCGCCAAGGCGAAGGGAACGAAGGATCCCGCCTCGGTGACGGTGATGATCCTCGACCGCCCCCGGCACCAGCAGATGATCGACGAGATCCGAGCTGCCGGAGCCCGCATCCAGCTGATCACCGACGGAGACGTCGCCGGAGCCATCGCTGCCTGCCGCCCCGGCACCGGAGTCGATATGCTCATGGGCATCGGCGGCACCCCGGAAGGCATCATCACAGCATGCGCGATCAAGGCGCTGGGCGGAGTCATCCAGGGCCGCCTGTGGCCGCAGGATGACTCCGAGCGGAAAGCCGCTGCCGCAGCCGGGCTCGACGTCAACCAGGTGCTCAACACCGATGACCTCGTCACCGGCGACAACAGCTACTTCGTCGCCACCGGCATCACCAACGGCGACCTGCTCGACGGAGTGAAATTCCAAGGCGGACACGTCACCACTCACTCCCTTGTCATGCGATCGAAGTCGGGCACCGTCCGACAGGTCTTCGCCGAGCATCAGGCTGCAAAGACCCACTCCTATGTGGAGGCCGCTGAGGAAGCGGCAAGGCGCGGGCTCATCTGATCTCCCCCTGCCGGACCCGGCCCCGGGTGCGACGAAACCATCTCGACAACGGAAGCAGGTGCGAAAGCGATGCCCAATGAAGCCTGGAATCAACTTCTGGAGGGCAATCGGCGCTTCGTCGACGACGTCCCCCAGCATCCCAATCAGGACACAGCGCGACGAGAAGCCCTGTCGAGTGATCAGAAGCCCTTCGTCACCCTCTTCGGGTGCTCGGACTCACGCGTCGCCGCCGAGATGATCTTCGATGTCGGCCTCGGGGACATGTTCGTCGTGCGCAACGCCGGCCAGGTCGTCGACCCCGTCACGCTCGGGTCCCTTGAGTACGGTGTCGAAATGCTCGGCACTCCCCTGCTCGTCGTGCTCGGCCACGACAGCTGCGGGGCCGTGACCGCGGCCTACAACGCCTACGACACTGGAGAGACTCCCCCGGGATTCATCTCCGACGTCGTCTCGCGCATCCTGCCCACGGTGGCCCGAGCGCGAAAGAACAATCGCACCACCGTCAACGAAACCGTCGCTCAGAACACCATGGACACGGTCGACAAGATCATGCAGCTCTCGACGATCATCAAGACCGCAGTCGAGGAAGGCCGCCTCATCATCGTCGGTCTCACCTATCAGCTCCACGACGGGCGCACGACCGTCGTCGCCCAATACGGCGGCGACGAGGACGCAGTGTCCAGTTACGCTTCCTGAGGTTCGGCCACCTCGGTGGTCGACTTCATCGACATCATCCACACAGCCCACAGGAAAGGAAAAGCATGAGCGAAGAATTCCGCATCGAACACGACACCATGGGTGAGGTCAAGGTCCCGAAGGACGCCCTCTACAGCGCCCAGACCCAGCGCGCCGTCGAGAACTTCCCGATCTCCGGAAAGACCCTCGAATCGGCTCACATCGCCGCTCTCGCCCAGGTGAAGAAGGCCGCAGCAAAGGCCAACCTGGAACTCGGAGTCCTCGACGAGGCTCGCTCCACGGCGATCCAGAATGCCGCAGACAAGGTCATCACCGGTGAGTACGACGCACATTTCCCCATCGACGTCTTCCAGACCGGTTCGGGAACCTCCTCGAACATGAACACCAACGAGGTGCTCGCCTCCCTGGCAACGAAGGCTCTTGAGGCCGACGGCATCAGCGTGCACCCGAACGATCACGTCAACGCCTCGCAGTCCTCGAACGACGTCTTCCCCACCTCGGTGCACGTGGCCGTGACGAAGGCCCTGGTCAACACACTCATCCCGGCCATGAAGACGCTGGCGACCTCGCTGGAGAAGAAGGCCGAGGAGTTCTCCTCCGTCGTCAAGTCCGGCCGCACCCACCTCATGGACGCCACTCCGGTCACGCTCGGCCAGGAGTTCGGCGGATATGCCGCACAGGTCCGGTACGGCATCGAACGCATCGAGGCCTCCCTGCCCCGTGTCGCAGAGGTCCCCCAGGGCGGAACCGCGGTGGGCACCGGAATCAACACCCCCGACGGATTCTCCTCCCGCGTGGTCGAGATCCTCGCCGAGGAGACCGGACTGCCCATCACCGAGGCACGCAACCACTTCGAAGCGCAGGCCAACCGTGACGGACTCGTCGAAGCCTCCGGCCAGCTGCGAACCATCGCCTACGGCTATATGAAGATCTGCAACGATCTGCGCTGGATGGGTTCGGGACCGAACACCGGTCTCGGCGAGATCGCGATCCCCGACCTGCAGCCCGGATCGTCGATCATGCCCGGCAAGGTCAACCCAGTCATCTGCGAAGCCACCATCCAGGTCGCGGCTCAGGTCATCGGCAACGACACCGCTGTGTCGCTGTCGTCGACCAACGGGGCCTTCGAGCTCAACGTCGGCATTCCCGTCATGGCCTCGAACCTGCTCGAGTCCATTCGCCTGCTCGCGAATTCCTCGACCGTCATGGCCGAGAAGATGATCAACGGCCTCACCGCGAATGAGGAGCGTGCCCGCTTCCTCGCCGAGGCGAGCCCCTCCATCGTCACCCCGCTGAACAAGGTGATCGGCTACGAGGCTGCGGCGAAGATCGCCAAGCACGCCGTGGCCAACAAGATGACCGTCAAGGAAGCGACGATCACCCTCGGCTTCGTCGAAGACGGCTCCATCACCGAGGCGGACCTCGACAAGGCCCTCGACGTCACCACGATGATCGGCAACTACAAGTAAGCACCAGAGCTGCCTGATCAGCACATGGCGCCCGGACGGATCCGTCCGGGCGCCATTGCGTGGAGCGTCATGCCGTCTGTGGTCACAGACTCGAGGAAAGCTCGCTGTTTTCGCGGATTCGCCGCGGCGCAGTGACCACCAACGCCTGCCCCGGCTGCCGACCGCTCAGGTTGCCGCCGACCGCTCAGCGCATACCGCGATACGGCGGCGGCAACCTGAGCGGTCGGCGACAAGAGCGCTGGAACTCAGGAGCGGAACGGGTCGAACTCCTCGAGCACGTCGGTGACCAGAGCCGCGATCTCCGAACGTTCGGACCGTGTCAGAGTGATGTGGGCGAAGAGGTCGTGTCCCTTGAGCTTTTCGATCACCGCCGCGATTCCGTCGTGCCGGCCGACCCGCAGATTGTCCCTCTGCGCGACGTCGTGGGTGAGCACCACCTTCGAGTGCATCCCGATGCGCGAGAGCACGGTCAGCAGCACATTGCGCTCCAAGGACTGCGCCTCGTCGACGATGACGAAGGCGTCGTGGAGCGACCGCCCTCTGATGTGCGTCAGCGGCAGCACCTCAAGGATGCCTCGGTTGACCACCTCGTCGATGACGTTCTTGCTCACCAGCGCGCTCAGGGTGTCGAAGACCGCCTCGGCCCAGGGATTCATCTTCTCCCCTTCGCTTCCAGGCAGGTATCCGAGGTTCTGCCCGCCCACCGCGTAGAGCGGCCGGAACACCATGATCTTCGAGTGTTTGTTCTCTTCGAGCACCTTCTGCAGACCTGCCATGAGCGCCAGCGCAGACTTCCCCGTTCCGGCTCGCCCTCCCATCGAGACGATTCCCAGTGCGTCGTCGAGGAGCATGTCGATGGCGATCCGCTGCTCCGCCGAGCGTCCGTGGACTCCGAAGATGTCGCGGTCCCCTCGGACCACGGACACCCGGTTGCCCGCCTGGACACGGCCGAGGCCCGAACCCCTCGGTGAGGTGATGACGACTCCGGTGTTGACGACTTCCTCGGACACCGCCTCGGTGACGATTGCTCCCGAGTCGTAGAACTCGCTCATCTGCTCCTCGTCGAGAGCGAGCTCGCTCATTCCTGTGAAGCCCGAATCTGCGGCGAGCTCCGCAAGGTACTCTTCGGCGTGGAGTCCCAGCGCGGAGGCCTTCACCCGCATCGGCACGTCCTTTGTCACGACGACGACGGAGTTGCCTTCAGCCGAGAGGTTTCGGGCAACCGCCAGAATGCGGGTGTCGTTCTCTGTGCGATCGAATCCGACCGGCATCGTCGAAGCGTCGATGTGATTGAGCTCGACACGCAGCGTCCCACCCGCGTCGCCGACAGGAATCGGCTGATCCAGACGATCGAATTCCGATCGGAAGTCGTCGAGGATGTGCAGGGCTTTGCGGGCAGTGAACCCGAGCTCAGGATGGTTGCGTTTGCCTTCGAGCTCGGAGACGACGATGAGCGGGATGACGACGTGGTGTTCGGCGAAGCGCAGAAGCGCTCCCGGATCCGAGAGCAGCACCGAGGTGTCGAGAACGTAAGTGTTGACATTTTCAGCCATGAGGACCTCTGTGGCGTGAGTTCCGCCGAGATCCGGTTCTGACATCCCCCGATCTCGGGTTGGTGTCGACCAACTACTGCCAACCTATCCCGGATCTGGAGTGTTTCGTCTCCGGCACGCGCGTTCGGGCACGGCGAGGTTGTGAACTTCGTGTGAATGCGAGATGCCCGGGTTCAGGAACAGCCGCAGCAGCGCAGGCTATTTGCCGAACCGGCGTTGGCGCAGCCCGTAGTCACGGACGGCGCGGAGGAAGTCCGTGCGCCGGAAGTCCGGCCAGTAGGCTTCGCAGAAATAGAACTCGGAGTAGGCGCTCTGCCACATGAGGAATCCGGAGAGACGCTGTTCGCCCGAGGAACGGATGATGAGATCCGGATCGGGCTGTCCCTTGGTGTAGAGGTGCTCGCCGATCTGCTCCGGTGACAGTTCGGAGATGATCGTCTCGAGTTCCAGCCCTTCATCGGCGCGCGTGCGCAGCAGGGACTTCACAGCATTGACGATCTCCTGACGGCCGCCGTAGCCGACGGCGACATTCACTCGCATTCCGCACTCATCGGTGTCCATGGCCACAGCTTCCAAGCGTGCCCGCAGGTCGGTCGGCAGGATGTCGAGATCACCGACGAGCTGCACTCCGACACCGTCGAGGGCGGCGATCTTCTCCACCAGGTCGGAGATGATCTCGATGAGGATCGACACCTCTTCGGCCGACCGAGCAAGGTTCTCCTTGGACAGAACGTAGAGGGTGACGATCTCCACGTCGATCTCGAAACACCAACCGAGGAACTCGACGATCTTCGCCGCACCCGCCCGATGACCGTCAGCGGTCGTGGCCCCGAACTCCTTCGCCCACCGGCGGTTTCCGTCGGTGATGACACCGACATGGCGCGGAACCGGCACCGACTTGTCGAGCTCACGCTTGAGCCGCTGCTCGTACAGCCGATAGAGCAGGTTCACTGGTCGCGCCACAGCTGTCCTCTTTCGCATTGGTCGTCGGTGGGTTCGAACACTGTACAGACTACTAGGCGCGTCTGCTGAATGAGGCTTCAGACTCACTGGCTACGATGGTGGTATGAATGCTCCGGTCACTGATCCGTCCACTGCCGGTCCCGACGCCGCCCGACCCCGTGGCGCCTCTTCTGCGAACTCTGCTTCGCCCGGCGAACACCAGCGCATAGCCCGTCGTCGGTCGGCGCTGCGCACCGAACTGTCCAAGCTCGCCGGCCAGGTGAAGCCGAAGCTGCGCGGTTGGTTCCACGCCGGCGCGTTCCCGCTGGCGATGCTCGGCGGACTCGCGCTCGTGATCATCTCCCCCACGATCGAGTCGCGCATCGCCGCTGCGATCTTCGCCATCACCGGAATGCTGCTCTTCGGCACTTCCGCCGTGTACCACCGCGGCCGCTGGCGCACCCGCGCCCGACTCATTCTGCGCCGGCTCGACCACGCGAACATCTTCCTCATCACGGCCGGCACCTACACTCCCCTGGCCGTGCTCATGCTCCGCACTGATCAGGCCGTCCTGCTGCTGTCGGTGCTCTGGGGAGCGGCCGCGCTCGGCGCTGCCTTCCGCACGATCTTCATCACCGCACCGAGGTGGCTCTTCGTACCGATCTACGTCGGCTTCGGAGTCGCCGGAGTCGGCTATATTCCGCAGATCTGGGCGGCGAATCTCGCTGTCGGCCTCCTCGTCGTCCTCGGTGGCGTCTGCTACATCGCCGGTGCCGTCATCTACGGCATCAAACGTCCGAACCCTTCACCGAAGTGGCTGGGCTTCCACGAGATCTTCCATATCCTCACGATCTTCGGCTACGGCTGTCACCTCGCGGCACTCATCGTCGCAGCGGTCGCCGCTTACTGACCGACGATAACGGCGAGGGCGCGACCTGTTGGTCGCGCCCTCGCCGTATCTGCGAATCTGTTGGGCTGCCCTTCGGCTGCCCGGATCTGCCTCTGCCGAAGATCGGCGAAGGCAGATCCTCAGGACCGTCTGTCTGAGTCCCCGTTCGGTGCGTCTGCGTCCGTCGGAGTCTCCTGCGTGGATTCCGAGGCTGCGGACTCTTCCTCTGTCGGCTCGTCCTCACCAGATTTCTGCTCTGCCGCGTCGGCCGGCTCAGGGTCTTCCGGGCCGGAGAGCTTCGACTGGTTAGGTACTACGTGCCGACGCAGCGGAATCGGGTAGGCGTCTGTGGTTCCCGAGCGTGCTCGGACCCTGCGGACTCGGCGCAGAGCATCCCGGATGAGGAAGATCGCCACGACGATCACGGCAAAGGTCGCGAGAAAACCAATCGTGCCGGGAGTCACCAGATCCGGGTCGGGAGTGCCGCCATCGGTGGACGGAGCTGGTGTTGAGGCAAGGATGATCATGCGGGGGTTTCGCTTTCAGTATGGGCAGTGTCTTCTGCAGGTGTGTCCTCGCCTGTCGGCGAATCCGGGAGCATTCCCTCGGCCGGGACACGGCGTCCATCATCGAAAGTCACACTCGCGAAGAGGTCGTGTTCCTGGAAGTCGACGTCCGGGGTCAAAGGCTCACGCTCGGTGAGGTCAACGGCAAGTTCGAACTCCTCGGTGGGCCAGTAGGTGCGAGCGGCTTTCCGGGAGGCGGAGAAGAAGCCGCCTTCGGGGTCGATCTGCGTGGCATGTGAGAGCAGAGCTCGGTCTCTGGCGGGGAAGAACTCCGAGCACGCGATGCGGGTGCTCAGCCAGTTGCGGCGCGCGTTGTCACGCTTCTTGAAATCCTCGAGATGATCGGCGAACGGGGACTCGAGTCCTGCTTCCGTCATCTTCTCGTGGATGGTGATCCACTTCTTCGCCGAGAGGTCCTGGTTGTAGTAGACCTTCTGCACCTGCCAGGGCTCACCGAGCTCGGGATGCGAATCCGCATCGGCCGCAGCCTTGAGCGCCGCCATCGTCACGGCATGGGTCTTGATGTGGTCCGGGTGCGGGTATCCGCCGAGCTCGTCATAGGTGGTCACCACCTGCGGGCGGAAGGTGCGGATGATGTGGACCACCGGGAGCATCGCCACTTCGTCCGGCACCCGGTAGAAGCATCCGGGCGGAGTCTGATTGTCGAAGTCACCATCGGGCAGGCCGGAATCGACGTGGCCGACCCACACGTGATCGGCGCCGAGCGCGGCGGCTGCTGCGGCCATCTCCTCACGTCGGAGTCCGGCGATGTCACGGCTGGCCTTCGGGCTCTGCAGCAGCGCCGGGTTGAGGATATCGCCGGCTTCGCCGCCGGTCATCGTGGCGATGAGGACACGTGCACCCAAGGAAGCGTACTTCGCGTTCGTCGCCGCACCCTTGGAAGACTCGTCGTCGGGGTGGGCGTGAACCGCAAGCAGTCGCAGCCCATGGTACGGAAGCGAAGTCATAACGTAGATGTCCCTTTCGAATCAGCCTGGTCGCCACTTTCCGCCGACGCTGTGGCTGACATGATCGCCGGCAGAGGATCGACTACTCTAGGTTAGTGTGCGAAGTACTTAAAGAGGAATTCAATGACTGAGGTAACAGTGGCCGAGCCGTTGCACGAAGACCGCTACGGGCGTACCCGCAAACCCACGCGCGGCCTGGGCCGCCGCGCCAGGATCGTCGCCGCTATCGTCCTTGTCGTCGCGATCGCGGCCATCGCGTTGTGGGCGTTCCGTCCGCAGACGAATCCCACGACACCGCGAACCCTCAACTATTCGGTTGTCGACTCCTCTGCAACGCATGTCACCGTCGGAATATTTCCCGACCGTGACCGCGACGTCCACTGCATCGTCCAGGCGACGAACAAAGACGAAGCGATCGTCGGCTTCACCGAGGTGACCGTCCCCGCTGCGCCGGACAACGACCCGAATTCGCCGAAGCGCCTCGACGTCGAACTGGCGACGACCCAGCTGGCTGCATCGGGACACGTTGACTCCTGCTGGTTCGAATAGCAGCTGCAGATTCGAAGAGTGCCTGCTGGGCCCGAACAGCGCGCCAGTTCGCATAGTGCGAACACCTTCGAATAGGACTCGCACGCATCGGCCTTCTGCCGCCCCGACAGCAGACTCGACCACGGGGACGTGACTCAGCTCATCGTTTTCGACAGCAGATGCGTTACACTGTAGTTTCATTCAACTTCCGGGCGTGCCCATACGCCCGGTTTTTTCGTTGCCTGACACGCCCGTCAGCGCACCGAACCGAAGAAGGAGTAGTCATGACCGAGGAAGTCACCCAGGAAGAGACATGGTTGACCCAGGAAGCCTTTGACCGTCTGTCGAAGGAACTCGAGCATCTCTCCGGACCGGGTCGTGCAGAGATTGCTGAGAAGATCGAAGCCGCCCGCGACGAGGGTGACTTGAAGGAGAACAGCGGTTACCACGCTGCGCGTGATGAACAGGGCAAACAGGAAGCACGCATCCGCCAGCTCGAGGTGCTGCTGCGCAATGCGAAGGTCGGCTCCAGCGACAGCGACGGCAAGACCGTTGCCCCTGGAACCGTCGTGACCGCCAGCGTCGCCGGCAACTCGATGCGGTTCCTGCTGGGCAACCGCGAGATCGCCGGAGACTCCGACATCGACGTGTTCTCGGAGAAGTCACCGCTCGGTGCCGCCGTCCTCGGCGTCAAGGCCGGAGACAAGAGCTCCTATGAGGCGCCCAACGGCAAGACCATCGAGGTCAAGGTCGAATCCGTGGAGGCCTTCACCGGCTGAACCGGTGTGAATGCAGTCGGGGGCGGGTGTGATCACACCCGTCCCCGACTGCATTCACTTCACTTCCTGCGGCCGCCGGCTCCGCGGGAACCGCCGTCGTCGCCACCTGTGGAGTCAGGAGCAGACGCATCGGAACCGGCCGCTCCGGCCGCAGACGCATCGTCGTCCGCTGCGTCATGGACCGCCTCGGTGAGTCGATCCTCCGCCCTCTCCAGCACGGCCGTCGCCTCACGGTCCTTCGGATCGTCCGGGCTCGGATCGTCCGAGGAATCTTTCTCGTGATCGCCGCTGTCGGCGCGGACGATGTAGCTGACCACACTGTTGAGGACCGCGACAGCCGGCACAGCGAAGAGCGCTCCGACGATGCCGAAGAGGAAACCGCCGCCGGTGACTGCCAGGATCACGGCCAGAGGATGGACCGAGACGGCCTTGCCCATGAGGAAGGGCTGGAGGACCTGGCTCTCGATCTGCTGAACGGCGATGACCACGGCCAGCATGATGACGGCGCTGACCAGGCCGTTGGACACCAACGCGACGAGGACGGCCACGGCACCCGACGCGATCGCACCGACGACGGGGACGAACGACGTCAGGAACACGAGCACGGTCATGGGGATGACCAGCGGAATGCCCAAGAAGGCCGCACCGATGCCGATGCCGATCGCGTCGACGGCGGCGACGAGGATCTGCACCCGCACGTACTGGACGAGGGTGGTCCACCCCTTGAGTGCGGCTCCGGTGGCGACGGGGCGGGCGGGGATCGGCAGCAGGCCCATCACCCATTTGAAGATGTTCTGCCCGTCGTAGAGGAAGAAGAACGTCGTGAACAGGCACACGACCAGGCCGGTGAGGAAGGTGCCGACCGAGGAGGTGGCTTCCAGGGCACCGCCGAGGAGCTGGCTGCTGTTGTTCTGGAAGAAGTTCGTCGCGGTCTTGATGCCGTTGTCGATATAGCTCGAGATCGTGGACGAATCGATGCCGAAGGGACTCGTGGCCAACCAGCTGCTGATTCCGGACACACCGGCGATGACCTGTTTGACCAGATCGGGCATTCCCGAATAGATCTGCTGACCGACGAGGGCGAAGAGGCCGAGCACGACGACGATGAATCCGATGAACGCGATCGCCGCGGCCCCGCCTCGGGGCAGGCCCTTCTTCACCATCCACCCGGTGAAGGGCGCCAGCAGAGCTGCAAGCAGCAGCGCGATGAGCACCGGCAGGACGACGCTGGAGATCTTCGACAGCAGCCAGAAGGCGACGCCGATGGCGATGAGGACGACGATCGACCTCCACGACCAGGCCGCTGCGAGCTTCAGCCCCGGCGACACATACGGTTTCGCTTCGGCTTCGATGCGGCTGAGGGCGATCTCCTCAGGACTGACGCTGCGCGACGGGGTGACTTCGGCTTCGGGCTGGGAGCGGGAGGAGTCACGTCCTCGCCGGAACGCCTCCCAGGCCCCACGAAAACGGTTCGGGGATTGCGGCTGCTCGTTATCGGTCATGCTCCAACAATAGTTGTTGATGGACTCACTAAGGTGGAATGATGACGCCTGAGGAGGGAAATCAGTGGGAAGACGCATGATCTTTACCCTGGCGAGCATGGGGGCGACCGCGCTCGGTGCCGGGGCATCGGTGGCGGGGCTCCTCCGCCATCAGGCGGGTTCGCTGCGTCGAGCCTTCGATGAGGACGAGAATCGACCTCACTCCACCTTCGCCGAGGCGATCGCCGCCCCACGTGATCATGACGATGACGATTCCGCCGCTTTGGCCATCATCGGCGACTCCTGGCTGTGCGGTGTCGACGTCGATGCCGAACACGCCCCACCCACGCTCATCGGACGCGGACTGGCCCGCATGCTCGGCACCACGGTGCGGGTGCAGACCACCGCACGACCGTCCGCGCTCTCCGAGGACCTCGGCCGCCAGGTCGACGAAGTGCTGCGCTCACCGTGGCTGTCACGCCAGCTGTCGGATCGCTGGAGCGAAGATCGCCGCTTCGCGATCATCTCGATCGGCACCGGCGACATCATCCATCCGATCCAGGCGACGATCGGCGTGCCGATCCTCAACCAGGCGATCAACCGGCTCCAACGCGAAGGCCGCTACACCGTCTTCGTCCTCGTCTGCCCCAACCTCGGCGGGCTGCCGGGACTGCGCGATCCGCTCAAGACCTCGCTGCGCCGGACGTCTCGAGTCCTCGCCGGGTCCCAGTGGCTGGCGGCTCTGGCCGCCCGCGCAGTTCCGCTGCGGTCGACCGGGTCGCTGAGCGGCACCACACGCAGGTCTCTGCTCAACGAGTCGGGGCGCTTCCCCAGCGAGCTCGGCTATGCCCAGCTGTCATCGACCCTGCTCGCTGCGATCGCCGAACGCATCGAGGCCCCGATCATCGTCGACCGCAGCCTCGATATTCCGGAGAAGGGCGAAGACGCCCGCCGCGAGGAGCTCGTCCCCGACCAGCAGGCTGACCCGCAGGCAGCCGTCTCATGATCCCGGTCGTCCTCGCCTCACAGTCCCCCGCCCGCCGCCAGATCCTCACCTCAGCGGGCATCGATCCGCTCATCATCGTCTCCGAGGTCGATGAACGCGCCATCGAGGACGATTTCACCGGTTCCGTCGGCGATCTCACTCTCGCTCTGTCGCAGGCGAAGGCCCGGGCCGTCATCGACCGGATCATCTCCTCTCCGCCGTCGACGCTGCCGCAGACGGAGACCGTCATCGTCATCGCCGGGGACTCGCTGCTCGAATTCGACGGACAGGCCATCGGCAAACCCGGCACCGCCGAACGCACCCGCACCGTGTGGTCGGCGATCGCCGGACAGTGGACGCAGCTGCATTCGGGACACACGGTCGCCGTGCTCAGACGCACCCCCGGAACCGGCCCCGAGGCGGCGCGCCTCGAACTCAGCGATCTGCGGTCGAAGCGGTCGACCACCTCGGTGCTCATCGGCTCCCCCAGCCCCGCGGAGCTGGAAGCCTATATCGCCACCGAAGAGCCTTTCCACGTGGCCGGTGCGCTGACGATCGACGGCTATGGCGGTGCTTTCGTCGATTCGCTCGACGGCGACCATCTCACGGTGCTCGGCCTCAGCCTGCCGGTGCTGCGCGAATTGGTCACCGACATCGGCCTGTTCTGGCCCGATCTCTGGTCACAGAGGCACTAGACTCGATTCCGACAGGGTGACACGCCCGAAGCCATTGAAGTTCTCGCCCGTATTTTTTATCGGTGATCTACAAGTCGTTGGTGTCCTTCTCTAAATTGTTCTGTGATCATACAAAGGAGCGCCATGACCACAGTCCTCCCCGACGCCGCGACCACGGTTCTCAGCACCACCGTGCCGACCGGGGCCGTCCGCCGAGTCCTCATCGCCAACCGCGGTGAGATCGCTCTGCGCATCATCCGAGCCGCACACGACCTCGGCATCAAGGCCGTCGCCGTGTACACCCGCGCCGACTCCGACGCCGACTTCGTCGAACTCGCCGACGACGCCTGGCTGCTCGACGGCGCCGGAGCCGGGGAGACCTACCTCGACGTCGACAAGATCCTCGCCTTGGCCAAGCGCTCAGGGGCCGATGCCATCCACCCCGGCTACGGATATCTGGCCGAGAACGCGCACTTCGCGCAGGCGGTCATCGACGCGGGTCTGATCTGGATCGGCCCTCCCCCGGCCGCCATCGAACTCCTCGGCGACAAGTCCGGCGCCCGTGCCGTCGCCGAGGCCGTCGATGCCCCGGTGGCACCCGGTTCCGACGGTGCCGTGGCCGATCTGGCCGAAGCCGCCGCGGTCGCCGAGCGCATCGGCTTCCCCGTCGTCGTCAAGGCCGTCCACGGCGGCGGCGGGCGCGGCTTCCGCGCCTGCGGCTCTGCCGACGACCTCGAGGGTGCCTACACCGCCGCGACGCGTGAGGCCCAGTCAGCCTTCGGTCGTGGAGAATGCCTCATCGAGAAGCAGATCGTGCGTCCCCGACACCTCGAGACGCAGTGCCTGGCCGATGCTCACGGCAACGTCCGAATCGTGTCCACCCGCGACTGCACGCTGCAGCGCCGCAACCAGAAGATCGTCGAAGAGGCACCCGCCCCGTTCCTCACGCCTGAGCAGGAGCGCATCGTCTCCGAAGCCTCGGCGAGGCTGCTGGCCCACGTCGGCTACGTCGGCGCCGCCACCTGCGAATACCTGCTCGGTGAAGACGGCACGATCATCTTCATGGAGGCCAATGCGCGCATCCAGGTCGAGCACACCGTCACCGAGGAGATCACCGGAGTCGATCTCGTCGGCTGGCAGGTGCGCATCGCCTCGGGCGAGACCCTTCCCGATGAGTTCCCCGCGGTGCGCGGACATTCCTTCCAGTTCCGGATCAACGCGGAGGATCCCTCCACGTTCTTCCCCGCCACCGGCACGGTGAAGAACTACCGGGCCCCGTCCGGTCCCGGTGTGCGTCTGGATTCGGGCATCGGCGAAGGCAGCGTCGTCGGTACGGACTTCGACCCGATGCTGGCCAAGCTCGTCGTCACCGGTTCCACCCGTGACGAGGCACTGGCTCGCGCCCGCCGTGCACTGTCGGAATACCGGATCGACGGTGTCTCGACGCTGCTGCCGCTGCACCGAGTCCTCGCGTCCGAACCGGCCTTCGCCACCGATTTCAAGGTCTGGACCAACTGGCTCGAAACCGCTTTCGCCAATCCTCTCGCCGATTCCCAATCAGGAGAACTCATGAGTGCCGCAACCGACAGTTTCAGTGTGGTCGTCGAGGTCGACGGTCGGCGGATGACCGTGTCTGTCCCCAAGGACGTCATCTCCGATCTCGGACATGTGCCGAGCCCCAGCGTGCCGCGCCGGAAACGCGGGCTCAGCAGCCGCAAGGGTGCGAAGATCGCCGACGATTCGAACGCGCTCAATGCTCCTATGCAGGGCACCATCGTCTCCGTCTCCGTCAGTCCAGGTGACAGCGTCGAAGCCGGAGACACTCTCGCCGTCATCGAAGCGATGAAGATGGAGCAGCCGCTCAAGGCCGGGCACTCGGGCACCGTCTCCGAGGTCCTCGTCGATGCCGGAGCCTCAGTGAAGTCCGGTGAGGCGATCATCCGCTTCGCCGCCTGAGTCGCGGCGCCGCAAGGGCGCCCCTCTGCGGAGCTCCCGTCACCGCCTGCGGAGGTCCCGTCACCCTCTGCGGAGCTCCCGTCACCGCCTGCCGTCCGTTCATCCTGAACCGACGGCAGGCGTCATAGTATGGCGTCCCTGCCCGGTTTATAACTTCTCTGCCCGGGTCACCGATCGAGGTCGGTGACCCGGGCAGAGATGAATTCGGACTCGGCGTCGTTGCCGGGGCAGGCCAGTCCTGCGGCATAGGCGTCTTCGGCCTCGTCGCTGCGTCCGAGTTCGTCGAGCGTGATGGCCCGCGCAATGTGGTAGGGCCGGTGGCGCAGGAGCTGCGGCTCGTCGGCCAGCTCATCCAGTGCCCTCATCGCCGCTGCGGGTCCGTGCACCCGGCCGAGGGTGATCGCGATGTTGAGCGCGATCACCGGGGACGGGTCGCGGTCGAACAGCATCCGGTAGAGAATGAGGATCTGGCGCCAGTCTGTGTCGTCGAAGCTCACGGCTTCCGCGTGGAGGGCCGCGATCGCCGCCTGGATGGTGTACGGACCGGCCCCCGGTTCTCCGGCGGCTGTGCTCACCAGTCCGGTCCCCTCGGCGATGAGGAGGGAGTCCCACAGGCCCCGGTCCTGCTCGGCCAGCGGCACCGGTCTGCCGTCGGGACCCACTCGTGCGGGGTCGCGTGCCGAGCTCAGCAGGAGCAGCGCCAACAGGCCGCGCACCTCGGTTTCGTCCGGCAGATAGCCGACCAGCTGTCGGGTCAGCCTGATCGATTCCTGCTGGAGGTCCACGCGGGTATGAGCGGGTCCCGAACTCGCGTTGATGCCCTGGGTGAAGATGAGGCAGAGGACGCGCAGCACTCCGGGCAGCCGGTCGAGCAGGTCGTCGGGTCCGGGACGCCCGAAGGGGATCCCGGTCTTGAGGATCCGCTGTTTGGCGCGCACGATCCGCTGCTGCATCGTCGCCGTTTCGACGAGGAACCCGGCGGCGACCTCGGCGGTGGTCAGCCCCGAGAGGAAGCGCAGGATGAGGACGATGCGTTCGTCTTCGCGCAGAGTGGGGTGTGAACAGGTGAAGAACAGTCCGAGGCGTTCGTCGGGGATGTCCGCGGCGTCCATCTCCTCGCCGAGGCGGTCCGCGTGGTCGTCGTGGTCCCCTGAGCGCAGTTCGTCCTCGATGCGCAGCCGGGCGAGGTGGCGGGTGCGCACCTCGTCGGCGCGGATGAGATCGATCGCACGGTTCTTCGCCGTGGTCATCAGCCACGCCTGCGGCCGCTCGGGCACTCCTCTGACCGGCCACGTCTCGACCGCACGGAGCACCGCATCGTGCAGCGCCTCCTCGGCGAGGTCGAAATCCCGGAACCGGGTGACCAGCGCTGCGAGCAGCCGCCCGAAGTCCTCCTCGCCGATGGCGGTGAGGACTCGGGCGGCCGAGCCGGGAGCAGGGTCCATCAGTAGTCGGCGACCGGCCGGATCTCGATGTGACCGGCCTTCGCACCGGGACTCTTCTTCGCCCAGGCGATCGCCTCGTCGATGTCGGCGACCTCGATGACGTAGCTGCCGCCGACGAACTCGTTCGATTCGGCGAAGGGCCCCGAGGTGACGAGGGCTTCTCCGCCGGATTCGCTGACCCGCACCCCGAGTTCGGGGCCTTCGAGAGCGAAGCCGCCGACGACGATCCCCGCCTCGGTGATCTCCTTGTCGAAGGCCATGAACTCGCTCGGGTCCGCGCCTCCGGTCTCTCCGCACTCGGGGTCCTCTGTGCGTCCCATGAGCAGAAGTGCGTATTTCATGTCGATCTCCTCTGTCGTTTCCGATGTCATGCCGGGCGGCCTGACACCATGATGACGGCCGAGGACGACCGAGATCGACAGCTGCGCAGAAAAATCTTCAGTGCAGCCGCCGCGCAGTGGGATCAGAGGTGGCGGTGGAGCTTTCTGGCCGCCTCGGTGAGCGAACCGCTCACCGAGGGGTAGACGACGAAACTCGCCGCGAGCTGGTCGACGGTGAGTCGGTTCTCCACGGCCATCGTGATCGGCAGAATGAGTTCGCTGGCCCGAGGGCCGACGACGACGCCGCCGAGGATCGACCCGGATCCCCTGCGGGCGAAGATCTTGACGAAGCCGTCCTCGATCTCGAGCATCTTCGCACGCGGGTTCGTGTCCAGCGGCAGCATCACCGTGTCGATATCGGTCGGGTTCTCCCGGTAGTTCTGCTGGGTGAAGCCGACGGTGGCGATCTCGGGGGCGGTGAACACGTTCGATGCGACGTTGCGCAGCTTGAGCGGCTGGACCGCGTCGCCGAGGGCGTGGTTCATCGCGATCCGTCCCTGCATCGCGGCCACGGACGCCAGCGGCAGCACACCGGTGCAGTCACCGGCAGCATAGATGCCTGGGCGGGAGGTGCGGGAGACGCCGTCGACGACGATATGGCCGGATTCGCTGGTGCGCACACCGGCCTTCTCGAGGCCGAGGCCCTCGGTGTTCGGGATCGAGCCGACGGCCATGAGGCAGTGGGAGCCCTCGACGCGACGACCGTCGGCGAGCACGACCTCGACGCCGGATTCGGTGCGGGTCACCGAGGCGGCACGGGAGCGGGAGAGGACGTTCATGCCCTTGTTGCGGAAGACGAATTCGAGCACATCGGCGGCGTCCTCGTCCTGCCCGGGCAGAACCTTCTCGCGCGAGGACACGAGGGTCACCTCGGTGCCCAGCGCACGGTAGGCCGAGGCGAATTCGGCACCGGTGACACCGGAACCCACGACGATGAGGTGCTCGGGCAGCTCGTCGAGGTCGTAGAGCTGCGTCCAGGTCAGGATCCGCTCACCGTCGGGCTGCGCGGTCGGCAGCTCACGCGGGTGGGCACCCACGGACAGCAGGATCGTCGAGGCGTCGAGCGTGTATTCGGTGCCGCCGGACTCGACCACGTGCACCTGATCGCGACCGGCCAAGGTCGCCTTGCCCTGGATCGCCTTGACGCCGGCCCGGATGAGGCCTTCGTAGATGTCGTTGGCCTGAGCGTCGGCCAGCGAGAGGATGCGCTTGTTGACGGCCTCGAGGTCTGCGGTCACCCGGCGGACATTGCTCGCGGTCTCGTCGTCGTGCTCGATCCGGATCCCGAGGCTGTCGGACCGTTCGATCTCGTCCATCATCTCCGCTGTGGCGATGAGGGACTTCGACGGAACCACGTCGGTGAGCACCGCTGAGCCTCCGCAGCGGTTCTGCTCGATGAGCATGACATCGGCGCCCAGCTGAGCGGCTACGAGTGCGGCCTCGTATCCTCCGGGGCCGCCGCCGATGATGACGACGCGATCTGCAGTGGAATCAAATTCTGTGTTCACTCTCAGATTGTCTCAAATCGCCACGGTCCTTGCGAACGGCGCTCCGGGGCGTCGATCCGATATCCCAAAGGCGCACACTCTGTCGGCACGGATCCGATCAGGACGGGTCGGATCCGGTCCGACGACTGTCTCTCAGGGAAGGACAGGTCCGACGGATCCGCTCAGGACGGATCGACCACCTCGGCGGTGTCCTTGTGCAGGGTCGAGAGTTCGACGTATGACTGCGCGTTCCGCCGCACCTTCTCCACTCCGTCATCGTCCATCTCCCGCCGCACCTTCGCCGGGACTCCTGCCACGAGAGAGCGCGGCGGGATCACCGTGCCTTCGAGGACGACAGCTCCGGCGGCGACGAGGGATTCGGTGCCGATGTGCGCGTCATTGAGCACTGTGGAGTGCATGCCGATGAGCACATCGTCGTCGACGACGGCGCCGTGGACGAGAGCCTGGTGGCCGATCGAAACGCGGGCACCGATGACGACGGGCTTGCCTGCGTCGGTGTGCATGACAGTGTTGTCCTGGACGTTCGAGTCCTCACCGATCGTGATCGGCGCGGCCTCGGCCCGCAGCACGCAGCCGTAGAAGACGCTGGCCCCCTTCTTCACATGCACATCGCCGACGAGGGTGGCGCCGGCGGCGATGAAGGCGCCCGGATCGATCTGCGGGGTGTGCCCTCCGACGGAGACGATGCGGGGGCCGGCGAGGTCGTTGGTCATGAGTCCTCCATTGGTTCACGAACTGTCTGCTTTCGCCTGTCAGTCTAGACGGAGTGGGCTGAGACGACGGCTCCGGACGCATATCGGACCGATTTGCGCGAACGCCTGCATAGCAGGACAATAGGGAAAATATTTGTCAGAAATTTCACACTGCCGGACCCTTGTGCGCCCAATTGCGTTATGTGAACCTTGACTGAGAGAGTTGCGCGCCCGGAATTACGGGCGTGATCAACCGCGTTCACTGAATTCGTCGAAAGGTCACCATGGATTGGCGACACCGTGCAGCATGCCTCAATGAGGATCCGGAGCTCTTCTTCCCGATCGGCAACACCGGACCCGCGCTGCTCCAGATTGAGGAAGCGAAGACCGTCTGTCGCCGCTGTGAAGTAGCCGAGACCTGCCTGCAGTGGGCTCTCGAGTCCGGTCAGGATGCCGGAGTCTGGGGTGGGCTGAGCGAAGACGAGCGTCGCGCACTCAAACGCCGCGCAGCTCGCGCCCGTCGCGCCGGCTGAACCGACCGACGCAGTCGCCTTCGGCGCTGCACACTGAGTCCCTTGTACCGATGACGAATCATCGTCGTCAGCACAAGGGACTCAGTCGTTTCTGCGCCGTCTCTGCGCCCTCATCGCCTCGGCGCTGTCCACAACCGCTGCCCGCGGTCGCGCCGCAGCGGGCTGCTCAGTCGTAGGAGTCCGGGCGCAGCGGAACGTCGAGGATCGCCACGGTTCCGCCGCCTTCGCGGACTTCCCATTGGATCGACCCGGCCAGGTCGGCAGACACCAGAGTGCGCACGATCTGCGTGCCCAGCCCGTTGCCCGGGCTCTGGGATTCGCCGAGGCCGACACCGTCATCGGCGATCGTGACCCGCAGGTGGTCGCCGTTGCGTTCCGGAGTCACCCACACATGTCCGTTGAGCGTCTCCCCCGGTGCCAGATCCTCCTGCTGTTCGGCAGGGAAGCCATGTTCGATGGCGTTCGTGATCAGCTCGGTGATCGCCAGCGCCAAAGAGGTCGCATCTGCGGAGGAGATCGCTCCGAAGCTGCCGCACCGTTTGAGCTCGATGTGCACCAGCGGACTGGTCAGTTCAGGTGTCAGACGCAGTCCCTTGTCGACGACCTCATCGAAGTCGACCTCGGATTCGACTCCTTGGCTGAGCACGTCGTGGACGACGGCGATGATCGAGACTCGACGCATCGCCTCGGTCAGTGCGCTCTTCGCCTCGGGGCTGTCGATGCGCCGGGTCTGCAGTCGCAGCAGCGCTGAGACGGTCTGCAGGTTGTTCTTCACCCGATGGTGCATCTCCTTGATCATCGCGTCACGTGAGAGCAGCTCGCGTTTGCGCCGTCGGATCTCCGAGACGTCACGCGCCAAGACGATCGCCCCGACCCGCTCTCCCGCATCGGTCAGCGGGATGGCGCGCAGGGAGATGCTCGTGCGTCCGACCTCGAGTTCGGTCCTCCACGGCGCCCGCCCCGTGAGCACCAGCGGCAGGGTCTCATCGACCTGGCGCAGTTCGGCACCCAGACTCGAGACCACCTCGGCGAGGTAGCTGCCTTCGATCTCTCCCCCGTGCCCGAGCCTGTGCATGAGCGACACTGCGTTCGGGGACGCGTATTGGACGTGTGAATCGCGATCGAGGATGAAGATGCCGTCGCCGACACGCGGTTCTCCGTGCCGGACCCCGCTCGGCGCGGCCCGGTCGGGGAACGTGCCTTGCACGATCATCCGCATGAGAGCCATCGCCGTTTCGCGATAGTACTTCTCCAACCGCGACGATCCGCGGCGGCGGACCTCTTCGGAGTAGCGGACGACGATCGCAATGGCCGCACCGTTGCGCACGATCGGGACCGCCTCGGCGAGGATGTCGACATCGGCCGCTCCTGCGCTCACCCCGAGGTCACGGGCCGTCTCGACCTGGGTGACGAACGTCTGGGTGGCGCTGGCCTCGTCGAGCAGCTCCTTCTCCATCCCGGTCGCCCGGGCACCGATGAGGTCCCGATTGAACAGGGTCGCCCCGGTCGTCGATCGGGCGTGGGCCACCACGGTGTACGCGCCGCTGGGCGAGGGCACCCACAGCACGAGGTCGGCGAAGGAGAGATCAGCCAGCAGCTGCCAGTCCCCGACGAGCAGATGGATGTGTTCGACGTCCAACTCATCCGTGAGGCCCTCGGCCGCCAGCAGTTCGTTGAGCACGATAGTTCCTCCCAGGTGAGATCAGCAGACCCGGGTTCCCCTCGGGTCTGCTGATGAGTCGATGATCAGACGCTACCACTTAATCGGCGCCCGCCCGGACTCGTCGAACGAGCCGGTGGGGGTTCAGGAGCTGTGTTCGCTCTCCCACGCCGAAGAGCGGACCATCGACCGCAGCGAGCGCAGCAGCACCGACAGCGGAGCCTGGGTCACGTGGTCGAGTCCGAGGATCGTCTCCGTCGTCTCGAGCACACGCGAGACCACGGTGTCGTTGCGATCGAGCCATTCGGCCAACCGCTGCTTCGCCCTCTCATCCGGGGTGCCCGAGATCGGCGAATCCGTGGCCGCCAACACCGTTCCCGCGACGGAGAGGATGACGGAGTAGAAGTCGTCGCGCATCGAACCGCGCGCCAACGCCGACCAGCGGTCGCTGCGATCGAGCCCGCCGATGAGAGTGAGCACCTGAGAACCGGAGAAGCGTTCGTTCACCGCATAGTAGACCTCGGCGACATCCTCGGCGGATTCGTTCGCCCGTGCCGCGAGCTGCGTGATGTCCAGAAGCACGAACTCGTCGAGCAGAGCAGCCGCCCGCCAGGCCAGATCGCTGGGCACACCGGAATCGATGTAGTCCTGCGCCTTCGCCTGCATGGCCTCCGCATCGTAGCCGTCGACGAGTTCGGGGACACGGGAGCGCAGCGCCTCGACGACCTTGCCGTACATCTCGATGCCGGAATCCACGTCGAGGCTGTCCGGGGCCTGCTGCACGAGCCAGCGCGAAGACCGGTCGAGCAGACGGACATAGTCGTGCTGGAGCTTCACCTGCACCTCGGTGGGCACCTGATTGTCGAGGGCGCACACCGCTTCGAAGTAGTCGTCGAGACCGAAGATCTCGGAGACGACGACGAACACGCGCGCAATCTGCGGCACCGAGGCCGGTGTCTCCTCGAGCATCCGGTAGATGTAGGTCAGGCCGCCGCGATCGACGAGCCGGTTGACCAGCTTCGCCGTCGCAATCTCACGATGCAGCGGGTGTTCGGGGATGAGCTGCCCGTACTTCTCCTGCAGCGACTCCGGGAAGTAGGAGACGAGCTCGCGACGCATCCAGGTCTCATCGGGCACGACGCTGCCGAGGATCTCGTTCGCGGCGTGCATCTTCACATAGGCCAGCAGCACGGCCAGCTCAGGTGAGACGTAGTAGCCGAATTCGCGCTTCGCCAGTTCGTCGGCGTTGGGCAGGAATTCGACGGCCCGATCGAGATCGGCGTGCTTCTCGAGATAGCTCAGCATCCGCCCATAGGTGCCGGACATCGATTCGGTCTGTGCCCTGGCCTCGCCGAGGACGACGTTCTGCGCATAGTTGTTCGACAGCACCCGGTCTGCGACCTGGTCGGTGAACGAGTGCAGAACCTGTTCCCGTTCCTCGGCGGCGAAGGCGCCCTTGTGCAGCAGAGTGCGCAGGAGCAGCTTGATGTTGACCTCGTGATCGGAGCTGTCGACGCCGGCGGAGTTGTCCACGGCGTCGGTGTTGATCTCGACCCCGTTCAGTGCCGCTTCGACGCGCCCGAGCTGGGTCACACCGAGGTTGCCGCCCTCACCGACGACCCGTGCCCGAACATCGGCACCGTCGATGCGGATGCCGTCGTTCGACTTGTCCCCGACCTCTGCGTGGGACTCCGTCGAGGCCTTGATGTAGGTGCCGATGCCGCCGTTGTAGACGAGATCGACGGGAGCCTTGAGGATCTCGGACATCAGTTCCGCAGGGCTGCGCCTGCCGGGTTCGATGCCGAGCACCGAGGCGGCCTCTGCGCTGAGATCGATCGACTTCGCCGACCGGGGGAAGACTCCGCCGCCGTCCGAGATGAGTTCCCGGTCGTAGTCCTGCCAGCTCGAACGCGGCAGGTCGAAGAGCCGCTGGCGCTCGACGAAGCTGCGTGCGGCATCGGGGTTCGGATCGAGGAAGATGTCACGGTGGTCGAAGGCCGCGACGAGGCGGATGTGTTCGCTGCGCAGCATTCCGTTGCCGAACACGTCGCCGCTCATATCGCCGATGCCCACGACAGTGAAGTCCTCGGCAGCGGTGTTGAGTCCGAGTTCGCGGAAATGGCGTTCCACGGACTTCCAGGCACCGCGGGAGGTGATGGCCATCTTCTTGTGGTCGTATCCGACCGAACCGCCGGAGGCGAAGGCGTCTCCGAGCCAGAATCCGCGGCGTTCGGCGATCGCATTGGCCACATCCGAGAAGCGTGCGGTGCCCTTGTCGGCGGCGACGACGAGGTAGTAGTCGTCACCGTCGTGGCGGACCACACGGTCGGGGTGGACGACGACCGAGGAGTCATCAGCACCGTAGGTGAGGTCGTCGGTGACCTCGAGCATGCTTTCGATGAACACTTCGTAGGCAGCCTGACCAGCCGCCATCCACGCGTCCCGCTCGCTCATCGGCGGCAGCTGCTTGGGGAAGAACCCGCCCTTGGCGCCGGTGGGCACGATGAGGGCGTTCTTGACCATCTGCGCCTTGACGAGACCGAGGACCTCGGTGCGGAAGTCATCGCGACGGTCCGACCAGCGCAGACCGCCGCGGGCGACGGTGCCGAAGCGCAGGTGCACGCCTTCGACCTGCGGCGAATACACCCACATCTCCAGAGCTGGCTTGGGTTTGGGCACGAAGCTGAGTTCCGTGGGCCGGATCTTCAGGACGAGAGCAGTCGGCAGCTCACCGGACTCATTGATGTAGTAGTTCGTGCGCAGGGTCGCTCTCAGCAGTTCGAGCGAGGAGCGCAGCACCCTGTCGGCGTCGAGGCTCGCGACCTCGGACAGAGCGGATTCGATCGCTTCGTCAAGGTTCGCCACCGCATCATCGCGACCGGCGTCGTCTGCGGCCGGGTCGAACTTCGCGGCGAAGTACTCGACGAGCTGCTTCGAGATCTCCGGGTGATCGCTGTAGACCTCGCCGACATAGGCGTCGGAGTAGGTGAACCCGGCCTGGCGCAGATACTTGCCCAGTGCGCGGATGATCGTCACATGCGGCCAGGACAGACCGGTGACGACGAGGCGGTCGAAGACACCGGCCTCCTTCTTGCCTTCCCAGCCGGCCATGAATGCATCCGAGACGCGTTCACAGTCGTCATCGCCGAGCTCGTCTGCGAAGCTGAGGCCGAAGTCGTAGATGTAACGGTGGCTGCCGTCGGCGAGGTCGAGTTCGTGCGGACGCTCGTCGACGACGGTCGCGCCGAAGGCCGTGAGGTAGGGCAGCACTTCGGACAGGCCGACCCGTTCGCAGCGGTAGAGGACGAGACGCACGGAGGCGTCGGCCGATCGATCGGGACGGTACAGGCGCACTGCCGGACCCTGCCCTGAGTCCAGGGCTTCGAACCTGGCCACGTCGGCGACCGCCTCGGCGGGGGTGTGATGCTCACCGTAGCTGGGAGGGAACGCCTTCGACCACAGGTCGGCGCGGGCATGCGTCGTCCCGCTGTCGCCGTGTTCGGCGGGGATGAGGAAGGCATGGACGTCCTCGGACCAGGAGCGGACGGCACCGACAATGCGGGCCTCGACCTCCTCGGCGCTGATCTGGGGAAGTTCGGAATCGCGGGCGACGCGGGCGACGAAGTGGATGCGGGCCAGCGCCGATTCGCTCAGCAGCACGTCGAAGTCGACGCTGTCGGCGTTGTAGAACTCGCGCAGAACCTCCTGCACACGCACGCGGGCGTCCGTGTTGTAGAGGTCGCGGGGCAGGTAGAGGATGACGGAGACGAAGCGCTGGTAGGGGTCGGCGCGGACGAAGACCCGCGACTCCCGCCTCTCCTGCATATCGACGATCTCCATGACCACGTCGAAGATCTCCTCGGTGTCCTCGTGGAGGAGATCCTCGCGAGGGTAGTTCTCGAGCACGCCGAGGAGTTCATTGGCCGAGTGCGAGCCGGCGGGGAAGCCGCTGGCGGAGAGGATCTTCGCCACCTTCCGGTCGATGACCGGGATGTTGAGGACGCTGTCGTTGTAGAACTCGGGTTTGAATACGCCGACGAAGCGACGTTCGCCGACGATCTCGCCCGCGGCGTCGAAGGTCTTCACCCCGATGTAGTCCATGAACGAGGAGCGGATGACGCGTGAGCGGGAGTTCGCCTTCGTCAGCACCAGCACGTGCGGTTCGAGCGCCTTCTCGGCCACCGCACGGCTGAGCGGAGACTTCACGAGGGGACGCAGAGCGGAGATGCCCAAGGAAGTGTCCTCGATGGGCTCGAGGCTGCTGTGCTCAGCATCGTGGGTGTAGTCGTATTCGCGGTAGCCGAGGAAGGTGAAGTGGCCGTCGAGCCAGTCGAGCAGGGACGCCGCGGCTTCGGCCTCCGAGGACAGCTCGGGCCGTGGGGCGTGAGCGGTGAGTTCGGCTGCGATGTCCTTGGCCTTGCGCGCCATCGCCTGGGCATCACGAGCGGCCGCGGCGACATAGTCGAGAACTTCACGCAGCCGCTTCTCGAACTCGGGGAAGTCGTCTTCGGGGATCCGGTCGATTTCGAGACGGATCCACGACTGCTGCTGCAGGGCTTCCGAGGACTGCGGGGACGGTGACTCGGAGACCAGTGGGAGACTCGCCGTATCGGCAGTCAGTGCGGGCGCCTCGGCCGGGGACACGATCGATTCGCCTGCCCCGGAACCGGAGACGGTGATGATCGGGTGATGGACGCGGCGGATGGCGCGACCGCTGGCAGCCAGATCGCTGACGATCGAAGACACCAGATGCGGCATATCGGCCAGGACGAGCGCGACGACCGTGTGGTTGTCACGGAACTCAGGAGAGTCGGGCGCGGGATTGTAGATCGCTATCGCCGGGGTCTGTCCGTCGTATTCGGTGCCGACGGCGAAGTGTCGGGCAGCTGCCGCGGCATAGGCCTCGGGGTCGCTCGCCCCTGATTCGAATCGCGGATAGTACGCATCGAGGAAGTTCTCGGGGGCACTCTGCCCTCTCAGCTTCCTCCACTCTTCTGCAACGTCCGAAATTGAGACCTGAGTCACTGTGTCACCTCTATGATCACCGAGCATTCGTCAAGCGGCACGTCCTCGAACCGCCATCCCCCACACTATGCTCAAATATCGAGAAAGGCACGCCGAGGGGTCGGGTGTGGTGTAGCGTTCATTCGCTGGCAAACTGGAGCTATGCGAACTCTGACCCTCAGCCACGACTATTCGGTCGACCTGCAGACGTTTCTGGCCACACTCGCCGATTGCGAAGTCTGGGAGAAACTCGGATCCGAGGCCAGCTCGGAGCACATCGATCCCGACACGGAGATGACCGTGCGGACGCCGATGCCCAAATCGGACCTGCCGTCCGCCTTGGCTTCCCGGCTGCCGAACGAGACCGAGCTCGTCGAGGTCTACATGATCCCCGGGGACGTCTTGGGCGATGACGCCGAGATCCGAATGTCCGCGCGCGCAGCGGGGGTCCCTGTGGAGATCGACGCTGTGATCGAACTCCACCAGGTGGGTTCTCAGACGAAGCTGACAGCGCACGCCGAGATCAGCTCATCGATCCCGATGTTCGGGGCGATGATCGAACAGGCAGTGGTCCCGATCCTGGACAAGCGACTGAGCGAGCGCCTCCGCCGCTTCGAGACTCTCTGAGGACCGCACTCCCTGAGGACCGCGGCCGGCTCAGCTCCTGTCGCCGAGGAGGTGGTCGAGTTCCGTTGCGTCGTACCACAGCAGATCCGACTCACCGAGGAGGCTCTCTGCCGCTGCGGCACCATCGGTCCGGCCGAGCTCCACGGCTTCGTCCCAGACGGCTTCCTCGTCGAGGTGGAAGCTGGCCACCGCGGCCATGTCGATGGCTGCGATGCTGATGAGTTCGAAGCCGTCGCTGAGTGGTCGGCGCGGGCTGGACTCGGGCGCGTCGTAGGCGACGATGACACGCGGGGCGGGGCCCGCCTCGGCGAGGGACTCCGCGGCGACGGCACCTTCATCCGGCCGTTCCGCGGGCACGGTCCCCGAGCCCGCAGGCTCGAACGCCGCGTCGGCGGCGAGGGCGGCAGCGATGCACATGGCGTCGAATTCTGCGGTCTCGAGCTCTTCGCCGCGCAGGCTGCGGCCGTGTTCGTCGGGAGCGACGGCGCGGGCCTCGGTCAGTCCCGTGCGCAAGGCGGTCAGGGTGGTCGGGATGTAGCAGCGGATGGCCATGCCCCTCATCCTAGTCTCGTCGTCCCTGCACCGTGACGCTGCCGCCGCGGCGGCCCGAGCCCTGCTCAGGGACGCTGCGCCGCCTGCGTCCGCCCCCGGATCTTCGCGACCGCCTGCGGCCGGGCAGCAGGTCTTCGGCCATGGCGGCGATCTCCTGGCAGAGCACTGAGCGCGGATTCTGTTCGTGCAGGGTCCTGCCCGCCAGCATTGCGGCGTCGGCGGTGACCCGATCATCACTGAGCACGTAGTCGGGGGTGACGCGGACGAAGCGATCGAGGACCTCGCGGACTCTCGCTTCGGGCGGAGAGCCCACCGCCCCGGCGCGCATCTTCGTGATCACCAATCGCATCTTCTCCCGCAGCTCTTCGGCTCGCGGCGTGCTCAGCAGCTTGACCAGCCGCTGCAGACCGATCGGCTCCCCCGCGGCGAGCACGAGAACGACGTCGGCGGCTTCGAGCGCGGCCCGTGTCGCACAGTGCCGGTCGTAGAAGGGATCGGCCATCTCATCATCGGGGTCGATGCGGTCGCTGACATCGACGACGACGAGATCGTAGATCTTCACCAGTCGGCGCAGCACGGTCTCGAGCACCGAGGCCCGGATCTCCGGCCACCGTTCAGGCTTCGTCAGTCCCGTGATCACGTGGAGGTCCTGGCTGACCACCGCATGGGGAACCGCATGCGCGTCGAGGTGACCGGATCTGTCGGTCTGCGCCCGACACAGGCTGGCCAGATGTGAGGACTCCTCGGTCAGACCCAGCGTCGCCGCGACCATCCCGGAGACCGTGTCGGCGTCGACGATGACGCTGCGCCGGCCGAGCCGAGCGGCCTCGTCTGCGAGGTTGACCGCAGTGAGTGTGCGCCCCGGGGACGAACCGGTCCCCCACACAGTGACCGTCATGCCCTGGCCGCCCACCGGTCCGGGTGGTGCCGATGGCCGCGGCGGAACGACTGTCGAGGCTCGGAGGTCGTCGAGGGCCGTGGCCACTTCGTCCGCATCGGCGTCGGTGCCGACCCATGCGGTGATGCCGAGCCCGGCGAGCACTTCGCCGTCGTCGCCGAAGCCGAGCACCTTCGCTCCGGCAGCGCTGACCGCGGCGACGACCTCGGCATCGAGTCCGGGGAAATAGCGGCCGATGATGACGACCTCGGCGCTGCCCGTCCGGCAATGGGCCAAGAGCTCCACCTCGTCGGCGGGACGGGCGACGATGGTGACATCGTCGATGTCGCTGAGCAGCTCGAAGAGGATGAGGTCGTATTCGAAGTCGACGGCGAGCAGGACCTGAGTCATCACCGACCGCCATCTGCCTGTGCGGCAGAGGGTGCACCGACCACGGACAGCACGCTGCGGCCGTCGAGGGCGGCCAGCACATCGGCCAGCTCCCCCGTTCCGACGAAGACCTCGATCCGCGCCCCGTCTCCGACCCCGAAGCTCCCGACGTCTCGCGTGATGTGAGCGACCGGTGCGGAGTCGACGAGCTGACGCGGCTTGGTCCCGTCATCGTCGAGACCGTTCTGCTCCGGCTGCGCCCACACGTCGACGAGGCTTCCCGCGTCGACGACGCTGGGGACGGAGCCGGCGACGTCGATGGCGACGACGCGTCCCTCGAGCTCCGTCAACGGCGCCACCGCAGAAGCGGCGAGCAGCTCGCCAGCGGCGACCACGCTGCGCACGCTCGTCCCGGAGGGCAGTTCCTCATCCGCCGACAGGTATTTGCCGCCGATGTCCGCGAGGTTGACCTCGGCGACCGTGAGGTCTGCCGTCTCAAGGGCCTCGCCGGGGACGAGCGCGCGAGCACTCGCCCAGACCCGGGTGGTGGAGTTCGCCGAAGTGATGAGCAGGTAGGTCCCGATCACAGCGAGAACGACGAGCATCGCGCCCACGAGGAGCCTCGTGTCGGTCCATTTGGGGCGGCGGATTCGTTTCGAGAGCTCCATTGCGTCTCCAGGTTCGCGAAAATTTTCTCTGACAGAAACTGTTTCTCAGTGATAGTATTGAGCATCAAATGATGCCAAAGCAATGTTTTCGGCAAAACGCATCACCAAGCACACTGACCTTTGGAATGGGAGAAGTCACCTCATGGTCGTCGAAAGCCGCTTCCTGCCACTGACTGATGTGGCCGAACTGCTCAATGTCTCGATCGCCCAGGCCAGGGCCTTGGTCCGCTCGGGCGACCTCCGTGCGATCAAGGTCGGCGGACGCGGCCAGTGGCGCGTCGAGAAGTCGGAGATCGAAGCCTATATTCAGCGCATGTACGAGCGCACCGAGTACCAGATCAAGACCGGTTCCATCGAGGACTGAGTCCGCCGCTTCCCGTGTGCTCGATTCCATCGCGGACTCACCCGAAGGGGTTGGACCGGGCGTGGGCGGATACGATCGCCGCGAACGGGATGATCCGTCCTGCGATCTCGACATAGTCGGCTCCGACCAGAGCGCACAGACCGCGCACGGGCGCGGGCCGATCGGCGACGTCGATCGAGACTTCCACGTGCATCGCCGCCCATCGACGCAGCGCCGACCCCAGACCCAGACGTTCCAGCCCACCGGCTTCGAAACGGTGGGCTCGCGAGTCCGACCGCAGCCCGCGGATCCAACTGGTCGCGATGACGGAGAATTCGGGACCGTCGACGACGATGATGCCCCGACCGAGGAAGCAGGCCAGACCGATGACCTCTCGCCCCGGCAGAACCACATGAACCCTGTGCCCGAGCGAACCTCGCAGCCGTTCCCGCAGTGTGAGCTCGGAGGCCTGAGCGGCCACCTCGTCACCGAGCTCTCCCCTTCTGGCATGCCGCCCAGCGGCGGCCTCGGCGGCTTCGACGTCCGCCAGGAGTGCATCGATGCGATCATCCATAATCGCTAAGCCTGCCCCAGCTGTAGTCGACTTTCAAGACCCGAAGCGAAACACATGAGAACTACACGGGTGTAGTTGTCATCGATCTATTGACAACAAATAACATCTAACAGCATCATTGGATTCTATATCCAACGGAGGATGTCTAGATGTATCTCTTGATCGCATGCGCAGGTTCCTGGCTGGTTCTGCTCGGGTCGTTCGGCGCCGCCTGGGCACAGCTTCCGCAGCCGTGGACGACGAGCGATCTCGTCGTCATCGCCGTCATCGGAACCGCTGTACTGGCATTCTCACGCCTCGGGCTCGTCTCACTTCTCGCTCTTCTTCTGAGGCTTCTGCCCTCCGGTCGACTCAGATCGCGCCTGGCGGGGTGCGTCCTCAGGGTCACACCGAGGCTGCTGGCCTCGAGCGTGCTCGCCGTCGCATCGACGGGAGTCGCCCTCCAGGCCGTTCACGCCGTTCCGGTCTCAGACGTCGACGGAACCACCGCTGCCCATTCGGAAGTGCTTCGCCCGGTGGCGGTCGCGCCCGCAGATCCCGGGTGGCCGACCCTCGAGGATGATGCGCCCTCCGGATCCGGATTGCCCGATCCCGCCTGGCCCACCGAACCGCCGCCGGGAGAACCGCCCCCGGAGGACGCATCTGACCCGCCGAAGCACGACCAGCGGGAACCTGACGACGACCACGCCGGTGCACCGGAGAACCCGGACAGTGCAGAGTCCCACCCGGACCCCGCGGTTCCCCCGAATACCGTGCACGTCGTCGAAGACGGAGAGAGCCTGTGGTCGATCGCGGCCTCACTGGCCGAGTCCCCCGACGACACCCCGCAGCTCGTCGACGAAGTCTATACCGCCAACCGCGAGATCATCGGCCCCGATCCCAGCCTCATCATCGCGGGTCAGAGATTGGAGATTCAGCCATGACCGCCCCGCTCATCCTCACCCGTCCGCAGGCTCCGACGACACCGCCTCGGCGACGGGCCACCCCATTGTCGACCTCATCGGCGGGGCCATCGGCGACCGCTCGGGTCATCGGGCTCAGCGGTGAGGCCGCTGACGAACGACAGCGGATCGCGGCCACGGCCGCCTCGTTGGCCGTCGCTTGCCTCGAAGTCCTCTCCGGAGTCCGACGCAGCGACACGATCGCCCGGTGGGTCGACCCGGAGCTGTTGGCCAAGATCGATCACCGTGCGCAGCTGCGCGCCGAGGTGGCACCGCGTCGGCCGGCTAGCGAGCTCGGCAGCCAGCGGGCGGTGCAGCCTGGTCGGACGCAGGTGTGTCGAGTGAGTTCGGGGGTCGCCGAGGTCACGGTCATCGTGCGCACCCCGAACCGAATCCGGGCGGTGGCAGTCCGTTTGGAGCTGCTCACCACCCGGTGGACGCTGACGGCGCTGCAGACCATGTGAGGGCTGCGCGCCGTCGGTTTCAGTTCCTGGCCTTCTTCTTCGCCCGTCGCTGAGCACGGTTGGCCGGAGCCGGTTCGTCGTCGTCCTCGGATTCGGAGATCGAAGAGGAGCCGTCTTCCGAAGGGGCTGAGAGCTGCATCTTCGGAGTCGTGTGCCGCAGCTCCTCTGCATCGACTTCGACTTCGGAATCCTCGCCGGACTCTGCCGCCGAGGAGCTCACCTGGACCTGCAGAGTATTCGTCAGGCGAACGACGTCCTCCTTGATCCCATCCTGCATGGTCTTGAACATCTCGAAGCCCTCACGCTGGTACTCCACCAGCGGATCCTTCTGCGCCATCGCACGCAGTCCGATGCCGTTCTTGAGGTAGTCCATCTCGTAGAGGTGCTCACGCCAGCGTTTATCGATGACGGAGAGCACAACCCGGCGTTCGAGTTCGCGGGTGGCGTCCTCACCGAGTTCCTCTTCACGCTGGGAGTAGAACACTGCGATATCGGACTGGATCTCTTGGTTGAGGCGGTTCTTCGTGAGATTGCCGAGCCCGCCGAGCTCCTCGGCGAGGTCCTCGGAGGTGATCGAGGGAGTGTAGATCTTATCGAGGGCTTCGAAGAGTTCGTCGATCTGCCAGTCTTCGACCGGGCCCGTCGTCGCCTCGGCGACATAGGCGTCGATGACCTCTTCGCGGAAGTTCGCGACCTGCTCTTCGAGGTCGGCTCCGTCGAGGACGCGGCGACGCTCATCGTAGATGACGGTGCGCTGCCGGTTGAGCACGTCATCGTATTTGAGGACGTTCTTGCGCTGCTCAGCGTTGCGCTGTTCGATCTGGGACTGGGCGGAGAGGATGGCGCGGCTGACCATCTTCGATTCCAGCGGCACATCATCGGGCACGTTCGCCGTGGCCATGATGCGTTCGGCGGCACCCGAGCCGAACAGGCGCATGAGGTCATCGGTCAGAGACAGGTAGAACCGGGATTCACCGGGATCTCCCTGGCGACCGGAACGTCCGCGCAGCTGGTTGTCGATGCGCCGGGATTCGTGGCGTTCGGTGCCGAGGACGTAGAGACCGCCGAGTTCGACGACCTCCTCGGCGTCGGCCTTGACCTTCTTTTCGGCATCTTTGAGCACGTCCTGCCATTCGGCCTCGTACTGGTCCTCGTTCTCGACCGGGTCGAGTCCGCGCTTCTCCATTTCGGCGACGGCGAGGAATTCGGCATTGCCGCCGAGCATGATGTCGGTGCCGCGACCGGCCATGTTCGTGGCCACGGTGACCGAGCCCTTGCGTCCGGCCATCGCGACGATCGACGCCTCACGAGCATGGTTCTTCGCGTTGAGGACTTCGTGCTTGACGCCGCGCTTGGCCAGGTGCTTGGAGAGGTATTCGCTCTTCTCCACGCTGGTCGTGCCGACGAGGACCGGCTGGCCGCTCTCGTGTCGTTCGACGATGTCGTCGACGACGGCGGCGAACTTCGCGACCTCGTTCTTGTAGACGAAGTCAGACTGGTCGACGCGCTGCATCGGCTTGTTCGTCGGAATCGGGACCACGCCGAGTTTGTAGGTCGACATGAATTCCGCGGCTTCGGTCTCGGCCGTACCGGTCATGCCTGAGAGCTTGTCGTAGAGGCGGAAGAAGTTCTGCAGGGTGATCGTGGCCAGCGTCTGGTTCTCCGCCTGGACCTTCACCCCTTCCTTCGCCTCGATGGCCTGGTGGAGGCCTTCGTTGTAGCGGCGGCCCTTGAGCACACGTCCGGTGTGCTCGTCGACGATGAGGACTTCGCCGTCGAGGACGACGTAGTCCTTGTCCTTCTTGAACAGCTCCTTGGCGCGGATGGCGTTGTTGAGGAAGCTGATGAGCGGAGTGTTCTCGGCGTCGTAGAGGTTGCCGATGCCCAGGTAGTCCTCGACGCGTTCGATGCCGGGCTCGAGCACACCGACGGTGCGCTTCTTCTCATCGACTTCGTAGTCGCGGTCGGTCTTCAGCCTCTTGACGACCTTCGCGAACTCTCCGTACCAGCGGTTCGAATCTCCTTCGGCCGGACCGGAGATGATGAGCGGGGTGCGTGCCTCATCGATGAGGATCGAGTCGACCTCATCGACGATGGCGAAGGCGTGTCCGCGCTGGACGAGCTCATCGGCGGACCAGGCCATGTTGTCGCGCAGGTAGTCGAAGCCGAATTCGTTGTTCGTGCCATAGGTGATGTCCGCGGCGTACTGCTTGCGGCGCAGATCAGACGGCATGTTCGCCTGGATGCAGCCGGTCTCCATACCGAGGAAGCGGAACACGCGTCCCATGAGCTCGGACTGGTAGGTGGCCAGATAGTCGTTGACCGTGATGATGTGGACCGGGTCACCGGTCAGTGCGTTGAGATACGCCGGAGCGGTGGCGACGAGGGTCTTGCCTTCACCGGTCTTCATCTCCGCGATATTGCCCATGTGCAGGGCCGCCCCGCCCATGAGCTGGACGTCGAAGTGGCGCAGGCCCAGGGTGCGGCTCGATGCCTCGCGCACGGTGGCGAACGCTTCGGGCAGGAGGGAGTCGAGGCTCTCTCCGTCCTTGTAGCGCTCCTTGAACCGGCCGGTTTCCTCACGCAGCTCAGTGTCGGTCATCTCACTGAACTCATCGGACAGCGCATTGATGGCGTCCGTGTATCGGCGGAGCTTCTTCAGAGTTCTGCCTTCGCCTGTGCGCAGAAGCTTCTCGAGGAAATTAGCCACTTTTCTCCTAATCGGCATGACTGCCGGACAACAACTCGAACGACTGTATAGTCTCTAGCTTAATGGCAGGTGAGTGCCTTCGAGGTCCACGCCGGTCAGGCCCAGCCATCCGGCCATCGTGGAGAGCTCTGCGAGGAGTTCCTCGGTGTGCTCCTCCCCCGGTTCCCATGTCACCCGGTGTGCGCGCAGGATCCCCGCCGCACGGTCCCGGTGCAGATCGACACGTCCGACGATCCGATCGCCGAGGAGGAACGGCGTCACGTAGTACCCGTGCACACGCTTCGGTGCCGGGGTGTAGATCTCGATGCGGTAGTGGAAGTCGAAGAGCCATTCGAGGCGCGGGCGGTGGAAGACGAGCGGATCGAATGGCGCCAGCAGTGCCCGAGCCTTCACCGTTCGCGGGGTGCGCGCCGCGTGCCAGCGCAGAGCGGGAACGCCGTCGACCTCGACGTCGCGCAGCTCCCCGGTCGCAAGCAGTTCGGTGATGGCAGCATCGGTGGGTGCGCGCAGCTGTCGGAAGTAGTCGGCGATGTCGTCGGGGCGGGCGATGCCCAGTGCGCGTGCAGCGGTGCGGGTCAGGGCGAGGACGTCATTGTCGACGCCGGAGACTCCCCGGTGCCTGGGGGCGGCAGGATCGAGTCCCAGCTGCGGCTCGTCCGCGGCGCCGAAGGCCAGAGGCGTCTCGGGCAGATCTGGCGACACCTGGTGCGTGAGCGCGTAGATGCGTTCGAAGTGATCATTGCGGCCGGCGCTGCTGACGATGCCTCCGGCGAACAGTGCTTCGAGGGCGAGTTTCACCTGGCTCGGGTTCCATCCCCAATGCCCGCGGTGACGTTCGGGCAGATCGTGGTCGACGAGTTCGCCGACCTCACGTGCCGTCTTCGGGCGCTCGGCCAGCACCTCGAGGACGGCGGCCTGCAGTTCGCGGAAGGCCGGCCCGGACTCGGGGTGGCGCTGTCCGTAGTCGTTGCGCCACCATTCGGTGCGGCTGCCCGCGAAGTGCTTCCACGTCTGTGGGGGCACGAACGCCGCGGCATGTGCCCAGTATTCGACGCCCATCCTCGGCGAGCGGTAGAACAGCCGGTCGAGCGTCTCCCGCGGATACGGTCCCAGGCGGGAGAAGAAGGGCAGGTAATGGGAGCGGACGACGCGTGCCACGGAATCGATCTGGGTCAGCCCCATGGTCTCGAACACAGATTTCAGGTGGCGAGCAGTCACGCGCTCCGGTCGCGGCCGATCGAGCCCGGTCGCCGCGATGGCCGTCCTGCGCGCCTGGGCGCGTGTCATCTTCTGCATAACCCCACGCTACACACTCCCCTTACTACCTGACGGCGCCCCAGCAACCTAGCGATGGAGTGGTCCCCGAAAGTTGGACTGTGATCAACACAAGACAACTTGAAGGGACCACTCCATGCGTAAGGACTGTCTGATCACAGACGAACAAGCCAGGGCCGCGATCGACCTCTTCGACAAAGGGCACGGCTATGCCGCGACAGCCACGAAGCTCGACGTGCATAAACCCACGCTCAAACTCCTCCACGACCGGTGGCTGGTGCGTGGAACAATATCGGTCATGGAACCGCACCAGCCCCGCCGCATACCGGCAGAGACGAAGATCGCGACTGCGAAACGGTACCTCGACGGCGAACACAAAGTCGTCCTGGCTCAAGAGCTCGGTTTGGCGTCCTCGCGTACCGTGGTTGATTGGGCGAAGAAATACCGGGACAAGGGCGAAGACGCGTTCGTGACACCGCCGCCGGCCAAAGGCAAGACAGCACGAATACGAGCCCTCGACAACGGTCAGGACCCCGATGCTGATCCGGCACCGTCGAAGCCAGACCTGATGGCGAAGAAGACGCATGTCGAGGACATCAGCCTGGCCGAGTATCGGCAGCTGCAAGACCGGCTGCTGCGGGCTGAAGCGGAGAACGCTTACTTGAAAAAACTGCGGGCCTTGAGGCAAAAAGGGCAGCTGTGAAAGCACGCATTGTTGCCAGTCTCAAGGCAGACTGAGTGTGACAGTCTGAAATGGCCCCACTTGGAGCAAAAATGATCCTCTGATTTGGCCCCACCCCCGACCTACCAGCCGTACCGTTCGTGATGTCGACCAAGACGTTCACGAAGAGGTGGGGCATATGAAGGAGATGTCGAGAGTGGAGCAATTCGAGAATATCCGACGAGACCACAGAGACCATGAGATGTCGATTCGACAGTTAGCCCAAAAGTACAAGGTCCACCGCAGGACGGTACGTCAGGCGTTGGCGGATGCGGTACCACCGCGGCGGAAGACTCCGGAGAGGGTAGCACCAGTCCTCGGTGAGCACGTTGCCACCGTCCGGGCTTGGTTAGTTGCTGACAAAGAGGTCCCTCGGAAGCAGCGTCATACCGCCCGGCGGGTCTGGCAGCGCCTCGTCGAGGAGGAAGGAGTCGAGGTTGCGGAGTCGAGTGTGCGAACCCTGGTCGCGAAGCTGCGCCGGGACATTTTCGATCAGTCGTTGGAGGTCAAGGTTCCTCAAACCCATGCCCCGGCGGCTGAAGCCGAGGTCGACTTCGGGGAGTTCTACGCCCTCATCGGTGGGGTGTGGTTGAAGCTGTGGATGTTCATTCTGCGCCTATCGCATTCGGGTAAAGCCGTGCACATTGCTTACGCCAACCAGGCTCAGGAGTCGTTTCTCGACGGTCATGTGAAGGCCTTCGACCGGCTCGGTGGAGTCCCGACGGGCATGATCCGGTATGACAACCTGACTCCGGCGGTGGTGCGGGTGCTGCTGGGTCGGGAACGGGAGGAGAATCCCCGGTTTGTCGCCCTGAGGTCGCATTACGGGTTCGATAGCTTCTTCTGCCAGCCCGGGATCAAGGGTGCTCATGAGAAGGGTGGCGTCGAGGGGGAGGTCGGTCGGTTCCGGCGCCGTCATCTGGTGCCGGTGCCCGAGTTCGCCTCCTTAGCCGAGCTCAACGCTTTCATGGTCGCTGCCGATGCTGGTGATGACGACCGAAAGATCACCGGCCGGGTCGAGACGGTCGGGGCCGCGGCGGCCCGGGAGCTGCCTGGCCTGCGGGGTTTGCCCGATGAGGTCTTCGATGCCGCGCAGACCCTGTCGTGTCGGGTCGATGCGAGAGCCAGAGTGTGCGTACGTCAGTCCTATTACTCGGTGCCGGCCCGGTTGGCTGGCAGACGCCTCCAGGTGCGTTTGGGGGCCACGACGGTGACCGTGATCGCTGAGTCGGGGGTGGTCGCTGTCCATACCCGGTCGCTGCATAAGTACACCGAAGATTTGGTCCTCGATCACTACCTGGAAGTCCTCATACGCAAGCCCGGAGCATTCGCCGGGGCCACCGCGCTGGCGGCTGCCCGGAAGTCCGGGATGTTCACGAACGCTCATCAACGGTTCTGGGATGCTGCGCGTGGGCAACTCGGCGACACGGCCGGGACCCGGGCGCTCATCGGTGTGCTGCTACTGCACCGCAGCCTGCCCAACGGTGACATTGTCACCGCATTGACAACCGCGACCGGGTTGGGATGCTTCGATGCTGATGTGGTCGCGGTCGAGGCCCGCCGGGCCGGTCAGGCGATGACTGCGCCACCGGCGGTGGTCGTCCCGGCCCACGTCGGACCAGTCGGGGAGAGGCCGGTGCCGGGCCTGGGCGCCTATGACGAACTGGTCTCGGTGGTGGGAGCATGAACGCGAAAACCATCCCGGCATCGACGCCGGCAGTGACTGCTCTGGGTGATCAGGCGGCTGAGGCCGCGATCGCCACGGCTTGTCGGACCCTGTTCATGCCCACGATCCGTGACCAGGCCTCACCGATGGCCGAGGCAGCAGCCCGAGAACGGCTCTCGCACAAGGCCTACCTGGCTGAGGTGTTGGCCGCGGAGTGTGATGATCGTGATGCCCGCCGTCGGATCCGGCGGATCAAGGAAGCGAAGTTTCCTCGCACCAAGCACCTGTCCGACTTCGATACCGCCGCCATCGAGGATTTGCCGCCGGCCCGGTTGGCGACTCTGGCCACCGGAGCGTGGATCGATGCCGGTGAGCCGTTGGTGCTACTCGGTGATTCCGGGACAGGGAAGACGCATCTGCTGATCGGTCTGGGGACCGCCGCGGCCGAGCAGGGCCGCAGAGTCCGCTACGTCACGACGGCGGCCCTGGTCAACGAGCTCACCGAGGCCGCCGATGCCAAGCAGCTCTCCCGGGTAGTGGGCCGCTATGCTCGCCTGGACCTGCTGTGCCTGGATGAGTTGGGGTATGTCAGCCTCGATTCTCGTGGAGCTGAGTTACTCTTCCAGATCATCACCGAACGTGAGGAACGAGCCTCGATTGCGACAGCCTCGAACGCCTCGTTCAGCGAGTGGGGGCAGACATTCACCGACCCGCGGCTGGCCGCGGCCGTTGTCGATCGGTTGACGTTTAACGCCCACATCATCAACACCGGCACCAGCTCTTACCGGCTGCGCACCACCCGGGCCAGGAGCGAAGAGGCCACTTTGCAGGAAGGAGATCAACCATGATCACCACCGAGGATCAGGAACCAGCCAGCGGAAATGCCATCGATGCCACCGAGGACTGGGTCGCCTACATCAGCCAACGCCTCAATGACGCCCAGGATCTCCTGGACGGGATCAGTGTCACCATCGAGTCTGTTCAGCCCAGTGGCCGCGAGCATGCCGCCGATCTGATCGATTCGGCTATTGAGGACCTTCAGCGACTGCGTCGCCGATTCGGACCAACCGAACCCGACTACGGCCCTGGCGATCCGCCGTTCTGACCACACTGGAACCTGAGAGGCCCGGCCACTCCTGTGGCCGGAGAAAGGCTCGCAACACAACACCGCCCGACCCCGCTGGGCCGCGACTGTTACCAACGCGCGGCGAGCACGACCACACATGCTGGGGTGGGGCCAAATCAAAGCATCACAGTGGGGCCAAATGGGGTTGACACACTCAGCAGACTATCCACTGCCATTGCTGCTGCAGGTCGCGGGTTTGGCCCGGTCGACGTTCTTCTACCACCAGAAACGATTCGACGTGAGACCCGACCCATACGCGCAGGTGAGAACCCTCATCGAGGACATCTTCGAGAAGAGTCACAAACGCTACGGGCACCGCAAGATCTGGGCTGTCTTGGTCAAACAGGGCATCACGATCGCGAAGAAGACCGTACTGCGATTAATGCGTGACATGGGTCTGCAGACCGAGGTGCGGAAGAAGAAATTCGACTCCCATCGCGGCACGGTCGGAGCCGTTGCTGACAACGTACTCAATCGGGAGTTCACCGCTGATGAACCGAACGAGAAATGGGTTTCCGACGTCACGGAATTCGCTGTTGAAGACAAGAAACTGTATCTGTCACCAGTGATCGATCTGTTCGATGCCGGTGTGGTGTCGTACTCGATGTCGACGTCACCGAACACGGCATTGACGAACGAGTCGCTGATGCGAGCCTGTCAGGGACTGCGTCCCGGGCAGACACCGCTGGTGCACACGGACCAGGGGTTTCAGTACCAGCACGTGTCCTGGGCGTCGATTCTAGCTAAGCATGGTGCTACACCGTCGATGTCGCGGAAGGGAAACTGCTGGGATAACGCGATGGCGGAGAACTTCTTCGGGCAGTTGAAGTCCGAGATGTTCTATCTGCAGAAGTTCGACACGGTCGAGGACCTCAAAGCCGCGATCAATGAGTACATTCATTGGTATAACTACGAAAGGATCTCGACACGACTTGGCGATCTTGCCCCGATGGAATATCGGAACAAGACCGCCAAGGATGGTGAGCCTATTTACGAACTATGCTGACCTCACAGCAGTCCAACTTTTGGGGACCAGTCCACGAGGGGTTGCTGGGGCGCCGTCAGGTAGCAATAAGGGTTATTCGGTGGCTTCTTGGAGTTCGTGGTCGAGGGCGATGACTCCGTAGCTCCAGCCCTTGCGGCGGTAGACGACGGAGGGTTTGCTCGATTCCTCATCGATGAACAGGTAGAAGTCGTGACCGACGAGCTCCATCCTGTTGAGGGCCTCTTCGATGCCGATCGGTGCGGCGTTGAAGGTCTTCTCCCTCAGCACCACCGGCGAATCTCCCTCGGCCTTGATCCGACCGTTCGTCCGATCGACGCCGGTCGTCTGCTCGCCTGCAGCACTCGAGGAATCTGCGTCGGCGTCGGGCACCATCGGTTCTGCGACGGGCATCTTCGCGAGCACTTCGGCGGTGGATTCCTTCCGGTGATGTCCCGAACGCGGCACCTTGTGCCGGTCTCTGGCGCGCCTGAGTCGTTCGACGAGTTTCGCCCATGCCAGATCGAGTGCCGCATATTTGTCGCTGGCCATGGCCTCTGCTCGGATCGCCGGTCCCTTCGCCACCACGGTGAGCTCAACCCGTTCGCTCGTTTCGGGCTGGCGGGAGTTCTTCTCGTGAGTGACGTGCACTTCAACGCGCTGAGCTCGGGGAGCAAGCTGTTCGACCTTCGCGATCTTGTCTTCGATGTGAGCTCTGAAGCTGTCGGAGATGGTCAGCTGACGGCCGTTGACAACGATGTCCATGATGTGTCCTTAGCGACTCGCTTGTCGGATTCATCCGATCCCATGCCCTTGGATGGGTAAACACCGTTATACAGTAAAGGGAGAGACAAATCGAGTGCCCCCACGGCCGAGACCGAGAACAGCTCCGGCAGCGGGTCTGATCTGCACCGATGTCAGTAATCGTGCGCTTTCTGCCAGTGTCGCACCGGTCGTGGAGAAATCATCGACGAGGATGTCCGCCGAGGCGGTCCGTCCACGGTCTCGCGTATCGGACGACCGAATGATCTCCAGTCCCGCCGCGTCGAGATGCTGCGTGCGCGCCGCATTGTTCGCCCGCTCTTTCGCACCGAGTCCGACTTGGTCGCGGGACCGTTCGGCACGCAGCACATCGTGGACCTCCAAGGGCAGCCCCGGGGCCAGTTCCATCGCCCTGCGAGCCAACGCTGCGGTGTGCGAACCGCCTCGACGGCGCCGGGCGCGAGCCGAGCTCGGAGCAGGGAAGAGCCGGATCCCCCCTCCCCGGTAGTCGATGAGGTCGAGAGTCGCGACGACCGACCGGGTCAATGCGAGGGCCAGCGGGTCGAGGATGTCGCGGCGGCCCTCGTCCTTGAACCCGATGACCATCCGTGAGATGCGTGAGTTGTATTCGCAGACGCCGACGATCGGGATCTGACCGTACCGCGGTTCCATCGCTCGTGGGATTCCGCCGAGCATCTGCAGGCAGGCCGTGCACAGAGAGACATTCTCCCGCCCGCATCCGGCACACCGTCGGGGCAGGAGCAGTTCGCTGAACTCCCCGAGCAGCCCCATGGAAGCAATCTACTATGTGCAGGCGCTGCCCTGCTCGATCTGTATCGGTCCGGGCACGATCTGTCGGCCCTACACGTGCGGTCATTCCCCGCGCCGTTCGGTCAGCCCGGGTAGGACGGATCCTTCGCGGCGACGTCGACGAGTTTCTGCCACGCATTCGAGTTGTACGAGTACAGCGCGCCCTTGGAGCTGGTCACCAGGATCGAGCGACCATCGGCGCCGCCTGCGATGCGGCTTCCGCCGGTGACCTCGCCGAGCTGTTCCGAGGGACCAGTGACACCGATGCGGAATGGCTGAACGGTGTCGCCCTCCTCTGCCGCTAGTGCCACCAGGCTGGTCGAACCGGCCCAGGAGACGTCTTTGACCTCGTCGAAGTTCGCCCCGACCGAGATCGGAGTCTCGGAGACCCGTCCGGCGGGATTGCCGGCCTTGTCTCGCGGTACTCCGACGACGTCGATGCGGTCCGGTTCCCCCTTGTGCCGACTGAGCAGGGCGACACGCGTGCCGTCGCGCGACACCTCGACATCAACGAGCTGTCGGCCGGAGAGGAAGTCGGCGGTCACTGTGAAGACCTTGCCGTCGCGTCCCACTGCCTTGAGTTCGCCCTTGTTCTCGGCCTCTCCCGTCCAGATCGTATTGAACCTGTCGATACTCGGACGCACGAGACGCTTGCCCTTGAGGATCGGGGTGGCGTCGACCGCATCGGACTTCAACCGCATGAGTTCCCTGCGTTCGTTCTGCAGGTACACGTACAGCGAGTCGTCGAGGGAGACCGCGGGATCACTGGCCTTCTTCCCCTTGAGGTTCGGGCTGTTCTCGACCTTGGCCACAGTGGTGCCCGAGACGCGGGAGATCCGGTTGTCGGCGAGCACCACAGGAGGGCCGTCGACCTGAATGGAGGAATCGGTCTTCGACTGCAGATTCGCTGAGACGGTCTGTCCGCCGATGCTCAGTTCGATGCTCGAGATAGACGGGATGACCTGCAGAGTCGTCGAGATCTGCTGTCGGATGAGCCCTTTCTCCCTGTCGGAGGGGGCGGGAGTCTGTGCTCCCAGCGACACACGCGCGACACCGTTTTCGATTGTGACCACGTTCGAATCGCTGAGTTTCGCGCCGTCCGGGATCGCGGTGATCACCGCGCCGGAGAGGTACGGGGCCGGTCCGCTGAGCAGTTCGTTCATCAGCGCGGTCGGAGTCGACGAGGAGCGGAGGAACCAGCGGGAATCAGGGACGAGATACGAGTAGTCGGAGGTGTAGAACTGCAGCGAGTAGTTGAGGAAGATCGTGCGGAAATCCGACTGGCTGATGAGCAGACCGTCGGGAGCCGAGGAGATCCGCCATTCGCCGTTCTCCTGCCGCAGTGAGAACTCCAACGTCGACTGGGTGCCGGGTTTCGTCGAGTTGTACACGCCAGAGGAGTCGACGAGGCCGACCACTGGGGCCGATAGACTCAGGGTCTTCTGGTCAGAGGTGAGGTCCTGGTTCAACGAGTCGATGTCCGTGTCATTGGGCAGCACCGACACTGATTCCTGCGGACTCCATTCCTGCGCTTCGGCCTCGGTGAGGAAGGATCTGGCGACGGAGAAGTTGTTGCCGGCTCCCGCACCTGCGGCGAGGAATCCGCGCACGATCTCCGAGACGTTGTCTCCGGGTTCGGGCCCGTCGGGGATGCGCGCGTTGCTGGCCCCGGTATCACCCGAATCGTCCTCGATGTGCCCGACCGGCGAAGACGTCGGGATCGACGAGCACCCGACGAGAACGAACGCGGCGAACACGGAGACCAGGAGCGTGCGGACGCGGACCCGCCGTGAACGGATCCCCCGTGACTTCATCGATGTCATGATCGGCCTCCTTCGTTCTCGTCCTCGGTCTCGGCGGCGCTTTCCGGCTGGTCGAGGTCGTTGTCGTCTTCGAGCGTCTCGATCGTTTCGACGTGCTGCTGCGGATCGTCGGTGAGCACCTGCTGATCGGTTTCGACGACGATCGGAATCGACCCGGTCTGAATCCGCACGGACCCGTCGGACGACAGCGGGCCGGCCACGAGTGCGGCGCCCTGGATCTGTGCGTCCCGAGGCGGCAGCGGCAGCGGTGAGGAGGTGATCTCCTGATCCGGGCGGCGCGGAATCGTCAGCCGGAAGCAGGAGCCCTCGCCGATCTTGCCCCACACCTGCAGCCAGCCGCTGTGCAGATGGGCATCCTCGAGCGAGATCGCCAGACCCAGCCCGGAACCGCCGAGGGTCCGTTTGCGGGCCGGATCGGCGCGCCAGAACCGGTCGAAGACGTGCTCGACCTGGTCTTCGTTCATTCCCACGCCGTGGTCGCGCACACTCACGGCCACCGCCTCGGCGTTGGAGGCGACATAGATGTCGATCGGGTTGCCTTCACCGTGTTCGATCGCGTTGACCACGAGGTTGCGCACGATGCGGGTGATGCGCACACGGTCGACCTCGGCCATGACTGGCGACGACGGGGCGTGGACGACGATGCCCGTCGACATCTGCTCGGCGACCATCGACACAGTTTCGATGACGGAGGTGACGATTGCGCCGATATCGACGGGTTTGGCCACGAGAGCGGCGGCACCCGCGTCGTAGCGAGAGATCTCCAGCAGGTCGGAGAGCAGATTGTCGAACCGTTCGGCCTGCGAGTTCAGCAGCTCCGCGCTGCGGGCGGTGACGGGATCGAGTTCGTCCCGGGAATCGTAGATGAGGTCCGCGGCGGCGCGGATCGTCGTCAATGGGGTGCGCAGCTCGTGGGAGACGTCGGAGACGAACTGGCGCTGCAGCACCGAGAGCCGCTCCATCTGCTCGATCTGGTGCTGCAGGGTGTCGGCCATGTCATTGAAGCTCTCGCCGAGCACAGCGATCTCATCATTGCCGTGCACGGGCATGCGTTCGTCGAGGTCGCCGTCGGCGATGAGTCGGGCCACCTCGGCGCCCGTGCGCACCGGGGTGACGACGAGGCGGGTGACGATCCAGGCCACAGCACCGACGAGGACGACGAGGACGAGCGCGGCGACGAACATCGACCGCTGCACGAAGTTCAGGGTGTCCTGCTGTTCCGAGAGATCGCCGAGGTAGTACAGCTGGAACTGGCCGGCGCCGGGGATCTGGAGTTCCTGGGTGATGAGCAGTCCGGGGCCCGTGCCGTCGGGCAGGCTCACCGACTGATAGAGCTTGTCATCGGTCGGGGCCTTGCGGATGGCTTCGCGCAGCTCCTCGCTGATGGGCACCTTCGCAGTCTCTCCGTCCTCTGCGGCATCGCCCGCGGTGATCGTGGTGAACGAGGAGTTCGGGTCCTTCGGCTCCAAGGTCAGCGAATAAACCGAACCGGCCGAACGGTTGTAGATCGATGACAGCTGCGATGACAGGGTGTCCTGGGTCACCGCCTGACCGTCGACGGGGGCCAGGGACCGCAGTTCGGCGAGGATCGACCGCGTCTGTGAGGACAGGGAGTCCAAGCGGGTGTCGAAGAGGCCGCGCGCGATCTGCTGAGACATATAGGTGCCGACGCCGAAGATCGCCACCGAGGTGAGCACGATGGTGAGGACGACGATCCTGACCTGCAGGGAGTGGCTGAACGATCGGAGGATGAAGTTCCAGAACGTTCGCAGTGCCGAGGCGGCGGTGCGGACGGGTCCGCCCGCCGCCGAGTCGGGGCTCACGCGGCTCTGCCGGCCTTATAGCCGACGCCGCGGACGGTGACGATGATGTCGGGCTTCTCGGGGTCGCGTTCGATCTTCGACCGCAGCCGCTGCACGTGGACGTTGACCAGCCGGGTATCGGCGGCGTGACGGTAGCCCCAGACCTCTTCGAGGAGGGTCTCACGGGAGAACACCTGCCAGGGCTTGCGGGCCAGGGCCACGAGCAGATCGAATTCGAGTGGAGTCAGCGACACCGGGGAACCGCCCTTGGTCACGGTGTGGCCGGCCACATCGACGACGACATCGCCGACGGTCAGCAGCTCCGGGGCCTGCGGTTCGGAGATCCGCAGTCGGGCGCGGACTCGAGCGATGAGCTCCTTGGGTTTGAACGGCTTGGGAACGTAGTCGTCGGCACCGGATTCGAGGCCGAGCACGACGTCGACGGTGTCGGACTTCGCCGTGAGCATGATGATCGGCACCGAGGAGATCTCGCGGATCTCCCGGCAGACCTCGAGACCGTCTTTGCCGGGCAGCATCAGATCGAGGAGGACGAGGTCCGGGCTGACCTTCTGGAACTCCTCGAAAGCCTGGTCGCCGGTGGCGCAGAAGAAGGGCTCGAAGCCTTCGCTTTTGAGCACAATTCCAATCATTTCGGCCAAAGCCGTGTCATCATCAACTACGAGGATTCGAGCATTCATGCTCCCATTGTCCCTTATATTGGCTTGTTCTTTCGTTCCCGACACTCCTACCCTATCGGGCTGGATCGTCAGTCTCGGGAACTGAGTGCCCTCTGCTCGGCATGATGAGGACAATCATGGCAGGATTGGCGGTGATGGGACAGACGAATGCATGGACCTCGGAGGTCGACTGGCGCACCGGTCAGTGGCAGCGGCGTTCACCGTCCCCACCCTCACGCGGCTGGCGCCCGCCTCCACCGCGCGGACTCCTGCCCAAGCGCCCGCTGACGTTCATCGAGGCCCTGGACTCCGGATTCCGCCTGCTGCGCTTCATCCCGACCCTGTCCGTGGGCTCCTCGCTCATCGTGTTCACACTGTGGAGTCTGCTGCTCACCGCCGGCGGCGCCCTCATCGCCGTTCAGTTCCTGCCGTTCTTCACCGACCTCAGCGGCAACGAGGATGCCCTCTCCGGGTTCCTCGTCCTCGCCCAGCTGGGATCGGCGGGGCTGAGCCTGCTCAGCCTGGGCTTGGCGCATCTGCTCTCCGGGCTCGTCGCCACCGGCACCCGCGCTTCCTTCGGCGCCCGCAGAACCACTCTGTCCCAAGCGTGGGCATCCCTGTCCGGGCGCCGCTGGCGGCTCATTCTGGCCACACTGCTCATGTGCGGAATCAACCTCGGCCTGCTGCTGGCTCTCACCGCTCCCACGCTGCTGTTCGCCACCGCAGATTCGGTGATCCTCGCCTTCGTCTGGGCGGGCCTGGCCGGACTGCTGTGGTTCCTCGCGCTCATCTGGATCAACCTGCGCCTGGCGTTCCTCGGATCGGCGATCGCGGTCGAGGGACTGAGCGTGCGCGCCGGGATCAAACGCTCCTGGAGCCTGACGGGACGCGGTTTCTGGCGCATGCTCGGCCAACTCGCGCTGGGATATTTCCTGTCCAATCAGCTCGTCCAGCTCATCATCACCCCGTTGGTCTTCATCATCTCGCTCGCCATGGGCATCGGCATGGCCACGACCACCGATTCCGAGACTGCGCAGGCTGCCATCGGCATCGCCGCCGCCGGCCTGCTGCTGGGACTCACGCTCGTGTCTTCGGCCGTCCTCTTCGCCTATTTCGCCTGCCTCGTCACGGTCTGCTTCTTCGACCAGCAGATGCGCACCGAGGGTCTCGACCTCGTCCTCATCCGCGCTGAGGAGGACCGATGATCCCTCTCCCCCTCACCGAGGCGGCCGCGCAGCTCCGCACCGCTGTGTCCTCCCAGCTGAGCCAGGCACAGCTCGTCGCCGCGTCCGGCATCGACCGGGACACCGGTCGCGAATGGGTCGAACGCGAACTCTCGAAGTCCGAATACGCCGCCAACGACCTCACCCCCTTGGAGCAGATCGGCCGGTGGCTGTCCTCGCTGTGGGATTCGCTCGTCAGGGCCGCCCTGGGCGCGAATTCCCCCTGGCTGCTGATCTTCGTCGTCCTCGGACTCGCCGCGATCATCGCCCTCATCGTCTGGCGGGTCCGCCGGGCCGGGTTCCGCCGCGTCGGGGTGCCCCTGTCGGCCTTCGATCCCGTCGTGTCCCTGCCGGAGCCGGGTCCGTGGCGCGAGAGCGCCGCCAGGGCCGCCCGTGCGGGGGACTTCGAGACCGCTGTCATCGACGAATCCCGCGCGATCTTCGCTGTCCTCTCGGTCAAGCAGATCGTCTCGCTCGAGTCCTCGGCCACTGCCAGTGAGCTCGCCCATGCCGCCGAGGCGGCCCTGCCCGAGCACGGACCCGCCGTCCACAGCGTGGCCGAGGTCTTCAACGACCTCCGCTACGGGGAGGAATCGGCACGGTCGGCGCGCGTCGACCGCGACCTCGGTGAGGTCTATGCGGATCTGTGTGCCCTCGATCGCAGCCTGAGCAGCCTGCCGGTCCACCGCCAGGAGGCACCGGCATGAGCGCACAGTTGGACGTCGCCGCCCGCGGCACACGGTCGAGCACGCGGATCCCGCTGCGCGCCCGCCTGCGTTCGGCGTCGGTGTGGATCGTCGCGGCCTTCGTCATCCTCATCACCGTGATCGCTCTCGTGCTGCTGACCGGCGACGATGAGTCCGATGCTCCCCTGCACTATGACTCGACCGCGCGCACCGGCACGAAGGCCCTCGTCGAGACCCTGCGCACCCACGATGTCGACGTCACCACCACCGAGGATCAGGAGCAGGCGCGCACGGCAGCTGCCCGCCCCGACACCACGCTGCTCATCCCCACGAACACCGAGGCCCTGTCGCCCGGGGACATCGCCGGCCTCCAGTACGCTCTGCGCACCCACGGCAACCGGCTCGTCCTCGCCGATCCGGGACCGAGTGTCGCGGAGTTCACCGACCGGATCACCGTCAATGACAACCTCAGTCCGCTGGCCAACCCGGATGCCGTGTCCCCACCTGGATGCGACTCGCGAAGCTCCCGCGCCGCCGGGCTCGTGACCACCGGTGAGGTCGAGTACGCGGAGGCGAAGAAGGGCACCGACGGGATCACTGCCTGCTATCCGTTCACCGGGCCCGGGGTCGATGAGATCGACGACACCGAGGTGGCTCCCGGCTCTGCGCGCGGACAGCTCGTCACCGATTCCGGCGGTTCGGTGCCGCTGACCGTGCTCGGCAATTCCGACTGGCTGACCAATGAACACATCGATGAGGAGGGCAACGCCTCCCTCGTGCTCTCTCAGCTGTCCCAGACTGAGCACCTCGTCGTCTACTACCCGACCTTCGGCGCTGCCGAGGCGCAGCAGTCGCCGCCGTCGACGATCGATTTCGTGCCCGGCTGGTTCCTCGCCGGCGTCCTGTGGCTGATCCCCTGCGTGCTCGTCCTCCTGCTCGTCATCGGACGCCGGTTCGGGCCTCTGGCTCTCGAACGTCTGCCGGTCATCGTGCCGGCGGTGGAGACGGTGCACGGTCGAGCGGCTCTGAGCTCGCGCAGCCACGACCGGGACGGGGCCCTGCACACTCTGCGAACAGGTGCCCTGCTGCGCATCGCCAAACGCCTGAGTCTCAGCCCTGATGCCCGCAGCTCGGACATCATCGCCCGCATCGCGGCGACCACGGGAGCCGACCCCGAGTACGTCCACCACGTCTTCGTCTCTGCCTCGGCACGCACAGATGCCGAACTCACCGCACTCGTCCATCAGCTCACCCAGTTAGAAAGTGAGATCCCATGACCCAGTCTCCCCAAGACCCCACCACACCTCAGGAACCGACCGCACCGCAGGCTCCGGCCCAGCCTCAGGAACCGGCCCACGAACCGGCCGCGCCGCAGGCTCCAGCCGCCCCTGCTCAGCAGACCCCGCCGGCGGAACCGGATCCGGTGCGTGAGGCGTTCGCCGGGGTGCGCACGGAGATCGCCAAGGCCGTCGTCGGCCAGGACCAAGCGGTGACCGGGATGCTCATCGCACTGCTGTGCCAGGGCCATGTCCTCCTCGAAGGGGTTCCCGGGGTGGCGAAGACCCTGCTCGTGCGCAGCTTCGCGGCCGCGGTCAGCCTGGAGAGCTCACGCGTGCAGTTCACTCCCGACCTCATGCCCGGCGATGTCACGGGTTCGCTGGTCTACGATGCCTCGACCTCCGACTTCACCTTCCGTCCCGGCCCGGTGTTCACGAACATCCTCATCGCCGATGAGATCAACCGCACTCCGCCGAAGACCCAGTCGGCTCTGCTCGAAGCCATGGAAGAACATCAGGTGTCGGTCGGCGGACGCTCCCAGAAGCTGCCCGAGCCGTTCCTCGTCGCAGCCACACAGAACCCGGTCGAATACGAAGGCACCTATCCGCTGCCGGAGGCGCAGCTCGACCGGTTCCTGTTCAAACTCGTCCTCGACCTGCCCGAACGGGACCACGAATTCGAGATCCTCGACCGGCATGCTCGCGGCTTCGATGCCGGAGCCCTGTCGGCAGCGGGCCTGCGTCCGGTGGCAGATGCCGCACTCATCGGCCGAGCGCGTGAGGCGGTCGCGAAGATCTACATCGCCCCGCAGATCATCACCTATATCGTCGACCTCGCCCGGGCCACCCGCCAGACACCGTCCCTGGCGTTGGGCGTCTCGCCCCGCGGGGCAGCGCGGATGCTCGGTGCAGCGCGTGCCCATGCGTGGCTCAGCGGTCGACACTATGTCACCCCCGATGATGTCAAGGCATTGGCCCATATGTCGCTGTCGCACCGTGTCATCCTGCGCCCCGAGGCGCAGATGGACGGTCTCAACGTCGGACAGGTCCTCGATTCGATCATCGCCACCACCGAAGTGCCCCGCTGAATGACCGCCCGACTGTTCCTGCTCACTCTCCTCGGCCTCGTGCCCATCATGCTGGTGCCCTCGTGGCCGACGGCGCTGATCGTGGCCGGTGTGATCGTCATCGCCGCGTTTGTCGACTTCTTCCTCGTCCCCCGCGTGCACGGGCTGGAACTCCAACGCACACCGGGACCGATGGTCCGCCTCGGCGATGGCACCCACAGCACGCTGACACTGCTCAACGGGTCGACCCGCCGGATGCGGATCCACGTACGAGATGCCTGGGTGCCGAGTGCCGGTGCGGTCGAGACCCGCTCTCACCATGTGCTCGAACCGGGTGAGCAGACCGAGGTCCGCACCGAGCTGCTGCCGGTGCGCCGAGGCGCGCTGCCCGGCGATCTGGTCACGGTGCGCAGCCGCAGCGTGCTCGGGCTCATCGCCCGGCAGAAGAGCATCGACGTTCCCGCCTCCGTGCGGGTGCTGCCTCCGTTCGTGTCCCGTCGGGAACTGCCGTCGAAGACGCAGAAGCTGCGTGAGCTCGAAGGACGGTCTGCGGTGATGATCCGCGGAATGGGCACCGAGTTCGATTCGCTGCGCGACTATGTCGAAGGCGACGATGTCCGCTCCATCGATTGGCGGGCCAGTGCCAGGGCTCAGGACCTCGTGGTCAAGACGTGGCGACCGGAGAAGGATCGCAGGGTCGTCATCGTCGTCGATTCCTCTCGGTTCTCCGCCCGCCGCTGTGGTGAAGGCACGGTCTTCGATGCCGCCCTCGAGGCGTCGCTGCTGCTGACGGCTCTGGCCACGGGTGCCGGTGACCGTGTCGATGTCATCGTCGCCGATGCGCGCGTGCGGGCGATCGCGTCGAGCCACCGGGCCCACGACCCGGTCCATGACCTGTCGGTGGCGCTGACACCGGTGGACCCGGAGCTCTATGAGGCGAACTGGGAGTCGATCGCCGCCTCCGTTCTCCAGACGTCCAGGCAGCAGGCGCTCGTGGTGTTGGTCACGCAGCTCGACGAATCGACCGTCGCCGAGGATCTTCTGCCGGTGCTGCCCACGCTGACGGCTCACCACCGCGTGGTCGTCGCCGGAGTCGAAGATCCGACCCTGAGAGATCTGGCTGCCGAGCGCGGCGACGTCGAAGAGATCTATACGGCTGCGGCCGCCGAGGCGGAGACGTTGGCGACGGCGTCGCTGCAGACACGGCTGCGCGGGCTCGGCGTCTCGTCGGTCCACGCTCTGCCGGAGAAGCTTCCCGGAGCGTTGGCCGATCTCTACATCCGACTCAAGGTCACCGGCGGACTGTGATTTCGCTGCTGGTCAGCGATCGGTGGAGATGACCGAATAGCCAGCCTGATGCTCATCGAGGTCGGCGCTGAGTCCGGCTGCCGCGGCACGCCTGCCGAAGTGCCAGGCGTAGACGACGACTCCTGCGGTGTAGAGGACTCCGATGGCGATCTTCAGCGCCGGTGGAATCGGATTCGGAGTCACGAAGCCTTCGATGAGGCCCGAACCGAACAGCAGCAGGACGAGGCCGCCGGCGACGATGAGCAGTGACCGGGCCTCGCTGGCGAGCTTGTCCCGGCGCAGTCGCGGTCCCGGCACCACCCAGGCGAAGAACAGCCGCAGGCCTGCGGCCGCGGCGAGGATGATGCAGCTGATCTCCGGGATCCCGTGGGGAAGGATGTAGAGGAAGAAGTCAGAGGCCCTGTCGAACTCGAACATCATCGCCCCGGAGAAGCCGACGTTGACCGCATTCGAGAACAGCCCGACGATGACATAGCCGCCGGTGATCCCGAGGAGGACGAATTGGACGGCGATCCACGCGTTGTTCGTCCACACGCCGACGGCGAAGAACCCGTTCGGGTTCTCCTTGTAGTAGTCGACGAAATCGTGTTCGGCGAACTGCTGCCTGAAGTCGCGGCTGCCGAAGGTCTCAAGCACCTCCGGATGCGTTCCCGCCCAGATGCCTGAGAGCACGGCGACGGCGAGGAAGCCGGCGGCCACGATGACGAAGTCCCAGCGAAGTCGGTACAGCGACAGGGGCAGGCTGATGACGAAGAAGCGTGCGAGTCCCGACAGTCCCCCGCTGGGAACGGACGAGAGATGGTTGCGGGAGCGGTGGACGATGGCCGAGAGCCTGGCGGCTTCGAGCGAGTCGGGAGCCACTGTGGTGATCCGCGACAGATCCTTCGATGCCGCTCGGTAGAGGTTGAGGAAACGCGTCGTCTGCTCGGGTGTCAGCGTATTCCTCTTCGCCAACGCCGACAGCTCCAGCCAGTCATCGCCGTGCAGCTGGGCCAGCAGGTTCGGATCCATGCCTCCACCCTATCGGAGACCGCATCCGTCCACCGGTGCCCGGCAGGTGATGACACGGTCGCATTCGCCGAGTCTCGCTCACATCGGCGCAGCCGGATATGACACGATGGTCGGGTGAGTACTCTGATCACCGGTGAAGCCGTCGAACTCAATATCCAGCCGGCCGCTCTGGCGGCCCGGGCGCTGAGCTGTCTCATCGACTACATCGTCTATTCGCTGGTGAATATCGGCCTGCTCATCGCCATGTTCTGGCTGATGCTCGCCGTCCTCGATCTCAACGGGCTGCTGCTCGGATCGCTGATGACCGTCATGACAGTCTTCGTGTTCGTGCTGCTGCCGCTGCTCGTCGAGGTGCTCAGCCACGGTCGGTCGCTGGGCAAGCTCATCCTCGGACTGCGTGTGGTCCGCGATGACGGTGGTGCGGTGCGGCTGCGACACTCTTTCATCCGGGCCCTGCTGTGGCCGTTTGAGGTCGTCTCCTCAGGCGGCGGCATCGCGGCCCTGTCCGGACTGCTCTCGCCGCAGGCCAAACGCCTCGGCGACTACTTGGCCGGGACCCTGGCCGTGAGCGAACGCAGCCGGCCTCTGCCGCCCATGCACACTCATGTGGCCCCGCAGCTGCACGACTGGCTGGGCCGCACCGACGTGACCACGATCCCCGACGGTCTGCATCGGCGCATCGTCCAGTTCCTCGCCATGGCGCCGCAGCTCGGGGCCGAGTCGAGGTGGCAGCGAGCGATCGAACTCGCCACCGAACTCAACCCGTATGTGGCTCCGGCACCGCCGGAGGGGACGTTTCCCGAACAGTTCCTCTCCGCGGTCATCCACCGCCAGCGCGGGGTCGAGATCGACAAACAGCAGCGGCGTGCTGCCCGCGCTGATGCGTTCCGTTCCGAGGTCGACACCCTCCCCTACGGTCTCACCCTCACCCGCCGCTGATCAGTACCGGTAGTGTTCGGGCTTAAACGGTCCGGCCACGTCGACGCCGATGTACTCGGCCTGTTCCTTCGTCAGCTCTGAGAGCTTCGCTCCGAGCGCGGGCAGGTGCAGGCGCGCGACCTTCTCATCGAGGTCCTTCGCCAGCCGGTGCACCGCATCGTCATAGCGATCGTGGGCGGTCCACAGTTCGATCTGGGCGAGGACCTGGTTGGCGAATGAGGCGCTCATGACGAACGACGGGTGGCCGGTGGCATTGCCGAGGTTGAGCAGGCGGCCTTCGGAGAGGACGAGGAAGTCCGTGCGCTCTCGGTCGAGACCGGAATCGGCCGGCACCGGCACGGACCATTCGTGGACCTGCGGTTTGATCTCGATCTTCTCCACCCCGGGCAGTCGGGACAGTCCGGCCAGGTCGATCTCGTCATCGAAATGACCGACATTGCCGACGATGGCACCAGGTTTGAGGGTCTGCAGCACCTCGACGCTGACGACCCGGGTGTTTCCGGTCGTGGTGATGATGATGTCCGCCTGAGGAGCCACCTCGGCGAGGTGAGCGACCTGGTAGCCGTCCATCGTCGCCTGCAGGGCGCAGATCGGATCGATCTCGATGACGATGACGCGCGCTCCCTGACCGCGGAGGGCCTCGGCAGCGCCCTTGCCGACATCGCCGTAGCCGACGACGACGGCGATCTTGCCGCCGATGAGGACATCGGTGGCGCGGTTGAGGCCGTCGGGCAGGGAGTGCCGGATCCCGTACCGGTTGTCGAACTTCGACTTCGTCACCGAATCATTGACGTTGATGGCGGGGAACGGCAGCTCTCCCTGTTCGGCGAGGCGGTAGAGGCGGTTGACTCCGGTCGTGGTCTCCTCGCTCACGCCCTTGATGCCTGCTGCCAACCGAGCGAAGCGTCCCGGGTTCGCCTCCATCGCCGCAGCGATCTGGCCGAGCAGGACCTTGTACTCCTCCGGGTCGTCCTCGGCTGCCGTGGGGACTCCCCCGGCGGCTTCGAATTCGCGCCCCTTGAGCACGTACATGGTGGCGTCGCCGCCGTCGTCGAGGATGAGGTTCGGACCGTCGGAGAAGTCGAAGATCTTGTCCGCGGCCCACCAGTACTCTTCGAGCGTCTCACCCTTCCACGCGAAGACCGGGACACCGGCCGGGGCCTCAGGCGTGCCGGAGCCGACGACGACGGCGGCCGCGGCTTCGTCCTGGGTGGAGAAGATATTGCAGCTGGCCCAGCGGACGTCGGCACCGAGTGCGACGAGGGTTTCGATGAGCACCGCGGTCTGCACGGTCATGTGCAGGCTGCCGGAGATGCGGGCACCGGCCAGAGGCGCGGACGAGGCGAATTCCTCACGCAGGGCGATCAGCCCGGGCATCTCCCTCTCTGCCAGGCGGATCTGGTGTCGACCGGCCTCGGCGAGAGACAGATCGGCGACCTTGAAATCGGTGGAATCGAGCACGGTACCTCCATGGGGGCGGACTGTCGGATCGGGTTCGAGTCTATTGCCGAAGCAGCCGGCTTGTCCCACCCTGACCGGTCTGCGGACAGCTCTGCGCGACCGCAGACGGCCTTCGCCTCCGGCGAGACTCACTCGTGGGGTGGAAGGTCCGCTTCAGGCAGGGGCGTGCTTCAGGCACGGGCAGTGACGAAGTCCGTGACCTGGCGCGTCAGCGACTCCATCTGCGCCCGGTCGGCGGCTTCGACATTGAGCCGGACCAGGGGTTCGGTGTTGGACTTGCGCAGGTTGACCCACCAGTCCGCGCCTTGGAGTCCGATGCCGTCGAGGTCGTCGACCGTGTTCGTCGGGAAGTCCCCGGCACGCGCGGCGAAGTCGGCGAGCACGGCGTCGGGGTCAGTCACGGTGAAGTTGATCTCCCCGGACTGCACGAACAGGTCGTAGGAGTCCACGAGGCGGGAGGCCGGCGCCCCGGATCCGGCGAGAGCGGCGATGAGGTGGCAGGCGGCGAGCATGCCCGAGTCCGCTCCGAAGAACTCGTCGAAATAGAAGTGCGCGGAGTGTTCGCAGGCGAAGACCGCCCCGGTTTCGCGCATGAGCGTCTTGATGCCCGAATGTCCGACCTTCGATCGCAGCGCGCGTCCGCCGGCTGCGGTGATCGTCTCGGCCACGCTGCGGGAGGTGATGAGGTTGTGGATGACGGTCGGGCGATCATCGCCCTGTGCCCGTGCGCGGGCGATCTCGCGTTCGGCGACGAGGGCGCCGACGGCCGAAGCCGACATCGTCGCTCCGGTCTCGTCGATGAAGAAGCAGCGATCGGCGTCTCCGTCGAAGACGAGACCGAGATCGGCTCCGGTCTCCACGACGGCACGGGCGGCGTCGACGAGGTTCTCGGGTTTGAGGGGGTTCGCTTCGTGGTTGGGGAAGGTGCCGTCGAGCTCGGTGAAGAGCCCGATCACGTCGAAGGGCACCGAGGCGGCTCCCGCGTCGGTGCCGAAGACCTCCCCGAGGAGCCTGCCGGCCATGCCGTTGCCGGCGTCGAGAACGATCTTGAGCCCGGTCACCTCATCGACGTGGGTGAGTTCGCGCACCCGAGCCACGTACTGCCGGCGCATCGTCTCTGCGGCCTCATCGTCGACGGGGACCGTGCTGCCGTCGCTGACCGGGGCCGTGACGGCGAGCTCCCTGACTCGGGACAGGCCGGAGGCGAGACTGACTCCGGCTGCGCGGGGGCCGCAGATCTTGATCCCGTTGTAGTCGGCGGGATTGTGGCTGGCGGTGATCATCGCACCGGGGACATCGAAGATGCCCGAGGCGAAGTAGAGCTGATCGGTCGAGCACAGCCCGAGCAGCACCGCACGGGACCCTGCGGCTTCGATTCCGGCGGCGAAGGCATGGGCGAATCCGGGGGAACTCGGACGCATATCGTGACCGACGACCACCTCGGTGGTGGTGTGCAGTTCGGTCATCGTGGCAGCGGTGGCGAAGCCGAGAGCGAAGAGGACGTCCTCGTCGAGCTGGTCGGGGATGCGCCCGCGGATGTCATAGGCTCCCACCGCCTCGGCGAGGGCGACTGTGCGGTGCATCCCGAGCTCCGAATCAGCATCGACAGGACTCGGGCGGTCCGGAGAGGGTGCGGACGGGGACGAGCCGGTGGGGCTCATGAGTCGCCGATGATGCGCAGGTGGCCGTGTCTGCGACCGGTGTGCGGGGAATCGTTCGCGCCGGTCGATTCGGCACGGGCAGGGGTCCGATCGGCGCGGTCGGCAGCTTCACGGACGGCATCGGCGATGGCCAGCAGGTCATCGCGGCTGCGCTCGGGCGGGGCCTGACCGGAATCGATGCGGATGAGCTGCCAGTCCACAGGCGGGGTCAGCTTCGCCGCATGCTCAGCGCACAGGTCATGGGCGCCCGGTTCTGCTCGCCTGCCCAGCGGCCCGATGACGACGGTCGCATCAGCGTGCACGTACGTCATGGTGGCGGCGGCGGGGCGCGAGCAGCTGACTTTTGAACACATTCTCACGGCTGACACAGTCCCACACTCTACACGCCGGAATCGCCTCATTCGCTCAGGCGCGACGGCCCCGCACGTAGAATGGCGTGCTATGAGATCAAGGCGACATCGCGACCGCCACGGCAGGGGCCTGCGCTCACCGCTGCACCGGGCCGCGGTTCCTGCCAAGCTGAGTCGGTCCGAGAGCTTCGCCCAGGCGGCCGCTGCCGAATTCGCGCGGATGCGCACTCGCGAACCGGGGCTCCTCGCCGAGGTGGTGCTTGCCGTCGATGCGGTTCCACCGGCGAGTTCGACCGAGCCGAGCTTCGGCCGCGTGTTCCCGGCGACGACGAACCGTCTGACCCATATCGTCCTCTACCGGCGGGTCGTCGAAGATCACGCAGGCCCGGAGAACAGGGATGCGCTCATCGCCGAGGTGATCGCCGACCAGGTCGACATCCTCCGTCGCACCTGAGCGCTCACCGGGTCGAAGGACTTCAGCTGGGCGTTCTCAGCCGAGCCGGATGTCGCGGTAGGCCACGCCGGCAGGGGCCGGTGCAGGAGCGACGGTCGAGATCCCGTTCTCGGTGGTCACGACGAGGGTCGCGTGGACTCCGTCGGCGCGTGTTCCCGTGGCCTGCGAACCCTTGAGCACCAGGGCCCGCACCGAGTCATCGGAGACGGAACTCGGGTCGACGACGGTCGTTCCCGACGGGTTGAGGTCGATCGACTGCGGATCGGTCAGCGAACCGTCATCGAGCATTCCCTGCACCTGCACACGTCCCTGACCAGGTGAGAGGTGAAGTGAGCTGTCGCCGGTGCGCGGCAGCGCCATGATCTGGGTCTCGGCCAATGATTCGGTAGCTTGGACGCTGCCGAAGTCGGAGGCGCCCTTCTTCCCGTCCTGGCCGATGAATGCTCCGGCCTGGACCCGCTGGTCGGCGTCGACGACGACGCTGGTGGCTTCGAGGTCGCCGAGGTCGGCTTCGGCGACTCCCTGTCCGACCACAGTCATCGACTGACGGGGAATGTCGATCTCGCCCTCGGGTCCGTAGGCCTTGAGCCCGACCTCGGCCAGGTCCTTGCCCGGGTTGGCCACGCGCACGCGGACGTCTTTTCCGCTCAGACCGGTGAGCACCTGTTGGCGATCGGCATCGGCGCCGGCAGCGGCGAGGTCGATGCCTTGGGGCTTGAGCCCGTCGAGGACGGTCTCCTGCACGGATCCGGCGAGGACTCCCCCGTCGACGGTGACATCGACGGCCAGGGATTCAGCGCCGACTGCGAGTCCGGCCAGACGCACGGCACGCTGCTGTCCGGCTTTGATGCTCAGTTCGGTCGGTTCGGCCGATTGCCCTCCGGGGGTCATGACCGAGACCTTCGCCTGGACGGGGACGTCGCCGGGGTTGCTCAGCAGCAGCTGCGAGTTCGATCCGGTGGCACCGGAACCGGCGAGGATGCGGAAGCTGCTCGAGGCCTGTGCGCACGTGAGTGCGGCCAGGCCGGTGAGGTCGCCGGAGCTGCCTTCGACGGTTTCGAGGCCGGTCGTCAGGGCGGGGGCGCCGGGTCGGGCGAAGCCGGTGACGAGTTTCGTCGAGTCGATGCTGTCATCGCCGGAGACGAAACCCTGACCGGCGGGGTTGTCGAAGTCGACGGAACCTCCGAGGTCCGCGACCTGCAGCCGCGCCGAGGAGGTGGATCCGTCGGCGGCCCCGATCGGCGCCGAGGCGGAGACCACACGCGTCGAGACCTTCGAATCGTCGACGAACTCAGCATCCGTGCCTTCGGCTGTCCCGTCGGTGAGCAGCGGTCCGGGGCATACGACGCGCATATCGGCGGTGGGCATGCGCACCTGTTCGGGGCTGCGGTCGAGGGTGCCCGGAGTCAGCGGGGTGAGGAACGAGGTCGTGGCCACGAGCACTCCGGGCACGGCGATGGCCCCGAAGGTCACGATGCTGCGCAGGTGCTTCATGCTCTCGTCTCCTTGCTGCTGACCCGTTCGTCCGCGCCGCGAGCCCGCCCGGTCGAACCGGCCGTCCGCTTCCGGGGCCGGCCGGGCGTCTGACCGTTCGCGCCGGTCGCCTGCCGCCCGGATCCGCCGAAGGGGATGGCGACGATGATGCTCAGCGCACCGAGCACCCATCCGGCGATGACGCCGACCGGATAGGCCGCCGAGTTCAGCGAGAGTTCGACTCGACCACCCGATGCCGGCAGGTCGAATTCGCTGCCCCACGTCTCATCGGCCTTCGCCGGCAGGGGCAGCGCCTCACCGTTGAGTCGGGCGCTGATCCCCTGTGCGGCATCGGCAACGATGAGGGTGCGACCCTCTTCACCGGCGGGCACCGTCACGGTGGTTCCATGCACCGGCGCGGTGCTCAGCTTCCCGTCAGCATCCTCGATGAGGAACCGTCCGCTGTAGTCCTTGTCGACTCTCCACAGCTGTCCGGATTCGGTCGGGCCGACAGGAACGAGTCCCTGCGACACGGACACGGAGTTCTGGAGCGCTCCCGCATCGGCGTCGACGATGACGAAGTCGACACCGAGTTCGCCGAGGATGTCGCTGACGTCGCCTGCATCGTCGGCCGACAGGGCTGACGCCGCCTGTGCCACGAGCACCTGGTCAGCGGAGATCGGCAGCGGTCGCCGCTGCCACGGCCATCCCCCGACGGTCTCGGCCGCAGTCACTGTCGAGGTGCCCAGCACGGTTCCGTCTGCCGATGACCGCAGCGTCGCCAGCACTTCCCCGTCGACATTGTCCAAACGCAGGGTCCGAGCCTTCGCATCGCCCTCGGCCCGGTCGGCGGCCAGGGCCGGGACCGTGCTGTCCTCTGTGGCGGTGACCGCATCGGATGAGGAGGTGGCACGTCCGGCGCCGATGGCGATGAGACCGATGGAGGCGACGATGACCAGACCGACGAGACCGCGCATGGGCAGCCTGCCGTTTCCGGACCGGCCCGCAGCCGTGCGATCGGCACCCAGCGACAGGAGCAGAATCGACCCGAGGCTGACCAGGGTCAGACCGGCGGCCGGGTAGGAGCCGATGAGGTGGAAGGGACCGGTCTGCGCGGGCAGATGCACCTGAACCGCGGCGAGGATGAGCCCACCGAGGTACAGGCCCACCGCCCACGTCAGTCGGGTGAGTTCGAGCCTGGCCTCGATGAGGGTGAAGAAGGCGAGGATGAGCATGGGCAGGACGAGAGCGGGCGCCCACAGCTGGAGCGTGCCCGGATTGAGTCCGCCGACACCGAGGTTCGCGGCGAGCTTCGCCAGCCAGGACAGATCGAGCGGTGCCGGGAACCCGACGGCCAGCAGATAGGTCGGTGCGGACTCGACGGCCAGGGTCTGTCCGGGCATGGTCAGCAGCGCCCCGGGCTCCCGGACGACCGCCGCCAGCCAGGGCCAAGCGAAGAACAGGGTCGGCGCCAGCAGCCATAGCTGACGCAGTCCGCGCCCGGCTACGAGAAGTGCCGCTGTGCCGAGGATCGCCACCGGCAGCAGCAGCGGGATGCCGGAGATGACGACGAAGATCAGCAGTCCGCTGCCGGCCGCGGCGGCAATCGACCCGGTCCGCAGGCTGCGGCGCAGGGTCACTGCCAGCAGAGGCGCGCAGATCCAGACGAGCACCACACCGAGGCGGCCGTCGGAGAGCGCCGAGGTGAACAGCGGAGCGGCGATCCACAGCAGGGCCGCGAATCCGCGGGCCCAGCGGCGAGGCAGCACACTTGACGCGCCTGCATAGGCGGTGACGGCAGCGACGATCGGCGCGGCGAGCAGCAGTGTGCGGACCATGATGTCGACATGGCCGAAGAAGAGGAGGGAGAGAACGCCGAGGACCAGGTGGTAGGGGTCCGCAGCGACCGCTGCGCCGGTCGAGACGTCGAGGTGACGACCGAGCAGGCGGGAGAAGATCTCCCCCAGGCCGACATCTGTGGTGCCGAGGGCGCCGCCGGAGAGATGGCCGGGCCCGAAGAGGCGAAAGCTGATGAACCCGCTCATCACCACGGCGGCGAGGATGACATAGGTCAAGGGGGCGCGCAGCAGACTGGATCCGCCGGTGATCTCGAGCCGGGAGAAGGAGTCGATGGCCTCCTCGGTGTCACCGATCGGGTTGAGTTCGGCATCCGCGTCGGGCCCGCCGGTGGGAATCTCGGCGGGTTCGGCCTCGACACCGTCCCCGCTCATCGTCCGGCGTTGGACGGCGAGTTCATCGGCGTCGGCGTAGAGCGCGGCGACGTGGGAGGTGCTGGTCCGTTTGGCGGTCCGACTGCGGCGGCCGTTGGCGCGGCGCAGCGGGGCGGTGGTGGCGATGTCCGCGGGCAGACCGAAGAGGGCGCCGAGGTGCCACCCGGCGGAGCGGAAGTTGTTCGACAGCAGCCCGCCGAGGATATGTCCGAGGTTGGCGAACACGAGCCGGAAGAGCAGAGACCCTGCCCCCTGGCCGGCGAGGCTGAGCCGGTAGCGCTGCTCGGTCCTGATCTGGAGCTTCGAGGCAGGCGGCTGCGGGGAGGACCCGAGCTGAGCGGCCGCCTCGGCGGAGATCTCCATCCGGGCGCGCGGCGCCAGCAGCACGCGACGCCCGAGGTCACGCAGTCGGCGGGAGTATTCGATGCCGCGGTACGCGGGTCCCAGCACGCGGGAGGGTGCGCCGATGCGGGCAAGTTCGGGGGTGGCCATGAGCAGGCCGGGCAGGTCGAGGCCGAGCGTTTCGGTGCTGCTGTCGCGCTGCCCCTGATCGATTTCGCCCGCGCCCACGGGGTTGAAGCGCTCACCCGCCGAGGTGGTGCTCACTCCGGCGGAGACGATGCGGTCACCGCGCATGAGCTTCGGGCCCACGGCTGCGATGGATTCGGTTTCCCCGATGGCGTCGAGCAGCTCATCGAGGCAGTCGGGTTCCGGTCGGGAATCAGGGGTGAGGAACCACAGGAAGTCCGAGTCGGCGACGGCGGGATCCTCGGCTGCCTCGCGAACCGATTGTCCCCCGAGATCCACGACTGGGATATCGGGGAAGAGCGGACGCAGAGCTGTTTCGAGCTCGACCCTGCCGGCGTCGTCGCCGGAGGCGACAACGACGGTGACGGCTGGACTCACACGACCTTTTTCTTGAGCCGGCGGCGTTCACGTTCGGACATGCCGCCCCAGATGCCGAACCGCTCATCGTTGGCCAGAGCGTATTCGAGGCATTCGGAACGGACGTCGCATGACGCGCAGACGCGCTTGGCCTCACGAGTCGATCCGCCCTTCTCAGGGAAGAACGCCTCAGGGTCGGTCTGGGCGCAGAGGGCCTGGTCCTGCCAGGACAGTTCGCCGTCTTCCGCGGCGCCGAGCAGCAGCGACAGCGGTGAGACGGCGGAGTTGTCCGGCTGCAGCGGCGTCAGATCGCTCGGATCGACGGCCAGCGGATCAGGCAGCGTCTCAGGTGTGCGTGCTCCCGGTTCGATGAACCAGTCTTCGGCACGGCGGGAGGTGACTCCCGGTGCGGCGGTGAAGTCTTCTCTCTCCCGCCATTCTCTCTGTGCGCTTTGCACGGTTTTCCCCTTTCTCACGCTCGAGCAGGTCCTTCACCGTGACTGAGCCGATCAGTCCGATGTACGGTCGAATCCTGAGATCCATGCTCGGCGCGTTCCCCTTTAGGTATAAATTACACGCGTGTCATTACCGCTCCGTCAAGCCCTCATGGAGTAATGGGACAGCACTTGAGACGCGAATCGAACACACGTTCACATGCACACGCGCCCCGAACCCCACATATAGGGAGGACCCCTGCAGTCCGACACAACCTGTGGGATCCGCCTGAGCAAACCTGGAGAATTTAGAAAGAAGGCGCCGTCGATGGGATTATGGAGGAATGAGAGTGGAATCACCGGCGGCCGAGCATGAATGACCGACTCCTCACCGTCTACGCCCCTCCCGTGGAAGAGGACATCGGCCCGGGTTCCGACCTCGCCGCGATCCTCATCAACGCCCTGCGGCGCAATCGGATCGACCTCAAGGACGGTGACATCCTCGTCGTCGCCTCGAAGGTCGTGTCCAAGGCCGAGGGCCGTCTGCGCACTGTCGCCGACCGCGCCGAATTCGAAGAGCTCGTCGCAGCGATCGGAACTCATCTCGTCGCCGAACGCTCCTACGGCTCCGGCACCACCGTCCAGGTCGTGCGCACGCCGGCCGGAACAGTGCAGGCGGCGGCCGGACTCGACCAGTCGAATTCGGCTGGAGCCGTCGTGCTGCACCCCCTCGACAGCGATCGCTCAGCCGATGCGCTGCGGCGAAGAGTCGAACAGGCGTTCTCCGTGCGCATCGGCCTCGTCGTCTCCGATACGAGCTCTCGACCGTGGAGGGTCGGCGTCGGCGACATCGCCCTCGGACTCTCCGGCTTCTCCGGACTCGACGATCAGCGGGGACGACCGGACGATGACGGACGCGTCCAGACCGTGACTGTGCGCGCCGTCGCCGATGAGATCGCAGCCGCAGCCGATCTCGTCAAAGGCTCCTCACGCGGACTGCCGATGGCTCTCGTGCGCGGCGCCGGCGGGTATCTCGACAACGGCCGCGACGGTGCGCAGGCTCTGTCCCGCGAGCTCGGCGACGACTGGTTCCGCTACGGGCATGTCGAAGCCATCCAGCGCAGCCTCGGCGTCACCGAACTGCCCGGCAGCGCCCCGGCCGGTGACAACGGCGATGACATCCTCGAACGCGTCTCTCGAGCGATCCGGGTGGTGCGTGCCGGACAGTCCCGGACTCCCGGTCACGCAGCGTGGCGGATGCGCATCGAAGGGGCCGGTTCCCGGATCACCCTCAACCCCTCGGACTCGCCGGCCACTGCACAGTCAGGAGGTCCCCCGCTGCTCGAGGCGATGGTCGGGCTCGGCTCCTTGGTCGAGCGCCTCCACACAGCACTGTTCGCCGAGGACCTCAGCGCAGCCACCCAATACCACTGGGTCGACGGTGAGCTCGGCGCATTTCCGCGCGGAGTGACCATCGACATCGGACTCATCGTTCCCTGACCCACAGGCCCAGCACCACCGAACGAACAATCATGGAAGCGGATATGGATCTCTCAGTCATCACCCACACCGGCGGGCCCGTCCTTATCTGGCGCGGAGACGACTTCGACCGTCTCGACCTCACCGGCCCGGTCGTCGCGAACTGGGTGAATAAGGGAGTCGGCCTCTTCGGCGACTATGATCTCGGACCGGACTTCACCCTCTTCGCTCCCCTGCCGCAGGGACTGCACTGGCGCGAACTCGTCGCAATCCTCAGCGTCCTGCTGGCCGGCGGCCGTGTGGTCATCGACAGCGAACCCCCGGAGGCGGACTTCATGGCCATCGTTCCCCTCGGCCACGAGACCGATGACTCCGTCGCCGACGCCGAGGAGGTCTTCGTCTTCAACCCGCCGGCGCTAGCCCTGAGCACTCCGGTCGATGAAGACTTCATCGACGTCAATTCCGCCATCCGGTCCTATCCCGATGTCACCAACCGCCGCCTTCGCGCCACCGGAATCCTCGACATCGACGGACAGGAGATCCCCTGGACACAGCCGGACCCGTCTGCCGGTGCCGGGCCGCAGGGACTGCTCGTCTCGAACTCGACCCCGTTGCCGGCCGAGTGGCCGCGCTTTCTCCAGCACCTCCTCGGCGGGGGTGAGATCCTGCTCACCAGCAGAGTCGACGATGCCCGCATCACGGACCTCGCCCACGGGCTCGGCGTGGTCCATGGCACACTGGGCACATGGACAAAGTAGTTGAAACCCCCGCTGCAGCGGTGGCCGACATTGCAGATGGATCATCGATCGCCGTAGGCGGCTTCGGTGTCGTGGGTGTTCCGGAATTCCTCATCCGGGCGCTTCAGGACCAGGGAGCCAAAGACCTCGAGGTGATCTCGAACAACGCCGGCGTCGACGGCCGTGGTCTGGGCATTCTGCTCGCCGACGGCAGGCTCCGCCGCATCATCGCCTCGTACGTGGGCGAGAACAAGGAATTCGCCCGCCAGTACCTCTCCGGTGAGCTTGAGGTCGAACTCACCCCGCAGGGCACTCTGGCCGAGAAGCTGCGGGCCGGAGGCGCCGGAATCCCGGGCTTCTACACCATCACAGGTGCGGGAACGCAGGTCGCCGAGGGCGGAATGCCGTGGAAGTATGACACTGACGGCAATGTCGTCAAGGAGTCTCCCGCCAAGGAGACGAAGGTCTTCGACACCTTCGGCGAAGACAAGGAATACGTCCTCGAGAAGTCGCTGGCGCCGGACTACGCGCTCGTGCGTGCCGCGGTCGGCGATCGACACGGCAACCTCGTCTTCCATTCCTCTGCCCGCAACTTCAATCCCCCGGCCGCCCAGTCGGCCCGCATCACCATCGCCGAGGTCGAGAAGCTCGTCGAACCCGGTGAGATCGATCCGGATCACGTCCATGTGCCCGGCGTCTTCGTCCACCGTGTGGTGCCGCTGACGCCCGAGCAGGTGGCGGACAAGCCCATCGAGAAGCGCACCGTACGAGAAGCCTGAGGAGACACAGCAATGTCATTGACACGCAATCAGATGGCGGCCCGTGCCGCCCAGGAACTCGAAGACGGCAGCTACGTCAACCTCGGCATCGGCATGCCCACCCTGGTTCCGAACTTCCTGCCCGAGGGTGTCCACCTCGTCCTCCAGTCCGAGAACGGGCTGCTGGGCGTCGGCCCCTACCCCACCGAAGATGAGATCGATCCCGACCTCATCAACGCGGGCAAGGAGATCGTCACGATGAACCCGGGCGCCGCCTACTTCGATTCGGCGGCGAGCTTCGGCATGATCCGCGGTGGAAAGATCAACGCCGCGATCCTCGGCGCCATGCAGGTGGCCACGAACGGCGACATCGCGAACTGGATGATCCCGGGCAAGATGGTCAAGGGCATGGGCGGTGCCATGGACCTCGTCCACGGTGCCCAGCGCGTCATCGTCATCATGGATCATGTGGCCAAGGACGGTTCGCACAAGCTGCTGAAGTCCTGCGATCTGCCGCTGACCGGAAAAGGCGTCGTCGAGCGCATCATCACCGACATCGCGGTTCTCGACGTCTCCGGTGATTCGTTCACCCTCGTCGAGCTCGCCCCCGGGGTGACCGTCGACGAGGTCAAGGAGAAGACCGGCGCCGAGGTGGTCGTCCCCGACGACGTGCCCACCATCGAGGTCGCCGCCTGAGTCACCTGCCGATTCCGCCGGGTCCACGGCCGTCGCCGTGACCGGAGGAATGGCGGGAGAAGCCGCCGTACCGTCGAGCTCGCAGGGACGGATGCCCCGGCCCTCCCTCACACAGCGGCGGTCACAGCTCGAAACACATTGTCCGGTCGACCCGCGTCGTTCCCTTCGGGGAATTCGACGTGGATCGACCGGACATTGTGGGTTCAGGGAGTCTGACCAGAGGTCGGATCCTGCCTGCTGAGGTGCTCAGCGAAGCGCCGGGGTAGACTCCAGACCGGTTGTCGCGACGAACAGATCGCCGTGGCCCTCAGCTGTCACAGTCGGCTCGTTGGCCGCGATGAACGCGCTCTCCCCGCGGTCGAGTGTGATCGTCGAGCCGAGCGAGTTCAGCGTGACTGTCCCCGCCGTGCACAGTGCGATCGCGGCACCCCGGCGTTCGATGGGCGTCTGTCGCGGGCACCGCAGCGCCTGCAGGGCGAAGTCGTCCGTGGCACCGCGCAGGACGCCGGCGCGGTCGGGTTCGACCATGCGCGGCCTGCCGGCACGGAAGTCGGCGATCGTCGTCAGTTCTTCGATATCGACGTGCTTCGAAGTCAGACCACCGCGCAGCACATTGTCACTCGACGCCATGATCTCGATGCCGGTGCCGAAGAGGTAGGCATGCAGGACTCCGGCTTCCATCGCCAGCGCTTCTCCCGGCTGCAGGTGCACACGGTTGAGCATGAGCCCCACGAGCACACCGGGATCGTGCGGATAGTCATCGACGAGTTCGCAGAAGGTCTGGGCCGGGTCGACAGCGCTGCCGAGGCGGCTGACATGCCGTTCCGGAAGCTCGTCCATTCCGTGAGCGGCCACCTCGTCGACAAGTCCGGCAGCACGCGGGTCCCCGAGGATCAGTTCGACGGCGCGTGAGAAGGCCTTGCCCTCGCCGAAGGACTTCAGCGAACCGATGACGGCTCCGAGGAAGTCCAGCGAGGACGGCGTCAGCGGTTGGGACAGCATTCGCTCGAAGGTCGCACGAACGGCCTTGCGCGGGCGGAAACCTGTGAGCGCATGGAAGTCGGTGAGGGCGCAGATGAGTTCGGGCTTCGCCGAGGCGTCCTTGTAGTTGCGGTCCGGGGCGTCCAGCGCCGGCCCGACTGCCTCTTCGGCGGCGAACCCGTTCCGAGCCTGGTCCTTGTTCGGGTGCACCTGGATCGACAGGGCCTTCGATGCCGACAGCACCTTGAGCAGGAACGGCAGTCGAGCACCGAATGCCTCGACGGAGTCGTGACCGAGCAGACCCATCGGGTCGCCGGCAAGATACTCGATGAGGTTGGGGCCGAGCTTGCGCTCCGTCGCCACGGCCCCCGTCGAGTCCGTCCCGCCGAGGCGACCGCGGCGTTTGCGCTCAGCCGCGGTGTGCTCCTGGTGCACATCGAGCTGGGAGGGGCTCATCGGATGGGCTCCGAGCCACAGTTCCGCGCAGGGGGTGCCGTCGGGAGTGGTGCCCAGAAGCGCGGGAATCGCGTCCGTGCTGCCCCATGCGAAGTTCTTGACCGTGTTGTGCAGACGATGCACTGTAGGCCCCCTAGGATGGATCGGTGTCGAAACCACATCCGGCTGTTCCGGGTGTGCACTGTCCACGATAGCGGCCACAGTGCGCCACGGCCGGGCACTTCACTCACTGTTCAGCCGAAGTCACACACTATTCACCGCCTTGACCTGGAAGAACACATTCTGCTCCGAGGCGGAGGCGCAGAATCTGAGGGAAAACCCGAAAGTGCCCCCGTGGGTGATCCGGAATCGGATCCCCATGGGGGCACTCTCGGTGAGGCCGTCTCAGCCCTGCCGTCTCGGCAGCAGGTCAGCCGATGACGCGGATGACCTTCGCTCCTCGATTGAGCATCCAGCTGTAGCTGCGCTTCGTGGTGTTCGTCCGGGTCGAGCCTGCATCGTACATCTGACCCTTGGTCTCGGAGATGATCCCGATGTGGCCGGGGATCCAGATCAGGTCGCCTGGCTTCGCATCCTTGATCGAGACCTCCTTGCCCGCATAGCGCTGCTGGCTGGTTGTCCGCGGCAGCTTGATGCCGTTCTTGCCGTAGACGTACTGGGTGTAGCCCGAGCAGTCCCAGCCGTTCTTCGGCGAGGTTCCGCCCCAGACATATTTGACGCCGAGGTTGGCCTTGGCATCCTTGATCACTGACGCACGCTGGGCAGCGATCTTCTCTGCCTTGCTCGCCTCGTCCTTCTTCTTGTCGTCCTTCTTCTTGGAGTCGTCCTTGGACTTATCGTCCTTCTTGGAGTCGTCCTTCTTGGAGTCATCCTTGGACTTATCGTCCTTCTTGGAGTCGTCCTTGGACTTGTCGTCCTTCGAGTCTTTGCCGTCTGCAGAACCTTCCCCGGAGTCTGCAGGCGACTTGTCATCGGTCGACTTGTCTCCTGGCGGTGTCGAGCCGCCCGGACTGTTGTCGTCCGTCACGCCGCCGGAGATCGACCCCTTGGCGGAGAATTCGGTGGTGCCGTAGCCCTCGGCCCAGACGAGTCGGGCTCCCTGGAAGAGCTGCTCGCCGCGACCGTTCTTATAGACCACGTCGGACGTGGGGTAACCCAGGTGCCCCTTGACGGTCCCCTTGTCACCCCAGTACTTCATGATCACACCGGAGGTGTAGTGAGCGCCGGTGGCCTTCGACCAGTAGAAGGACCCCTTTTCGAAGCGCTGTGCGACACCCCCGGCCTTGAGGCCGCCCTTCTCCGCAGAGGTGGGCAGCCCCAAGCGGGTGATCGCATCGCCCTTGTACGACGAGGCGATCGCTCCGGACAGGTGGTAGGCGCCGGTCTTCTTGGACCAGTAGACGACACCCTTTTCGAACTTCTGAGCCTTGGCACCGGAAATGCCCTTGACCGCGTATTCCTTGCCGACAGCCTTGCCGAGCTTGTTCTTCTCGGCGTACTTCTCGATCGCAGTCTTCGCCTTCGGCGTCTCAGACTTCTTTGAGTCGTCCTTCTTGGAGTCATCCTTGGACTTGTCGTCCTTCTTGGAGTCGTCCTTCTTGGAGTCGGGCTGCTCGCCGGTCTTCATGATCGAGTTGACGGTCGAGCGCATCTCGCCCATCTTCGCGTAGAAGGCATCACCGGGGCAGTCGGTCTGTCCCAGGTCGCGGTGTCCGACCATGTTCGACTTCGTCGCCTTCGAGATTCCGTTGATGGAGAACTTCCAGGCGATCGCCGAGGCCACGGCGTCACGGGTCTTCTTCGGCGGGGCCGCACCGTTGTAGGTACCCAGCACGGAGATGCCGAACGTTCCGGAGTTGTGTCCGGTCACGTGCGCACCGATGACAGCCTTCGAGACGTCACCGCCGCGGGCCTGCCAGAGGCGACCGTACTTATCCGCGACGACGTTGTAGCCGATGTCGTTCCAGCCACGTCCGTCCTGGTGGTAGGCCTGGATACCGCGGATGATTCCGGGGACGTCCTCGGCCGAGTAGCTGTTCGAACCAGAGGTGTGGTGGACGACTGCCTGTTTGATCCCGCTGGCGTAGTCCGGGCTGCCGCGGTAGGCCTTAGCGCCCCACGAGCTGCGCGAACCGATCTTCGGCTTCGAGACCTTCTTCGCAACGGTGTCCACCGATGACGAACCCGGCACGTAGTTCTGGTTGCTCACGGTCCCACCCGCGGCGGCGCTGACGTTCTCGGCCTCGGCCGACTCGGTGCCGATCGACTCATCGGTTGCGGCATCGGAACCCTCCGCGCCGTCGGCGGACTGCTGGCCGAGATCGACGGGAGCATTCTCGGAAACTGCCTGTGCGTCGCCGGCTGCGCGCTTGGGATCCACGAGCACGAGCTCGGCATCGCTCGGCGCGGAATCACCGAGGATGCGCATCTGCACTCCTGAGGCGTTCGTCACCGTCATCGGCTCCGAACCTTTGTTCTGAGCTTCCTCCTGCTGCTCCTCGTCGAGAGTGTCCCAGCTGCCCCACTCGGATCCGTGCTTGATGCGGACCTGAATGCGGATATTGGACTTCGACTCAGAGAACGTGAAGCCGACGAGGCTCGGATTGTTCGTCGGCACATCGAGGACGTCGGAGATGAGCGCGATGTTCACGCCGTCTTCGGTCTTCTGACGAACCGAACCGGAGATGTCCTCGTCGTCCTTGGTCTCTGACTCCTCAGCGGAGTCCTGAGAACCTTTGTCCTCGGCATCTTCGGACTTCTCGTCCTCGGCCGGAGCCTGTTCCGTCTTGGACGGGGCGGACCCCTCGGACGACACAGCCTCATCGGACTCGGAGGTGAGTCCGGCAGACGTGGTGTTGACCGAACCGGTCACAGCGGAGGCGTTGACAGCCGACCCAGTCGATGTCGAGGCGTTGACGAACTCCGGCACCTTGGTCGCAGCCAATGCGGTCTGCGACTTGAAGATGTTCGGCAGATTGCTCGTCGCACTCTGGTTGGCGGCGGTGGCAGTGGAATCACTGGAATCGCGAGCACCGGGGACGTTGAGTCCCTCTTCGCTGACGCTCAGCTCCTCTTTGGACACATCGGGCGACGACGTGGCCGCGAAGGCCGTCGGTGCCGAGACCGCTAAGGTGCCGACGAGTGCGACAGAAGCGCAGCCCGCGACAGTGGGCAATAGATATTTCATCGTTACAGCCTTTTCGAGGAAGACAGGGAAGTTCAGGCCTCGGGGACCCCTGCACCGTTGGCAGTACGGCGGGAAACCCCAACATCTCAAAATTGTTACACATTTTCGGCGTGTCAGACTAGCCACAGACTGGAATATTCTAATTACACGAGTGTGGTTCCCAGTATTGGCAAGGGACACACCGAGCAAAAGTTTTTCCCGGAATCGTCTTCGGTCAGACGGTTTCGGTCATTGAGCCGCTACCGTCAGGCCCGCCTCAGATGCCTCAGGGCACGTAGCAGATCGCCTTTGCGTCGGCTTCATCGCCGTTGTCAGCAGAGCTGTCGCCGGCGCCCTGCGCCAGCAGCTGCGGCCCGGAACCGGGGTCCGGATCGAGTCCCGCATCGACTCCGGCGGCGGCTGACAGGTCGCGTTCGGAAGCCGAGAATGCGTCCTTGTCCCCTTTCGAGGACTTCGACGCCTCCTCGATCTTATCGGCTACGAGCATCTGTGCCACATCGAAGTCAGGATTCGACGGAGTGACGCGCGGCGGAGTGAGGTCGAGGGATTCGATCTTCTGCGACTTCACCTTGAGCGCAAGGTCGACGAAGGAGTCCACCTGAGAGGAGGGGATGTTCGTGGCCACGGCCCCGGGGGTGGCTTTGGCGATCGCCTGATAACGAGTGAGCACAGTAGCCGGATCGAGCTGCTTGACCATCGCCGTCTGCACACAGCGCTGCCGGATCATCCGCTCGTAGTCGCTGGAGAACTCTCGGGAACGTGCGAACCACAGCGCGTGGAATCCGTCGAGCTTCTGCTTGCCCGGTTCGATCCACCCCTTGACCGGCCCATGCTGCCCCGTGGTCGGGTCGACCTTCGACGAGATCGGGACCCGCTTGCCCGAGACAAGAGTGATGCCGCCGAGGGAGTCGATGAGATTCTCGAATCCCTTGAGGTTGATCATCGCGTAGTACTGAACCGCGAGCCCGGTGATCGCCGAGACCGCGTCCATGGTGGCCTGCTCGCCGGCCTGCTTCGGGTCCTCGAATTCGTCCTTGTGCTGTTCGCCCTGCTGGAAGACGGCGTTGAGCAGGCATTCGTCACCGCAGTTGTATCCCTGCGGATAGTGCTTGTACAGCGGTGAGTCCTCGGTGAATGGCACGTTCTCCATATTGCGGGGCAGACCGACGATCACGGACTTGCCCGTCTTCGCATCGATCGAGACCAGGGACAGGGAGTCCGGCCGGATGCCCGTTCGCCCCTTGCCGGCATCGGATCCCAGCAGGAGGACGTTGTAGCGGCCGTCGACGGGTTTGAGAGCTTTGCCGGAGGCGAAGAGGTCGCTCATCAGACCGCGCTGAGAGTTCAGGATCGACGCCCCCCAGGCCAGCGGGCCGACGACGACGAGGATAAGGGCGCAGAAGGCCGCGACGAAGCGCTTGCGGGCCTTGCGCGAGATCGTGACGAGCCGGATCCGGCGCAGCGAGTCGAACAGGCAGACGACCCAGTTGACCGCAATGACGGGAACCCAGATCGTGAGGAACGTGAGGATGATCGGGTTCGTGCCGATGGTGAACAGGAAGGTCCGGTCGATGAGGACGACGATTCCGGCGAGGATCAGCAGTATCCAACTGAGGGCAGTGATCGACAGGGAGATCTTCGCCCACCTGCGGTGGCCGAAGAGGAGCTGGACTCCGCCGGGGATGAGGACGGTGACGAGGAGCAGCAGCCAGGCGCGAACGTCACGCGTCGGCTGCGAGGCATACGACGGGTGGCGGATCGGGTCCACGTATCTCGTTTCGGCCACTGACTTCCCTTCGCTTCGCGCTCTGTTCACGGACTGATGCTGGTTTCGACATCCGCCGGTGACCACGCGCGGTTCGCTTCTCTCCACCGAATGCCACCGCAGACCACTGTGCCAAAAACAGTTCAGAGTCCACTGTGTTCACCTATTGTGTCGCGTGAGAACCGTCGATTCCGGCACATCCGCGCCGCGCATGTCGGATTCTGAGCATGTGCGATTCTTCACAGGCAGAGCAACGGGCACTGCAGACTCCCCCGAGCGGGAGAATCTGCAGTGCCCGTGTCACACGCCCCGGCCGGCGCTGTGCGCGCCTCAGGGTGAAAGCCGTGCCCGCCCCGGGAAGAGGGGACGGAACCGGCCTCAGGCGATGAGCTTGCGGCCCATCACCATCCGCTGGATCTGGTTCGTGCCCTCATAGATCTGGGTGATCTTCGCATCGCGCATCATCCGCTCGACCGGGTGGTCGACGACGTAGCCGGCACCGCCGAGCAGCTGCACAGCGTCAGTGGTGATCTCCATGGCAGCATCCGAGGCGAAGGCCTTCGCTGCCGCGCCGAAGTACGTGAGATCGTCGTCCATCCGCTCGCTCTTTGCGGCAGCGGTGTAGGTCAGCTGACGTGCGGCCTCGAGCTTCATGCCCATATCGGCGAGCATGAACTGGATGGCCTGGTTCTCGGCGATGTTCTTGCCGAACTGCTGACGCTCCTTGACGTAGGCCAGGGCGTAGTCGAGGGCACCCTGAGCGATGCCGACGGCTTGCGATGCGATCGTCACACGCGTGTGGTCGAGGGTGCGCAGGGCGATCTTGAGCCCCTCTCCGGGTTTGCCGACGATCCGGTCCCCCGGCAGGCGGACGTTGTCGAAGAGCAGCTCACGAGTAGGTGAGCCCTTGATGCCCAGCTTGCGCTCCTTCTCACCGAAGGTGAAGCCCTCGTCGGACTTCTCGACGACGAAGGCCGAGATATTGCGGCCGCGCGCTCCGTCGGGGTCGGTCACGGCCATCACCGTGTAGTACTCGGATTCCCCGGCGTTCGTGATCCAGGTCTTCACACCGTTGAGGATCCAGTCATCGCCATCGGCGACGGCGCGGGTCTTCATGGATGCAGTATCCGAACCCGCCTCGCGCTCGGACAGTCCATAGGAGAATCCGGCTTCGCCGGAGGCGACCGAGGGGAAGTACTTCTTCTTGATCTCTTCGCTGCCGCCGAGCTGAACGGGCAGACTGCCGAGTTTGTTCACGGCCGGGATGAGTGAGGACGAAGCGCAGCCGCGTGCCACCTCTTCGATGATGATCGCCACTGCCAGTGCGTCGGCTCCCATGCCCCCGTACTCCTCAGGGATGTGGGCGGCGAAGAAATCAGTCTCCACGAGGGCGTCGTGGGCCTCGCGCGGGTAACGGGAATCCGCATCGACCTCCGCCGCGTACGGAGTGATCCTCTTCTCGACGATATCGCGCACGGCTGCACGGATCTCTTCATGCTCTTCGGCAGGTTGGTAGAGGTCGAACATCATTCTCCTAAGACTTATCGTACGTTCAGCAAGATCTATTATTCCTGCAGAGCCCTGCCTTTGTCGAGAGCAACCTGCCGCAGCTCCTGTCGATAGGTGTCCAGACGCTGCCTCACCGCGGCAGCCTCCTCATCCGCTCCTGCGCCGAGGATGCGGGCGGCGAGGAGGCCCGCGTTCTTCGCTCCGCCGATCGACACGGTCGCCACCGGCACTCCCCCGGGCATCTGCACGATCGACAGCAGAGAGTCCATGCCGTCGAGGTATTTCAGCGGCACGGGAACGCCGATGACCGGCAGAGAGGTCATCGAGGCGATCATGCCGGGCAGGTGGGCCGCTCCCCCGGCCCCCGCGATGATCACCCTCAGCCCGCGGTCGGCTGCGGATTTCGCCCATTCCACCATGTCTTCGGGCATGCGATGGGCGGAGACCACCTCGGCGGTGGATGCGATGCCGAGCTCCTCGAGCGCCTCGGCGGCCGCGCGCATCGTCGGCCAGTCCGAATCCGAGCCCATGACGATTCCGACCGGAGCCGCTGTCACTGTGGTCTCGTGTGCTGTGGTCATCTGTGCTTCCTTCGTCGCAGACGGTGCAGGATGGGCAGTTCGGTGCAGGCTCAGAGTTCGGTGCCGGCGTCGGAGTCGGCCAGGAGGTTCTCCGGTGCGGGCATCTGCGGGTGCGGGTCGACATCGACGCCGGCGATGAAGTCAGCGGCATGGCGAGCCCGCGCCACCACGTGCGCGCGGTCCTCCCCGTAGGCGTTGACATGGCCGACCTTGCGTCCGGGACGCACGGATTTGCCGTAGAGGTGGACCTTGACGGCCGGGTCGTGGGCCATGACATGCAGATACGGCTGGTAGAGGTCCTCGTGATCGGCACCGAGGATGTTGACCATCACGGACACTTCCTCCCGGGCCGCGGGGCTGCCCAGCGGCAGATCGAGGACGGCACGCAGATGCTGCTCGAACTGACTCGTCACCGCCCCGTCCTGGGTCCAGTGCCCAGTGTTGTGGGGGCGCATCGCGAACTCGTTGATGAGGAATCCATCGGCGGTCTCGAACATCTCCATCGCCATCACACCGGTGACGTCGAGGGTGCCCGCGACGGTGAGGATCGCCTCGGTGATGGTCCGTGCCTTCTCCGCTGACAGATCGGGTGCCGGCGCGATGGCCTCCTTGCAGATGCCGTTCTCCTGCCAGGTCTCGACGACCGGCCACACTGCTGTCTGCCCCATCGGGGAGCGTGCGACCATGACCGCCAGCTCACGGGTGAAGTCGACCTTCTCCTCGGCGAGCAGCTGCGGGACCTCGGAGAGCCATTCGACGGCCTCATCGAGGCGTTCGATGACACGCACGCCCTTGCCGTCGTAGCCGCCGCGCGGCGTCTTGAGGATGAAGGGGTATCCGACGCGATCGGCGAAGGCCGTGATGTCGGCCTCGGAGGTGATCTCCGCCCAGGCCGGGTTCGGCAGTCCCAGCTCATCCATCTTCGTGCGCATCCGGATCTTGTCCTGCGCGAAGATGAGCGCCTGCGGTCCCGGGCGCACGGCGTGGCCGGCCGCGACGAGGGCTTCGAGGTGCTCGGGCGGGACGTGTTCGTGGTCGAAGGTCACGACATCGACGGTCTCGGCGAAGGCCTTGAGGCTCGGATAGTCCGTATAGTCGCCGACGGTCACCTCATTGATGACCTGAGTGGCGGGAGCATCGGCGGTCTCCGCGAACACGGAGAAGCGGATGCCGAGGGCTTCTGCGGCGGGAGCGAGCATACGTGCCAGCTGACCGCCGCCGATGACACCGATTCGAGGAAAAGTCACGTCAGTCATCCTAACTGTCGTTCTCAGACGACGAGGAGCGGGATCTGCAGTTCGCGTTCGGTCGTCGAGCCGTGGTGACCGACGAGGGCCAGCGCCGAGGCGGATTCCACGTCCGAATCGACGACGGCGAATCCGTCGGAGCAGATGACGATGAGGTCTCCGATCCGCGGGTTGACGTGCGCTGCGACGGGTCCGAAGTATCCGCGGGCGATGGCTTCCGTCTTCGGGAGAACGAGGCCGCGGTCCCCGAGCGTCTCGGTCCATGCGGACTCGACGTCCGCCTCGGCGCCGGCATCGGCATAGAGATGCAGAGCCCGCGGTTCCCCGCCGACGTGGCGCAGCCCGGACTTGAGTTCGGGGGCTGCGGCGAGGTCGAGGCGCCGGTCGTGGTCGATGTCGACCATCCCGTGGTCGGCGGTGACGATCATCGTCGCATCATGAGGCAGATCCGAGGCGAGCCGAGACAGGGCGAGGTCGACGTGCTCGAGCTCCTCGGTCCAGGCCGCCGAATCGGAACCGTGCACATGACCGGTCTTGTCCAGGTTTCCCCAGTAGAGGTAGACGAGCCGCCGGCCAGGGGCCTTCGCTTCGGCCAGGGCCTGCGCGCAGCGCTCCTCGAGGGTCTTCGAATCACGGAACCTGCCACCACGCAGCGATGCGCGGTTGAGTCCGCGTCCGGCGAACTTCTTCTCTCCGAGGCTGACCACGTCGACCGAGGCATCGGTGAGCCGCTCGAACAGTGTGGCATCGGGCACCCATGCGAGCGGATCGACGTCGAGGTTCCAGGTCAGCTGGTTAAAGACGGCGTCCTTCTCCGGGTCGAGGACACGGTAGCCGACGACCCCGTGCGCGCCGGGCAGACGGCCCGTGGCCAGGGAGGACAGCGAGTTCGCCGTCGTCGAGGGGAACCCGGCCGACAGCGTCTTGCGGGCTGCGGCCTGCGACCGGAAGAACGGGGTGTAGCCGCTGTAGCGGCGCAGCTGCTGCTCCCCGAGCCCGTCGATGAGCACGACGATCGTGGTCCGAGAATCCCGGTCGAGTCCGAGCGCCTGTGCCCGCTCCCGCATCTCGGCGTCGAAGATGTCGCCTGCGCCGAGGCTGAGCGCCGCGGCAGGGACGACATCGGAGAGGATGGGACTCGCATAGTCCGGTGGTCCCAGCGGCTCGGAGTCTTCCGGGGTCTGCGGTGCTGCCTCGCTCATCAGCGGCGTGACCGCAGGCGGGCGTGGAAGACCGCGGCCCGCAGCTTGCCGGAGAATTCGGCGATGCGGTCGACGGCGGCCTGCCCTTCTGCCTGGGCGGAGACCCGGATCATGACGTCTTCGGCGAACACCGATCCGCCGTAGCCGTGATCTCCCATGCAGTTAGGGTCGCCACAGGTCTCGGGGAATGCCTCGATCCGCTTCGATGCGCCCCAGGACAGTGTGAGAGAGACCTCCACGGGCTTGTCGCCGGGCTGAAAGGCGGCAGGATCGGCGAAGGTCCGGCCGACCATCACGGTGCCCAATCGGTCGAGCTCGATGTCCTCACTGCTGGTGACCGCCCGCGGTTTCGAACCCGGTTCGGCATTCGGATCGTCGTCGACGTGGGCCAGCAGCAGACGGGTCTCTGTGAGCACGAAGGCCGTGACGTGACGGTGGATCGATTCGATGTCGACATGGGTGTCGATGTGGACGAAGTGTGCCAGTACCGGTTCGTCGAAGAGCGAGTCGGCGAGTATGCCCTGAGTCAGCTGCGGATAGTAGCCGGCCGACTGCAGATCGTGAACGAGAACCTCGGGTAATGCCATGCCCACCATTGTGCCCCACTCCCCTGACACTTCCCAGCGGAGCCGGCACTGCCCGCACACGGTCGGCCACAAACGTGAGCAGACGCATATGCTGGGACCATGGAAAATTATCCTGCCGGGTGGGAAGCCGATGTCGTCCTCCGTGACGGCGGCACCGCCCATCTGCGTCCGATCACCCCTGCCGATGCCGATGCCCTGGCCAGGATGCATGAGGCCCAGTCACCGGAGTCCGTGTACCTGCGCTTCTTCGCCCCGCTGCCGCGGCTGCCGAAACGCGATCTCGAACGCTTCGTCAACGTCGACCACCGCGACCGGGTCGCCCTCATCATGCTCATCGGCGACGACATCATCGGCGTGGGCCGGTTCGACAAGATCTCCGACACCGACGCCGAGGTGGCCTTCAACATCGCCGACGCCCACCAGGGTCGCGGCATCGGCTCGATTCTCCTCGAGCACCTCGCCGCGGCCGCCAGAGAGGCCGGTATCCAGAGATTCACCGCCGAGGTGCTGCCGCAGAATCGTTCGATGCTCCAGGTCTTCCAGGCCGCCGGCTACGAAGTCTCCCGCGGTTTCGACGACGGCGTGGTGGCCGTGAACTTCGACATCGACCCGACGGCACGGTCGATCGAGGTCCAGGCCTCTCGGGAGCACAGGGCCGAGGCCCTGAGCGTGCGCACGGTCCTCCACCCCACCTCGGTGGCGGTCATCGGCGCCAGCCGCAAACGCAATTCCACCGGTCATCTGCTCATCCGCAACATCACGGCCGCGAAGTTCACCGGCGATCTCTGGGTCGTCCACCCCGAAGCCGATCAGATCGCCGGGGTCCAGGCCTACCCGAGCTTGGCGGACCTGCCCGGCAAGGCCGACCTCGCCGTCATCGCGGTCCCGGCCGAATCCGTCACCGAGGTGGTCAAGGACTGCGCCGTGCACGGAGTCAAGGCCGTGCTCGTCATCTCCTCCGGATTCGCCGAGACCGGACCCGAGGGCGCCGAGCTGCAGCGGCGGATGGTCGCGACCTCACGCGCCTACGGCATGCGCGTCGTCGGACCGAACTCCTTCGGCCTGGTCAATGAGGCCGAGGACATCTCTCTCAACGCCTCGCTGGCACCGTTCCTGCCCGCCTCCGGGACTCTCGGCCTCTTCAGCCAGTCCGGAGCCTTGGGCACCGCGCTGCTGGCAGCGGCGAAGAACCGCGGCCTGGGCATCTCGACCTTCGTCTCCGCGGGCAATCGCGCGGACCTCTCGGGCAATGACCTGCTGCAGTACTGGGAGGAGGACCCGGCCACGCAGACCGTCGGCCTCTATCTCGAGTCCATCGGCAATCCGCGGAAGTTCTCCCGCATCGCCCGCCGGGTGTCACGGGTCAAACCGGTCATCGTCATCAAATCCGACCTCACAGGCAGGGAGCTGCCGCCCGGTCACATCGTGCGCACCTCGTCCCTGGCTCCGCACACCCTCGACCAGGTGCTCGAACAGGCGGGCGTGATCCGTGCCGACACCATCCACCGCCTCTTCGACCTCGCTCAGGTGTTCTCCTCTCAGAAGCTGCCCGCCGGTCGACGGGTCGGAGTGATCGGCAACTCCGCGGCGATGGGGACTCTGATCATGCAGCGGGCCCGGTCCGAGGGTCTGCACGTGGGCACGGATCCGGTCTCGCTGCACCCGGAGGTCGATACGCAGACCTTCCGTGCCGAACTCGATGCGATGTACGCCCGCAACGACGTCGATTCGGTCATCGTCACCTTCACCCCCTCCGCCGGAGCCGAAGAGGCGGAGATCGCGGCGCTGCTGTCCGAGTCCGCGGCACGGTCGGGCAAGACCACGGTCGCGTGCTTCCTCGGCATCCAGGGCGTCCACGAAGAGCTCACCACCTTCCTCACCGATGAGCACGGCAATCGCGTCTCCCGCACAGTGCCCAGCTACATCGGCCCCGAGGATGCGGTGTGGGCACTCGCCCGAGCCACGGACTATGCGCGGTGGCGGGCCGCCGACCACGGCACATACGTCGAGCTCGACGACATCGATGACAAGAAGGTGCGGTCGATCATCGATTCGGCACTCGACGGAGCGGAGCCGGGCAGCCCCGTCCGGCTCGAACGCGACGACACCCGCGCCCTGCTCAACGCCTACGGCATCGATGTGCTCCCGTACTTCGCGGCGTCCACCGTCGAAGAGGGGCTCGCGGCCGCGGAGAAGATCGGCTACCCCGTCGCGCTCAAGGCCGTGACGAATGTGCTGCGGCACCGGATGGAGCTCGGTGGCGTGCGCTTGAACATCGACTCACCCGAAGAGCTCGCCGAGGACTTCACCGCCGTCCAGAACACCATCCGACAGCTCACCGATGAGGACGAGCCTCTCGTCGATGTGCAGGCGATGGCCCCGCATGGTGTGCCGTGTGTCATCCGCGCCGGGGAGGACCCGCTGCTCGGCCCGCTGCTGGCCTTCTCTCTGGCCGGCGACTCGACGGAGCTGCTCGGCGATGTCGAACACAGGGTCGCGCCGGTCACGGACAATGAGGCCGAGGACATGATCCGTTCGATCAAGGCCTCCCCCCGACTCTTCGGCTACCGAGGACTGCCGCCGATGAACATCGAACCGCTGCGCAGAGTGCTCGAGCGGCTGTCCGTGATGGTGGAGAACCATCCGCAGATCCTCGAACTCGTCATCCACCCCATCGTCGCCACGGAGACCGAGTCCCATGTGCTCAGCGCCCATGTCGACCTGCTCCCGGACGCCACGCGCATCGACGGCACCCGTCGACTGCTCAGCTGAGGCCCTTTGAGCTGACGCTTCCGGGGTGAGGCCTCTGAGGTGACGGCTGTGAGCTGACAGCTGTGAGGTGGCCCCCTTTCAGCGGCGGAGCTCAAAGGGGACTCAGCGTCGGCTTGCCACCCGCGCAGAATTTTGGGAACCGACTGTCAGGTTGGCGAGTCCTATACCAATTCGCAGACTTGCGGGGTAGTGTCTGTATCCGTTCGACACGAAAAGTTATGAATTCGTGTTTTCAATGAGTGGCCGCTCCGGCGGCCACTGTCTGTGGCCGGCATCCTGGCCACCCACCGTCCAAGGCACCGGCGACCTGCGGGTGTCCCATGAGAGCGAGGCCTCACAGTCATGATTTCGCGCAAAGACGTCGTCACCGATTCCGCCATCGCCGTAGTCGCCGAACAAGGTGTCCGCGGACTCACTCACCGGGCAGTCGACGCATTGGCTGAGCTGCCGGTGGGCTCGACCTCGAATGTCTACCGCACCCGCGATGCCCTGATCACCGGAATCATGGAACGCATCGGGTACCTGAACACGCAGCAGCTCGAACGCATCCCGGAGCTGGTGCGCGCCCAGGACGCCGACCCGATCGAGATCGCCATCGACTTCTGCATGAACTGGCTGACGACCGACCGCAACCGGTTCTACACGATGATGATGCTCAGCCTCGACCCGGCGCTGCCGCCGGAGGCCGTGGTCGCCAAGGAGAAGAACCTCCGCGCGATCCAGGACTTCATCATGCGCTTCGCCGGAATCGACGCCGACTACGCGCGTCGGGTCAACAGCTCGGTCGCCGGCATGATGATCAGCGAACTCATCAACGGAACCGCTGAACGCGCCCATATCGAGGCCTACCTCAAGGAGTTCTTCGTCTGGCTGCGCAGCTCACGCGAAAACGCCTGAACTTCCGACACGAAACCTCCCGGAACTCCCGATTGAGCCGGAGATCGCAAATCGAACGTTAGAATCGACGGGTGCACGCCCACGCTGAGGCACGGCTTCGGAGCGGGCAGGTGGCCGAATCGAACAGTTCGTGCGTCAAAGGAGTTCCATGCCCGAAGGCAGAGTCATCGATGTCGACGTCTCTTCAGAGATGGAGAGCTCGTACCTCGAGTATGCGTATTCGGTCATCTACTCACGCGCACTGCCCGACGCCCGCGATGGTCTCAAACCCGTCCAGCGGCGCATCGTCTACCAGATGGGCGATATGGGGCTGCGCCCCGAACGCGGTCATGTGAAGTCTTCCCGCATCGTCGGTGATGTCATGGGCAAGCTCCACCCCCACGGCGATTCGGCGATCTATGACGCGCTGGTGCGTCTGAGCCAGGACTTCATCATGCGGGTGCCGCTGGTCGACGGGCACGGCAACTTCGGTTCCCTCGATGACGGACCTGCCGCACCCCGCTACACCGAGGCCCGGCTGACCACGGCGTCGATGCAGATGATCGCCGGCCTCGACGAAGACGTCGTCGACTTCATCCCGAACTACGACAACACGCTGACCCAACCAGAAGTCCTGCCGAGCGCCTTCCCGAACCTGCTCATCAATGGGGCCTCGGGCATCGCGGTCGGCATGGCCACGAATATGGCCCCGCACAATCCCGGCGAGGTCATCACCGCCTGTGCCCACCTCATCCGCAACCCGGATGCGAGTCTCAATGAGCTCATGCGCTTCATTCCCGGACCCGATCTGCCCACGGGCGGTCGGATCATCGGCCTCGACGGTGTGCGCGAGGCCTATGAGACGGGGCGCGGCACGTTCCGCACCCGCGCCACAGTGTCGATCGAGAACATCAGTGCCCGCCGCAAGGGCATCGTCGTCACCGAGCTGCCCTACCTGGTCGGTCCGGAGAAGGTGGTCTCGAAGGTCAAGGACGCCGTCGGTGCGAAGAAGCTGACCGGAATCGCGTCGATCGATGACTACTCCGACCGCAAGAACGGCATGCGCCTGGTGATCGGGATCAAGAACGGCTTCAACCCCGAAGCGGTGCTCGCCGAACTCTACCGGCAGACCCCTCTCGAGGAGTCCTTCGGCATCAACAACGTCTGCCTCGTCGAAGGCCAGCCCTCGACGTTGGGGCTGCGGGACCTGCTCATGGTCTATCTCAGCCATCGCATCGACGTCGTGCGCCGGCGCACCGTCTTCCAGCTGCGCAAGGCCAAGGACCGGCTCCACCTCGTCGAAGGTCTGCTCATTGCGATCCTCGACATCGACGAGGTCATCCAGCTCATCCGCTCCTCCGATGATGCGGCCACCGCACGCACCCGGCTGATGGACGTCTTCGAGCTCTCCGAGCTGCAGGCGACCTACATCCTCGACCTGCAGCTGCGCAGGCTCACGAAGTTCTCCCGGCTCGAACTCGAAGCTGAGCGGGACGAACTGAAGAAGCGCATCGACTACCTCGAATCGCTGCTGGCCGATGAGGCGAAGCTGCGTGAACTCGTCGCCGCCGAACTCGAAGCGACCGCAGAGATCATCGGTTCGCCACGGCGCACCGTGCTCATCGAAGGATCGATGAAGGAGCTCACGGCCAAGGGCAAGAAGGCTCCGACAAACCTTAAGATCGCCGACTCCCCCTGCCGAGTGCTCCTGTCGACGTCCGGGCGCATCGCCCGCACCTCGGACGCTGCACCGCTGGCCCGCGACGGCAAGCGCTCCAGCCATGATGCGCTGACGTCGGAGATCGTGACCACGACACAGGGCAAGGTCGGCGCAGTGACCACGACCGGACGACTGCACATGGTCGATGTCGTCGACCTCCCGGCACTGCCTCCGGCCGCCGCGCGACCCAATGTCGCCGGAGGGGTGAAGATCGCCGAGTACGCGGCGCTGGAGAAGAACGAGAAGATCCTCGGGCTCATCGACCTCGATCGTGAGTTCGTCATCGGCACCGCCCAGGGCGTGGTCAAGCGGGTGTCGGTGACCGGGCGACCGAACAAAAACGAATGGGAGGCGATCACCCTCAAGGGCAAGGACACGGTCGTCGGCGTCGCACAGCCCGAAGATATCGACGATTCCCTGGCCGTGTTCGTGACCTCGAACGCTCAGCTGCTCGCCTTCGACGCCTCGGGCCTGCGCGCCCAGGGCTGGAATGCTTCGGGTGTGGCCGGAATCAAGGTCGCCGCCGATGCGCGAGTCGTGTTCTTCGGAATGACGCCGAAAGCCGCGAAGACCGATGAGGACGGAGACGCAGATGCCGAACTCGGCAGCTTCGCCGTCGTCACCATCGCCAGCGGTGAGAACTTCTACGGTGCCCCGTCATCGTCGATCAAGGTCAGCGAATTCTCCGAGTTCCCGACCAAGGGCCGAGCCACCTCGGGGGTGCGCGCCCACAAATTCCTCAAGGGAGAGACCGAACTGTCTCTGGCCTGGGTCGGAGATTCGCCGCAGGCGGCTGCGTCAGCCGGCGGAGCCAGGATCCTGCCGGCGGAACTGTCGCGACGTGACGGGACGGGATCGCCGTTGGAGTCGAAGATCGACGTCATCGGAACTCTGCCCCGCCTCGGTGGGGCCGAAAGCATCGACCACACCGCTGCGGCGACGGCAGACGACGCAGATGCCGGCGACGAGTACGCTGCCGAGCCCGAAGACTCGAGCGCCGAAGCGGATGCGGGTTCTGCCCGCGGCACCGGCAAGGGCAGGTCTGCTGGGAAGGCGTCTGCCGGGAAGAAGTCGGCAGGCAAGCGTCGCGGCGGTGAGCAGGGGCTGGCCACCAGCTTCGATGGGCTCGACCTCGACCTCGATGATGCGAAGGATGAGATCGCCCGGTCGAAGTTCGACGACGAGGATGCCGTCATCGTCTCCCACGACGATGATGACGACGATTCAGCACTGTTCTGAGTTCGGCTCGGTGCCGCGCCCGGTCTGCTGAGCAGAGCCCCGGGAGCGGCCCCGCTCGTCGATCGGCCGGGCACCGACCTGCTGAGCGGGTCTCAGCTCTCGGATTCGTCGTCGAGGTCGAGGCGCATCTGGGCCGCGGTGCCGCGCTTCATCTCGCCGATAGCGGTCTCTCCGAGGCCGTGCAGGGAGATCGAATCACGCGGTTCGTAGACGTAGGCGTCGGAGGCCGAGAGCACCCTGGCCGTCTCCTCATCGGTGAAGATCGTTCCCGGTTCGGCGACCGCGGTCAGTCGTGCCGCGAGGTTGACGCTGGAGCCGAAGATATCGCCGAGACGGGAGAGCACGCGTCCCCAGACGAAGCCGACTCGCGCCTGCGGCAGATCCTCGGCCGCAGTGACCCGCTCCATGAGCGTCATCGCGATCTCGGCTCCGGCCAAGGGCGTGGACGCGGCGAAGAACACCTCATCGCCGACCGTCTTGATGACGCGGCCGCCGCCGGTGGCGACGATGTTGTAGGCCATGCCCTGGAACTCCTGGACCATGTCCGCAAGCTGACGGGGCTCCATCTTCTGCGACAGGCGGGTGAACGACACGAGGTCGATGAATCCGACGGCCCTGGCCAACGGCATCGATGAATCGTACCAGCCCTGCCTGTTGTCCATGGCCAGCCCATCGGAGACGTTGACGTTGAGACGTCCCATGACATCGGCGAGGTTGCGCCGCCACGAATACGTGAGCATCTTCTGCAGCGGGTCGACCATGTCCTCGACGACCTGCAGGGCATCGCGTCGGGCCTCCGGATCGGTCAGCCCCTTCTCCTCGGTGAGGAACTCCACGAGCGTCTCCATCTGCCAGACGACGAGGCGGTCAGTCGTCTGCCCGATCGCCCGGGCCAGCGACAGCGCAGTGGTCTGATCGATGAGGCCGTCGGCGACGGGTTTCGCCCAGATCCGCAGCGCATGGGCGTCGCTGACCGTGTAGGCCTTGTCCGTCTCTCCTGCCTGCGACATTCCCAGTGCGCGCCACATCTTGCGCGCCGACACGGTCGAGATTCCCCCGAGCTTCGCTGCCTCGCGGCGATCGAGGACGCGTTTGCCGTCGAGGAGGATCTCCTCCAGACGTTCGGCCGCCGTCCGGGTCTCGTAGATCGTCTCGTCGAAGTCCGGCGCATCGACGCCATCGGCGTCATCGGCGTTCTCCTCGTCGACGATCTGCATCGCCGAGGTGCGCGGATCCTCACGGAGGCCTCCGAAGAAGTCTTCGCCATCATCGTCTGCGGATTCGGCTCCGGATTCGCGCGGGTCGGCATCCTGCTCGGACGAATCGTCCCGGGCGTCTGTGCCGGGACGGCCCGGAGAGGTCCGATCGTCTGTGGTGCCGTGTCCGTCTGTGGTCTCGAGTCCGCGGACGAGGTCATCATCGCCGTATTCGATGCCCGGCACCGAGGCGGCAGGTGCTGCGTCGTGCGCCGGTGCAGGTTCCTCAGTCGGCTGGGTCTGCATCCGTTCGGCTGTGCTGCCGCCATTCGAGTTCGGCTCCGCCGGTGGTCCTGGGGCGGTCTCCGGCTCTCGGGTCCCAGGCTCCCGAGTCTCAGGCTCCCGGACGTGCTCAGCGGCGACTGTGTCCGGCTCGCCGGTGCGCTGCTCGACATCGGCGGAACCGCCGTCTCGGCGCTCCTTGTCGTCCCCGACCTCGGCTGTGCCGATCTGCTCTGGCCGGACGATGTCGAAGCCGGCGGTGAAATCAGAGACCGCCATCACCGCGCACCCCCGTCCGGAGTCGTCGCGGGACGCAGGTGGTGGACGTCGCCGGCACTGACGGAGACCCGATCGTCGATGATGAGGTCAGCGCCGGAGTCGAGGCCGGTGGCGATGCCGATGATGTCCGAACCGTCGGGCTTCTCCACGCGGACCCTGGTCCCGAGCGTCACCATGTGCTCACGCACTCTCTGCGCGACGGCGCTGGTTCGGAAATCCTTCTCGCCATACTCAGTCAGCTCTCTGAAACTGGGAATCAAGGTGCTCAGGCTCGAGACTAACAACGCTTCATGATCAATTTCTGAACCGTCGCGCCCGGTTTCGATCGCGATCGAACTCGCATCGGCACGCGGCAGGTCAGCGGGCTCCAACCGGGTGTTCACCCCCATCCCCAGCACGATCTGTGCGCCGCCGGCCAAGGGTTCGACGCGGGCGAGGATTCCGCACAGCTTCTTGCCCTCATCGGTGAGCACATCGTTGGGCCACTTGATGACGGCGGGCACACCCGCCTCGGCGACGGCTGCGCGCACGGCTTCCCCGGCGATGAGCGGAATCCAGCCCCAGTGGGAGAATCCGGCTGGGGGCGTGAGCAGGATCGACCACGTCAGACTGCGTCGATTCGGCACCGTCCAAGTCCGTCCGAGCCGACCGTGCCCCGAGTTCTGGAAATCGGTGCCGCGGATCGTGAACTCGGCCAAGGGCGTGTCGGCGTTCGCGTTCTCACGGACCAGCCGGGCGAGATCGTCGTTCGTCGACGCGCAGGTGTCGTCCCAGATCAGAGGCGGAAGCGAAAGACCTCGTTCCGCCGCTGCGCGGAGCACGGAGTCGGCGTCGACGAGGAGAGGAAGGTGTTGGCTGTTCACCAGTCCACTCTAGATTCTTTTGGTGAGAGTACACAATGAATGTCTCATCCATCGTTATTGTGGAGGCATGACGGATACCCCACGGACTACAGCCGAGCGCATCGACGCTTTCACCCAGCGCCGGGACGCCGCTCACACCGGCAATCAGCGCTCGGTGGACAACCAGCACAAGCGCGGCAAGCAGACCGCCCGTGAACGCATCGACGCTCTCCTCGATGCCGAATCCTTCCAGGAGATCGACGAATTCGCCCGCCACCACAATCACCAGTTCGGGATGGAGAACAATCGTCCCGACGGTGACGGCGTGGTCTGCGGACTGGGCACGATCGAAGGCAAGACCGTCGCGGTCTTCGCTCACGACTTCACGGTCCTCGGCGGGTCGCTCGCCGAGGCGAACGGACGCAAGATCGTCAAGGTGCAGAAGCTTGCGCTCAAGCTCGGCTGCCCGATCATCGGCATCAACGACTCCGGCGGCGCCCGCATTCAGGAGGGTGTCGGATCGATCGCCCTCTTCGCCGAGATCTTCCGCCTCAACGTCGCCTCCTCCGGCGTCATCCCGCAGATCTCGCTGATCATGGGCCCCTCTGCCGGCGGCGCGGTCTACTCCCCCGCCCTGACCGATGTCACGATCATGGTCGACCAGATCAGCCACATGTACATCACCGGTCCCGATGTCATCAAAACCGTCACCGGTGAGTCGGTCGGGCACGAAGAGCTCGGCGGCGGGCGGACGAACAACACCGTCTCCGGCAACGCCCACTACCTCGCCAGCGACGAAGACGACGCGCTCAACTATGTGCGCGATCTGCTCTCGTTCCTGCCGCAGAACAACCTCGACCCCGCCGATGCCGACGAGTTCGAATCCGACCTGTCGCTGACTCCCGAGGACGAGGGTCTGGACACGCTGATGCCGGACTCACCGTCTCAGCCCTACGACATCCTCGACGTCGTGACCACGGTCCTCGACGACAGCGAGTTCCTGCAGGTCTCCGAGCTCTTCGCCCCCAATGTCGTCACCGGCTTCGGCCGGGTCGAGGGGGTCAGCGTCGGCGTCATCGCCAACCAGCCGATGCAGCTGGCCGGCACCCTCGACATCGACGCCTCGGAGAAGGCCGCCCGCTTCGTCCGCCTCTGCGACGCCTTCAACATCCCGATCCTCACCTTCGTCGACGTGCCCGGGTTCCTGCCCGGCACCGACCAGGAGTTCAGCGGCATCATCCGCCGCGGAGCCAAGCTCATCTACGCCTACGGTGAGGCCACCGTCCCGCTCGTCACGCTCATCACCCGCAAGGCCTACGGCGGTGCGTACTGCGTGATGGGGTCGAAGCAGCTCGGCGCCGATATCAACCTCGCGTGGCCGAGCGCGCAGATCGCGGTGATGGGCGCCCAGGGTGCGGCGAACATCGTCTACCGTCGCAAGCTCAAGGCTGTCGAGGAGGCCGGTGAGGATGTCGACGCCGCCCGTGCCGAACTCATCCAGGACTACGAAGACGCGCTGCTCAACCCGTACTTGGCCGCCGAAGAAGGCTATATCGACGCTGTCATCAAACCGAGCGAGACCCGCAATCGGATCGTGCGCTCCCTGCGGGCGCTGAAGAACAAGCACGTCGACGCACCTGCGCGCAAGCACGGTAATATCCCCCTATGAGTGAGGACGCGAAGACCGACACCGAGGAGAACGTGCCGAACGGTGTCGACGCTGAGATCGCCGGCGCCGGGTCTTACGGCTCCGAGTCTCACGGCGCCGAGGCGGGCGTGTCGACGGGTGAGTCGACGGGCGTGTCGACGGGTGCGGATCCCGGGCTCGTCGATGATGCGCTGAGAGTGCCCTCCGTCGAGGGACGATCCCAGGTGCACTCCGATGACGGTGAGCCGATCAGCGACGAGATGGCCAGCGCCGCGGCCGTGGCCGCCGTCGTCGCGATCCGCCAGGTCGCGATCGCCTATGCCGCGCAGCAGGCCGAAGCCGCCGCCGAGTCCGAGACCCGCAAGGGTGATCGGGCCGGCTTCCGGGCACCGCGGCGCAACGTCCGCAAGCGGCTGCCGCAGACCTGGGACCAGCACCTGGGACGCTGAGCTCATCCGGAGCGCTGAGCTCAGGTTGAGTGCTGCGCTCAGGTTGAGCGTGGGCCTCGGGTTGAGCGTTGAGCTCAGGCGGAGCGCTGGCCTCAGGCCGAGCTCTCGTCGAAGATCACACGCAGTTCGTCGAAGAGCTCTTTCATCACAGGTTCGGGCTCGCCGCCGAACCTCCGCAGTCGGGTGAACGCCAGATTCAGAGCCATCATCGCCATGGCCGCGACGGCCTCGGCCCGCAGTGAGACCGCTTCCTCGTCCTCGGCTACAGGCGTCGCGTCGTTCACCGACGTCACGTCAGTCCCGAATCGGTGGGACTCTGCCGCCGAGGCGGGACCGGCCCTGCCGTCGAGGCGACGTTGGACGATCTGCCGGAAGCGTCGTTCGTTATTGCCCATCCGCGCCATCTGCAGCTGCAGCAGCGAAGGGTCCTGTTTGAGCATGAGGTGATGCTGATGCATCTCCTCGTGCCGACTCATCCGCGTGGTGACGATGAAGGCCAACAGGTACTCGAGGTCGTCGACGAGATCTCCGTGGGGACCGCCTGCTTCGAATTCCTCGATGGCAGGCTGGTCCTCTTCGTCGAAGACGGTGTCGGCGCGACCGAGCAGTGCCTCTTCCTTCGAGGAGTAGTAGTTGAAGAAGGTCCGGCGGGAGACACCGCAGCGTTCGCAGATGTCTTCGACGGTGACGTGGTGGTACCCCTTCTCCAGGGCGAGTTCGATCGCCGCACGGCGCAGAGCCTGCCGGCGTTCGCGTTTCTTGCGTTCGCGCAGCCCTTCGCCCGGTGCCGCAGATTCATTCTCCACGTTCGACCTCATGACCTGATTATCGCGCTCGGAGCGCGATCACCTCAACACGGGTCGATGTGTTCTCCGGCATGCCCTGCTGTTCAGTAACCGAGCTTCGCATTCGCCAGCACAGGGACCGCCTCGGCGGCGGAGTCGGCAGCGTTGAGGTCGAGGTCGACGATTTCGAGGCGTTCGGCGCCGTCGAGGGAGTGGAGGACCTTGCCCAACGGGTCCGAGACGAGACTGTGCCCGACCCCGGTGGGTCCCTTCTTCGGCACGTCGACTCCGGTGACTTCGGGATCGGCCTGGCCGAGAGCGGCGATGAACATGTTCGAGTCCAGTGCCCTGGCACGGGCGAGGATCTCCCACTGTTCGACCTTGCGCTCTCCCGCTCCCCAGGAGGCGGCGACGACTGCCAGGCGAGCTCCCCGACGGCTGAGCTCGGCGAACAGCTTGGGGAACCGGATGTCATAGCACAGGGCCAGGCCGATGGTCTCGTCGTCGATGTCGATGACAAGCGGGTCCTCTCCGGCTTCCACGGTGTCGGATTCCTTGAAGCCGAAGGCGTCGTAGAGGTGGATCTTCGCATATTCGCGACGCTCGCCGGTCGGCGCATACACGCCCAGCAGATTGATGACCTTGTCCGCTGTCGCAGCGAATTCGCCGACGATGATGGTGATGCCGGTTTCGGCGGCGAGATCCTGCAGCGCGGCCCTCCAGGACTCTGCGTGCTCCTCGGCGATGGTGCGCAGTCCCGAACCGAAGGCCGACATCGTGGCCTCGGGGAAGACGATGAAACGGGCTCCGGATTCGGCCGCCTCGCCGGTATAGGTGCGGACCTTCTCGAGGTTGTCGGGCACCGTGGTGGTCGAGTTGATCTGAGCAAGCGCGAACTTCATTCTCATCCTCCAGGCGTTGGGCACGACCTTCTGCAGCGTTCCTCCCAGGCTATCCCGATCCCGCCCAACCCAAAACGGCTCATCGTAATTGAGAGTGTAGAACCGGTCTGAAGCCACCGGACTCGAGCAGACACCTGGCGATGTAGTGGGTGAGGTTTCGGAACCCCAGAGCAGACCCCCGCAGATGCTCGAGCCTGCCGTTGATCGCTTCCGTCGGCCCGTTCGACGTTCCCGGTCGAGTGAAGAACGCCAGCACATCATCAGCGCGACGCTTCAGAGTCCGTCCCAACCGTTTGAGTTCAATTAGCTCAGAAGGCAGGTTCGTTGTCAGGGCATCGATGACCCTCTGCAAGAGTTTCTTACCCTCGTTGCCGTCGGCGGTTCGGTAGGCGGTCACAATGTCTTGGTAGACGGCCCAGGTCACTTCAACCGCGGTGAAGTTCGGGTCAGCGAAGAGGCCCACGATCCTCTCCTGCTGCTTGGTCGTGAGCAGATCAGCCCCGGTGTGCAGAGTCTGAGTGTGTCAACCCCATTTGGCCCCACTGTGATGCTTTGATTTGGCCCCACCCCAGCATGTGTGGTCGTGCTCGCCGCGCGTTGGTAACAGTCGCGGCCCAGCGGGGTCGGGCGGTGTTGTGTTGCGAGCCTTTCTCCGGCCACAGGAGTGGCCGGGCCTCTCAGGTTCCAGTGTGGTCAGAACGGCGGATCGCCAGGGCCGTAGTCGGGTTCGGTTGGTCCGAATCGGCGACGCAGTCGCTGAAGGTCCTCAATAGCCGAATCGATCAGATCGGCGGCATGCTCGCGGCCACTGGGCTGAACAGACTCGATGGTGACACTGATCCCGTCCAGGAGATCCTGGGCGTCATTGAGGCGTTGGCTGATGTAGGCGACCCAGTCCTCGGTGGCATCGATGGCATTTCCGCTGGCTGGTTCCTGATCCTCGGTGGTGATCATGGTTGATCTCCTTCCTGCAAAGTGGCCTCTTCGCTCCTGGCCCGGGTGGTGCGCAGCCGGTAAGAGCTGGTGCCGGTGTTGATGATGTGGGCGTTAAACGTCAACCGATCGACAACGGCCGCGGCCAGCCGCGGGTCGGTGAATGTCTGCCCCCACTCGCTGAACGAGGCGTTCGAGGCTGTCGCAATCGAGGCTCGTTCCTCACGTTCGGTGATGATCTGGAAGAGTAACTCAGCTCCACGAGAATCGAGGCTGACATACCCCAACTCATCCAGGCACAGCAGGTCCAGGCGAGCATAGCGGCCCACTACCCGGGAGAGCTGCTTGGCATCGGCGGCCTCGGTGAGCTCGTTGACCAGGGCCGCCGTCGTGACGTAGCGGACTCTGCGGCCCTGCTCGGCCGCGGCGGTCCCCAGACCGATCAGCAGATGCGTCTTCCCTGTCCCGGAATCACCGAGTAGCACCAACGGCTCACCGGCATCGATCCACGCTCCGGTGGCCAGAGTCGCCAACCGGGCCGGCGGCAAATCCTCGATGGCGGCGGTATCGAAGTCGGACAGGTGCTTGGTGCGAGGAAACTTCGCTTCCTTGATCCGCCGGATCCGACGGCGGGCATCACGATCATCACACTCCGCGGCCAACACCTCAGCCAGGTAGGCCTTGTGCGAGAGCCGTTCTCGGGCTGCTGCCTCGGCCATCGGTGAGGCCTGGTCACGGATCGTGGGCATGAACAGGGTCCGACAAGCCGTGGCGATCGCGGCCTCAGCCGCCTGATCACCCAGAGCAGTCACTGCCGGCGTCGATGCCGGGATGGTTTTCGCGTTCATGCTCCCACCACCGAGACCAGTTCGTCATAGGCGCCCAGGCCCGGCACCGGCCTCTCCCCGACTGGTCCGACGTGGGCCGGGACGACCACCGCCGGTGGCGCAGTCATCGCCTGACCGGCCCGGCGGGCCTCGACCGCGACCACATCAGCATCGAAGCATCCCAACCCGGTCGCGGTTGTCAATGCGGTGACAATGTCACCGTTGGGCAGGCTGCGGTGCAGTAGCAGCACACCGATGAGCGCCCGGGTCCCGGCCGTGTCGCCGAGTTGCCCACGCGCAGCATCCCAGAACCGTTGATGAGCGTTCGTGAACATCCCGGACTTCCGGGCAGCCGCCAGCGCGGTGGCCCCGGCGAATGCTCCGGGCTTGCGTATGAGGACTTCCAGGTAGTGATCGAGGACCAAATCTTCGGTGTACTTATGCAGCGACCGGGTATGGACAGCGACCACCCCCGACTCAGCGATCACGGTCACCGTCGTGGCCCCCAAACGCACCTGGAGGCGTCTGCCAGCCAACCGGGCCGGCACCGAGTAATAGGACTGACGTACGCACACTCTGGCTCTCGCATCGACCCGACACGACAGGGTCTGCGCGGCATCGAAGACCTCATCGGGCAAACCCCGCAGGCCAGGCAGCTCCCGGGCCGCCGCGGCCCCGACCGTCTCGACCCGGCCGGTGATCTTTCGGTCGTCATCACCAGCATCGGCAGCGACCATGAAAGCGTTGAGCTCGGCTAAGGAGGCGAACTCGGGCACCGGCACCAGATGACGGCGCCGGAACCGACCGACCTCCCCCTCGACGCCACCCTTCTCATGAGCACCCTTGATCCCGGGCTGGCAGAAGAAGCTATCGAACCCGTAATGCGACCTCAGGGCGACAAACCGGGGATTCTCCTCCCGTTCCCGACCCAGCAGCACCCGCACCACCGCCGGAGTCAGGTTGTCATACCGGATCATGCCCGTCGGGACTCCACCGAGCCGGTCGAAGGCCTTCACATGACCGTCGAGAAACGACTCCTGAGCCTGGTTGGCGTAAGCAATGTGCACGGCTTTACCCGAATGCGATAGGCGCAGAATGAACATCCACAGCTTCAACCACACCCCACCGATGAGGGCGTAGAACTCCCCGAAGTCGACCTCGGCTTCAGCCGCCGGGGCATGGGTTTGAGGAACCTTGACCTCCAACGACTGATCGAAAATGTCCCGGCGCAGCTTCGCGACCAGGGTTCGCACACTCGACTCCGCAACCTCGACTCCTTCCTCCTCGACGAGGCGCTGCCAGACCCGCCGGGCGGTATGACGCTGCTTCCGAGGGACCTCTTTGTCAGCAACTAACCAAGCCCGGACGGTGGCAACGTGCTCACCGAGGACTGGTGCTACCCTCTCCGGAGTCTTCCGCCGCGGTGGTACCGCATCCGCCAACGCCTGACGTACCGTCCTGCGGTGGACCTTGTACTTTTGGGCTAACTGTCGAATCGACATCTCATGGTCTCTGTGGTCTCGTCGGATATTCTCGAATTGCTCCACTCTCGACATCTCCTTCATATGCCCCACCTCTTCGTGAACGTCTTGGTCGACATCACGAACGGTACGGCTGGTAGGTCGGGGGTGGGGCCAAATCAGAGGATCATTTTTGCTCCAAGTGGGGCCATTTCAGACTGTCACACTCAAGAGTCCTCCTCGCCCGATACAAGGGGTCTTTCGCTCGGCCACGGTGGCCAGTTGTCTCCTGTTGAACACGGCGGCGTACCTCGTCGAGTGCATCACCGGCGAGCTTGACGACGTGGAAGGGGTCCATGACTTCGATGGCTTCTGGCAGTTCCTCGACCGAGGCTGTTTTGAAGCCGGAGAACCCGTCCATCGCGACGACGTCGATGCCATCACGCCAAACCTTGGGTCGGGCTTTCAACCACTCCTTGAACACCTGCTTCGACCGGCCGGGCACCATATCGAGCAGGCGTGCCGGTCCCGTTCCTGCACTGATGGGGGTGAGGTCGATGATGACGGTGACGTACTTGTCACCACGACGCGTGTGCCGCCATACATGCTCGTCGACACCGATGACGCTGACCCCGTCGAAACGGTTCGGGTCGTTGATCAACAGCCTGTGGCCTTCAGAGAGGATTGCAGAGTTCGCGGTATGCCAGGACACGGCGAGTTTCGCAGCGATCACGGACACGGTGTCGTGGTCGATGACGAGGGCACGCAGCGCCCAGTCAAGGCCGGTTCGCGAGACCTTCGCTCGTGGTGGTGCCGCAGCAGTGGTGTCTTGACGCCATACGTGGCCGCACTCGACGCATTTGTACCGGCGGAGGCGAATATGAAGCGTGGTCGGTCGGTGGCCGAAGGGTTCGTGTGCCAGACGGCGGACGACGGTATCGCGAACGAACCCGTGGCCACCACACCGACGGCACCAGTCATCGGCAGTGTTGGGCTGACATTCCAGGATGGTTTTGTGCCTGGTGATGTGTTGGCCGATACAGGTCAGGTCGAGGGAGTCGAGTCGGCAGAATGTCGTGAGGTCAGGGGTCGAGAAAGTAGGCTTGGCCACGTCGAGGTCTTTCGGATGGACTGTGTGAGAACTTCCATCATCGGAAGACCTCGATGTCTATCCGGGCTACGCCACGCCGTGTCCTGAAATCACCGGTGTACACCCTCAATTACGAAGAGCCCCCAAAACCGCCGTATTACTACCCGACGGGTCCCCAGCACCCTGGCGCCAGGGTGCTGGGGCGCCGTCAGGTAGTTCTGGGGTACGGCAGGGGCTCAGGCGAGGTATTCTCGGCCGGGTCGGCCGCCTCGGCGACGCCCGTGGACCATCACGTAGACGACGATCGCCGCGACAACGAGGCCCGCGCAGACGAGGAACATGCCGTTTCCTCCGGTGAGCGAATAGAGGAATCCGAGGACCACTGGGCCGATGCCCGATCCCGCATCCAGGAGCAGGAAGAACGACGCCGTCGCCACCGGGACCCGACTCATCGGCACGGAATTGACCGTGATGGCCTGCATGCACGGCATCAGCGAACCGAAGCCCAAGCCGATGAGCACACCGGCCAGAACGATTCCCGTCATCGTCGGCCACAGGGCCAGGAGGACGTTGCCGGCGATATCACAGATGAAGACCGGGAAGATCACCGCATTGTCGCCGAAGACGTCCTGCAGACGGCCGACGAAGAGCCGCGCGATGAGTGAGGACACAGCGAAGGCGACGAAGAACAGGGATGCCGCCGAGGCGACACCGTGTTCGGCCGCGTAGCCGGCGAGGAACACGAGCGCCGCGGCATAGGCGGTGCCGGCCAGCAGCATGACCGAACCGATGCGCAGACCGTCCCGGTCGACGAGTGTGCCGAGTTTGAGGTGCCATTTCGTCCGCCGCTGATAGTCGCTGAGCTCCTGGGTCGGCAGACGGATGAGAACACAGGCGATGAGGGCGATGACGGACATGATCGCCGAGGCGATGAAGAGCATCGCGAAGTCGAATTCGCGTGGGATGATCACACCCAGATAGGGGCCGAGCGCCGTCGACAGAGTCGTCGCGGTCCCGAAGTACCCGGTCCCCTCGCCTCGGCGGGAGGAGGGGATGATGCTCTGAATGGCGGTCATGATCGCGGTGTTCCCGGCGCCGAAGGCGATGCCGTGGATGATGCGCAGGACGATCAGGAGGGTGAGGCCGTCAGCGGCCAGGTACGCCAGCGAGGCGAGCACGGAGACGGCCATGGTGATGATGAGCAGAGTGCGGCGGCCGATGAAGTCGAGGTACTTGCCCGTGAGCACACGTGCGATGACGGCTCCGATGACGAATGACGAGGAGGCGAAGCCTGCAGCGGCCTCTCCCGCGGAGAAGCGGGCGACGGCGTATCCGGCCATCGAGGTCATGAGCAGGTAGAAGACCATCGACATGGACAGGTTGAGACCGATCCCGACGATGAAGTCCTTCGTCCACAGCTTCGCTTGTGCCACGGGAGATCGGTCTCTCTTTCTGCTCTGCGATCGGAACACAGTCACATTACCGGTTCCGGCAAGACGGCTTCGTCCGCGTCCACCACAGATGTGACCCAGCTCGCGATAAGGTGGAGGGCATGACTTCGAAGAGAACCCCCTCCGCAGTCGACGCGGTCGCTGAAGACTACGTCGATGACATGCTCGCCCTCTCCCCCTCCCTCGCCCTCTACCTCGGAATCGAGGGGAAGGAAGGACTCGACGACTTCTCCCCCGCAGGGCTGTCCGCGCTCAACGATGTCACCGTCTCCACCCTGGCCCGACTCGACGAGGCAGCGACCGGAGACGGTCTCGACGATGTCGACCTCGTGACCATCGACGCGATGCGTGATCGCCTCGGCGTCGACCGGGACTACTTCGAGGCCGGGATCAAGCATGGGAGCCTCAACGTCATCGAGTCACCCCTGCAACAGGTCCGCGACGTCTTCGATCTCATGCCCACCGACACCGTCGCAAACTGGGAGGCCATCGCCACCACTCTGGCCGCAGTGCCGAACTCGCTCGCCGGCTATCAGGAGTCGCTGTTGATGGCCCGGGACAACGGTCGCGTCGCCGCTCGGATCCAGATCGAGAAGGTCATCGAGCAGGCGCGCACCCTCGCCGAGCCCGGCAGCAGCTTCGACCGGCTCGTCAGCGCAGCGAACGACGTCCCCGAGGCGCTGCAGAGACAACTGCACACCCACGCCGAGGCGGCCCGCGAAGCCTCCGCCGGACTGGCCGACTTCCTCGGCGAACAGGTTCTTCCCGCAGGGGCGGAGAACGAAGCGTGCGGACGTGAGGCCTACGCTCTGTACTCGAGGGACTTCCTCGGCGCCGAGGTCGACTTCGACGAAACCTACGCCTGGGGACTCGACGAGCTTGCCCGCATCGACGCCGAACAGCGCGAGGTCGCAGCGAAGATCATGCCCGGTGCGGACCTGTTCGAGGTCATGGAGGCGCTGAACAATGATCCCGACCGCACCCTCCACGGTGCCGATGCCCTGCGCGAGTGGATGCAGGGAGTGGCCGACGAAGCGATCAGCGAGCTCGGCAAGTCCCATTTCGACATTCCCGAACCCGTGCGCACGATCGAATGCATGATCGCCCCTTCGGCCACCGGCGGCATCTACTACACGGGTCCCACCGATGACTTCTCCCGGCCGGGCCGCATGTGGTGGTCGGTGCCCGAAGGCGTCACGGAGTTCGCCACGTGGCAGGAGAAGACGACGGTCTACCACGAGGGTGTGCCCGGTCACCATCTGCAGGTCGGTCAGGCCACCTACGTCTCAGACACTCTCAATCGCTGGCGCCGACTCATGTGCTGGGTGTCCGGGCACGGTGAGGGCTGGGCTCTGTACGCGGAGAAGCTCATGGCCGACCTCGGTTTCCTCGACGATCCCGGCGACTACCTCGGCATGCTCGATTCACAGCGACTGCGGGCCGCCCGTGTCGTCCTCGACATCGGCTTCCACCTGGAGCTCGAGGCTCCCGAGAGCCTCGGCGGTGGGATCTGGAACCGGGAGAAGGCCTGGCAGTTCCTCACCGACAACGTCGCCATGGACCGGTCCTTCCTCGCCTTCGAACTCGATCGCTACCTCGGTTGGCCGGGGCAGGCTCCCAGCTACAAGATCGGCCAGCGCCTGTGGGAGCAGTACCGGGACGAGGCGAAGGCCGCCGCCGGCGCCGACTTCGACCTCAAGGACTTCCACACGCGCGCGCTGGGTCTCGGTTCGGTCGGACTCGACACCCTCGGCCGTGCGATGAAACGCATTCAGTGAGAAGAGGGTGAGTATGACGTCCGCTGAGATGCCGCGTTCGGAGACCGTCAGGGTCACCGAGGTGCTGCGCAATGAGATCATCGACGGCGACCGGGCACCGGGCGAACGGCTCGTCGAACGGAACCTCGCCACCGAACTCGGGGTCTCACGTGTGCCGATCCGGGAGGCGCTGAAGAAGCTCGCCTCCGAAGGGCTGGTGACGAATCGGCCCAACACCTGGTCGACGGTCAGGGAGTTCTCCCCCAGCGACATCGCCGACCTCAATGAGGTGCGCACGGTCTTCGACGTGCTCTCCTTCGAACTCGCCGCGCAGAGGCACACGCGGGAGGGGCTGGCCCGTCTCGAGGCCACGATGCTCAAGGGCCGTGAGCTCTCGGAGACCGGCGACGCCGTCGGAGCCCACCGGTGCGCGGCCGAATTCCACGCCATCGTCATCGAGCTCTCCGGCAATGAGCTGCTGGCCGAGATCGGGTCCCTGCTCGATTCTCGGATGCGATGGCAGCTGAGCCAGCACGACGACTTGGCCGTCGTCGCCACCGAGCATGCGGAACTCTACGATGCCATCGCCCGCCGGGACCAGGCTCTGGCCGGCGCCTTGGCCGCCCGCCATCTGGGCACGAGCCAGGAGCAGCACGACAAGCACTCGAGACGGCTCGCGCAGACCGGAAGCAGCGCTTCGCGTACCGGCGAGTCCGCCTCGCCGCGTACCGACCAGTCCGCAGACGAGCCTGCCGGCAAGTCCGCCTCGCCGAGTACCGACGAGCCCACCGACCAGCCCGCCGGCGTGCCGAACGACAGCAGCCCGGAGACCGGCGACACTCAGTCGGCGTCGGCGGCTGCGGACTGACCGAAGGGCCAACCGCTCAGGCGCTTCTGCCGGGGCGGGGCGTAGGTGCGCACCTTCGAGGTGCTCAAGCCCAGCCCGACGAGGGATTCGGCCAGGCGCACTGCCGCGGCTACACCGTCGACGACGGGAACTGCGCAGCGTCTGCGGATGATCTCACCGAGATCGGCCATTCCGCCGCACCCTAAGACGATGGTCTCCGCACGATCCTGCTCGACCGCCTCGGCGGCCTGCTCGACGATCGCTGCGACTGCGGCGTCGGGATTCTCCTCGAGCTCGAGCACTGCCATCCCCGAAGCACGCACGGACACGCAGTGCGCATCGAGCCCGGCCAGCAGCAGGCGGTCCTCGATGAGCGGAACGGTCCGATCGAGCGTCGTGACGACGGAGAAGCGGCGGCCGAGGAGCAGCGCCAGGGCCGCGCCCGCCTCGGTGATGTCGACGACGGGAACGTCGAGGAGCTCCTGCAGACCTTCGCGGCCGTGCTCCCCGTAGCCGGCCTGGATCACGGCATCGAACTGGCCGGGATACTTGAGCACCGCGTCCATGACACCGAGCGCGGCAAGGTAGCTTTCGACATTGCCTTCGCAGGACTCGGCCCCGAACTCCGGGGTCAGGCCGATGATCTCGGTTCCCGCCGAGGCGGCTTGCCGGGCCGCGTGGGCGATGCCCTCGGTCATGGCCCGCGTCGTATTCACGTTGACGACGAGGATTCTCATTGCGCTCCGTTCGGTGCAGTTCAGGGACTTCGGTGCGGTCCCGCGACTTCAGTGGTGGGTGGGGACGGCGATCTCTTCGCCGTCGACTTCGCGGAACGTGAAGTCGCGCCGGGCGATGACGAAGTAGATGAGGGCCGCGATCGCGGCGCCGGAGAACCAGGAGAACTCGGAGAGCCCGACGAAGGCCGGCACGAGGGCGAAGACCAGCGAGATCGCCGAGGCGGGGATGAACGCTCCGATCGCCCTCCAGTTGACGCCGCGGTGGTAGAAGTACTCTCCGTCGCCGGCGTCCGTGTACAGCTGCGGGACGTTGACTCGGGTCTTGCGGATGACCCAGTAGTCGACCATGATGACGCCGAACAGCGGTCCGAGCAGCGCGCCGAGTCCGCCGAGGAAGTAGACGATGACCACCGGCGAATCGTAGAGGTTCCACGGCAGGATGACGAAGCCGATGATCGCGGAGATGATCGCGGCGCGGCGGAAGTTCAGGTGCCGTGGGAAGAGGTTCGTCAGCGCGTAGGTCGGGGCGACGAAGTTCGCCATGAGGTTGACCGCGACTGTGAGCAGGAGCAGCGACAGCGAGGCCAGGGCGAGCAGAATGGGGTTGCCGATCGATTGCACGATATCGGCCGGTGAGGTGATGACGGTGCCGTCGATCTTGTATTGGGCTCCGGCCAGCGAGATGACGACGAGCCCGAAGACGAGCATGTTCACCGGGATGCCCCAGAAGTTGCCGACGACGATCGAGCCCTTCTTCTTGGCAGCACGGGTGAAGTCGGAGAAGTTGAGCACGAAGGTCCCGTAGATGGCCACCCACAGTGAACCGCCGCCGAGGATGTGCATCCACATCTCCCAACCTGACAGGGCGTCGTCGGTCGACCAGGCGATGGAGAAGTCGACGCGGATGAGCATCCAGATCGCCAGGGCCAGGAAGGTGACGAGGATGATGGGCCCGGCGATGGCCTCGTATCGGCGGATCATCTCCATTCCGCAGCTGACGATGATGACCTGGACGATCCACAGCAGAGTGAAGGAGAACCAGCCCAGCCCGGACAGGCCGAGGAACTCGGCATCGGCCCAGGGCTGCAGTCCGGGGAAGAGCGTGAGCAGCAGGACGTTGAGCACGCTCGAGGCCAGATAGGTCTGGATGCCGAACCAGGCGATGGCGACGATTCCCCGCACCGAGGCGGCCAGCTGGGCGCCGTGGATGCCGAAGGAGATCCGACTCATCACCGGGTAGGGAACGCCGGTCTTGTAGCCCATGAATCCGGAGAGCGTGAGCAGGAAGAAGAGCAGTGCGGCACCGACGAGCAGAGCGACGAGGATCTGCCAGGCGCCGAGGCCGAGGGCGAAGAGTCCGAGTGCGAAACCGTAGTTGCCCAGCGAGTGGACGTCGTTGGCCCACAGGGTGAAGACGCTGTAGGCGGTCCAGCTGCGTCCCTCCTTGCGCGCCGGGGCGAGGTCGGCGTTGTAGAACCGTGGGCTGATCCTGTGCGCCGCCAGCTGATCGGGGCTGGGCCCCAGGCGCGTCGGCTTCACCGTCGCCGCCGTCTCGGTATTCCTCATACAGTCCGCTCCTCGGGGCCCGGACACCACGCTGGGATACCAAACGAGGAACACAGCTCTGTGGCGTCGAAATCTGACCACCTCAGCGTAACCTGCGTCACAGTGCGTTGGCAACGGACATCGCGGATTATTCGCGCGTCGCCGAATCAGAAGAATGGCATACCATTCATCCGATTCGGCGACGTGGGCCGGAATCAGTCTTCGTGTTCGACGTCCTTGGCCGTGGGATCCCAGACGACGATGCCGACGGCGATCGCGCCGGCGGCAGGCGCACAGGCGACGATCCAGAACACTCCGGTGCCCAGGGACGCCGCGAGGATCGGGAACATGATGAGCGAGACGATCGAGAAGGCACGCAGCACTGACTGGTTGAAGCCGATGCCGATTCCGCGCAGCCTCGTCGGATACGACAGAGTCGCGTAGTTCATGAGGTTCGCTCCCGGACCGCCTGCCTGAGCGAAGACGAAGGCCGAGAGCATGGCCACGGAGACGAGGACCAGTGCCCCGCTCGGAATGCCCACGATCGCCAGCAGACCCAGTGATGCCGCCTGGATGATGAACCCGACAAGAGTGATCCTGCGGGTGCCGAAGCGGTTGACGATGCTCATTCCCACCAGTCCGCCGATCGTGCCGAATCCGAGGTTGATGATCAGCGAGGAGACGATCGTGATCAGCGGCGTCTGGTGGAACAGCGTGGTGATGATGAGCGGGGTGCCGTAGGCGACGGCGTTGTAGCCGAAGGTCGAGAACACTGACACGCAGAGGGCGACGATGGTGCGCACACGGTAGCGGGGTGAGAAGAGTTCGGCGAAGCCGCTCCACCGTCCGCCGGCGGCAGTTTCGGTCACGTCCTGGTTCGCGGTCTCGCGTTCCTTCGCGGGGGCGAGTTCGACGTTGAGGTTGTGGTGGCTGCGCATGACCTCGACGGCGCCTTTGAGGTCTCCCTGGTTGGCCAGCCATTCGGGTGATTCGGCCAGATAGCGGCGACGAACGAGGAGCACGATGAGGGCCGGCACTGCCCCGAAGCCGACGACGATGCGCCACAGGATCGCGTGCTGCTCATACGGCAGGGTGAGGAAGATGATGAGCACGATGAGGTAGCCGACTCCGGTGGCGAAGTACCACGCCGGCGACCAGGCGTTGACACGCTGTGAGCGGTTGCCCTTTCCCTTGAGTTTGGAGAATTCAGCGAGGAACGCCATCGCCACCGGCAGGTCGAGTCCGACACCGATGCCCATGACGAAGCGGAAGGCGATGAGCACCCATTCGTTCGGTGCCACCGCACAGCCGATCGCGGCGATGACGAAGAAGACCATATCGGCCATGAACAGCTTGTAGCGTCCGAACCTGTCGACGAGGTAACCGCCGAAGAGCGCACCGAAGACGGCACCGACCATGATCGAGGCGTTGACGAGACCGGTCATGAATCCGCTGAGGCCGAACTGCTCCTTGATCGCCGTGATGCCGAAGGCCAGGGAGGAGAAGTCGTAGGCGTCCATGAAGATGCCGCCGAGGGCGAGGATGATGACCGCTGTCGTCTTCGTGCCCTGGGACCCGAATTCGGCGAGGACCGAGTGGATGTCGGCGGCGGAGGACACGATGCGCGGCGTCTGCGAGCCCGAAGGTGCCTGAGCGGCTGCTGATGTCTGAGCCGCTTCGGCGGCAGGATCTGGTGAAGTCACAATCGACAAGTATCGGACTCTCGTCGCCGCTCACCGTGTCCGGTTGTCACACTTCGTCACTGACGCTTCCTCGGTCGGCCGCCTGCGCTTCCTCGTTCGCTCACTGACGGCGCCTCATTCGAGAGCGTGCCCGCGCTTCTCCGGCAGGAGGAACATCGCGAGGAACTGGATGACGTAGATGGCCGGCAGGAGCGCGAGTGCGAACCCGAAGCCGAGCGACCCGGCCAGCAGAGCAATGACGACCGGAGCCAGGCCGCCGATGGCGCGGCCGATGTTGAAGATGACGTTCTGGGCCGTGGCACGGACCTCGGTCGGGTACATCTCGGCCAGCAGCGCTCCGTGACCGCCGAGCATGCCGTTGGCGAAGGCACCCATGAAGAACCCTCCGGCCAGCAGCGCCGTCGGGTCGCCGAGCTGGCTGTAGACGAGGATGGTGATGATCGCCCCGGCCTGGAAGATCCAGAATGCCGGTCGCCGTCCGAGACGGTCTGCGACCTGCCCGAAGATGAGGATTCCCGCGAGCATGCCCATCACGGTCACGGCAGTCCACAGCGAGCCCTTCGTGACCCCAAGCCCCATCTGCGAAGAGAGGTAGTTCGGCAGCCACGTGATGACGCCGAAGTAGCCGAAGTTCTGCACAGTGGTGAGGACCGTCAGGGCGAAGGTGATCTTCGCCGTCTCCCGATCTTTGACGAGAGAGCCGATCTTCGCGGCGAAGGACTCCCCCGCTCCGGTTCCCGCCTCCTCACCGGCGGACGGCCCGGGGGTCTCACCCTGCGCTCGGACGAAGGCCTCGGGCTCGTCGACGCCGCAGCGGACGAAGAAGGCGTACACGGCAGGGACGAGGCCGATGACGAACAGTGCCCGCCAGCCCCAGAGTGCGATGACGGGAGCAGAGATCAGGGCTGCCGCGAAGACGCCGAGCTGAAATCCCACTCCCACCCATGAGGTGGCCCGGGCGCGCTGGTCGGCCCGCACCGCCTCGGCGGCCAATGCCATGCCGATCCCGAACTCACCGCCGATGCCGATCCCGGCGATGAACCGGTAGGCCGCGAGGTCCCAGTAGCCTTGGGCGAAGGCCGAAAGGCCTGTGAACACGGCGAAGATCAGCACCGTCCACGTGAGCACCTTGATGCGCCCGTGGCGGTCGGCGAGCGCCCCGAAGACGATGCCTCCGACCACCGCTCCGAGCAGGGTGATCGTAGACAGCGAACCGGCCTCGACGTCGCTGAGTCCGAAGGACGCGATGATGCCCGAGAGAGCGAAGCTGAGGATGAGGAGGTCGAAGCCGTCGAGCCCATAGCCGACCGCGGCGGCGAACAGCGCCTTGCGCCGGTACCAGCGATCCTCGGTGGAGTCGGTCGTGGTCAGCGGCGTCGGGGCACTCATACGGTCTCTGTTCGGTCGGCGGATCGGAAAACGGCCGCAGACCATTATGCCCCACGGCCGTCTCCCGATCCCGGCTCACGCCGTGCGGATCAGACGCGTGCGCCCTCGCCGAGGCGGTAGCGGGCACCCGTATGATCGTCGGCCAGGCGCGGTCCGGCCCCGGTGAGCTGTTCGCGCACCGTGGCTCCGGCGACGGGTTCGGGCAGAAGTCCGCGGCGCCGCAGTTCGGGCGAGACGTACTTCGTGAACCGTTCGGCATCGGCCGGGCGCACTGCGGCGGCGATGTTGAAGCCGTCGATGTCCGCTTCGTCCATCCAGCGCTGGAATTCGTCGGCGACCGTGGCAGGCGATCCGGTGATGACGGGCCCGCGGCCGCCGAGGGCGACGAACTCCGCGAGATCGCGGATGGTCCACGGCGCGTCTCCGGCCATGGTGGTGAAGGAGGCGAGCGCGGACTGGTTGGCCTCGGTGGCGACGTATTCGAGCGTGTCGTCGGGAGCAGCACCGGAGAGGTCGACTCCGGTCCACCCACCGAAGAGCGAGAGCGCGGATTCGGTGTCGACGTACTTCCGGTAATCGGCCAGCCGCGCCTCGGCGGCCTCGTCGGTGTCATCGACGATGACGGTGGCCAGGGCGAAGATCTTCACGGAATTGCGATCACGGCCGCGCTCCTCGAGCCCCTCGCGGACCTTGTCGACCCAACTGCGCAGGATCTGCGGGGTCGGACCGGAGAAGAAGATCGCCTCGGCGTGGTCGAGGGCGAACTCCTGCCCGCGCTTCGAGGCGCCGGCCTGGAACAGCAGCGGGGTCCCCTGGGGCCCCGGGACGGCGAGTGCCTGACCGGGCACGGTGAAGAACTTGCCCTCGTGGCCGATGTCGTGGACCTCGTCCGGGTCGACGAAGACGTTGGCATCGGCGTCGGCCTTGAGCGCCTCGGGAGTGATCGAGCCCTCGAAGAGCTTGTACATGACCTCCATGAACTCATCGGCCCGGTCATAGCGTTCGTCATGGGGGATCTGGCCCTTGAGTCCGAGGTTGCGGGCAGCCGAATCGACGTAGCTGGTGACGATGTTCCAGGCGACGCGACCGTTCGTGAAGTGGTCGAGGGTGGTCAGTGTGCGAGCGAGCAGGTAGGGCTTCTCATAGGTCACCGAGGCGGTGACGCCGAAGCCCAGCGTCGTCGTCGCTGCGGCCATCGCCGGCACCGCGACCAGCGGGTCGAGCAGCGGGAACTGCACTCCCCCGCGATTGGTGACATCGGCATTGCCCCCGTACACGTCGTAGACGCCGAGGATGTCGGCGAGGAACAGGGACGAGAACCCGCCGTCTTCGAGGGTCTTGGCCAGATCGGTCCAGAAGGAGAGCTTGGTGAAGTCCTCGACACGGGATTCCGGGTGTCGCCACAGTCCGGGCGACTGGTGGACCGGGGTCATCATGTCGAAGGCGTTGAGCAGGATCGGTTTGGTCATCGGGGTACTCCTCTTTCAGCAGTGAGTGGTGCGGGGTTGAGTGGGCGGCTGTCTGCTCAGGCAGCGGTGCGCGCAAGTGACCTGGCCGGGTCCTTGGCAGCCACTGCGGCGATGAGCGAGAGCACGCACAGAAGGGTGAGGTAGCCGCAGATGAGCCAGGGCGAATAGCCGCCGGCGACGTAGAGCAGGGCGGCGATCATCGGCATGATGCCGCCGCCGATGACGGTGCCCAGCTGGTAGCCCATATTCACTCCCGAGTAGCGGACCTCGATGGGGAACTGCTCGGCGAACCACGCCGCCTGCGGTCCGTAGACGGCGTCGTGGGCGAGGTTCATGCCGAGGATGACGACGATGGGCAGGAAAGCCAGCGGTCCGTTGTCGAGGAAGGCGAAGAAGATCCAACCGAAGACGGCGATGCCGATGAAGCCGAAGACCGTCACGGGCTTGCGGCCGACGCGATCGGAGACCCATCCCCAGGCCGGGCCGGTGACCAGGCCGACCGCTGAGGCGATCATCACCGCGGTGACTCCGGAGGTGGAGTCATCGCGGTTCTCAGCCAGGTAGCTGAGCATGTAGACGGTGATGAGGTAGAAGACGCTGTTCTGTGCCAGGCGCAGCCCGATCGTGATGAGCAGGACCTTCGGGTGTTCTGTGATGACCTCGCGCAGCGGAGCCTTCGCAACCTTCCCGGAGTCTTTGAGCTCCTGGAATTCGGGCGCATCGGAGACTCCGAGGCGGATCCACAGCCCCAGGGCGACGAGCAGAGAGGAGGCGAGGAACGGGATCCGCCAGCCGAAGGATTCGAACGCTTCGGCACTCATCGAATTCTGGACGAGGAAGAAGGCGCTGGTGGCCAACAGCATGCCCGCAGCGGATCCGATCTGCGTGAACGAACCGAACAGCCCCCGCTTGCGAGCGGGCGCATGCTCAACCGACAGCAGCGCCGATCCGCCCCATTCGGCGCCGGCCGAGAGTCCCTGGACGATGCGCAGAACGACGAGGGAGGCCGCAGCCCACCAGCCGATGGCCTCGAAGTTCGGGACCAGGCCGATGAGCGTCGAGGCGATCCCCATCGACAGCAGGGATACGACGAGCAGCGCTTTGCGGCCGACCCGATCACCGAGGTGACCGGCGATGATTCCGCCGAGCGGGCGGGCGAAGAAGCCGACGGCCAGGGTGGCGAAGGCAGCCAGGCGGCTGCCGAGCTCGCTGTCGGAGGGGAAGAACTGGACGTTGAAGATCAGGGCGGCAGCTGTTCCGTAGAGGTAGAAGTCGTACCATTCGATCGTCGTACCGGCGAAGGCCGAGGCCAGTACCCGCTTCTTGCCCGCCAAGAGCCCCCGAGGAGGATCCTGGGTGATCGGCGCTGTGGCCGAGGTCTGTGTCATGGGCTGCTCCTGTGTGACTGTCCGAGGGAAATTGCCGAGTGAGAGATTCGCTGAGCAATCTATGTCGCCCAGCGACGTCATAGATGCGAATGTCGTCACGACCCGACTTCGTCCGTCACATGAGGTCACACGACGTCGTCATATGACTTCGACCGCTGCAGTTCGCTGTCCGATTTGCAATGATCGAGATCAACGGCCCGACACAGCGGCCGCCGTCACAGAACCGACCGACGACGCCACAGGACCGACCGACAGAGGAACGACCCGGACCGGCTCAACCGCCCGAGCGGGAGTCCGGTCCATTTCGCTCAACAGATCTTCAGAGGTGAAGGAATGACGCTCTTGGCAGACCCCACCACCGCACCAACGCCTGCGGCGAGCCCGGCCACACCGGAGGCGCTCCGCGAGACGTTCTCCCACTTCCCCCAGGGAGTGGCTTTCCTGGGTGCCGAGATCGACGGAGCTCCGCTCGGCCTCGTTGCCTCGACCCTGACGGTCGGGGTGTCCCTCGATCCGCCGCTGGTCAGTGTCGCAGTGCAGAAGTCGTCGACCACCTGGCCCTCCCTGCGGCAGGTACCCGAGCTGGGCATCTCTCTGCTGGGCACGGACCAGGAGTCACTGGCCCGCCAGTTGGCGGCGAAGGACCGCAGTCGCCGCTTCGCCGGAATCACGCCTGCGGTGACCGCCGCCGGCGGCCTGACGATCCCGGACAGCTCCGCCTACCTGTGGACTCGCCTGTACAACGAAGTCGAGGCCGGCGATCACACCGTGGCGCTGCTGGAGATCCTCGGCACCACCAGCGAAGTCGGCCCGGAGGCGCTCGTCTTCCATCGCAGCGCCTTCAAGGGGATGCGCGTCTCCTGACCACTCCCACGCCCTCCCGCTGACCGCCCGTTCACCACCCCTTGACTCGTATTCGAACTCATGTTCGAATGAGTTCATGAGGTGGAACGAGCTGACCGATGACGCAGGTCCTGAGACTCCGGATCTGTTCGGTCTCAAGGGGCTGATCCGAACTGTGCGCACGCCGGAGTTCTCCGGCATCACCTTTCATGAGGTGCTTGCGAAGTCGGCCCTCAACAAGGTCCCACAGGCGAGCTCGATGCCGTTCTCCTGGACGGTGAACCCCTACCGCGGCTGCTCACATGCCTGCGTCTACTGCTTCGCCCGCAGCACCCACCGCTATCTCGACTTCGACTCCGGCACGGACTTCGACAGGCAGGTCATCGTCAAGGTCAACATCGCCGAGGTGCTCGCCGCCGAGGCATCGCGCCCGAAGTGGGCACACGACCACGTCGCCCTGGGCACGAACACCGACCCGTACCAGCGGGCGGAGGGCCGTTACGGCCTCATGCCGGGCATCATCAGCGCCCTGGCCGAGAATGAGACGCCGATGTCGATCCTGACGAAGGGCACACTGCTTCGCCGCGACCTCCCGCTCCTGGCTCGAGCCGCCGAGGACGTCCCGGTCGAGATCAGCATGTCGATCGCCGTCCACGACGACGCCCTCCAACAGAGCATCGAACCGGGCACCCCGACGACGAAGTCCCGACTCGGCGCCGTTCGCGCCGCGGCCGAACTCGGATTCGACGTCACGGTCTTCATGATGCCGATCATGCCGAAGCTCACCGACTCCCGTGATCACCTCGAGGCGGCTCTTGCCGCGATCAAGAGCGCCGGAGCCGCCCGAGTCGTCTACGGAGCGCTGCATCTGCGGCCCGGTGCACGCGAATGGTTCTTCACCTGGCTCGAGCGCGAACACCCCGAACTCCTCCCCCGCTACCGGCGAATGTACGCCCGTTCGCCCTATGCCTCGAAGGAGTACCGGAAGTGGCTCGGCGAGCGCATCAACCCTCTCATCGACCGCTTCGAACTGCGCGCTCGCAGCGATGACGACTACCCGCAGACCTCACGGATGCGCGGCAGGCAGCGGCCGGCCGATGTCGGACCGCAGAGCCCGCCCGCGGCCTCGTTCGCCGCCCCGGCGCAGCAGGCCCTGTTCTGAGGCGTCGCCCGGAATAAGCATGACGCGGAGGCGGTTGACGCAGGTATGAAGATTGAGATCTGGTCGGACATCGCATGTCCATGGTGTTTCATCGGCAAACGTCGCTTCGAAGCGGCCCTCGACGGCTTCGACCACAAGAACGAGGTCGACGTGCAGTGGCGCAGCTTCCAGCTCGACCCGAGCCTGCCCGACCACTTCGACGGCACCGAGACCGAGTACCTCAGCCAGATGAAGGGCATGCCGACAGAGCAGGTGCGGCAGATGTTCGACCATGTCACCGAACAGGCCGCCGGAGTCGGTCTGAGCTACGACTTCGATGCGGTCGTCGTGGCCAACAGCTTCACCGCACACCGCTTCCTCCATTTTGCGAAGACGCAGGGAGTGATGTCGGAGGCGAAGGAAGCCCTGCTGTCGGGCCATTTCGAGAAGGGACGCGACATCGGCGACATCGCCTACCTCAGTGAGGTCAGCAGCGAACTCGGCCTCGATGCCGCTGAGGTCCGGCGCGTCCTCGACTCCGAGGAATTCTCCGCTGAGGTCCGAGCCGATATCAGCGAGGCCCATTCCCTGGGTGCCAACGGCGTCCCGTTCTTCGTCATCGACCGCAAGTACGGCATCTCCGGCGCCCAACCCGCAGAGGTCTTCGCCCAGGCGCTCGACACCGCATGGGAGGAGAGCCAGAAGCTGACGGTGCTCGCGGGACCCGGACAGTCTGCCGACGGCGCACCTGCCGACGAGTATGCCGACGGCGCGGTCTGCGGGCCTGACGGCTGCAGCTGACCAAGACAAACCCCCTCTATTGCTACCTGACGGCGCCCCAGCAACCTTTCGCCGGGTTGCTGGGGCGCCGTCAGGTAGCAATAGAAGGTCCGGGCAGAGCCGCCTGTTGATCAGATCAGGGGGACGTTCGGATAGCGCACCGCACCGTCCGGATCGGTGACGGGCGCCCCGAGCATCCCCGAGGCGGCATCGATGAGGAACCGTCCGACCTGCTCCCAGCTGCCCTTGTTGGCATCGTCGTTCATCTTCGCCTCCTGGTCGGCGCACACGCCCACGACCATCGACCCCAGCAGATAGGCGCGGCCGCGCAGCACTCCTGCGGGAATCCCGTTGACGCCGCAGTTGATGAATCGCAGCTCATCGGGCACACCGGCATCTCCGATCACCTCTTTGGCGATCTCGACAGCAGAGGGCACCGCCGCCATCTGCGACATGAACTGAGCCCGCCAGCTCGGCCTCGGGAGACTGTCGAGCAGTTCGATTAGCGGCCGCAGTCGGCAGGTGACGAGCTCATGGATATTGGGTTCGGTGCTCAGGCCGGCCATGAGCTCACGCCTGCGCTCGATCATCTCGCTCTGATGCCGGGCCACCAGAGCCCGCAGCAGCCCATCGCGGCCACCGAAATGGTAGGCGATGGCCGAATGGTTCGCAGCTCCGGCATGCTCGACGATGCGACGGTTGGACACCGCGTCGATCCCATTGCGTGCAAAGAGCTCTTCTGCCGCGTCGAGGAGCACCTCACGCGCCCGGTCACTCTGGGTCTTCATTCCCTCATCTTTCCATGTGTCTCAGAGATCACCATACCGTGATTTTACGATTTTAAGTCACGTGTCTTAAACTGCTTGAGTACATGGTGGTCGACGAAGATCACAGGATTTCGAAACCATCAGGAGGACGGCGATGGCCGAACGACCGCCACGCACCAGAAGAGAGGCCCGCGACCTGGGCACAGACGAGACCGAGGAACCGTCGACCGATCAGGCGGCTGCCGCCAAACGGGCCAAGGCCGAGTTCATCGGCCGGACTGTTGCGATCTTCATCATGCCGCTCGTCTTCGTGGGCATGATGATCACGAGCTACTTGGGGACCATGCACTCCCCCACCGCCAATGACATGCCCATCGTCGTGTCCGGCTCCTCGGCCAAGGCCGACGACGCAAGGTTCGCGATCAACGGCTCCGAACCGGACGCGTTCGATATCGAGGTCACCGACGATGCCTACTCGGCCCGGGAGAAGGTCTACGACCGGGAGGCCTCAGCAGCCGTCATCGTCAAGGGCGATACCGCCACGATCGTCACCGCCAGCGGTGCAGGCGTCCAGCAGTCGACCACGGTCGAGCAGCTGATCACCCCTGCCCTCCAGGACGAGGGACTCAAGGTCACCACCGATGACATCGTGCCGCTTCCGGACAACGACCCCACGGGAATGGCGGCGATGTTCCTCATGACGGCCATCGTCATGGCCGGCTATATGCCCTTCAGCGTGCTGCGGACGAACTCGCCCGAGCTGCTGAAGTTCAAACGCATCGTGCCGATCCTCGCCGGCTGGTCGACGGCCATCGCCGCCCTGGTGTGGACCGTGGCGTGTCCGATCCTCGATGTCGTCGATGTCAAGGACACGGTGGCGGTGCTCGGCATCGCCTGGCTGGGCATCTTCGCCATCTCCTCCGTGCAGCTGTTCATCACCCGCCTCGTCGGGGCGATGGGCGTGATCATCGGCATCCTCTTCCTCATGGCCCTCGGCATGCCGTCGTCGAATATGGCGATGCCCGTATACACGATGCCGAAGTTCTTCCGCTTCACCCACGAGTTCCTCCCCATGCCCGCGATCGGCGAATCGCTGCGCTCGGTCCTCTACTTCAACGGCGACGGGGTCACCGGACACCTGCTCGTGCTCGCCCTCGGAGCGGTCGCCGGACTGCTGCTGACGAAGGTCTATGACCACTTCTACGCCAAGCGCAACTCCCACCCCGTGCCGCTCGACGTCAACGTGCCCGCCATCCACGGCGGACGCCGCCCGGATTCGAAGGTCATCCGCTACATCTCACTGACCCTCTTCCCGCTGGCCATGGTGACGATGATGATCACGTTCATGCTCGGAGCCATGCATTCTCCGACTCCGAAGGACATGCCCGTCGCCGTCGTCGGCGCCTCGACCGAGCAGGCCGAAGACACGATCAAGCAGCTCGATGAGCAGATGGACGGCAAGTTCGAGTTCACGGCACTCGGTGACAAGGGCGAGGCGAAGCGCCTCGTGGAGAATCGCGATGAGGTCGCCGCCCTCGTCCTGCCCAGTGAGAAGAACTCGGACTTCGAGCTTCTGGCCAACCAGGCCGGCAACAATGCCTCCTACCGAGTGGCCGTGCAGGTCTTCGAACAGGTCGCCTCGGCGCAGGACGCCGAGCTCACCGTCGACAACCTCGCGCCGCTGCCCGACCGAGACAAGAACGGCGTCGTCGTGATGTACGTGGCGATGGGGTGGATCCTCGCCGGCTTCATGGTCGTCATCGTCGCCGCGAACGCCAATCCGTGGACCAGACCGCTGAAGCGGATGCTGCCGATCATCGTCGCCTACGCACCGTTCATGTCCCTGGTCGTCGCACTCATCGCCGGCCCGATCACCGGTGCCGTCGACGGGCACTTCGCCGCCCTCTGGGGTGCAGGGACCCTCGCGATCGCCTGTATCTCGATGTTTGCGATGGTCTTCGAAAGACTCATCGGCATGTTCGCGATCATCCCGGTCATCGGCACGCTCATGTTCGCAGGTGTGCCCTCGTCGAACGGCGCGCTTTCGCAGTACATGGTGCCGAAGTTCTTCTCCACCCTGCATGACTTCCTGCCGATGGCAGCCTCGGTGGAGACGATCCGGTCGATCCTCTACTTCGACGGCGACGTCGTCACCGAGCATCTGCAGGTCCTCGGCCTGTGGGGTCTGGTATCGCTGGCCCTGGTCTTCCTCATCGATGGGATCAAGCCGCCGCGCACCGAGCACGATTTCGGCAATCTCCATCTCGAACGCGAGCGTGAGATCGCCAAGGAACAGCGCAAGCAGGCACTGGCGCTGGGCATGTCGCCCTCGGCGCAGAACCCCGACGACGAGGAGGCCGCTGAGGACTCATCGCATAGCCGTGGTTCGCATCAGACTGTGCAGGGCACCATCGTCAACGACGAGCCCGGGGCACAGCAGTCCGAGCGACGGGCCCCGACAGCCGGCGACGGACAGACCCGCAGCCGCGAGTCCGCAGAGGATGAGATCCCCTCAACCGTCTGACCCAGAGCTACCTGACGGCGCCCCAGCCACCTGGCGTGGAGTGGTCCCCGAAAGTTGGACTGTGATCAACACAAGACAACTTGAAGGGACCACTCCATGCGTAAGGACTGTCTGATCACAGACGAACAAGCCAGGGCCGCGATCGACCTCTTCGACAAAGGGCACGGCTATGCCGCGACAGCCACGAAGCTCGACGTGCATAAACCCACGCTCAAACTCCTCCACGACCGGTGGCTGGTGCGTGGAACAATATCGGTCATGGAACCGCACCAGCCCCGCCGCATACCGGCAGAGACGAAGATCGCGACTGCGAAACGGTACCTCGACGGCGAACACAAAGTCGTCCTGGCTCAAGAGCTCGGTTTGGCGTCCTCGCGTACCGTGGTTGATTGGGCGAAGAAATACCGGGACAAGGGCGAAGACGCGTTCGTGACACCGCCGCCGGCCAAAGGCAAGACAGCACGAATACGAGCCCTCGACAACGGTCAGGACCCCGATGCTGATCCGGCACCGTCGAAGCCAGACCTGATGGCGAAGAAGACGCATGTCGAGGACATCAGCCTGGCCGAGTATCGGCAGCTGCAAGACCGGCTGCTGCGGGCTGAAGCGGAGAACGCTTACTTGAAAAAACTGCGGGCCTTGAGGCAAAAAGGGCAGCTGTGAAAGCACGCATTGTTGCCAGTCTCAAGGCAGACTATCCACTGCCATTGCTGCTGCAGGTCGCGGGTTTGGCCCGGTCGACGTTCTTCTACCACCAGAAACGATTCGACGTGAGACCCGACCCATACGCGCAGGTGAGAACCCTCATCGAGGACATCTTCGAGAAGAGTCACAAACGCTTGAGTGTGTCAACCCCATTTGGCCCCACTGTGATGCTTTGATTTGGCCCCACCCCAGCATGTGTGGTCGTGCTCGCCGCGCGTTGGTAACAGTCGCGGCCCAGCGGGGTCGGGCGGTGTTGTGTTGCGAGCCTTTCTCCGGCCACAGGAGTGGCCGGGCCTCTCAGGTTCCAGTGTGGTCAGAACGGCGGATCGCCAGGGCCGTAGTCGGGTTCGGTTGGTCCGAATCGGCGACGCAGTCGCTGAAGGTCCTCAATAGCCGAATCGATCAGATCGGCGGCATGCTCGCGGCCACTGGGCTGAACAGACTCGATGGTGACACTGATCCCGTCCAGGAGATCCTGGGCGTCATTGAGGCGTTGGCTGATGTAGGCGACCCAGTCCTCGGTGGCATCGATGGCATTTCCGCTGGCTGGTTCCTGATCCTCGGTGGTGATCATGGTTGATCTCCTTCCTGCAAAGTGGCCTCTTCGCTCCTGGCCCGGGTGGTGCGCAGCCGGTAAGAGCTGGTGCCGGTGTTGATGATGTGGGCGTTAAACGTCAACCGATCGACAACGGCCGCGGCCAGCCGCGGGTCGGTGAATGTCTGCCCCCACTCGCTGAACGAGGCGTTCGAGGCTGTCGCAATCGAGGCTCGTTCCTCACGTTCGGTGATGATCTGGAAGAGTAACTCAGCTCCACGAGAATCGAGGCTGACATACCCCAACTCATCCAGGCACAGCAGGTCCAGGCGAGCATAGCGGCCCACTACCCGGGAGAGCTGCTTGGCATCGGCGGCCTCGGTGAGCTCGTTGACCAGGGCCGCCGTCGTGACGTAGCGGACTCTGCGGCCCTGCTCGGCCGCGGCGGTCCCCAGACCGATCAGCAGATGCGTCTTCCCTGTCCCGGAATCACCGAGTAGCACCAACGGCTCACCGGCATCGATCCACGCTCCGGTGGCCAGAGTCGCCAACCGGGCCGGCGGCAAATCCTCGATGGCGGCGGTATCGAAGTCGGACAGGTGCTTGGTGCGAGGAAACTTCGCTTCCTTGATCCGCCGGATCCGACGGCGGGCATCACGATCATCACACTCCGCGGCCAACACCTCAGCCAGGTAGGCCTTGTGCGAGAGCCGTTCTCGGGCTGCTGCCTCGGCCATCGGTGAGGCCTGGTCACGGATCGTGGGCATGAACAGGGTCCGACAAGCCGTGGCGATCGCGGCCTCAGCCGCCTGATCACCCAGAGCAGTCACTGCCGGCGTCGATGCCGGGATGGTTTTCGCGTTCATGCTCCCACCACCGAGACCAGTTCGTCATAGGCGCCCAGGCCCGGCACCGGCCTCTCCCCGACTGGTCCGACGTGGGCCGGGACGACCACCGCCGGTGGCGCAGTCATCGCCTGACCGGCCCGGCGGGCCTCGACCGCGACCACATCAGCATCGAAGCATCCCAACCCGGTCGCGGTTGTCAATGCGGTGACAATGTCACCGTTGGGCAGGCTGCGGTGCAGTAGCAGCACACCGATGAGCGCCCGGGTCCCGGCCGTGTCGCCGAGTTGCCCACGCGCAGCATCCCAGAACCGTTGATGAGCGTTCGTGAACATCCCGGACTTCCGGGCAGCCGCCAGCGCGGTGGCCCCGGCGAATGCTCCGGGCTTGCGTATGAGGACTTCCAGGTAGTGATCGAGGACCAAATCTTCGGTGTACTTATGCAGCGACCGGGTATGGACAGCGACCACCCCCGACTCAGCGATCACGGTCACCGTCGTGGCCCCCAAACGCACCTGGAGGCGTCTGCCAGCCAACCGGGCCGGCACCGAGTAATAGGACTGACGTACGCACACTCTGGCTCTCGCATCGACCCGACACGACAGGGTCTGCGCGGCATCGAAGACCTCATCGGGCAAACCCCGCAGGCCAGGCAGCTCCCGGGCCGCCGCGGCCCCGACCGTCTCGACCCGGCCGGTGATCTTTCGGTCGTCATCACCAGCATCGGCAGCGACCATGAAAGCGTTGAGCTCGGCTAAGGAGGCGAACTCGGGCACCGGCACCAGATGACGGCGCCGGAACCGACCGACCTCCCCCTCGACGCCACCCTTCTCATGAGCACCCTTGATCCCGGGCTGGCAGAAGAAGCTATCGAACCCGTAATGCGACCTCAGGGCGACAAACCGGGGATTCTCCTCCCGTTCCCGACCCAGCAGCACCCGCACCACCGCCGGAGTCAGGTTGTCATACCGGATCATGCCCGTCGGGACTCCACCGAGCCGGTCGAAGGCCTTCACATGACCGTCGAGAAACGACTCCTGAGCCTGGTTGGCGTAAGCAATGTGCACGGCTTTACCCGAATGCGATAGGCGCAGAATGAACATCCACAGCTTCAACCACACCCCACCGATGAGGGCGTAGAACTCCCCGAAGTCGACCTCGGCTTCAGCCGCCGGGGCATGGGTTTGAGGAACCTTGACCTCCAACGACTGATCGAAAATGTCCCGGCGCAGCTTCGCGACCAGGGTTCGCACACTCGACTCCGCAACCTCGACTCCTTCCTCCTCGACGAGGCGCTGCCAGACCCGCCGGGCGGTATGACGCTGCTTCCGAGGGACCTCTTTGTCAGCAACTAACCAAGCCCGGACGGTGGCAACGTGCTCACCGAGGACTGGTGCTACCCTCTCCGGAGTCTTCCGCCGCGGTGGTACCGCATCCGCCAACGCCTGACGTACCGTCCTGCGGTGGACCTTGTACTTTTGGGCTAACTGTCGAATCGACATCTCATGGTCTCTGTGGTCTCGTCGGATATTCTCGAATTGCTCCACTCTCGACATCTCCTTCATATGCCCCACCTCTTCGTGAACGTCTTGGTCGACATCACGAACGGTACGGCTGGTAGGTCGGGGGTGGGGCCAAATCAGAGGATCATTTTTGCTCCAAGTGGGGCCATTTCAGACTGTCACACTCAAACGCTACGGGCACCGCAAGATCTGGGCTGTCTTGGTCAAACAGGGCATCACGATCGCGAAGAAGACCGTACTGCGATTAATGCGTGACATGGGTCTGCAGACCGAGGTGCGGAAGAAGAAATTCGACTCCCATCGCGGCACGGTCGGAGCCGTTGCTGACAACGTACTCAATCGGGAGTTCACCGCTGATGAACCGAACGAGAAATGGGTTTCCGACGTCACGGAATTCGCTGTTGAAGACAAGAAACTGTATCTGTCACCAGTGATCGATCTGTTCGATGCCGGTGTGGTGTCGTACTCGATGTCGACGTCACCGAACACGGCATTGACGAACGAGTCGCTGATGCGAGCCTGTCAGGGACTGCGTCCCGGGCAGACACCGCTGGTGCACACGGACCAGGGGTTTCAGTACCAGCACGTGTCCTGGGCGTCGATTCTAGCTAAGCATGGTGCTACACCGTCGATGTCGCGGAAGGGAAACTGCTGGGATAACGCGATGGCGGAGAACTTCTTCGGGCAGTTGAAGTCCGAGATGTTCTATCTGCAGAAGTTCGACACGGTCGAGGACCTCAAAGCCGCGATCAATGAGTACATTCATTGGTATAACTACGAAAGGATCTCGACACGACTTGGCGATCTTGCCCCGATGGAATATCGGAACAAGACCGCCAAGGATGGTGAGCCTATTTACGAACTATGCTGACCTCACAGCAGTCCAACTTTTGGGGACCAGTCCAGCGCCAGGTGGCTGGGGGCCCGTCGGGTAGCAAGGGGGACTTTTTTGGGGTGTGGTGCGGGGCTAAGGTGAAGTCACTATGGACGGTTCATCGGTCTCGTTCGGCGACGCACTCAGCAGTCCCGGCCTGCAGCAGGCAGTCCTGCTGCTGGCCAGCTTCGTGCTGTGCTCGCTCATCGGCTTCGAACGTCAGTTCAGGCAGAAAGCCGCCGGGTATCGCACGCATGTGCTCGTGGGCATCGGCACCTGCGCCTTCACCCTCATCTCTGCCTACGGCTTCGCCGGTGTGCTGGACGCCGATACCCGACTCGATCCCTCGCGCATCTCAGCGCAGATCGTCTCCGGCATCGGCTTCCTCGGCGCCGGAGTGATCTTCAAAGGTCGGAACATGGTCCGCGGCCTGACCACGGCCGCGACGATCTGGGTCACCGCCGCCGTCGGCATGGCCTGCGGAGCCGGAATGCTTCTTCTGGCGACAATGCTCACCGCCCTGCACCTGTTCACGCTCTTCGCCATCGCCCCGCTGGTCCGCAAGATCCCCAACAGCGACCACCGCAAACTGCTGCGCATCGCCTACCGGGACGGCTCCGGCGTGCTCCGCGACATCTTGGCCCTGGCCAGCCGGATGGGGTTCTCGAACTCCATTCTCGATTCGCGTCGCTTCGAGGCCGGGTCCGGTTCGCGGATGGTCCAGATCGATGTGCGGTTCGAGGGCAGGCGACCGCTGCACCTCCTCGTCGCCCCGCTCATGGATCTGCCCGGGGTCGACACCGTGAGCATGCGCGAGGACCGAGTACATTCGGTCGACGACGACGGTGACTCCGTCTGAGCCTCAAGCGCCCGCGGCACCCGCTCAGAAGTCGACGCGAGTGAGCAGCTCTTCGATTCCGGCCCGGACACGCATCCGAGAGGACTCCCCGAATATCGACGTCTGCACGACGGCACCTTGGAACATGGCGAGCAGCCCGGGGACCATCACCCTCGCCTGTGCGTGAGCGTCGTCCGCTTCCAGTCCTCGATGCTCGTGCAGGTAGGTGGCCAGATAGGCGGCGAATTCGTCGATGAGGGACTCGAAGATGCCGCTGGCGAACTCCGCGAACTCGGCATCGTAGGAGGCCTCACCCCACACCTGCACCATCACAGAGGAGATCGGGTTGTCGATGAGCAGAGAATCGATCAGCTCGAGGAACACTGTCGCCGGGGCAGTGACCTCGGTTGCCGCCTTCGCCGTTTCGAGCACCGCGATGCGCGGTTCCATCACTCGCCGCGAGACATCGATCATCAGCTCGGTCTTGGATGCGTAATAGACGTAGACCGCCCCAGCCGAGAGGCCGGCCTCTTTGACGATATTCGCCATCGACGCACCGGCGAACCCCTTCTGCGCAAAGCAGGTCAGAGCCGCATCCTGGATCCTGCGGCGCATCGCACTCTTATGCTCCTCGGTGACCTTCGGCACATCTCCCCCAAAAAAACGAATGACCATTCTTGATTTATCTTAGCCCACAGTTTCATAATGAACGAGTATTCGTTTTCGATGATTGGACCGACATGACCACGAAGATCCTCAGCACGGGTGCGGGTTCGCCGAACTCGCACCCGGAGAACCAGGACACACACGCGGACACCGCGGACGCAGAATCACGCGCTTCCTCCCTGCAGCTGCCCCGTGCCATCTTGATCGCGGTCTTCGCCGCCGCAATCGTCACCCTCATCCTGCTCGCGTTCAGCTGGCCGACGGTGACCTCCGACCCCAAGGACCTGCCGATCGCCGCCGTCGGCGATGAGCAGCAGATCGACCAGATCACGGACAACGCTCCCGAGGGCATGCTCGACGTCCGAGAAGTCGACTCGCGTGAAGAGGCGGTGAAGCTCATCGAAGAACGCGAAGTCTATGGGGCGTTCATCCTCGGCGACGAACCGGAGATCCTCACCGCCAAGGCCGCATCGCCGGCCGTGGCACAGCAGCTGTCAGGCATCGGAGACCAGATGCAGCACGCGATCGATGCACAGGCGATCTCCGGGCTGCAGAAGGGAAACGAGAAGATGGCGGAGGAGATGCAGAAGGCACTCACCGCCGCAGCCTCCGGACAATCCCCCGCACAGGGCAATCCGGCAGGACAGTCCGGCGGTCCCGCCGCCTCGGCGATGGACGTGCCCCAGGTCGAGGTCACCGATGTCGTGCCGCTGTCCGATGATGACCCCTCAGGGGCCGGTCTGGCGATCGCCGGCCTGCCGCTGACCATCGGCGGCATCGTCGGCGGTGTGCTCACCAGCATGGCGATCCGCTCCCGCCGAATGCGGGGCCTGGCAACCATCGTCTACGGCACTGTCGGCGGACTGGCACTGGCGCTGATCATGCAGAGCTGGTTCGGCATCCTCCAGGGCAGCTTCGGGCTCAATGCGCTCGCGATCGGGCTCGCGATCGCGGCCACTGCGGGCCTCATCAACGGCTTCGTCTCCCTCATCGGACCGGCCGGGATCGCCGTCGGTGCAGTGCTGACGATGTTCATCGGCAACCCGATCGCCTCTCTCAACCAGCCCAAGGAGTTCCTCGCAGGCTCGTGGGGCGAGATCGGGCAGTTCTTCGTTCCCGGCGCTGCGGGGACTCTGCTGCGCGATCTCTCGTACTTCCCCGATGCCGCCGTGGGACTGCAGTGGTGGGTGCTCGTCGCCTGGTTCTCCGTCGGCATCGCGCTCATCCTCGTCGGACACCTCATCGCGCACAGGAAGCAGCACGCCGCGACTCACTGACAAGCCGCCTCACCTGTTGGACTCCCATCGACCCTGGTCATCGCTTCCCCCGAGGACTAGGCTCGGTGGGAGTCTGTCGTCTCACCGGTCGGCAGACGCACCGGTCGAGAGGCTCACCGTGCGAGGCCAGGGAGGATGCCGTCATGCAGCTGGAGAACGTGACGATCTGCCGCACCTGCGGTGTGGAGACCTCCACACCCCCGCCGCAGCTGTGCCCGATCTGCGATGACGACAGGCAGTGGGTGCCCACCGACGGTCAGCAGTGGACGACGCGGGAGGAGCTCGAGGCCGAAGGCCACTGCCTGACTGTTGAGGAGAAGGAGCCCGGGCTCTTCGCCCTGCGCGTGAAGCCGCGGCTCGGGATCGGACAGACCTGCTATCTGGCATGCACGGATTCAGGGAACCTGCTCTTCGACGTGCCTCCGTACATCGACGCCGAGGCGGTCGCCCAGGTGCGCGAGCTCGGCGGCGTCGCAGCGATCGCTGCCAGTCATCCGCACATGTTCGGCACTCAGCTGGAGTGGAGTGCGGCGTTCGACGATGCTCCGGTCTACGTCTGCCGCGCAGACATCGATTGGGTGCAGCGCCGCAGCAGCCGTTTGGCCGCCTACTTCCACGAGGCGGCGCCTCTGCCGGGCATCACCCTCCACCGCACCGGCGGTCACTTCGCCGGCAGCGCCGTGGCCGTGTGGACCGGCGCTGACGGCACCGGGGTGATGCTCAGCGGCGATTCCATCGGGCCGGTCGCCCGACAGGGCTGGGTGACGTTCATGCGCAGCTTCCCGAACTATCTGCCGCTTTCAGCCGCCGTCGTCCGGCGCATCGCCGCCTCGGTAGCTGTCCTCGACTTCGACCGGATGTACGGCAACTTCGGGCAGGTCATTTCGGCAGGGGCACATTCAGCGGTGCAGACCTCGGCCGAGCGCTATGCCGAATGGGTCTCCGGCAAACACGACGATCTCACCTGAGCCAATTGTTCCACGAAGACCGCACCTGAACCCGTCGTCCATGGCAGGAGCTCTTGCGGGGAACTGCTCAGCGGGACCGGAACTGTGCGGTGACCGGGCAGTCGAAGGGATCGGCTTCGCCGAGTCCCACACGGTTGAGATAGGCGATGATGATCTTGAAGGACTCGAGCAGAGTCGTCTCGGTGTAGGTGATGTCCTTCTGCCGGCAGTATTCGCGGACCATCGGCTGGACCTTGTGCAGGTTGACGCTCGGCATGCTCGGGAACAGGTGGTGTTCGATCTGATAGTTCAGTCCGCCCATGAGGAAGCCCATCGGACGACCGCCGGAGATATTGCGCGACATGAGGGTCTGGCGGCGGAGGAAGTCGATCTTCACGTCCTTGGGAACGATCGGCTGGCCCTTGTGGTTGGGTGCGAACGAACCGCCCATGTGGACGCCGAAGACGGCGAGCTGCACCAGGAAGAAGACACTGCCGATGACGGGCCCGGCCGCCCAGATGGCGAGGACCGGAAACCCGATGAGTCGGATGCCGATGAAGATGCCCTCGATCCAGCGGCGTTTGATCGATGACTGTCCGCGGATGATCGCCTTCACAGATTCGACGTGAAGCTGAACACCGGCCAGCGTGAGGAGGGGAAGGAAGAACCAGCCCTGGCGGGCGGCGAACCATTTGGCGATTCCGGTGCGCTCACGGGCATCCTCTGCGGTGAAGACCAGGGCACCGGGCGCAATGTCACCGTCGACTCCGGCCTTGTTCGGGTTCGCATGGTGGAGAGCGTTGTGCTTCTTCAGCCACCAGCCGTAGCTGAGACCGATGAACAGGTTGCCGATGATCGTCGACACCCACTCCCCCGTCTTGCCGTTGGTGAAGATCTGGCGATGCGCCGCATCGTGGGCGACGTAGGCCGTCTGCGTGAAGAGTGCGCCGAAGACGACGGCGGTCGCCATCTGCCACCAGCTCTCACCGATGAGGAAGAGCATGGAGAAGGCAGCCACATAGCCGAGCCCGAGGAGGCAGAAGCGCAGCAGATTCCACCCGGGGCGCCTGGCCAGCAGTCCGGCTTCTTTGACCTGAGCCATCAGCGCGCTGAAATCGCTGGTGAATTCCTGTTGGGCGGTGCCTCGGGTGGCTCGCCTCCGTTCGAGCACCTCGGCGCGGGCGGCTGGGTCCGCGGCCGGGGTCGGCAGGGCAGTGGTGAGCGTCTCAGCGGGAGTCATGCTCTCAACGCTAGGGCGCGGGACTCCGATGCGCGTCACCCCACGGTGCCGTTTTCGCCCCCTACCCGGGTAGGGGCACGGCAGCCGCAGGGCCGTAGGCGAGGCGGCTGCAGGGCCGTAGGCGAGGCAGCCGCAGGGCCGTAGGCGAGGCAGCTGCAAGGCCGAATCGGACTCAGGCTCCGGGGATGACGAGCCCGGATTCGTAGGCTGCGATGACGGCTTGAGCGCGGTCCCGGGCATCGAGCTTGTACAGGATCCGGGAGACGTGGGTCTTCACGGTCTGCACGGCGATGAAGAGCGCGCCTGCGATCTCCGTATTGGATTCTCCGCGGGCGACGCGGACGAGTATCTCCCGCTCGCGGTCCGTCAGGTCCGGCAGTTCGGTGAGGTTCGCCGGCTGAGGTGTCTGTGGCACCGAGGCGAAGTGTTCAATGACCCGTTTGGTCACGCTCGGGGCGAGCAGACCGTCGCCCGAGGCGACGATGCGGACCGCCTCGGCGAGCTCATCGGGTGGGGCATCCTTGAGCAGGAACCCGCTGGCTCCGGCTCGGATCGCATCGAAGACGTAGTCATCGATGTCGAAGGTGGTGAGCATGATGATCCGCGGCCCCGTCGCCGAGGCGGCTGCCGAGTCCGCGACGATCGTGCGGGTGGCTTCGATGCCGTCCATCGTCGGCATCCGCACATCCATGAGGACGATATCCGGCTGCTGCTCGGCCACCAGGGCGACGCATTCGCGACCGTCCTGAGCCTGGCCGACGACGTCGAGGTCGGAGTGGGCGTCGAGCAGGGCGGCGAACCCGGCACGAACCATGGCCTGGTCGTCGGCGATGATGATGCGGATCAAGTGAGTTCCTGTCTGTCGTCGGCAGTGGGTTCGGTCAGGCTCAGCGGCAGCACCGCTTCCACCTCGAAGCCTCCCGAGATTGTTCGTCCGCTGCGGATCTCACCGCCGACGGATCCGGCGCGTTCGCGCATCCCGACCAGGCCCTGCCCGCGATGTGATTCGCTCTGGGCCGCCGCGGTGGGACCATCGCCGCGAGTGTTGGTCACGGAGATCCACACAGAACCGCCGCCGCAGCGGATCCTGATGGCGATGTCCGAGTTGCGGGCGTGCCGGATGGCGTTGCTCAGCGCTTCCTGGATGATGCGGTATCCTGCGAGTCCGGTGCTTTCGCGCAGCTGAGGTTCGACCGGTTCGCCGCTGCGCTCGAGGGTGACGTGGACTCCGGCCTGGCGTGCCTGATCGACAAGCGCCTCGACATCGGAGAGCTTCGGCTGCGGGGCGAGCTCGGAGCTCGCCTCGTCATTGCGCAGCACGCTGAGCAGGCCGCGCATCTCGGTCAGAGCCGTGCGGGCCGAGGTCGAGATGTCTTCGAACTCCTTCGCCACTTCCGCGTCGACCCCGGGGTGCCGGAAGGGTGCGCTCGAGGCCTGGATGTTGATGATGGACATGCTGTGGGCGACGATGTCGTGCAGCTCGCGGGCGATCCTGGCCCTCTCCTCGATCGTGACGCGCTTCGAGTGCTCCTCGGCCGTATTCTCCTTCTCCTGCAGAAGCTGGGAGCGGATGAGCTGCCCCTGCTGAACGACCACTGCGGCGACGTAGATTCCCCCGGCCACGCAGGCGTAGATCATGATGTTGATGACCGGGGATTCGGAGGGCCTGTGGTCGAGCAGCCACCGTCCGAGCACCACCGCGAGGACCGATCCGCCGATGCTGCCGAGGACGGCGGAGAGGGCGATGCCCCAGTGCGCGCGCAATCCGATGATGAGGACGACGAAGACCTGGGTGATCAGTGCCGGCACCATCCACGGCCACGTCCCACCGGAGGTGTGGGACACGATCGCTGGGGACACGATCAGCGGCAGGGCGGCGCAGACGAAGGACGAGAGGATGGCGCCGAAGAGCGGACGGAGCATCGACAGCGGCATGGTTCCGACATGGATGAGGCTGAGGCCGAATGCCAGCGCCACGGGAGCGCCGTAGACGCTGACTGCGATCGAGGACTCGATCGCGAGCATGCCGATCGCCGCGATGACCACGACGATCCACGCCAGGGCAGCAGGGTTGAGCCTGCGGTCCGGCGGCAGGAACCGTCCGAGCATCCGATTGACGACCATAGGCAGCGACTCCCTTCGGACTTCCGGTCGACTGCGGTGATCATCGAACCTCGTGTGCTGGTGCCACTGACAGTAGCAAACAGTCCCGCTCAGTCGCTGATGCGTGCCAGATGTCCCGCCTCGGCTGCGGCAAATCGGCTGCGGCTCCTCCACGACAGTGCCAGGTAGAGGAGGAAGGAGATGAAGAACGAGGGAATGGTCGCCCCGATCGGGCTCGGGTAGGCGTAGGTGAGCAGGTAGGACACGAAGGCCCCGGCCACCCACACGCCGACGGCCGCCCAGTTGACGCCGCGGGCATAGGCGTAGAGCCCGCCGGAGTCGCGGAGGATGTCGCGGGTGTAGACGCCGCGTTTGATGACGTAGTAGTCGGCGATGAGGATCGCGAACACGGGAACGAAGAACGCGCCGATCATGGTCAGGAAGTCCGTGTACTGGTCGAGCAGCGCCAGCCAGGTCGAACCGATGATGGAGATCGCGCCGAGGATGAGCGCCACGGGAAGGAACTTCACCGTCGTTCTCCGCTGCGCCCCGACCACGGAATTGACCATTCCGTAGACGACCATCGTGTTCGTCGCCATGACCGAGAGGAAAATGACGATGGCCAGGGCCCAACCGAACTCAGCGGCGAGCGCCGTGGGATCGAATGGCTCCGGGGATCCTCCGTCGAGCAGGATGAAGCTGAAGGCAGTGAGACCCAACAGCATCGCCAGCACTGTCGACGTGATGTAGCCCAGGCCCGAACCGACGATTCCCGAGCGTTGGCTGCGCGCGAGTCGGTTGAGATCTCCGGAGAGGACTGTCCACGAGATCGCAGTGGAGATCACCATGTCGAGGGCGAGGACCGGAGTGAATCCGAGGCTCGGATCCTTCGCGATCTGGCCGAACTCCGTGGCCGAATGTCCGGTGAGTGCGACGGCGAAGACGTAGGCCATGACGAGGAGGATGAGGAGGGCGAACCAGGGTTCGGCCTTCTCGATGCCTTCATGTCCGAGGATCGCCAGCCCCACCACGAGGGCCTGGCAGAGGACGGAGAAGAGGATCGGGTTCGAAAAGCCCGTCGTCTGGGCGACGACGTAGTTGACGCTGATGCCCGCGAGCATCGCCTGCACCCAGCTCCAGCCCATGAGGATGATGACGTTCGCCGCGACCGGCAGATAGCTGCCCTTGGCGCCGAAGGCTCCCCTGGTGATCGCCATCGTGGCGAGTCCTGTGCGTGTGCCGATGTTGCCGATGAGCGTGAGCACGACCGTCCCGAGGACAGTGCCCAGGACGATGACGACCACCGCCGTTGCGAAGTCGACGCCGGGGACGAAGAGCGTGCCGGTGAGCATCGTCGTGACGACGAGGTTCGCGGCGAGCCAGATCATGAACATCCGTCGTCCGCTCAGCGTGCCGCGCATGACGCCTGAGTCCTGCTCGGACTCCAACCGGTTCTCGAGCCTGCGGTACCAGTTCACTGTGCGGCCGCCTCGGTGCCGGCGGATGAGGCATCTGACGGTGCCTCCCGGACGGTCGAGGGACAGGGGACGAACTGAGCGTCCGAGAGCACATCGTGTTCATTCATGGTCGACGGCGACCTTTCGCTGGCGAGGAGACGAGATCGGGAGGCTGCACACCGACCACGGGCGAGTGCTTCGTGACGGCGCTCACCAAGACACTAGTGGGTCTGAGAACAAGCGCACTATCCGCAGCGGACGATTTCCATGTGCCTTTGTCCGGAGCGGATACCGTCCGTCGGGCTCCTCACCGCGTCGGCACAGCCTCGGCGGCCACCGACCTTTCAATGTCTGAGATGCTGTGACCGAGTTCTGAGACCTCAGCTATTTTGGCACCTGTGCCTTTCAGCGCATCGAGCCTTGAGCGGAGGAGTGGGAATGAGTGCTGAGCTGATCTGTGTGATCGTCCTCGGACTGATGTTCGTCATCGGAACCTGGCGCGATATCAATATGGGGCTGCTCGGGTTCATTGCGGCGGCGGGAGTCGGCGGCCTCGTGCTCCATCAGGCTCCCGAGGAGTTCCTCTCCGGGTTCCCTGTGGACCTGTTTCTCACTCTCGTGGGGCTCACCTATCTCTTCGGCTTCGCCCAGAACAACGGCGTCATCGAAGTCATCGTCCACTGGTGCGTGAAACTGGTCGGCGGCAGGACTGCCGTGATGCCCTGGATCTTCTTCGCGCTCACAGCGATCCTCATCGCCCTCGGAGCGCTCTTCGCTGTGGCCATCATCGCTCCCCTGGCACTGACCTTCGCGCGACGCAACGGCGTCAACCAATTCATGACGGGACTGCTCGTCGTGCACGGCGCTTTGGCCGGGGCGTTCTCACCCATCAGCGTCTACGGCATCTTCATCAACGACTATCTGGCCAAGAGCGGACTCACCCCCACGCCGGTGTCGCTGTTCCTGGCCCCGTTCCTGTTCAATCTCGTCTTCGCCCTCGTCGTCTATCTCGTCCTCCGCAATCGATCCGGGCTGCGGGCCGCGGAGGACACAGCACTGTCGACCTCGGAGTCCGAGCCGGAAGAGAGCCCCCGACTCTCCCGGAATCAGATTCCGACACTGGTCGGTCTCGTCGCGATGGCGGTGTCCGTGGTCGTCTTCGGCTGGGACGTGGGGCTCGTGACCATCACGATCTCGATCGTGCTCGCGGCGATCAGCCCGTCAGCCGGCAAGGCGGCGATGTCGAGGGTCTCGTGGTCGGTCGTCATCCTCATCACCGGTGTCCTGACCTATATCGCCGTGCTGGAAGAGGCCGGAACGGTCGAATGGGTCTCGGCGGGCATCTCGGCGATCGGCATTCCGCTGTTGGCCGCTCTGCTGCTGTTCTACATGTCGGGTCTCATCTCGGCGCTGGCCTCGTCCCTGGCGATCATCGGCGTCGTCATCGCTCTGGCCGTGCCGTTCCTCGAATCCGGGGACGTCCACGTCGGCGGGTTCGTCGCTGCCTTGGCGATCGCCGCCACCATCGTCGACATCAGCCCGTTCTCGACGAACGGAGCCATGCTGCTCGCCAACGTGCACCCGACGGTCCGTGACCGCTATTACCGGCAGATGATCGGCTATGCCGGTCTCATGTGCCTCATCGGCCCTGGGCTCGCCTGGGTGGTGGCGGCAGTCCCGACGTGGGTCACTGCCTGACCGAGCGCCGTCTCATCGGGTGGGCCCGATGCCGGCTCCCTGCACGTCGGTCGGTCCCGCCGGAGCGGCCGCGCCGGCCCCGGCGGTCCGACTCACATGGCTCCGGTCGCCTGGAAGTTTCCGTGCCAGGACAGCGCCTCGCCGAGGATGTGCGGAGTGTGCCGACCGCTCGGGTTCGCGGCGATCGCCCGCTCGAGGTAGTCCGAGAGCCGGTCCCGATAGTCCGGGTGGGCGCAGTTGGCGATGATCCTGCGCGCCCTGGCCACGGGCGGCAGTCCGCGCAGGTCGGCCAGCCCCTGTTCGGTGACGAGGATCTGCGTGTCGTGCTCGGTGTGGTCGATATGGCTGGCGAACGGCACGATCGCGGAGATCGCTCCGTCCTTGGCCTGCGAGTTCGATACGAAGAAGTTGAGGTAGGCGTTGCGGGCGAAGTCGCCGGAACCGCCGATGCCGTTGATGATCGATGAGCCGCTCACGTGTGTGGAGTTCACGTTGCCGTAGATATCGGCTTCGACCATCCCGTTGATCGCGATGATCCCGAGGCGGCGGATGGCTTCGGGATGATTCGACATCTCCTGCGTGCGCAGCAGGATCCGGCCCTTGTACGACTCGATCCTGTCATTGAAGTCCGCGGCCCGCTCGGCAGAGAGTGAGAACGCCGTCGCCGAGACGGAGGCGAGTTTGCCGCTGTCGATGAGATCGAGCATGCCGTCCTGGATGACCTCGGTATACGCCGTGAGACCCTCGAATTCGCTCTCGGCGAGGTTGCCCATCACCGCGTTCGCGACATTGCCGACCCCCGATTGCAGCGGCAGCAGCTCCGGAGGCAGGCGATCGGCGGCGATCTCATGCCGGAGGAAGTCGACGAGGTGGCTCGCTATGGCCTTCGAATCCTCGTCGGCGGGTTTGAACGGCAGATTCCTGTCAGGAGCATTCGTCTCCACGACCGCGACGACCTTGGCCGGGTCGACGCGCAGATACGGGTCGCCGATGCGCTGCATGGGTTCGAGCAGCTGGATCGGCAGACGCTCGGGCGGGCGACGGGTTCCGTAATAGACATCGTGGAAGCCTTCATAGCCGCGCGGATGCCACTCATTGACTTCGAGGATCACCTTGTCGGCCAGGTCCAGCCAGGTCTTCGAATTGCCGACCGAGCTGCCGGGCACGAGCAGTCCGTTGGGCAGAATCGCTGCGACTTCGACGACCGCGACGTCGAGGTTGCCGTAGAAGCCGAACCACGCCTGCTGGGCCGAATGGCTGAGGTGCGTGTCGACGTAGGCGGTGTCGCCGGAATTGATCGAAGCCCGCATCGCCGGATCGGACTGGAACGGCAGCCGTTTGCTCACCGCCTGCACCTCGGCGAGCACACCGTCGAGTTCCGGAGCGGTCGATGCACCGGTCCACAGTTCGATGCTGAAGTCGTCTCCGCGTTCGTGGGCAGTTCGGGCCCGGTCGGCGACCGCACCGGGCACCGCTTTCGGGTACCCCGACCCGGTGAATCCGCTCATCGCCACCCGGTGGCCGTTGTCGATATGGCGGGCCGCCTCCTCGGCGGTGACGGTCTTCGCATTCAGTTCGGGGCAGGTGATTCTCGACATGGCCTGCAGTCTATCGGGCGGCTGTGTGCCTGGCCGAGGCGGTCCCACTCCGGCCGCTGTCACTGCGGACGGTGTCGGTGTGCCCGGCCTCGCTGCGGCCGGCCTTCGATTGTCGGATCACGGTCTGGGACAGGCTGGGCACCGGAATGGTGACGATCGTCGCCAGCAGCAGTGCCAATGTGAAGATCATCGTGCCCGTGACCAGCGGCATGACCAGCGCCAGGGCTCCGACGATGACGGCCGGTGCTCCGGCCCCGGCGTAGAAGGCGAGATAGAGCGCCGCAGAGATGCCGGCCCGGTTCCGAGGCGGAGTGAGAACATCGATCTCACGATTGGCTCCCCAATAGCTCAATCCGTGCCCGATCCCCGTGGCCGTCGCCGCGAACACCATGATGACCTTGACCGCCATGGGGCTGATCGCCGGCAGATTCGAGCTCAGCAGCAGGGCCGCACCGAGGCCCATGAGCGTCAGCCCCAGAGTCTGTGCGGCTCGAGGCTGAAACTTCGGTGCCACGAGCTGGCTCGCGGCCGACACAACCAGCACCGAACCGACGATGAGTCCCGAAGTCAGAGTTCCCGAGGCCGGAATGATCGACTGCGCCATCGACGGCAGCAGTGCGAGGAAGAGCCCCAGAGCCGTCCACCCGACGAAGCCGGTCAGCGCAGCGATGTTGAAGCTTATGCGCATGGCTCCCGGCACCGACGGCCATGTCGGACGCCACCGCTGACGCGTGATCGGTCGCTGCAGCGGCATCATCGCGATGAGGACCATAACGATGGCGATCAAGACCACCATGACGAGGAACGGCAGGACGAGCGGCGAGGAGGACAGCGATGAGACCACTCCGGCGAGGATCGGACCGATTCCCGACCCCAGGACGAATGAGATCGTCGCCAGCGTCGATCCCAACCACACCCTCCGCGCGGGCGAGGCCTCGACCATCAGTGCGATTCCGGCCCCCGTGCCGAGACCGAGCCCGACGCCGACCAGCGCCCTGCCGGCGAACAGGCCCAGCATTCCAGCAGTGTCGATCCCGAAGACCGCGGTGCCGAATCCCACCAGGGCGATCGCGGCCAGCAGCACCGGCTTGCGGCCGAAGGCGTCGGCCGCCGAACCGAACAGCAGCAGCGACGGCACACAGCTGAACACGTAGGTCGCGTAGAGCGCGGTCATCATCGACTCGGACATCCCATGGGCCTCTTGCAACAGCGGATACAGAGGGCTGGCCATGTTCGCGGCGGCCGAGAGGATGAGCAGCACCAGCGCACCGAACCACAGCTGCCGCCTCGTCCCTCTGATACGTGCGTTCTCGGCCAAACGGAACCTCCATCTTCCTGCGTCGACTGCTGTGCGCTCGGCGCGTGAATCGCGCTCACGAGGCAGGTCTGCGGGGCTGCGTCGTCGCTTCGGCCAGCCCCTTCGGTTCCATGATGGAGCCGACAGAGTATTGTTGTCTATCGTAAGAACTTCCACGAATCCATTCGATGAGGTCGCATGATTGACGGTCGACTCACGATGTTGAGCATGATCCACAGGCACGGCACAGTCACTGCCGCGGCACATTCCCTCCGCTATTCGCCATCAACGGTGTCCCACCAGGTCAAACAGCTCGCCGCAGAACTCGGTGTGCCCCTGCTCGAACAGCACGGGCGCAACGTCAGACTCACTCCTGCAGCCGAGGCCTTGCTGCGCCACGTCGATGTCATGTCGGCGGAATGGGAGATGGCGTTGGCCGATCTCGGTCGGTACTCAGAGACGGTGTCCGGGTCGTTGGGTCTGTGCGGCTTCTCCACCGCCGCAAGCCTGCTCCTGCCTCCGACCATGCGGGCTCTCAATGGGAAGTTCCCGCATCTGCAGACCCAGACGATCGAGGCCGAGCCCGCCGAGTGCTTCGACTACCTGCTCTCCGGGGATGCCGACGTCGGCATCGTCGTCGCCGCGCCTGACATCCCAGCCGGCGGCGATGACCGCTTCAGCCATCACTTCCTCATCGATGATCCGCTCGACCTCATGGTCCCCCTCGACCACCCGTTGGCAGAGCGCGCGTCGGTCACGATCGCCGACACAGCCGATGAGACGTGGATTCTGGGCAGGCCGGGCACCGGCTACCACCAGCTCCTGATGGCCAGCTGCGCGGCGGCCGGGTTCGCCCCGCGCATCGGTCACTACGCCGATGACTGGAACACCGGAACCGCCCTGGTCCACGGCGGGTTCGGGGTCTGTGTGGCCTCCCGGATGTCGAGGTCTCAGGATCTCCACCCGGTGCGCCGAATCCCGATCAGCGGTGACTACGCTCCGTCGCGACACATCACGGCAGTCACACGGACCGGGGCGGACGCTCGTGAGACCGTGGCCTTCACCCTTGAGACCCTGACTGCGGAGACGAACCGTCTGATGAGCAGCCTCGGTGACGAACTCACGGACTGATCTCCGGCCTCAGGCTGGGTCCCGGGCCACGCGGAAGCCGATGTTCGAGGCCGAGGAGTCCGGAGTGTTCGATGACCGTGCGGCGACACGGTAGCGATTGCAGTAGGAGTCGTGGCAGAGGAACGAGCCTCCGCGCATGATCCTCGTCTCCCCGTGGTCCGGACCATGCGGATCGGTCTGGGGCGAGTGCTGGTAGTAGTCGCGGGCGAACCAGTCGGCACACCATTCCCAGACGTTTCCGACGGTGTTGAACAGTCCCAGCCCATTGGGTTCGAAGTGGCGGGCGGGCGCGGTGCCGATGAATCCGTCGTCGAGCGTGTTCGTACGGGGAAAGTCGCCCTGCCAGATGTTGCACATCCACTCCCCCTCTGCGAGGAGGCGGTTTCCCCAGGGATAGCGCCGGCCCTTGAGGCCGCCGCGGGCGGCGCACTCCCATTCGGCCTCACTCGGCAGTCGGGTGCCCGACCACATGCAGTATGCCTGGGCATCGTCCCAGCTGATGTGGACGACCGGGTGGTCCCGGCGGTCCGCGATATCGGAGCCCGGGCCTTCGGGAGCCGCCCAGTTCGCGCCGGAGACCTCGACCCACCAGGGCACGCCCGGCGCCTGTCCGAGGACACTGCCGTGTGCCTGCGGGTTCGCCTCAAGGAGCATGGCGAAGACGGCCGAGGAGCCCAGCCGTTCCGCGGTGGTGGCATAGCCGGTGTCGGAAACGAAGCGGGCGAAGTCGTCATTCGTCACGCTCGTCGCTGCGATCTGATACTCGCGCAGACTCACTCGGTGTCGTGGACCCTCCCCATCGGCCGGGTGTCCGTCGCCGTAGGGATCTCCCATATCGAAGTCGCCGCCGACGGTCACGAAATCGAAGCTGAAATCGGGTCCCACTCCGGGATCTGCGGCAGACTTCACTGCAGACGTCACTGCGGAATTCGCAGCCGGACTGGCGACCGCCTCGGTGCGGGTGGACGCCGGGGCGCAGCACGAATGACCGTTCTGCACCCCGGCGGTGTTCAGATCTGCGCTCTTCGTCACGTGCGGGTGCCCCTTTCGTCCGGGACCGCCGCTGTGCGCGGCGGGCTCTCGGAACACCCTATGACGTCAGCCCACGCCGAGCACAGTCCGGAGTCTTCCGGTCAGGCGAAGAGGCTGACTCCGCCGGGGCCGACGAGGCAGCCGACGACGATGAGGACGATTCCCCACAGCAGCTGCTTGCGGAAGATCGCGAAGATGCCGGAGACGACGAGAATCGCTGCGATGATCCAGAGGATGATAGCCATGATGAGCTCCTGTTTCTGTTGAGTCACCTCATTCGAGGTACATTCATCTTCGCACGACACCTGGCGGCACAGGGAGTCATTCCTGACAACACGCCGTGTCGAACCACATGATGACCTGTGTATGTCCGTGCAGTGTTCCACCAATGATTCGCGGCTGACTTGCCGGGTCTCGCCGCTGATGCTGTACTCGCCGTGGCCAATGCGAGACAGTGGGCAGATGAATGCCTTCGCTTCGTCTGAACCGCAGCTGCACGCCGCTCTCAACGGTGACCGCGATCATCCGGGCACTCCTCGCAGTCCGCAGACCATTGCCGCCGAGGCGAGGGCCGCCGTGGATGCGGGAGCTCAGGTCGTCCACCTCCACCCCTTCGCTGTCTCGGGTCGGCAGACCTTCGACGCCGAGGCGGTCGCGGAGACGCTCCGTGAGGTGCGTATCGCGTGCCCGGAGATTCCGATCTCTGTGAGCACCGCGGCCGAGATCGAGCCCGATCCTCAGCGGCGTCTGGCTCTCATCGCGGAATGGACGCAGCTGCCCGATCTCGTCAGCGCCAATCAGGGCGAGGCGGGAATCCGCGAGGTATGCGAACTGCTCCTCGGCCGCGGCGTCGCAATCGAGGCGGGTCTGCTCAGCGTCGATGATGCAGCGGCCTTCGTCGATTCGGGACTGGCCGATCGCTGCCGACGGGTGCTCGTCGAACCCACCGTGACCGATCCGGATGGAGCCCTGGCACAGGCCGCTGCGATCGAGCGGGTCCTGGCCGAGGCGGGCATCGACCTGCCGCAGGTCCATCATGGGGAGGGCATCGCCTCCTGGGTCGTCAACGCCCGCGCCGTTCGGCGCGGCCACGGCATCCGCACAGGTTTGGAGGACACCCCGGTGCTCATCGACGGCACGCAGGCCGCGGGCAATGGTGAGCTCATCGCCGTGGCGGCCGGTCTCCTCGCCGAACTTCGGCCGTGAGCCGTGTACTCCCGTTACCCTGGGACCATGACTTCCGACTTCGTCAAACACCGCGCCGGAGCCCCTGCCGGCTTCTTCTCCGCCGAATCCGCCGGACTCCGGTGGTTGGCCGAGCCCGGCGTCGTCCCCGTCGTCGAGGTCCTCGACCAGGGTGAGGACTGGCTGAGCCTCGAACGCTTCGAAGAGACCGGGCCGAGTGCTGCCGCAGCTGTCGAATTCGGGCGTCGCCTGGCCGCGCTGCATGATGCCGGGGCTCCCGGCTTCGGGTGGTCGCCGTCTGCTTCTGCCTTCTTCGGCCCGCTTGACGCGCCCTTCGAGGTGTCAGCGAAATCCGGTTCGTCATTCGCCGAGTTCTGGGCCGTTCGGCGGCTTCACCCTCTGCTGTCCTCGCTTGCCGGTGAGCTGACCGAGGACGAGGAAGCGGTGATCGCCTCGGCGGTGGACACGATCGGTGAAGGCGGCTTCGACGGGATCTGCGGTCACGGAGCCGAGGAACCCGCCCGCGTCCACGGTGACCTGTGGGCGGGCAACCTCATGTGGACCGCCGACGGAGTCACCTTGATCGATCCGGCCGCCCATGGCGGACACCGGCTGGAAGATCTCGCTCTCCTCGCGCTCTTCGGCACCGCCCATCTCGGTGAGATCTTCTCCGGATATGAGCAGGCCCATCCGCTGCCTGAGGGATGGCGTGAGGATCTGCCTGCACACAGCTTCTTCGCGCTTCTCGCCCATGTCCGCCTCTTCGGTCGAGGTTTCCTCGGCCAGACCATGAGCGCGGCCCGGGCGATCACCGCGCGGGGGCGGGCCCTGCGCGGCTAGCCCGAGAGGTCACTGCAGGGAGATCTCCACCGGGTCGGAGAAGAGTCCCCCGGCGAAGGTGAGCCGGTTCGCGTCGACGTCTTCGGGGACGTCGAAGACGAGGACGCCCTTGGCTGTGTTTCCAGGATTGATCTCTTCGAGGAAGAGGATGTTGTCTTCGGCCGCGTAGATGCCGGCTTCGGAATCCGCCGAGTAGGTATTGCCGTTGTCGTCGCCGAGTTTGATGTCGTCTTCGAAGAAGTAGTTCGGCTCCGATCCGGTGTTCTTCACGGAGAGTTCGATCTGCACGAACTGTCCCTGTGCTTCGACGCCGAGATACTCGTCGCCGACCTTTGACACCCCGTCTTTGACCGATGCGACGGTGACCTCCCAATCATCGGCGGACACTGTGTCGCCGATTCCGTACGCAGCTTCCTCTGCTGGCTCCGCGGCCTTCTTCTCATCGGCAGATGTTCCCGACGGCTGGGCGTCGGCCGCGTTCTCCTCTGAGGAGCCGGTGGCTTCGTCCCCGCCGCCTCCGAGAGCGCTGCCGATGGCGATGACGACGATGATGACCAGCAGCCAGAACCACCATCGCTTCAACAGCGGCTTCTTCTGCTTCGGGGGTTTCTGTCCATAAGGCTGCTTGGGCGGAAGGCTCCCGTCGCCATAGGCGGGGCCGGTGCGTGCAGGTGCGGCCTGAGCGGGCGCCCACTGCTGTGGGTCGTGATGCTGGGGCGCCTGCTGATCATGGGGACTGTAAGGGGGCTGATGCTGCGAGGACCATTGGGGTTGGACCTGCGGGGATTGCGGCTGCTGTGGGGAATTCTGGGGGTTCTGCGGGTGGGACATGACGCTCCTTCGAGGCTGTTTCTGACTGACGGCTCCAGCCTCGCCTCTTACGCCCTCTCGCACGTCCGCAATCGGGCTGGACCCTGCCAGCCGAACGGTTGACTGCCTCCAGCCTGATGATGGACTACGTGTGTCAGTGCCCGCGGTTACGATTCATCTGTGTCAGAACATTCCGTCCCTCGCCGCAGGATCCCGCGCGGCGTGCGCATCGCCGGCAGCATCCTCGTCGGCGTCATTGTCTATCTCATCGGGATCTTCACCTCTTCGATGGCAGTGACGGCCAACCCCTGGGCCTTCAGCGACGGCGAGCTCAACGACACCGGTCTCGTGGCCGTCCTGCTGCTGTTTCTCGCGTGGGGGCTGGTCTTCCTCCGGCACCGGTGGCCGTGGGTCCCGTTCGTCGTGGGCGGCCTGCTCACTGCGGCGTGGGGCGATGCTCTCATGCTCCTCATCGCGGTCTTCCACCTTGTCATCCGGGCTCCGAAGCGGCAGGCGATCACTGCCTCGGCGGTGAGCACCGGCTTGGTCGTGTTCTCCACTGTGCGGATGTGTCTGGCGCAGCCTGAGCACAATCCGTTCAGCATCTTCTTCCTGCCCGACCCGGCGCAGGTCACGGGGGTCGAAGCGACGATTCCGCCGGACGATTCTCACCTGGCGATCAGGGTCATCACGGTGGCGGCTTGCCTCATCGGCCTGGGCACAGCGCTGGGAGTCGGGGCGCTTCTGCGCAGGACGAGGAGGATGAGGGCTGTCGAGTCGATCGCTGAACGAGAGACTCTGCGGAATGAATCGCTCTCGGCCGAGATTGCCAGGCAGTCCGAACGCGAGCTGCTGGCTCGCGAACTCCACGACACGCTGTCCCACCGCCTGTCGGTGATCTCTCTGCACACTGGCGCATTGGAGGTGGCGGCGCAGACAGATCCTGAGGTCGCTTCGACGGCCTCGGCTCTGCGGGAGGAGGCGCGTGCCTCGTTGGAGGATCTGCGCCATCTGGTGGGAGGTGTGAGAAACGGCAACTTGGCCGATCCGCACCATTCTCGCGCGTCCTCGGCGCCGCCGAGCCGTGCGACCATGTCGGCGATTCCGGAGCTCATCGCCTCGGTGGCGTCGACCGGAACGATCGTGCGTCCGCTCATCGTCATTCAGGACGTCGACTCCTGCCCGCCCGCTCTCGACCGTGCGGTCTATCGCATTGTCCAGGAGGCCCTGACGAATGCGATGAAGCATGCGCCGAACTCGCCGGTCACGGTGGATATCGGAGTCTCGGCCGCCCGCGGAGTGCAGCTCTCGGTGAGCAATCCGCTTCCGCGCACACCGGGCCCGATCGATGTTCCGCCGCGCCCTCGCTATGCTCCGGATTCGGTGCGGACCCTCGGTCCCGATGCCGCGGCTCACGGCTGGGCTCCTGATGGTTCCGGTGAGGCCTCGTACGATTCTCCTTTGGCGTCGACCGGATCGGGTACCGGTCTGGTGGGCATCCGCGAACGCAGCGAGATGTTCGGCGGCGAAGCCTCGATCGGTGTGTTCGGTGAGGAGTTCCGGGTGCAGGTGAGCTTTCCTCCGTTCCGTCCGCAGACCTGAGACACAGTTCTGTGAGGCGCACTGAGAGGTGAGCCGCGCACGTGAACGAGGAACCGCGGCACGGAAGCATCAGTGCCGTGCCGGGCCGTGTCATGGGCCTCGGGTAATGTGACGCACATGAGCCTATCCGCCCCGATCCGCGTCATCATCGTCGATGACGACCCGATGGTCATCACCGGCATCCGCGGAATCCTGCAGGCGGCCGATGATATCGAAGTCGTCGGTTCGGCGATGAGCGGCGAAGAGGCCATAGAAGCCGTGTCCCTGCACTATCCCGATCTCGTGCTCATGGACATCAGGATGCCGGGAATCGGCGGGATCGAAGCCACCCAGCGTCTGCTCAACAGCGTGCGAGCACCGAAGGTGGTGGCTCTGACGAGCATGAACAGCGACGATCACCTCTTCCGAGCACTCGAAGCCGGAGCCTCCGGATACCTGCTCAAGGACATCGGCCCGGTGGATCTCGCCGTTGCGGTCCGCAAGGTCCATGCCGGGGAACCGATTCTCGCCCCGCAGTCCATGCGGCAGATGATCGCCAAGGTCACGTCGAATTCCGACCAGCGTCTGCAGCGTGAAGCTGTGACACTGCTGGCCGCACTCACCGACCGCGAACGGCAGATCGCAGAACTCGTGGCCGAGGGGCTGTCGAACCAGGAGATCGCGGAGCAGACGTTCATGAGTCTGGCCACGGTCAAGACCCACCTCAATCGGATCAACATCAAGCTCGATACGAACAATCGCGTGCGCATTGCGACGATGGTGGTGCGGGGCAGAGGGTTTTGAACAGAATTCACCGTTTCTTTATCACCCACAGCAGAAGTGATTGTCTCCGCCGACTAAACTCATAGCTGATGGTTGCTGAGTCATATGTCGAATCCGAGAAGCTGATCAGCAGCCCCTCAGATCGTGGTCCCTGGACGACTCGAATACGGGGGCTGCTGCCTCTGGCAACCTCGATCTGGTTCCTGACGGCCAATTTCATCGTGCTGACCCTGCTTGCCATGGGACCGTTGCGTGTCTGGGACTACAAGCTCAATCGTCGGTGGATCTACCTCATTGAACCGGACATCGTCTGGTTCTTCCAGCAAATCCTCGACCCCATTGCCGGCCAGGCCGTCTGCCTGCCGGTGCTCGCGATCACGGCGATCGTCCTGTCCCGCAAGCGACGATCGTGGCGACCCATCGTCTTCGCCGCCGCCGCTGAAGCCGCCTTCTACCTCGGCGTCGGCTCACTCAAAGTGCTGTTCGCCCGCCCATCGACGACGCTTCACGACCCGAGGTTCTTCCAAGGCGGCCTCATCGACATCGGCGGCCGCGGAATCAGCTATCCTTCCGGCCACGCCGCTGAGGCCGTGCTCATCTACGGTGCGGTCGCCTACCTCATCGCGACCTACAGCAGCACCTCCACGCGTACAGTGCGACTGCTCTGGTGGGGTGTCGCCGCGATCAGCGTGAACTCCGTCGTGGTGTCCTTCGCACTCGGCTGGCATTGGGCCACCGACCTCATAGGCGGACTGATCGCCGGCGGTCTGTTCCTGCGCATCATCACGACGCTGGACCAGCGTGTGCCGGACTTCCGGACCTGAGCGGCGCCCCGCTCAACAGCCGAAGTCATGCGACGAGTCGGAATGCAGCCGATTCGACTGCGTCCGACATGCAACACCCGACGGGCACACGATCACAGCCAGGATTCATCGAGGTCTGAAAACGTCGTCGACCTGCTCTCGACGAGGTCGAACCACGGACCGGTCAACGGGAGCTCATGGGTGAAGAAATACCGCGCAGTCGCGATCTTGCCCCGCAGGAACGATGAGTGCCCTCGGTCGCGAACCACCTCCTCGGCGGCCATGCCCTGCTGCAGCCACAGCCAGGCAAGCACAGTGTGACCGACCGCCTCGAGATAGGTCCAAGCGTTCTCCAGCACCACCTCCGGATCACCACGTGACCACACCGCTGCGGTCACGGATTCGATCCGATCGACCGCGGCACTCAGTGCCGCGGCCTCGTCGTTCCATTCGGAGGTCCCGGCCGCCTCGGCGAGGGTCGACCGCATCTGCTCGAGCAGGACCTTGAGACCCTCTCCCCCGGACATGACGACCTTGCGGCCGAGCAGATCCTTCGCCTGGATGCCGTGCGTGCCTTCGTGGATCGGGTTGAGCCGGTTGTCGCGGTAGAGCTGCTCGACATCGTGGTCGCGTGTGTACCCCGCGCCGCCGAGCACCTGGATGGCGTGATCGTTGGCCTTGAGACACCACACGCTCGGCCAGGTCTTGACGATCGGGGTGAGCACGTCGAGCAGCAGTGCGGCCCGGTCACGCTCGGCCTGTGTCTCGGCAGTCTCGGACTCGTCGAGGAGTCGGGCGGCGTAGAGGACGAGGCCGAGTCCGCCCTCGACGTAGCTCTTCGAGGCCATGAGCATGCGCCGGATGTCCGCGTGCCCGGAGATCGGAATCTGCGGGGAGTCGGAGCCCTTGGCGCCGTCGGGGCGGCCCTGCCTGCGATCGCGGGCGTAGCGCAGGGCATCGAGGTAGGCATGGTAGCCGAGGGCGACAGCGCCGGCCCCGACGCCGATGCGAGCCTCGTTCATCATGTGGAACATACAGGCCAGACCCTGTCCCCGCTCCCCCACGAGCCAGCCGACCGCACCAGCGGCACCAGCCGGAGTGTGCGCGCCTTCGCCGAAGTTGAGCAGAGTATTCGTCGTCCCCCGCCACCCCATCTTGTGGTTGAGTCCGGACAGGACGACGTCATTGCGCTCGCCGAGGCTGCCATCGTCGTTGACCAGGTGCTTCGGCACGAGGAACAGGCTCAGCCCCTTGGTGCCGGGGCGGTCGCCTTCGGCACGGGCGAGGACCAGGTGGACGATGTTCTCCGAGAGTTCGTGATCGCCGCCGGAGATCCACATCTTCGTCCCGTGGATGCGGTAGGCACCGTCCCCACCGTCGGGGTCAGGCACGGCCTTCGTCGTGACGTCGCCGAGCGACGAACCGACGTCCGGCTCGGACAGGCACATGGTGCCGAAGAAGCGACCGTCGAGTTCGGGCAGCGCGTACTTCTGAATCTGGTCCTCGGTTCCGTATTCGAGCAGCAGATTGGCATTGGCCATGGTCAGCATCGGGTAGCTGGCGGTGGCGATGTTCGCGGCCTGGAACCAGGCGAAGCAGGCCTTCGCCACCGTCTGCGGCAGCTGAATGCCGCCGACGGACTCATCCATCGTCGACGACAGCAGCCCGATGCCGGCGAACTGATCGAGTGCGGACTTGATCTCGGGAATCAGCGAGACCGCTGTGCCGTCGAAGGTCGGTTCGTTGAGATCGGATTTCCGCGCATGCGGAGCGAACTGCTCCTTGGCAAGCTCTTCGCTGGCCGAAAGCACCGAGTCGAAGACGTCGCGGGAGTGGTCGGAGAAGCGCTGCCGGCTGCAGAGCTCGTCGACCTTGAGCCAGTCGTAGAGGAGGAAGTCGATGTCCTTGGCCGAGAGGACGGACTCCGTGATGGTCTGCTGGGCACCATTGCCTGTGTTCTCGTCAGTCACGCACCCAGTCTAGACTAATCGTTCGTTCAGGAAAGGCTATCGCGGTTGAACGATCAGGCAGGACCGCGGGCCCTGGGATTCGGGAGCGAGGAGAGATATAGTTCTCCACACCATCTGCGTGGGAATGGGGCGAAGGATCATGACCGCAGAAATGAATCGTCCGACCAAGTTGGCCGACACGATCGAGCACATCTCCAAGGCGTTCAGGAGCGCAAACATCGGCCAGGGCCAGAAGGTCGGCTACCGGGAGGACAGTTCCGAGGAGCGCCTGCAGGCCACCGCCGAGCAGGAAGGGGTGAAGCTCTACCGCAATGCCGACGGCTCTCATTTCGCCGTCGACGAATCCCACTCGAGCTACGAGGACTGAACCTCTGCAACTGCATCCATGATGCTGCCGCCCCTGGACGAATCCACAAAAGCAGCTAAGGTCGCTGGTAAGACGTCTTCGAGTCAGTGAGGTGTTGAAACATGAGTGACCGCAATGACCCACAGAACAAGAAGGATCCCCAGAACAAGATCGACAGGGTCCACGAGAAGCTCGACGAATTCGCGTCGAAGGCAAGCGGACCTGATGTCGCGTATGGCTCGACTCCCGGATACGACGAAAAGCCGACCGAGGACGAGCTGAAGAAGGCTGCCGAGGCGGAAGGTGTGACTCTCCACCGCCGCCCCGACGGCTCGCACGAGGCGATCGACGAGTCCGCGGCGACGCCGACATCGGACGCTGAGGATTCCGAGAGATCCGATACGTCGCGTGAGGCCTGATTCGCCTCTTCGAGCGAACTCCTGAAACCCGGTACACGGTCATCCGTGTGCCGGGTTTCATGGTGTCCCGGGTAGTATCGCCAGGGCCATGACGCCCCGCCGTGCAGACGGCGGAGCAACGTTGCTGATACGAAAGGCAGGGCCCCATGTCCTCCCCCGCTGCCTCGGATGCGCAGACCACGAACTCGAAGACGCAAGGCTCGAGGTTTCTCCGGATCCTCCGGAACTATCGGTTCCCGCTCTTCATCCTCGCCGGAGTCGCCATCGGCGCGATCATCGGCCTCGTCTTCGGCGAGCGTGCCACCGTCATCAAACCCTTCGGCACGCTCTTCATCAACATGATGTTCACCCTCGTCGTGCCGCTCGTCTTCTTCTCCATCGCCTCCGCGGTCTCCGGCATGTCCTCGGCTGCCCGACTGGGCAAGATCATGGGCGGCATGCTCGCAGTCTTCGCCATCACCGGAGTCATCGCCTCGATCGTCATGGTGGCAGCTCTGGGCATCTTCAACGCCACGGACGGAGTGCACGTGGAGATGAAGGAGCCGGAGAACGTCGAAGAAGTCGGCTCCATCGGCGAACAGCTGGTGCAGACCGTCGTCGTCGATGACTTCTCGAAGATCCTGTCCGCTGAGCATATGCTCGCCCTCATCGTCTTCGCCGTCATCGTCGGCTTCGCGACGAGCAGGATCGGAGACGCCGGCAAACCGTTCGCGCAGTTCCTCGCGTCCGGTACCGAGGTGTTCCTCAAGTTCACATCGATCATCATGTACTACGCTCCGATCGGGCTCGGCGCCTACTTCGCGGCCCTCATCGGTGAACTCGGTTCGCAGCTCGTCGGCGACTATGTCCGTGCCTTCCTCGTCTACTACCCGGTGGCGATCGTCTACTTCATCGTTGCGTTCACGTTCTATGCCTTCTTCGCCGGCGGTCGCCGCGGACTCGCTCGATTCTGGGGCAACATCCTCGAACCGACGACGATCTCTCTGGGCACGTCCTCCTCGGTGGCGGCGATCCCGGCGAACCTGCGGGCGGGCGAGCGCATCGGAGTCCCCCGCGACATCCGGGAGACGATCGTTCCGATCGGCGCGACGATCCACATGGAGGGGTCGAGCCTGTCGGCGATCCTCAAGATCGCGTTCCTCTTCGCCGTCTTCCAGCGTGACTTCTTCACGGTGGAGAACATCCTCATCGCCATCGGGGTCGCCCTGCTGGCCGGGATGGTCATGGCGGGCATCCCCTCCGGCGGATTCATCGGGGAGCTCATGATCATCACTCTCTACGGCTTCCCCGCCGCAGCCCTGCCGATCATCCAGATCATCGGCACAGTCATCGATCCCCCTGCGACGACTGTCAATTCGGTCGGTGACCAAGCGAGCTCGATGATGGTCGCACGCATCCTCGACGGCAAGGACTGGATGGACAAGACTGAAGACGAGGCCGAACACGACGGCCAAGACAGCGCCCACGCCGAGGCGGCCGACACAGCGCCCGCGTCAGAACGATGATCACGATTTGATTCCGTAAGGACCCTTGTTTTTGTGATACTCGTCTAAGGACACCGCGCTCGGATACCTGGAACCGCTGAATATCTCCGAGATGTCGCATGAATGCAACAGAACATTCGCATTCATGTGCCCGCCTCCAAGCGATCACTCAGACTTCGCGTATCGGCTCTCACTTCGGCTGACGATACTCGTCTCCAGAAATGACCGTGTTCTGGAAGAGGAGAAGTCACCATGCCCACCACCATCCACAGTCGCGTTGCCGCATTGGGAATCGCCGCAGTCGCCGGTTTCGCCGCACTGGGAATGTCTGCCGGGCCGGCATCGGCATCCCCCGAAGCCCAATCCGCCGCCGGCACCGTCCAGGCACCACAGAGTTCGGGCTATCCCGCAGCGGCCTCGGACTATGCCGATGAACTCGTGCAGGCATGGGGCAACGGAGATGACATCGACGTCGGGGAGCTTGCCGCACCGAGCGTCGTCGATGGCCTGGCCGACCATGGTGATGAGCATGCGACCCATTGGGCTCGCATCGCCGCCGACGGGGACTCGATCTGGACCGATGTGGTCTACGAGAATTCCGTCTCCCATGAGGTGATGGCCCTGACCGTCGCGAACAAGACGGCCGAGGTCGACGAAGAGCAGGCCGTTCAGGACATCAGCTTCCATGGCTGAGTCCCATGACTGAGGACCGCTCTTCGTCCGGGGGCGGGTGCACGGCCGCACCCAGGTTCGCGGTCGCATCACCGGGTGGACTCGCGAACGGTGGTCAGTAGACTCAGGAACTATGGTCGCCCTCAACCCATTCCCCCGTCGCAGCTACACCGATGGACCGACACCGCTCGAGCATCTGCCCAGACTCTCGGCCGAACTCGGCGGGCCTCAGATCTGGATCAAACGCGACGATCGGCTGGGCCTGGCCCAGGGCGGGAACAAGACTCGCAAGCTCGAGTTCCTCGTCGCCGATGCGCTGAGCAAAGGAGCCGACGCCCTCATCACCGTCGGCGGGGTCCAGTCCAACCACTGCCGTCTCACCCTGGCCGCGGCCCGCGCCGAAGGTCTCGACTGCCACCTCATCGTCGAGGAGGACCTCGGCCCTGAGGGCGTCGGACTCGGCCCGGCCGGGGCGAACCCACCGGAGTTCACGGGCAATTTCCTGCTCTTCGACCTCCTCGGCGCTGATTCGGTGAGGGTGCTCGGCAACGGCAGCGACCTCCTCGGCGAGGCTGAGGCTCTTGCCGAATCGCTGCGGGCGCAGGGGAAGAGCCCCTATGTCATCCCCGTGGGCGGTTCGAATCCGATCGGAGCTCTCGGCTACGTCGACTGCGCTCATGAGATGCTCACCCAATTCGCCGAGGCGGTGCTCCAGCCGACGAATATCGTCACGCCCAGCGGCTCGGCCGGCATGCAGGCGGGTCTCATCGTGGGACTCCATGCGGCCGGCAGCGATATCCCTGTGGTCGGCATCAACGTCAGCCGTTCACGCGTGGATCAGGAACCGAAGATCAGCGACCTCGTCGACTCGACCGCGCACCTGCTCGATCTCACCCCTGTCCCAAGAGAACGCACTGTGGCGCTCGGTGACTATGTCGGCACAGGGTACGCACTGCCGACCCCGGGTATGACCGAGGCGGTCAGGCTCATCGCCCGCACCGAAGGCATCCTGCTCGACCCGGTGTACACCGGCAAGGCAGCCGCCGGCCTGATCGACCTCGTTCGACAGGGCAGGTTCGGAACCGACGACACGGTCGTCTTCATCCACTCGGGCGGGGTGCCCGGACTCTATGCTCGGACGCAGGCATTCGCCTGAGGACATCGCACTCTCTCACCTATTCGACGGAAGGCAAGCTCATGACAGTTTCAACGGCAGACCTCTGGGACGAGCGCGGCGATGAGCTGTACTCGATCGCACTGAACTTCGGTGATTTCGGAGCCAAAACCTCCTTCTCCGGCCCAGCTCGGACAATCCGCTGCTACCAGGACAACGGCCTCGTCAAGAAGACCCTCAATCAAGCCGGTGACGGGGCGATCCTCGTCATCGACGGCGACGGATCGATCGCCACCGCGCTCATGGGCGACATGATCGCCGAGGCGGGGGTCCGCAACGGCTGGTCCGGAGTCGTCATCAGCGGGGCCGTCCGCGACCGCGAGGCGCTGGCCGACATGGATTTCGGGATAAAGGCGCTGGCCAGCAATCCGCGCAAGAGCGCGAAGGACGGGGCCGGGGAAATCGATGTGCCCGTCGAGATCGGTGGGGCGACGATTCGTCCCGGAGCAATGGTCTTCGCCGATGCCGATGGTGTCGTTGTCGAGAGGTAGACGCACGAGACCCTGACTGGTATCAGCTGACGCAGGCGGTCAGTATGACTGCCGCCGACTCACCGGTGGATTGTGTCGAAGTCCTGTTCGGCAGCATCCCACACCTCGGCGACTGTGATCGTTCCGCTCGCGGTGAGTTCCTCGCCCGTGCTCTTGTCGTAGAGGTACGACCATTTGCCGGCGGAGACGTCTCCGGTGACCATGAGGATGTCATCGTCGAAGGCTACCTGCGACACCGTCTGGACGATCTCCGCCGTCGCTTCCAGGTCTGCGGCCTCCTGCCCGCCGGAATCGAAGTCGACATAGAGGCGATCGGCGTCGCGTTCTTCGTCGAAGTCGGGGGGTCGACTCCGATTCCAACCGAACTTGGACGCCGTCCAATCTCTCGGCCAGGTGGGCGGAAAGACCCTCGGTCGAGTCGAACCCCTGTGCCACGACCGGCAGAGTTTAAGCCAGGGCGGACTCTGACTGCGGTTCTTCTGCCTGCTCGCTGCTGCACCCGCTGAGCCCGAAGAGCGCAGCTGCGAGCACACCGACGGTCAGGGCGACAGGGGCGGATTAGACACGAACCTCATGCGACCTGCCTATCGGCGGCACGTCGTGAGTTCCTCATCGCCTCCGACCTCCGCCGGTTGAGGGGCGGCGACCCGCCGAGACCGGCTCACCGATCCTGACCTGCCGTGCCGGACTCACCGCTTTCGGTGAATCGATTGGTAGGTGATGTACTGGCTGAGCCCCTCGACGCCGTATTCGACCCCGAGTCCGGAATCGTGGCGTCCGCCGAACGGAGCCGAATGATTCGAACCGAAGAAGTTCACTCCCACAGATCCGGAATCGACCCGTTCGGCCACCGCCTGCGCCGCCTCGGCATCGGCGCCGAAGACGATCCCGCCGAGACCGAATTCGGTGTTGTTCGCCAGTTCGATCGCTTCGTCGCTTCCCTGCGCATCGTCATAGCGCAGGATGGAGATGACAGGTCCGAAGATCTCTTCCCTGGCGATGCGCATCTGTGGGGTCACCTCGGTGAAGACGCTCGGTTGGATGAAGCGGCCCGAGCGGCCGTCGATGTCGATCGACGCGGCTCTTCCCCCGGTCACGGCGCTCGCACCTTCGGCGTGTGCCGAATCGATGAACTCCATGACGGTTTCGTACTGAGACTGCGAGGCCACGGGACCGAACACGGTCTCCGCATCCAATGGGTCGCCCTGGGGCCCTCCGGCGATGGTCGCCGCGACCATGTCGACGACCTCGTCATAACGGGAGGTCGGGGCGATGATCCGCGTGGAGATGTAACAGGTCTGTCCGGTATTGCGCATGCATGAGCGCACGAGCACCCGCTTCATCGCCTCGAGATCGGCGTCGGGCAGGACGATCGCCGAGGATTTGCCGCCGAGTTCCAACGTCACCGGTCGCAGCAGCTCACCGCAGGCCGAGGCGATGCGGCGACCCACCGGGGTCGAACCGGTGAATGCCACCTTGCTGATTCCCGGGTGCCGAACGAGGGCGTCGCCGAAACGTCCGGGACCGGTGAGCAGATTGACCACACCGGCAGGCACTCCCGCAGCGGCCACCGCATCGATGATGAAGCGGATCGACAGCGGGGTCACCGAGGCGGGTTTGATGACGACGGCGCATCCGGCAAGCAGCGCCGGAGCGAGTTTGACGACGACGAGGTTGATCGGAAAATTCCAGGGCGCGATGAGGGCGCACACACCGATCGGGTCCTTGCGCACCACCGAATAGGAGTCGGGGGCGGCCGGGAAGTCACGGATGTCTTCGTCATCGATCCACCCGGACAGGGTGGCGAAGTGTCGGAAGATCCCTGCCGCATTGGCCGCGGCTCCTCGGGTCTCGGAGATCGGGGTGCCGTTCTCCAAAGTGTTCGTCCGTGCCAGGTCCTCGGCACGCGCCTCGATCTCATCGGCGATCCGCAGCAGATACTGCGCGCGCTGCCCGGCAGTCAGAGCCGACCATTCGACGAGGGAGCGCTGCGCGGCTGCCACCGCACGATCAAGTTCCGCCGAGGTGGCAGCTGGGACCGAACCCCATTCGTCGTCTGTGGCCGGATCGGTGACGGGATTGCGGGTGGCATCTTCCGCCGGCGTCCAGGCACCGTCGATGAAGTGGTCATCGACGTGAATGTAGGGAAGCTCCCGATGCAGCTGGGCACGATTCAGCCTCGTCATCGACGTCTCGACTGTGGGCGTGGTCGAAGGTTCGGTGCTCATGGTGCTCATCGGATGACCTCGGTGCGCAGCAGATCCCGCTGACGGCGCAGGTCTTCTCGGGCCATGCTCACAGCGGCAGCGGTGATGAGTTCGGGAATGATCTCTCGCTGCAGCCGGTCGGTGTATGTGGCCATGTCCATGTCGAACCATGAGGCGGAGAGTGCGATGCCGGCCCGGTCGAACCGCCACAGACGATCGGCGTCACGGACGAGGGCGTCTTCGAGGCTGAACGCGACCGGTCGCGTGTCGTGGCCGTCGATGATCTCGCAGACCCGGTCGATGAATTCCTGCGAATAGCCGAGGCCCGGCAGAACCCGTTCGGCGACGCGGCAGCCTTCGCGTTCATGTTCGAACCGGATCGTCGCCTTTCGCCAATCACCGCCGAAGCCCTCGGAGATGATCCGAGATTCGTCGACGTGGGCCCAGCCGGTGTCGTGGAGGATGATCGTGACGAGCACGAGCTCACGGTCGACTGCCGGGTAGGCGTCGCAGAGCCTCTCGGCGTAGGCGGCGGAGATGGGCAGGTGCACATCGTTGCCGCGGGTGCGGGTCTCGGGTTCGATGGCCTTCCACAGGGCGTTGAACCCGGTTGTCGGGCTCGAGCAGATCGGCTTCGTGTCGACCTGTCCTTCGGACGGGATCGGCCGGATCGGGAAGTTGGAGGCGAAGCGGACGGCACGCGGGTCCGTCTCGAACTCGCCGGTCTCCGCTGCGGCCCAGTTCGGGTAGTCCTGTTCGCGGCGGCTGCTGTCGGTCTGGGTGTTCATCGGGGGTCCTCTCGGTCGACGGCGATGGACTTGAGCATCACGCTCATATCGCCGGCCTGATCGGCGGGGATCTGCTGGTTCTTGGCCAGGGCGGAACGGACGGCCATGAAGTCCAAGGGTGCGTTCACACAGTCGGCGGCGATGATCTGCCCGTCGCGGTAGTACAGAACGCTGAACTTGCCCTTCTCGTCATCGCGACGCACAACGGTGGAGTCGAACCCCATGGACAATCCTGCGATCTGCAGCTTCATGTCCGCCTGATTCGACCAGAACCAGGGAATGCCTGCGTATTCCTCGCGCCGGCCGGAGACCGAATAGGCGGCGACCTTCGCATGCTCGATCGCATTGTTCACGCTCTCGAGGCGAATCCGCTCACCCTCCGGGGCGTCCGGCAGCGGGTTGGGCATATTCGCGACATCGCCGACGACAATGGTCGTGCCGTCGGAGGCGAGCGCATAGCGGTCGACGACGATGCCGTTGTCGATCTCCAGTCCCATCTGCTCGGCCAGTCCCGTATTCGGGATGACGCCGATGCCGACGATGACGAGCTGGGCGGGCACCTCGGTGCCATCGGCGAGCTTCACCCCGGCCACGGAGCCATTCCCGTCGTCGATGAGTGATTCGACCCGGGAGTTGAGGATGATGTCGAGGTCGCGCTTGCGATGGGCCTGGTAGAAGTAGTCGGAAGTCTCCTCCCCCACTGCACGGCCGATGAGGCGGGGCCCGTGTTCTAACACGGTGGCGTTCTTGCCCATCCCGTGCAGCGAGCAGGCGACTTCGAGGCCGATGAATCCGCCGCCGATGACGACGACGTCGGTGAAGTCATCGAGGCTGCCTTTGAGCGAGAGCGCATCGTCGGCGCTGCGCAGATACGTCACCCCGACCAGATCGGCACCGGGGACTTCGAGAGGTCGGGCCCGGGCCCCGACAGCCAGGGCGACCCGGGCGAAGGGGTATTCGGTGCCGTCGGTGGCAAAGGCAACGCCGGAGCCGTCCGCGTTCTTCTCGATCGTCGCGATGCGCGTGTTCTTCACGAGTTCGATGTCGTGCTCGTCCCAGTACTCGGCACTGCGGAAGATGAGGTTCTCCTTGTCGACGGTGCCTTGGAGGAACTCCTTCGACAGAGCCGGGCGCTGATACGGCCGGTGGTCCTCCTCGCCGAGGAGGGTGATCGATTCGGTGAATCCGGTCCCCCGCAGCGAGATCGCCAGCTGCACGCCGGCTTGGGAGGCGCCGATGATGAGCATCCCGGTCTGGGTGCGGGTGGTCGGGCCGTCTGCGCCTGCAAGCAGGGTCTGTGCTGTCGTGGTCATGTCACACCTGGGTTTCGGGAGTGGTCACGTGCAGATCGGTGTCCTCGGTGACCTTGAGCTGGCAGGACAGGCGGGAGTTGTCCTCGCGGTCCTCGGTCGTGCCCCACAGCATCTCGTCTTCCATCTCCGACATCTCGGGCAGATTGTCGAGTTCGGATTCGTCGACGAAGACGTGGCAGGTGGCGCATGAGAGGGATCCGCCGCATTCGGCGACGATGCCGGGCACGCCGTTGCGCACAGCGGTCTCCATCACGGAGTCGCCGACGTTGGCGTCGATGTCGCGGGTGGTGCCTTCGGAATCGGTGAAATGTACGGTCGGCATGTCATTCCCTTTCCTACAGTGGTGTCGGTGGTCGGTCTGAAGAGTTGGTGGGTGGCGGCGTGGTTCAGGTCAAGAGCGCTCAGATGAACTGTCGGCCGCCGTCGACGACGAGCGTCTGACCGGTGATGTATCCGGCCTCGGGTGAGGCGAGGAACATCGTGGCGCCGACGATGTCATCGGGGTGGCTGGCGCGTTTGATGGCTCCGCGGTCGACGCCGTAGGTCGCGGCATCGTCCATGAGTCCAAAGCTGGCGTCGGTGAGGGTGAAGCCCGGGGCGATCGCGTTGACCGTGATCTCCCTGGTTCCCAGTTCCTTCGCGAGCACTCGGGTCAGGGCGATGACTCCGCCCTTCGAGGCCACGTAGTGGGCCCACTGGGCCGATCCGGACATCACCGTCGCCGAGGAGAGGTTGACGATTCTCCCTCCGGCCGGCAGGTAGGGGCTGGCCGCGCGCGTCACCTGCCAGGGGCCCTTGAGGTTGACTCCCATGACGAGGTCCCATTCGTCGTCGCCGATGTCCTCGAACGGTGACCGGGTGATGCCGGCATAGATCGCGGCGTTGTTGATGACCACGTCGATGCTGCCTCCTCCGAAGTCGGCGGCCGCCTCGGCGAGGGCCTGCGTCGATGCGCGGTCGGTGACGTCGACCTCGCAGGCCAGGGCCTCCGCCGAGGTGGCCCGCAGAGCCGTGGCCGTTTCCTCCGCGCCGGTGAGGTTGATATCGGCGACGATCACTCGGTCGCCGGCCGTGGCGAAGCCTTCGGCGAAGGCTCGCCCGAGTCCTCCGGCGGCGCCGGTGATGAGCACGGTGCGCGCTGCGGCCATCGCTCAGCTCACCGCCGTGGCGTGTTCGTGGCTGTGCGCTCCGGGCCCTGCCACCTCGGGCACGGTGTCCTCGAGGTCGAGGATCTCCACGGTGCCGCGGGTGCCGTCGACGCGCAGACGCTGTCCCGTCTGAATCGTCGTCGAGGCGTTGCCGGTGCCGGTCACGGCCGGCAGAGCGTATTCGCGGCAGACGATCGCGGCGTGGCTCATCATGCCCCCGATGTCGGTGACGGTGGCCTTGAGTTTGCCGAAGATCGGCCCCCAGCTGGGTGCGGTGACCGGGGCCACGAGGATCTCGTCCTGTTCGATCTCGTGGATCTGGGAGGCGTCCATGACGACGCGGGCCACGCCCTCGACGACGCCCGGTGAGGCGGCCATTCCGCGCAGTCCGGTGACGTTGTCGGTATCGGCCTCGAGCCAGGACTGGACCTGTTCGGTGGTGATTCCCCACAGCATGCGGGTGAAGGGTTCGGTGATCGCCTCGGGCGGAGTGTTCAGTGCCGGCTGCGGGCGTGCGGTCTTGAGCGCTGCGACGATCTGCTTGCGCTCTTCGATGATCGGCGGCCAGTAGGCCGGGGCGATGGGCCCCTGCGGGGCACCCACTCCCCAGGAGGTGACGAGGTCGAAGAGGACATCGCGGACCTCGTTGCGGTTGAGGTAGAGGAGGTCGCCCGCCTCGGCGAAGACGCCGTGGTCGACGAGGGTGGCGGCGAGTTCGCGGACCTTGCGCCAGAACACGCCCATCGTCCAGTGTTCGATGTAGAAGTTGTGGTTCTCCACATACGGGTAGGCGGTGGCTGCCAGCTGACGTTTGGCTTCGAAGATCGCGCCCTGCTCCTCGTCGAGGAGTTCACGGTATTCGGCGACGATGCGGTCCTTCTCGGCGATGAGCTCCTCGGTCGGACGCGTGATCGTCTGTCCCTCGTCGAGGCGGCGGATGTAGTCGGCGATGAAGCCGAGGGGAATGGAGAAGTTCTCCTTCCAGTACTCGTCGTGGGCGTAGAAGCCGTTGCCGGTGGTGAAGTTGAACCACGGGTCCTGGGCCTTCTCCCACTGGGCGAGCCAACGGTCGCCGCCGGGGGCTGCCGCGATCTGCTCCAGGGTCGCCTCGGCGTCGTCGGTGTTGGCAAAGGCCGACTGCAGGCCGAGCTCGACGGCCAGGGCAGCCAGCTGTTTGAGCTCGTCGTCGGGGCGGAAGAGCTCCATATCGACGCCTTGGACCATCGTCGCGATCGACTGGTCGGGAATATCGGGGAAGATCTCCTTGCAGTAGTTGAAGAAGTCGAGGTAGGCGATGTATCCGAGGTTGAGGAACTCGAAGTGGTACTGCCAGTTCTGGTAGGCCAGCTGGATGAGCCTGTCGTAGTTCTCCATGAGACGTTCGGATCCGTCCATCGCCTTGCCGGAGAAGATGTCGTCCATGGGCACCATGTCGGGCAGCCGATCGAAGTTCAGCGTCTCCATCTCGTCGATGGTGCCCCTCACCTTGGTCCGCCACTGGTCGAGGAGGGAGTCCCAGTTCTCGAAGTAGTGGCCGATGCGGGCCTGGAATTCGGGCAGTCGGGCTGCGATCTGGTCTTCGGGGACCGGGATCGGCGACATGTAGAGGTAGCCGTGGTGGATCCGGAAGTCGATGCCGTTGGCGTTGGGGATCATCAGGTGGCGGGCGTTGTACTGGCCCAGGCATTTGACGGCGAACTCCCCACCGATGGTTTCGAAGGGTTTGAACACGGTCGGCCAGTGCTGCGAATCGCAGAACCAGAACTTCTCGTCCTCGATCTCCTTGAGGCTGTCCTGGAAGACGAGGTAGTAGGGGTAGATCTTCTCCCAACCTTCGGCCCCTGCGGGAACGGGGAGGTCAGAGGGGCGAGGAAATGACTTCATTGACATTGTCGGCTCCATTGCGTTGGTGGTGCGTTCGTTGCGTGCGTGGTTCGGGTGTGAGGCGGAGGGCGGGTCTCAGCCGCTCTTCTTCATCAGGGAGGCGGTGATGGATCCGAGGTCGATGCCGCCGGTGGATGCGGCCGCTGGTGCTGCCGGCTTCGCCGCTGCGGCAGGGTCCTTCTCGGTCTTCTTCTCGGCAGAGGAATGCACCGTCTCCGGTCGGGATTGCAGCAGGAGCAGGTTCTCTCCGTCCGGCAGGTCTCGGTCGAGTGCCCATTCGATGTCCTGCGGGCACTTGTAGTGCTTCTCTGCGCGTTTGGCCAGTCCTGCCACGGCCGCCATCTCCTCATCGGACAGGCACCGGATCTCTGCACGGTCGGCTGGGACGTCGCGTTCGGTCAGTTCACCGTCGGCGGGCACGAGTTCGATGTGCTTCTCTCCGATGTGCTCGCTGACGACCTGGAGGGTGATCTTGTCCATGAGGATGTTGTCGGGAGTGACGAGTCCGGACACGACCGTCTCCCCCACTCCCCAGGAGGCGTCGATGGCGATCTTCGACCGGTCCCCGTTGGCGGGGTTCATGGTGATCGCCACGCCCGCGGTCTTCGCGTTCACCATCTTCTGCACGACGACGGCCATGGACAGGCCCTCATCGGGGATGTTGTTCTTCAGTCGATAGATGATGGCGCGTGACGTGTAGAGCGAGGCCCAGCAGCGGCGGATATGTTCGGTCACTGCCGCGTAGCCGTTGAGCCACAGGTAGGTGTCCTGCTGGCCGGCGAAGCTCGCGTCGGGAAGGTCCTCTGCGGTGGCCGAGGACCGTACGGCCATGGGCACTTCCCCACCGCAGGTGGTGACGAGGTCGTCGAAGGCGACCTTCGTCGCCGTACGGACGGCTTCGGGAACTGCGGCGTCGGTGAGACGCCCGCGGATCCGAGCGGAGATCTCGTCCACCTCGGCGACGTCATCGGGGTTGAGTCGGGCCAGTTCGGAGGCGATCTCGTCAGCGATCCCGGATTCGGAGAGGAAGGCGTCGAAGGATTCCGTGGTGACGACGAATCCGGGTGGCACGGGCATTCCGGCCTGCGTCATGGTCACCAGCGAGGCGCCTTTGCCGCCGAGGTCGTCGAGCTTGGGTTCGGCGGTGGAGTCGAAAGGTTGGATGAGGCTCATGGTCTTCTCCTTCACCAGGTCACGGGAACTGTCTTGGGCACGCGGAACGACAGGTTCTCCCGGAAGTCGATGTCCGCGCCGTCGGCCAGTTTGAGGTTCGGTGCCAGTCGGGTGATCTCCTGCAGACAGATCTTCGCCTGGAGTTTGGCGAGCATATTGCCCAGGCAGTAGTGGATGCCGAAGCCGAACGACAGGTGTTCACGAGCATTGGAGCGGGAGATGTCGAACTCTTCACCACCGTCGAACCTGGATTCGTCGCGGTTGGCCGATCCCATGAGCAGCAGGAGCTCATCTCCTTCGGCGATCTTCGTGCCTCCCACCTCGGTGTCTTTGAGGGCTTTGCGACGCCAGCCGACGATGGATCCGGAGTACCGGAGCACCTCGTCGACGGCGGCGGGGATCTTCTTCGGGGCGTCGATGATCGCCTGCCACTGGTCCGGGTGGGCCAGCAGCACCCGCAGGGTGTTGCCGATGAGCGTCGTCGTGGTTTCGTGGCCGGCGAAGAGGAGGGAGTAGAGGACCGAGGCGATCTCATGATCGCTGATCTCTGCACCTTCGGATTGCACTTTCACGAGGTCGGCGGTCATCGAATCGCCGCCGTTCTCATGAGCGTCGGCGACGATGCTCAGGCATTCCTGCCAGTACTCCACGAGGTTGTGGGCATGGGGGATCTGTTCTTCGTCGCTGAGGTCGCCCCATGTCATTGCCGCCCGTGAGTCCGACCAGCGTTTGTACGTGTCGACCTTGCTGATGTCTGCGCCGATGAGGGTGAGGATGGTGATGGTCGGGATGTCATAGGCAAGGTCGCGGATGATCTCACCGTCCTTATCGGGACGGTCAAGCATCGTTTCGATGCGGGAGACGACGTTGTCGCGGATCTCAGGTTCGAGCTTTTTGAACCGTCGCGGGGTGAAGGCCTTCTGCACGATCTCGCGGATGCGGGTGTGCTCGGGCGGGATCCGGGCCGAGAGACCCGAGTAGGCGGTGAAGCCTCCGTCGTTCATGATCTTCGTCGCCTGTGGGCCGCGCTTGCGCACGGGTGCCTGGGCGTTCTCGGAGGAGAAGGTCTCCCAATCCTCGAAGACGGCTTTGATGTCGTCGTAGCGTGTCACGACCCAGTAGCCGACTCGTTCGTCGAACATCACGGGTTCTTCCTTGCGCATTTCGGCGTACGCGGGGAAGGGATTCTTCATATCGAAGGGTTCGTACCCGTGGTGGTCGTCGGCCGGTCCCTTCGCTGCGCCGCTGTAGGGGCAGCCGCCGGTCTCTGCTGCGGATTGCAAAGTCATTCCATCTCCTGTGATGCGGGTCACTGCTGACAGTGATGATCACACTACAGGTCAGAGCATGCTTCTCAATGGCCGGACTTCCATTGAGCGGAAGCGACTTGAGAGTCCCGGAACAGAGAACGCACGCCGCAATCGACTGTCTTATTCGAGGTCAGCCGACTACAGCGGCATTGACCGAAGCTCTCTCAGACGACAGGCGATGCCTCCGTCACTGCCTTTCCCTCCCGTCACCGGTGAGAGCCGAGAAGCGTCTCCAACGGGATGCGCGCGGTCGCTGCTTCGATGCGTTCGCTGATTCCCTGCAGGGCCGGCAGATGACGTGTCAGGGTTCCGGCCTTCTCCGAAGCGACGACGAGCCCGATGCTCGAGCCGATCCGACCGGTATGAAATACAGGAACGGCGATGGAGCAGGCACCGGGACGCTGCTCTTCGTTCGTGATCGCATATCCGTTCTCGCGGATCTGTTCGAGCTGCTCGGACAGCAGTGCCGGATTCGTCACCGTGCGCGGTGCCACCTGATCCATCGGCTGCCGCAGATACGCTGCGGACAGCCACTCCTCGTCAAAGGCCAACAGCACCTTGCCGACCGCGGTGGAATGCATCGGAAGGCGCCCGCCGACTCGGGAGGCTCGCGGGACCCGCTCGGTGCCGTAGACGCGGTCGATGTAGAGGACCTCTCGTCCGTCGCGGATCGCCAACTGGGAGGTCTCTCCGGTGAACGAATAGAGGTCTTGGATGAAGGGGCTGGCTGTTTCGCGCAGCTGCCTGCCCACGTTCTGGCCCATCTCCCAGATCCGCAGACCGAGCTGGTAGCGCCCCTGCGGGGTACGGGAGAGGAACTCCCATTCCACGAGCTCATTGATCAATCGGTGCGCCGTGGACAGCGGAACATCAGCCGCCGCGGCGAGCTCGGTGAGAGTGAAGCTGCGCCGCGGCTCCTCAAAGGTCGTCAGCAGACTGAGGACCTTGTGTGTGACGGTCCGGCCCGCAGCTGGAGTCGCCGGGCGCTGAATGTGCTCCATGACCGAGAATCTATCCGATCTGTCAATGCCTCCAGCAGCAGTCCTCCGCACGGTCAACGGCCTCGACATGGGACGGGAATATATCCACAGTCCGTTTAGTTGAAGTTTAAACCATCTTGATCTACACTGTAGTCAACAGCCCTTCCGCTCAGGAGAACACCATGACCACCACCCCCGCACCGATCTCCACAGACCTGCAGGCACCTGCTGTCAACGACACCACACTCAGCCCGTCCACCGGCATGGACGCCGTCACCCTGCGCGTCGGTGACCTCGAGAAGATGTCGGCCTACTATTCGAATGCCCTGGCGATGGAACCGCTCGAGGAATCCGCTCGCGGAGCCGAGGTCCACCGGGTGCTTGGCCGGGGCACCACTCCCCTGGTCAAGCTGGTGTCGACCCCGGATCTGCCCGGCGTCGACCGCACTCAGGCCGGCTTGTTCCACACGGCCTTCCTCTTCGAGGACAAGACGTCGCTGGCGGCCACCGTCGCCCACGCTGCGCAGAATACGAACAGCACCTTCGTCGGTTCGAGCGACCACCTCGTCAGCCAGGCCTTCTACTTCACCGATCCCGAGGGCAATGGAATCGAGCTCTACGTCGACCGCGCGCGGTCGGAGTGGACCCATTCGGTCGACGGTGAGGTGCAGATGGACACGATCTACCTCGACCCGAACAAGTTCCTCGAGCGCCACCTCAAGCAGGACGTCCTGGCCGATACAGCGTTCGAACCCGGCATCGTCGGCCACGTTCACCTTCAGGTCGGCAACATTCCCCAGGCCCGCGAGTTCTATGTCGATGCCCTCGGTTTCGAGCCCTCGCTGTCATCGATGCCCGGTGTCCTCTTCGCCGCGGCCGGCGGATATCACCACCACGTCGCAATGAACACATGGAACAGCCGCGGCGCCGGCCCGCGGGCGGCCAGCCTGGGCCTCGGCGATGTCGCGATCACCGTTCCGGGACGTGAGGACCTCGACGCCCTCGTCGCTCGACTGAGCAACCGCGGACTCGATTACGCCGATGACGGTCGCTCGGTCCGCCTCTCCGATCCCTGGGGAACTCAGGTCACCCTGGCGATCGGCACGAGCTCGATCGACGAGACCCTGGCTCGCTGAGACCTGCGTCGGCAGCGAAGCGGCCCTGGCCAGAACCGAAATTCTGACCAGGGCCGCTTCGCTATTCAACTTCTCTATTCAACGGTCACTTTCCTCTCCTGGACCCCCTGCCACGCCCAAGGCACTTTCATACCGCAGCCTCGCGGCTGATGCGAGCATCACCCCGGCAGCGGCACCACGCGAACGGGACAAGAATCGCACGGTCTCACGACGAGGCGGAGGTCTCCGGCCGCAGGTCCAACCGACGCAGCAGCTGGGCGTTGAGTGCGACGACGATCGTCGAGATCGACATAAGGATCGCGCCGACGCTCATCGGCAGGACGAAGCCGATCGGTGCCAGAACACCGGCAGCCAGGGGCACGGACAGCAGGTTGTATCCGGCAGCCCACCACAGGTTCTCCTTCATCTTCCGATAGGTCGCTCGCGAGAGCTCCACGATCGAGAGCACGGATCGAGGATCATCCGAGGCGAGGATGACTCCGGCGGATCCGATGGCGACGTCCGTGCCCGCGCCGATGGCGATGCCGACATCGGCCTGGGCCAGAGCAGGAGCATCGTTGACACCGTCGCCGACCATCGCCACGCGACGGCCCTCGCTCTGCAGCTCCGAGACCTTCGCTGCCTTGTCGGCCGGGTGGACCCCGGCATAGACCCGGTCGATGCCGAGTTCGGAGGCAACGGATTTCGCAACCGCCTCGGCGTCACCGGTGATCATCACCACCTGCATGCCTCGAGCGTGCAGAGCGTCGACGGCGTCTCGCGATTCAGGCCGGATCTCATCGGCCAAGCGAAGGGCGCCGACGACCTCACCGTCGATGAGGACGTGGAGGATGATCGCGCCCTCTTCTCGCCATGTCTGCGCGGCGGGCACCTCAGCAACGTCGTGTTTCTCAAGCAGCCTGGGCCCACCGACCTCGACCACAGCCCCGTCGACGGTCGCCTTGACCCCGACCGCAGGTGAGGAGGAAAAGTCAGAGACGGCCGGAATCGTCAGTTCACGATCCTGCGCAGCCCGGACGATCGCCCGGGCCAACGGGTGTTCGCTGTCGGATTCGGCGGCCGCGGCCAGGCGCAGAATCTCCGCATCGGACCGGGCAGAGCTGGCCCCATCCGCGACCTCGACGCCCGTGACGGTCGGCTCTCCCTTTGTCAGCGTGCCGGTCTTGTCGAAGAGCACCGAATCGACAGTGCGCATGGTCTCCAAGGCAAGCCGGTCCTTGATGAGCACTCCCGCACGAGCAGCACGCTCGGTGGCGATGGAGACGACGAGTGGAATCGCCAGACCCAGGGCGTGCGGACAGGCGATGACGAGCACCGTGATCGTGCGCACCACCGCCGAGTCCGGCATCCCGATGAGCGACCACGCGAGCGCAGTGATCACGGCCGCACCGAGGGCGAACCAGAACAGCCATGCCGAGGCCCTGTCCGCGATGCGCTGGGCTCGGGACGACGAGTTCTGGGCATCGGCGACGAGCTTCTGGATTCCGGCGAGCGCAGTGTCATCGCCGATGGCCGTGATCTCCACGCGCAGCCCGGAATCGGTGGCGACCGTTCCCGCGACAACGGACTCCCCTTCGACGCGGCGCACCGTCGTCGATTCCCCTGTGACCATGGATTCGTCCATGTTCGCGGAACCCCCGATGACGCGACCATCGGCGGGCACCGAAGACCCGGGTCGCACGAGGACGACGTCACCGACAGCGAGTTCGTCCGGCGAGACCGTCACCGTCTCATCACCGACGACCTTCTCGGCTTCGTCGGGCAGAAGCGCAGCCAGACTGTCCAGCGCCGAGGAGGTCTGCGCCAGAGACCGCATCTCCATCCAATGGCCGGCGAGCATGATGACGATGAGCAGCGCCAGCTCCCACCAGAAGTCGAGCTGCGGATCGAGAATGCCGAGCGACGAACCCCACGAGGAGATGAACGCCACGGTGATCGCCAGAGCGATGAGCAGCATCATCCCGGGGCTGCGGCCTTTGATCTCCGCGAGTCCGCCGCTGAGGAACGGCTTGCCGCCCCAGACATACATGACGGTGCCGAGGATCGGTGAGAGCCAGCGGAGCACGCCGAGGATACCGGTCTCGGGGACCTCGTAGCCGAGGAGGTGGCCGAACATCGGGCTGAACGCAACGACGGGGACGGCGAAGATGAGCATGATCCAGAACAGTCGCCGGAATTGCGCCACATGGTCTCCATGTCCGCCGTGACCACCGTGTCCGTCGTGGCTGCCATGGCCGGTGTGCCCCGCATGCCCGCCGTGGTCGGCATGCTGATCGTGCCCTGCGTGAACGCTGTGTTCGCCGTGGTCCGCATGATCACCGTGCTGATGATGAACATGGTCGGACTGATCCATAGGGCCCGCTTCAACAGGCTCCACATCGTGATGCTGATGATTACGCTGCTTATCCATACCTTCAATGTATACCCCTAGGGGGTATCAATCAAGGGTGATTCGCCCCACTATGCAATTGCCTGCAACGCTCGATCACCGACCGCTCCGGACCTTAGCGTTCAAGAACACAGCAACGAAGGATGACACCGACGAAGGGATTGCCATGAGGGCAGCACGGTTCTACGACCGCAAAGACATCCGCATAGAAGACATTCCGGAACCGCAGCTCCTGCCAGGCACAGTCGCCATCGACGTGGCTTGGTGCGGAATCTGCGGCACCGATCTCCACGAATACCTTGAGGGACCGATCTTCGTCCCACCGACGGGTCACCCGCATCCGATCTCAGGCGAATCAGCTCCAGTGACCATGGGGCACGAATTCTCCGGGACGATCACTGCCCTCGGTGAAGGCGTCGATGACTTGAGCATCGGTCAAAACGTCGTCGTCGAGCCGTACATCATCGCCGACGACGTCGACACCAGCCCCGGCCAGAGCTATCAGCTGTCGAAAGACATGAATTTCATCGGACTCGGCGGAAGAGGCGGCGGCCTGGCGGAGAAGATCGTCGTCCAACGTCGATGGGTGCATCCGATCGGGGACATCCCGCTCGACCAAGCGGCCCTCATCGAACCGCTCTCGGTCGCCCACCACGCAGTGACGCGCTCGGGCGCCCAGGCCGGGCAGGTCGCGATCGTCGGCGGCGCAGGGCCCATCGGGCTCCTCACCGCGGCCGTCCTCAAAGCGCAGGGAATGAGAGTCTACGTCTCCGAACTCTCGGAGGCCCGAAAGGCGATGGCCCTGTCGACCGGCGTCGCCGACGAGGTACTCGATCCACGAGAAGTCGACGTCGCCGAGGCTGTCCGTGAGCGCACCGACGGCACCGGTGCCGACGTCGGTTTCGAATGCTCATCGGCCCCCGTTGTCCTCGACATGCTTCTCGATGCAACCCGCCCCGGAGGCGTCATCGTCAATGTCTCGATCTGGGGGCACAAACCGGAGGTGGACATGCCCAAACTCGTCCTCAAGGAGATCGACCTGCGAGGCACAATCGGCTACTCAGGAGACCATCCTGCGACCATCGCGCTGGCCGAAAGCGGCAGAATCGACCTCTCGTCATTCATCACGGCAAGGATCGGACTCGACGAGCTCATCCCCGGCGGCTTCGATGAGCTCATCGACAACAACGAGCAGCATGTGAAGATCATCGTCGACCCCCGCGCCTGACCATCACCACTCCCCTCAGTGCCTCCTCCCGACCCACAGATCCCCAGGTGAAGGTCCATACGTACATTGCATAAATGCGCAGTTATGACACATACTTGCTCATACTGTTCAACTTCGCTGATCGGGAGCTGCCGTGCCGGCCGCGACCGATCAGACGATGTCAATGCGAACCACCCACCCTGGCTCGACCTCGAGCCGGCCTCACTGCGGAGGACCCCATGGACCTGCAACTCATACTGGCGCTCGCCGCCGGGATCGCGACAATCGTCATCATCGTGCTCGCGACCCGACTCGACGCCTTCATCGCCCTGCTCCTGGCCGCCATCGTCACCGGCATCGTCGCCGGCCAGGATCTGCTCTCGATCGTCGACTCGATCACCACCGGCTTCGGCGACACCCTTGCCAGCATCGGCATCGTCATCGGGCTCGGTGTCGGCATCGGCAAGATCCTCGAAGTTTCCGGAGCCGCCGACTCCCTCGCTCGCGCCTTCCTCCGTGCCTTCGGCAAGGGCCGCGAGCCCTGGGCGATGGGCACTGTCGGTTCCCTCGTGTCCATCCCGGTCTTCTGCGACTCCGGGTACGTCATCATGAACCCGCTGGCCCGCTCGATCGCCCGCGTGAAGAAGGGCGGTTACGTCACCCTCGCACTGGCGCTGGGCTGCGGAATGACCCTGACCCACCACATGGTTCCCCCGACTCCGGGTCCGCTGGCAGCGACCGGCATCCTCGGCGCCGATATCGGCTCCGTCATCCTCGCCGGCCTCGTCTTCACCGTCATCCTTCTGCCCGTGGTCGTCGTCTATGCCCGGTGGGTCGGACCGAAGCTCGAACCCGTGCTCAACACCCAGGTCAAGCACGACGTCTACGCCGAAGTCTCGGCCACCTCGGCGGAGGCCTCCCCCGAAGGAGCGGGCGGGGTATCCACCCTCACCGGCGACCGTGAGTCGACCGGCGCGGACTCTGCGGCTTCGCAGGCTGCAAACGACACGGACACGACCGGCCCGGGCACGGGCAGCGGGAAGAAGCCCGGCGCCTTCCTCGGCTTCCTCCCCCTCATCGTGCCGCTGCTGCTTATCGTCGCCAACACCGTCGGCACCGCCATCGACAAGGACGCGCAGGGCGAGCTCGCCGGCGACGCGTACGAACCCTCAGCCTGGGTCGCACCCTTGGCGTTCCTCGGCAACCCCGTGGTCGCCCTCATCATCGGCCTCGTCCTCGCCGTCTACACGCTCCTGCCGCGCATGACCTCGCGGAACTCGGTGCAGGGCTGGCTGGCCGACGGTGCCGCCTCGGCCGGACTCATCCTCCTCATCACCGGTGCCGGCGGCAGCTTCGGACTGGTGCTCCGCGAATCAGGCGTCGGTGACGCCCTCGCCGCGGCAATCGCCTCAATCAGCCTGCCCGCCCTCCTCGTGCCCTTCCTCATCGCCTCCCTCGTCCGTCTGGCTCAGGGGTCGGGAACGGTCGCGATGATCACCGCCGCCTCGGTGACGGCTCCGCTCATCGCCCCGCTGGAACTCGATCCGCTCGTGGCCGTCATGGCCTGCACCGCCGGTTCGATGGTCTTCTCCTACTTCAACGACTCCTATTTCTGGGTCGTCACGAAGTTCACCGGACTCGACGGGATCCACGCCATCAAGGGCTGGTCGGGAATCACCACTGCGGTGTGGATCTGTTCCCTTCCGCTGCTGTTCGTGCTCGACTTGGTCGTATGAGCAGCGCACCCATGCCACGTCCTCACGCCACCGCCTCGGCGCAGGCGAGCCCGCGGATCCTCATCGTCGCCGACGATCTCACCGGCGGCAATGCCTGCGGTGCCCTGTTCGCCGAGGCGGGGCTGCGCACGATCACGCTGAGCGCGGCCGAACGGAGTGCAGGACTCAGCCGCTTCCTCGACGATTACGATGCGGTCGTGGTCAACGCGGATTCTCGTCATCTGCCGCCGCGTGAGGCGGCCGACCTCACGTCAGGGATCATCGCCGCAGCCGGCCAGGTCGACCTCGTCGCCTGCCGGATCGACACCACCCTGCGCGGCAATGTCGGCCCCACCGCCGAGGCGGCACTGCGTTCCCATCGCACGGCGCCAGCATCTGCCGGCGGGCACCGACGGCACGTCGTGGGCCTGTGCGTACCGGCCTTCCCTGCCGCCGGACGCACCACGGTCCAAGGCCAACAGCTGCTCGGCGGACGTCGGCTCGAGGACACCGAGCTGGCCCGCGACGTCCGCTCCCCCATGCACACCTCCGAAGTCGAGACCATTCTTGGTGAGGGCACCCGATTGAGCTGCCGCCGCATCGAGATCTCAACCATCCTCTCCGGGCCGACAGCGATCCGTGAGCAGCTGTGCGAGGCGATCGCAGCAGGAGCCGACGTCGTCATCGCCGACGCTCTGACCACCGAGCACATCGACCTCATCGGAGCCGTCGCCGCCGAGCTGACGCAGGAGATCGCCGACGCCCCGGCCGGTGACGACACCGTCCGCGCGCTCACCGGACTCCACGCCGGCGAGCTGCTCGACTGGGTGACGATCGATCCGGGTCCGGGCAGCCTGGCACTGGCTCGGTCTCTGTTGCCGACACGCCCCCAGGGTGTCCTCTTGGGCATCTCCGGTTCGGCGACCGAGGTCACCCGATCACAGCTGTCCGCCCTCGCCGAGGACCCCGGCGTCACGCTCATCCGCACCGTCCTCGACGAGGAGAACCTGCCCGATGTGCAGGCCACACTCGCACGAGTGGAGGAAGCCGCCTCGGCGCGGGCGATCATCGTCGCCACCGTCCTCGACTCTCACGATCTGCTCGAACTCGACGACGACGAGTCACAACGCACGACCCAGCGCCTGGCCCGAATCGCCGCAGCCGTGGTCGACTCGATGACCGTGACCGGCCTCTACACCACAGGCGGCGACGTCACCGCCGAGGTCATGCGCGCCCTCGACGCCGTCGGCATGGCCATCGACAAGGAGATCATCCCCCTGGCCGTGGGCGGCCGCCTCGTCGGAGGAGCCGCCGACGGACTGCCGATCGTCACCAAGGGCGGGCTCATCGGCGACGCCGGCACGGCGGCACAGTGCCTCGACCACCTCAGCACCGCATCTGCACAAGCTCACCCCAGCAAAGGAGATTGACATGACCTCACCAGCATTGGCCGTCACCGTCGGCGACCCGGTCGGAATCGGACCCGAGATCACCGCCCAGGTGCTCGCGGAGTTCTCAGGACGTGACGACCAGCACGGCATCGCCGTCGCCGATATCGCAGTGATGAAGCGCGCGGTCGAGGTCCTCGGCCTCGACGTCGAGCTGCGCACGATCACCGACTGGGCGACCCCGTCAGCCGGTGAAGGCGTCATCGACGTCTTCGACATCGGTGTGCTCGGGAAGGACCTGCCGGACTGGGGCGTCGTCGATGCCCGTGCCGGTCAGGCTGCGGTCACCGCGATCGAGGTCGCCGCGAAGGCCGCCATGGACCAGCGGATCGCCGGAATCGTCACCGGACCGATCAACAAGGAAGCCGTGTGGGAATCCGGGTCGAAGCACCTCGGGCACACGGAGATGCTCGGCGAGCTCACCGGGGTGACGAAGCAGGACACGATGTTCGTCGTGGAGAACACGAAGACCCCCGACCACAAACTCCAGATCTTCTTCGCCACCCGGCATATGTCGCTGCGCAGGGCCATCGATGCCCTCACGGTCGACACCCAGGTCGATTCGATCGAACGTGCTCACCGTGCCCTGCAGCTCTACGGCGTGAGTGCGCCGCGGCTCGCCGTCGCCGCACTCAACCCGCACGGTGGGGAGAACGGGGCATTCGGAGACGAGGAGATCGAGATCCTCCGGCCCGCAGTCGAGCAGGTCAATGCCGCCGGCAGCTTCGACGTCGCCGGGCCGATCCCCGCGGACTCGGTCTTCCATCAGGGGCTGTCCGGCCGCTTCGACGGCATCCTCTCCCAGTACCACGACCAGGGACACATCGCCTCGAAGACCTTCGACTTCGACGGCACGATCTCGGTCACCGTGGGGCTGCCGATCCTGCGCACCTCGGTCGACCACGGAACTGCCTTCGACATCGCAGGTCAGGGCCTCGCGGACGCGGGCACGATGCGCTCGGCATATCGGGCAGCGATCGGCTATGCTCCGTTCGTCGACGGCATCCGCGCGGAGTACCTGCCGCGCTGAGACCGGGTTGAGTCCAGACCGACTCCGGGCCGAACCCGGGCCGGCTCCGGGGAGTCGTCGGCTCTCCGGTCGATCGAGTGAAAGGATCCGTCCGTGGCCATCCGCACCGGCACGCAGAAACGCCGAGACGACATTCTGTCTCTGCTAAAGACGGGGACGTGGACGATCGCCCGACTGGCCGAAGACCTCGAGACCTCCGAATCGACGATCCGACGTGATCTGCGCGATCTCGCCGAGGCAGGCGAGGTCATCCGCACCATCGGCGGAGCCACGGCGGCCGGGTTCGTCGAACGGCCGCTGGGCCAGCGGATGGATACGAACGCTGAGGCCAAGGATGCGATCGCCACACGCGCGCTATCCCACCTCGACGATCCGGGCGTGCGAACGATCTTCCTCGATGCCGGGTCGACTACCCTGCGTCTGGCAGAACGGATTCGTGACCGCGATGACCTGACCGTCGTCACCCGCGGCCTCGAGATCGCCCTGGCGCTGGCCCACCCCGCGGGCCCGAAGGTGATTATGGTCGGCGGCGAGGTCTCGACGATGTCCCACGGCACGACCGGCGCGCTGAGCGATCATGCGCTCGGTCGCCTCCACGTCGACGTCGCCTTCCTCGGCGCCGATGCCGTCGATCCTCAGGCTGGCCTCGGCGAACCCACCCTCGACGAGGCGCGGACGAAGGAACTCATCGCCGAACGCGCCCGGAGCGTCGTCGTGCTCGCCGACAGCTCGAAGTCCGGACGTGAGGTCGCCGCGTGGGCGCCGATGCCGCCTGAATGGGTCCACATCGACGAACACGCCTCCCACGAACACGTCTGAGGCACGCTGGGCAGGCGTCCCGCCCACCAGCCACGGTGTGATCAGCGACATCTGATTCCTGCGACTTTTGTGTAGAATCCCGGAGGCAGTTTCAACAGGGGCTGCCTGGAGGCTCGGCCCCAGCGCGGAATCCGAGCCCTGGTCTCACAAGGAGATTGCTCCATGAGCAAACCACACAATGCGAGCGCAGACTCATCCGATGCCGGTGAACGCGGCAAACTGCGCAACAGGCACATCACCATGATCACCCTCGGCGGCATCATCGGCGCGAGCCTCTTCGTCGGATCCGGCAACGTCATCCGCTCGACCGGACCGGCCGCGATCCTGTCCTACCTCATCGGCGGACTTCTCGTCTTCCTCGCTATGCGGATGCTCGGCGAGATGTCGGCACGCCGACCTGCCGTCGGTTCCTTCATGGAGTACGCGAACGAATCCATGGGCGGATGGGCCGCCTACCTCGTCGGCTGGCTCTACTGGTACTTCTGGGTCGGCGTCATCGCCTACGAAGCCGTCGTCGGCGGCGGCATCCTCGCAGGATGGTTCCCCGCGATTCCGACGTGGCTGTGGTCGCTCCTCCTCGTCCTCGTCTTCATCGGCACGAACATCCTCTCGGTCCGCGTCTTCGGCGAGGTCGAGTTCTGGCTCGCGAGCGTCAAGGTCATCACGATCGTCGTCTTCCTCGTCGTCGGTGCGCTCTTCGCTCTCGGCCTCTGGCCGAACGCGACGAACTCCGTGTCGAACCTGTGGAATCACGGCGGCTTCATGCCGATGGGCTTCAGCGCCGTGATGATCGGCGTGGCCACCGTGATCTTCAGCTACTTCGGCACCGAGATCGCCGTCATGGCCTCGGCCGAGTCCGTCGATCCGGCCCGCGGCATCAACCAAGCCACACGGACCGTCATCTGGCGCATCATGCTCTTCTTCGTCGGCGGCGTGCTCATCATCGTCACTGCTGTGCCCTGGGATGAGCTGCCCGACCCCGATACGATCGCGCCGTTCGCTCACGTCTACGGCCTCTTCGGTCTGCCGGGCGCTTCGGCGGTCATGACGATCGTGCTCTTCACCGCCGTCATCTCGGTACTCAACTCCGGTCTCTACTCGGCTTCCCGGATGTTCGCCTCCCTGGCTGACAAAGGCTATGCGCCCGCACTCATCCGCAAGCGCTCGAAGACGAACGTCCCCGTGGCAGCGCTCATCGCCTCCAGCCTCGGAGCACTGGCGGCGGTCGTCGCGAACTTCACCGTCCCGGCTTCGGGCATCTTCGACTTCATCATGAACTCAGGCGGCCTCGTCGCTCTCTTCGTGTACGTCTTCATCGCCCTCACGCAGTGGCGCATGCGCGTCAAGCTCAGCCCCGCCGAGCGGGCGGCGCTCACCTTGAAGTCGTGGCTGACGCCGATTCTCAACATCCTGCTCATCGCCGTCGTCATCGGCGTCGTCATCATCATGCTGCTCAGCGAAGACGGCCGCGCGCAGGTGTGGACCAGCCTGGTCGCCACTGCCGTGCTCTTCGCTGTGTGGCCGTTGGTCAAGCGTCGGCTCAACGCTCGCGGGATCGACACCTCCCCGGCAATGGATCAGCGCGCGGCCACCGAGACAGTGGAACCGTCGGCGCTCTGATCCGCCCCGGGCCCCGGGTGTCCGACCCGGTCTGCCCGAACCGAATGAGCGGAGGGTCCGTGCACATGCACGGGCCTTCCGCTCTTTCGGCAAACGGGGGTGAGCGATACCTTCGGCTGATGCGAACGAGGATAATACTCTCCTCATGAGTGCAGACAAATTCGGTCATCGATTTCATTTTCTGTCAACCGGATTTCCGTAACGATTACTTCACTGTTCACTGTGAAGAAAGCTTGCTGGTTCAAATGTGAATGAAATCAACATCCTCCCAGGTCACGGAGGGTGCTGTTGATCTGATCGCTAATGACACGCCGCTGATTTGACACGAATTCTCCATTGAGAGTCTGAACGCATGCTCGTAACGTGGGTTCGGTTCGAACGAAGGGCCACCACAACGGTGGTCCGCATGAATGGAGGAATTCATGAGCACCCCCGATACCCCAGAATCCGCATCACCGGCGTCCCCAACCGAGCCTGACCTCAAGACCGTGCGCAAAGCCGTGGCCGCCTCGGCGCTGGGCAATGCGACCGAGTGGTTCGACTACGGCCTCTTTGCCGTGTCGGTCACCTACCTCTCCCACCACTTCTTCCCCGGCGAGCATGCGCAGCTGATGACGCTGCTGACCTTCGCCGTGTCTTTCGTCTTCCGTCCTCTCGGCGGAATCGTCTGGGGGCCGATGGGCGACCGCCTCGGCCGCAAGAAGGTCCTGGCACTGACGATTCTGCTCATGGCCGGATCGACGTTCTGCATCGCTCTGGTGCCGAGCTACGCGACGATCGGCGTCGCCGCACCGATCATCCTCGTTCTCCTCCGCGTCATTCAGGGATTCTCCTCGGGTGGCGAGTACGGCGGTGCCGCCACCTTCATGGCCGAGTACGCCCCCGACAAGCGCCGCGGATTCTTCGGCAGCTTCCTCGAATTCGGCACCCTGGCCGGAATGGCCGCCGGTTCGCTCTTCGTCCTGCTCCTCCAGCTGGGCCTCGGAGAGCAGGCGATGACGGACTGGGCGTGGAGGATTCCGTTCGTCTTCGCCGGAGTCCTCGGCGTCGTGGGCCTTTACCTGCGTTCGCAGCTCGATGAGTCTCCTGTCTATGAGGAACTCGACAGCGGTGATAACGACAAGTCGGTCAAGGAAGTCTTCGCGACTCTGTTCACCAGCTACAAGAAGCAGCTGCTCGTCCTCGGCGGCATGGTCGTCGCCGTCAACGTCGTCAACTACACACTGCTGTCCTACATGCCGACCTACCTGCAGAATCCGGTGGGTATGAGCGCGAACGCCTCGCTGACCGTGATGTTCCTCGCCCAGGCATTCATGATGATCCTCATCCCGTTCGGCGGCATGCTCTCGGACAAGGTCGGGCGCAAGCCTGTCTGGTACTTCTCGCTCATCGGACTCTTCGTCGCGGCGATTCCGATGTTCATGCTCATGGCCAACGGCTTCGTCTGGGCACTCATCGGACTGGCTGTGCTCGGTCTCCTCTACATCCCGCAGATCTCGACGATTTCGGCGACCTTCCCGGCGATGTTCCCCGGACCCGTGCGCTTTGCGGGCTTCGCGATCTCGTACAACGTCTCGACCGCACTGTTCGGCGGCACCGCGCCGTCGATCGGCGAAGGCCTCATCGGGGTGACAGGCAATACGATCATCCCCGCCTACATGATTATGGCCGCCTGCGCGGTCGGCTTCGTCGCCACGATCTTCATGAAGGAGACGAACGGTGCCTCGCTGCGCGGCTGCGGTCTTCCCGAGACCGGAGCAGACGTCGTCCTCGACGAATCCGAACTGGTCGACGACGCGAAGTGATCCTCCCAGCCTTCGTGTGAGGACTCGTCCGACGTGACGTCTCCTCGCGGTCCGGACTGACCGAGGGCACTGACCGACGGCACTGCCGACTGCAAAATCCGCTCTGCAGTGCCGTCGGACTTCTGCGTCCGAGCCTGCGGACTTCTGCGTCCGATTCTGCGTTAGTCTCAGACCATGGTCACGTTGATTCCCGAACAGCCTGATTTCAATGAGTCCACCGCCGAGGAGCTCGTGTGGAATGCGCTGCGCGATCAGCTTCCCGACGGGGCGACGGTCATCCACGGGCAGCGGCTGACCGGCGATGACAAGGACGTCGAGATCGATTTCCTCATCCTCTGGCCGGGCGCCGGCATCGCCGTCGTCGAAGTCAAGGGCGGGCGCGTCGATGTCGTCGACGGCAGCTGGTTCACCTCTGGCTCCCACGGCAAGCGCAGTCATCTGGCCACGCCGCCGCTCGAGCAGGCGATGGTCGCCAAGCACACCCTCGTTGACTATCTGCGTCCGCGGCTGTCCCGTCTCCCCGGTCCGATCAGCCACCTCGCGGTCCTCCCCTACACAGAGCTGCCGAACAGCTGGGATCAGCCCGATGCGCCGAAGCGCCAGCTCGTCGACGGTACGGAGATCGACTCCCTGGCGGCGAAGGTCGCCGCTCAGCTGCGGTATGACTTCGACCCTCAGCGCCATGACCTCACGGTCGGGCACGAATTCGTGCTGAAGAACCTGCGCAGAACCCACCAGGCGGTGGAGAACGTCGCCCTCAAGGCCGCTGAGATCTCCGACCGAGCCGACGCTCTCAGCCGTGAGCAGGCGAAGCTCATCCGCATCCTCCGTCACCAGAATCGGGCCGAGATCAGCGGCGGAGCAGGATCGGGCAAGACCTACCTCGCGCTGCGCAAAGCCAGAGCGCTGACGCAGGAGGGCAAGAAGGTCGCGCTCATGTGCTATTCGCGGGGTCTCGGACGCTTCCTCCAGCTCCACACCGCACAATGGCCCGACGAAGACCGCCCTTCGTTCGTCGGCCTCTTCCACGACCTGCCCATCAGCTGGGGTGCGCCGGGCGGCAGCGACGACGACTCTGAGTATTGGGAGCAGCGCCTGCCGACGATGCTCAAGGACCTCGCCGATGATCGTCCTCGCAAACGTCTCTTCGACGCGATCGTCATCGACGAAGGCCAGGACTTCAGCCTGCTGTGGTGGGAGGCCGTGCAGTCATGCCTGCGCAATCAGCTGGCCGGCACGCTCTACGTCTTCACCGATGAGCGCCAGCGGATCTTCGACCGCCACGGCGAATCACCGATCACGATGAATCCCATCCAGCTCGACGAGAATCTGCGCAACTCCGAGCAGATCGTCGCCGGCATCGCCGACCTCGCGTTCGAGGAGCCGATCGCCCGCAACGGCCCCGGCGAGGAGATCGAATGGATCGACGTCGACACGGAATCAGCCCTCGCCGAGGCGGACGGACAGGTGGAATCGCTCATGGACGGCGGCTGGGCGGCCGGGCAGATCGCCCTGCTGACCACCGGGTCGAGGCATCCAGTGCAGAAGGAGGTCGTCGAGACCGAGGGGATCGCGGCCTACTGGGATCAGTTCTTCGCCGACGAAGCTGTCTTCTACGGCCATGTGCTCGGCTTCAAGGGACTTGAAAGGCCCGCCGTGGTGCTCTGCATCAACGGATTCAGAGATCCACAGCGGGCCATCGACATGCTCTACGTCGGGATGTCTCGGGCGACGACGAAGCTCATCGTCGTCGGAGACCTCAGCATCTTCGACGACGTCTACGGAGACTGACAGCGTTACCCACGGCCGTCGCCGTCACTCGTCGGCGATTCATTCTCCCGCGACTTCAAGGAGCACCTTTCCCATCACGGTGCGTTCGTCAAGTTCCCTGATCGCCGCCGCCGTCCGCTCGAGCGGGTAGGTCGCGTGGATGCGCGGATTGAGCCGACCGGCCGCCACGTGCTCGCGCACCGTCTCCCACTGCTCGGTGATGTAGGTGGGATGACCGAAGGCGGCGGCGCCCCAGGCGACACCGTCGACGGAGATGTTCTTGAGCAGCAGCCGGTTGACCTTGATCGAGGGGATCTCGCCGGCGGTGAAGCCGAGAACGAGCAGCCGACCGAATGGGGCGAGGACACGCGTGGAGTCGGTGAAGCGGTCACCGCCGACCGGGTCGAAGACGAAGTCGACACCGTTCGCGAAGATCTCCTTCGTCGCATCCTTGAAGCCGTTCGCGAAGACCACGTGGGTCGCACCGAGCTCACGCACCGCTTCGGCTTTCGCGTCGGTCGAGACGACGGCGATGACCTCGAGCCCCATAGCCAGGCCCATCTGCACCGCGGCCGAACCGAGGCCGCCGGCGGCCCCGTGGACGAGCAGACTCTGCCCCGGCTGCGCATTCGCGCGCACTCGCAGCGCGAAGTCGGCGGTGAGCACGTTCATCGGCATGCCCGCGGCGTCGGCCAGGCTCACCGAATCCGGCACCGGCACCGTGGCTTCGTCTCCGGCGACGAGGTATTCGGCGAAGGTTCCGGAGCCTGTGATCGCAGCGACCCGGTCACCGATGGAATAGCGGGAATCCGGTCCTGCCTCGGCGACGACTCCGGAGGCCTCGGACCCGAGGGTGAAAGGCAGATCGTGCTTGACCTGGTACAGGCCCCGGGTCTGCAGCAGCTCGGGGAAGGTCACCCCGGCGTAGGCGACCTTGATGAGCACCTGGCCCGGTCCCGGCACCGGACGCTCCACCTCGGCGAGCTCGACATCATCGGGGCCGGTCAGAGCGGTGACGCGAATGGCTTTCATAGTGTCCTCACTTACGTTGGTCGCACCCGGAGCCACGCGGCTCCGGTGTCGATGATCTCTTCAGAACTATCACATCGGGCGTGGTGAGCGCGGTCACTTTCACGGCTTGACTCCCCCGCCCGGGTTGAATACTGTGAACTCTACTGAACGATTGTTCACTCGGGAAGGTCAAGGATGACGCAGGCACCGGCAGGATTCGATGCGCACAGCATCGGCAGATGGATCGAGCAGAGATTCGGAATCAGTGATTTCGGCGTCGAGGTGATGTCCGTCGGCCGTTCGAACCTCACGTTCACGATCACTGTCGACGGTTCTCCTCGCTGGGTGCTGCGCCGTCCGCCGCTGGGCCATGAAGGCGGCAGTGCGCACAACGTCGCACGGGAGGGCCGGATCATGGCCGCGCTCAGCGGCAGCGGCGTTCCGGTGCCGAACGTCCTCGAGATCGTCGACGACCCGGAAGTCCTCGACGTTCCCTTCGTCTTCATGGACCACTGCCCGGGACTGCCGATCCATACACCGACCGACTGGGAATCGATTCCGGCCGAGAACCGACGCGACTGCGCATTCGGCATGGTCGATGCCCTGGCCGCCATCCACGCCGTCGACGTCGACGCGGTGGGGCTGTCGGATCTGCGCCGGCCCGGCGGGCTCATCGAACGTCAGCTGAGACGCTGGATCGGCCAAGTCGAGCAGATCTCCATGCGCGAAACGCCCATGATCCACGAAGTCCACGACGTTCTGGCCCAGGCGATGCCGGATCCGGCGGGCAGCCCCGTGGGAATCGCACACGGGGACTTCAAACCGAACAACATGATCTTCGCGCCCGACGGGACGGTCAACGCGGTCGTCGACTGGGAGCTCACCGCTGTCGGCGAGGTGCTCACCGACCTCGGCTACTTCATCGCCATGCTCACTGTGCCCGAGGAGTTCACGAGCATCTGGGTGCCCCGCCCCGAAGACGGATTCCCCACGAGCGCCGAACTCATCGATCGGTACCAGGCCGTCAGCGGTCACGAGGTCCACGACGTCGACTATTATTCGGCCTTCGCAATGTGGAAGCTGGCCTGCATCCGCGAGGGTGTGTACACCCGCTTGGCGACAGGGAAGATGGGCGACCTCGACCTCGACCCCGAGGCGGCCGGCGAAGGCGTCGAAGACCTTGCCCGCCAAGCCCTCGAACTGTTGGAGAAGCCATGACGGCCACGGTCGCGGGCAGACGGGCAGTCGTCACAGGGGCGGCCGGCGGCATCGGAGCCGCCCTCGCTGCAGAGCTGCTCGAGCGCGGGGCATCGGTCGTCCTCGCCGACCTCGCGCCAACGGTCGCAGCCACCGCAGCCGGCCTCGGCGATGGTGCCCACGCCTGGACCGGGGATGTGTCCTCGGTGGCAGGGGTCGGTGAACTCATCGCCTTCGCCGACGACCGCCTCGGCGAGGTGGACATGTACTTCGCAAATGCCGGGATCATCGGACCCGCGATGCTCGGTGAGACCGATGCGGACTGGGACGCCATCATCGACGTCAACATGCGCGCTCATATCCGCGCCGCTCAGGCCCTCGTCCCCCGCTGGCAGAAGGCCGGTTCCGGATACTTCGTGGCGACCGCCTCGGCGGCGGGTCTGCTCACACAGATCGGTTCGGCCGCGTATTCGGTGACCAAGCACGCCTCTGTCGGCTTCGCCGAATGGCTGGCGATGACCTACCGCGATGACGGAATCCGCGCCTCGGTGGTCTGCCCGATGGGAGTGAACACGAATCTGCATGATGCCGCCGGCGCTGACGACGGCGCGGCACAGCAGGCTGTGACCTCGGCCGGCGCCGTCCTCGAACCCGCCGAAGTGGCCGCCATCGTCCTCGACGCGGTCGAAGCCGAGCAGTTCCTCATCCTGCCCCACCCGGAAGTCCTCGAGATGTACCGCATGAAGGGCAGCGACTACGACCGCTGGCTGCGCGGCATGTCCCGATACCAAGCACGCCTGAACGACCACTGACCCCGATCGAGCACAAGGAGCCCAAGTGTTGGAAACGACCGAACGCGGACGCGACTATCAGAACCGCCTCAACACGTTCATGGACGAATTCGTCTACCCCGCTGAACGCGTCTATGCCGAGCAGATGGCGGAGGCCGCCAGCCCGCACACGCAGCCCCAGGTCCTCGAGGATCTCAAGGCCGAAGCGAAGCGGCAGGGACTGTGGAATCTGTTCCACCCTCATTCCGATTGGGGCCCGGGACTGACGAACCTCGAATACGCGCCCCTGGCCGAGATCACCGGCCGCAGCATCGAGATCGCTCCGGAGGCGATCAACTGCAACGCCCCGGACACGGGCAACATGGAGGTCTTCACCCTCTTCGGCACCGATGAGCACAAGGAGAAGTACCTGCGCCCGCTGCTCGAAGGGCGGATGGCCTCGGCGTTCGCGATGACCGAACCTGCGGTGGCCAGCTCCGACGCCACGAACGTGGAGATGCGCATGGAGCGCACCGCCGACGGGTTCGTGCTCAACGGACGCAAATGGTTCGCCTCCAACGGCATGCACCCGAACTGCCGGGTCCTCATCGTCATGGGCAAGACCGACCCGACCGCCGAGGTGCACCGGCAGCAGTCGATGCTCGTCGTGCCCATCGACGCTCCCGGCCTCACCGTGGTGCGCAATCTGCCCGTCTTCGGCTACGCCGATCGGGAAGGGCACGCCGAGATCGTCTTCGAGGACGTGTTCGTGCCGTTCAAGGACATCCTCAAGGGCGAAGGCGAGGGCTTCGCCATCAGCCAGGCCAGGCTGGGGCCCGGCCGCATCCACCACTGCATGCGCGCCATCGGTGCCGCCGAACGCGCCCTCGAACTCATGGTCAGACGCGCCGAGGAGCGGGTGACGTTCGGTGAGAAGCTCTCCAATCGTGCGAATATCCAGGACTGGATCGCCGAGTCCCGGATCGAGATCGACCAGGCCCGCCTGCTCACCCTGCATGCCGCGGACATGATGGACAAGCACGGCAACAAAGTGGCGAAGAACGAGATCGCAGAGATCAAGGTCGTCGCTCCGTCGATGGCGCTCAAGGTCATCGACCGGGCGATACAGGTCCATGGCGGCGGTGGAGTCACCGATGACTTCCCGCTGGCGAGGCTGTGGGCGCACATGCGCACCCTGCGCCTGGCAGACGGGCCCGATGAGGTGCACAAACGTTCCATCGCCCGCAATGAGATCAAGAAGTACCGGGCCTGAGACCGCTCCGGCCTGCGCGATACTGTGAAACCCACCGGGTCCGACTGATGATGCGCGGGCCCACCGAGAAAGGATGTTCAATGACGAACAGTTGGTTCGACTCCCGGCCCTGGCTCACCACCTTGGGCGATGTGGTTCAGGAACCGCTCGTGCTGCCCGACTCCACTCCGCTGGCCGATCTGGCGGCCACCGTGGCAGCACATGGCGATGCCGAAGGAATCACCTACTACGGCTTCTCTCTCACCTGGGCTGAGTTCGACCGGTGGTCCACTGCCTTCGCCGCGTTCCTCACGCCTCAGGGCATCCAACGCGGCGACCGCATCGGCATCTATGACCAGAACACCCCGGCGTTCGTCATTGCGACCTATGGGATCTGGAAGGCCGGCGGCACTGTCGTCCCGCTGAACCCGATGTATCGCGGGGAGCTCGAACACATCTTCGCCGACTCCGCTGTCAAGGGACTCGTCGTCTCCCAGGCGGCCTACCTCGACCGCGTCAAGGATTTCACCGCCGGAATCCCCCTCGTCGTGCTCAACGACGACCGGAACTTCCAGACGGAGGGTCCCGACGCGATCTTCGCGATGTTCGACACGATGCCGCGCTTCGACGAGCTGCCCGCGGTCGAGGGACGATTCGAGTTCGCGGCCGCGGTCGCCGACAATCTCGATACCGATTTCACCCCGCACTCCCCCGAACCCTCCGACCTCGGGCTCATCGCCTACACCTCGGGAACCTCGGGGCGCTCCAAGGGAGCCGCAGCCACGCAGGCGAACATTTCGAGCAATTCCCGCTACTGTCTGCGCAACGCCGACTTCGTTCCCGGCGACGGCTTCGTCTCGCTCGCCCCGCTGTTCCACATCACCGGCTTCATCTGCCAATTCCTCGCAGGGGTTGCCGGAGGCGCCCGGCTCATCCTCAACTACCGGTTCGACCCGGGTTCCCTCATCGAACTGTGCGACCAGGAGAAACCGACGTATATGGCAGGACCCGCGACCATCTACACGGCGATGCTGGCACACCCGAATTTCAGCGCTGAGAAGTTCGCCTCGTTCAAGTCCCTCATGTCCGGTGGTGCACCCCTTCCGGAGGGCCTAGTCAACAAGTTCGAGGATCGCGCGAACATCTACGTCGGGCAGGGGTACGGACTGTCCGAAACCTGTGCACAGGTCGCCACCGTGCCCCGCGGTTTCAAAGCGCCGGTCGACCCGGACAGCGGCAACCTCGCGTGCGGTCTTCCCCAGGCAGACGTGATGATCCGCATCCTCGACGATGACGGTCAGCCGGTGGGGCCCGGCGAGGTCGGTGAGGTCGCGATCTCCGGACCGCAGGTCGTCTCAAGCTACCTCAACAATCCGCAGGCCACGGCCGAACAGATCCCGAACGGCGAATTGCACACCGGTGACGTCGGCTTCATGCGTGAGGACGGCTGGCTGTTCATCGTCGACCGGAAGAAGGACATGATCAATGCCTCCGGATTCAAGGTGTGGCCGCGTGAGGTCGAGGATGTTCTCTATACGCATCCGGCCGTGCAGGAAGCCGCCGTCGTCGGCATTCCCGACGACTATCGTGGGGAGGACGTCGCCGCGTTCGTCACTCTGCAGCCCGGCGCCGAGGCGACCGCCCAGGAGATCATGACCTTCTGCCGTGAGAAGCTCGCCTCCTACAAGGCACCGCATCAGGTGACGTTCATCGATCAGCTGCCCAAGACGAGTTCGGGCAAGATCCTCCGCCGAACCATCCGCGCCGATGCCGTCGAAGCCGCTCAAGCGGCACGCGCGGCGGCCACCGCCACGGAGTAGTAGGTGGGGTTGCTTGTCTGAGGCGCCGTCGGCGAGCTGCGGATGATGTGCCTCCCTCACGGCATGTGGGAGGTTCCCTCAGGGGATGCGGGAGGCCGGGTATCTGTCGGCTTCGGCCCTAATCTCGGTGGTGAGGTCCTCGTCGTCGACGATCCCCGCCAGTTCCCAGCGGTCATGGACCGGGCAGCGCTGGAACCGATAGGCGCCGAACCGAATGGATTTGAAAGACACGAAGGGGATCCATCGTGTCCGGTAGTACCCGTCGCCTGAGCAGTGGACGATGACTTCGTCCTTGTAAGTCCTTGCAGCCATGGCTTCAGGCTAACGCATGGTGACTTGCCGGTTGATTTCCCGATCACCGAGCCGGCGCGGGCTGCGCCGCCGCCTGCGGTGCACATGCCATCGCTCGGTCCTCAGGCCAGGCTGACGGTCTCCGCTCCGCCGATCGCACCGAAGCGGCCCGGCTGACAGGTGAGCAGGATGACCTGCGCGTTGCGTCCGACGTTGCCGAGGATGACGTTGAGGGCGGCCAGACGCTTCTCGTCGGCGAAGCCGAAGGCGTCGTCGAGGATCACCGGTGCACCCGAGGTCTCATCGACCAGTGTCGCCACGGCGAGCCGGCCGAGGAGTGCCAGCTGCTCTTTCGTTCCGCCCGACAGTGATTCGAAGCCCACGGTTCTGCCGTCCAGTGTGCGGGAGACGATCTCGAGGTCCTCGGAGATCTCCACCGACAGCCCCTGCCCGAAGATCACGCGCCCCAACCGTTCGATCTGTTCCTTGAACGGTGCCACGTACTTCCGCTGGGCCTCTTCCTTGTGTGTGCGCACGGTCTCTCGCAGCAGGCTGATCGCGTTCGCCTGACGGCGCAGACGTGCGAGCTTCGTCTGCAGGGTCTCGAGAGCTTCCTGAGCCGCTTTGAGCTTGTCGTAGATGCCCTCGCCTGCCCGGTCGTCGATGAGCGCGGAGAGCCGGTCGACCTCCTGCCGATCCGCCTCCTGCTGCCTCTGCTTGCTGTCGACGAGCTGGAGTGCGTTCTGCAGCCGCATCTCCAAGGTCTCCGGGTCGGCGGCCGCATAGCGTTCACGGGCCGCGGTCGCGTCTGCTGCCAGCGTCTCCGTCCGCTCCTGGGCACCGGCGAGCGCTGACTCCAATTCCTCATCGGACTGCGCTTCTCGGTCAGCGGCAAGTCGCGCTGTGAGGTTCTCAAGTGTCATCGTCGACTGCTCATGCTGAGCCTGCGATCGCACGGATGCGACTCTCGTCTCATCCCGGCCGTTCCGCGCCGAATCGAGCGTGAGACGGGCGGATTCGACGGCGTCCTGTGCGGTCTCGACGGCTGCTGCAGTCTCCTCGACAGCGGCTTCGAGCTCCTCGATCATCGTCGAGCTGACTTCCGAGCTGACTTCCGAGCCGACGTCCGAGTCATCTTCCGAATCCACGTCCAAGTCAACGTCCGATCCAGCCTCGTCGGTGTCCCCGGCTCCGGGTTGGGTGCCATTTCGGTTCGACTCCCCCGACTCATCGGCCAGATGTTCTGCCCGCGACAAAGCTGCGTCGAGTCCGGCGCGGTCGTCATTGCCGATGAGCGCACGCAGGGTCGATGTCGCCTCGGCGAGAATCGCTTCAGCACTGGTGCGCACATCTGCGCGCTCTCTGGCCTGGTCGAGTGAGGTCACCCCGAGACGTTCGAGCTCGGAGTCGAGTTCGGACTCGGCTTCGTCGACGGCTCGGTCGAGTTCGGCCGGAGACTGGCCGGGTCGCACAGTGATGTCGACGACGGAATCGATGAGGATCCGCGTGTCCTTGACGACGGCGAACTCTTCACGGTCGTCGGCGGCCAGCTGCACTCCGTCGATGCTCACGTCCGTGTCCCCGAGCCGTCGGGCGATGATCTGCGCGGCCGCCGCGGTCTTCGCCTTGGTCGCGATGCGCACCTCGGTGACGAGACCGGAGAGGTGTTCGACGTCTTTCGCCGTGACCGCGATCGCTCCGATCGTCGCCTTCGCTTCGGCTGCTCTGCGCTCCTGTTCGCGGACGCTCGTCAGCCGCTTGCGCAGGTCTCTGACTTCGCGGCGGGCGCGGGCCCGTGCGAGGTTCGCGGACGCGGACTTCGCAGCGGTGCGCGCGGTATCGAGTTCGGCCTGCTTGTCCTCAAGGGCCTTCTGCGCCCGGCCGAATTCTGCATCCTGTTCGTGTTCTCGATCTGCGAGCTTGTCACGGTCGGCGGCGGTCGCCTGCACGGTCTTCTCCGCCGCTGCAGCTTCGGCGATCAGTTCCCGTCGCCGATTCCAGGCTTCTTCTGTCCTCTGCTCTTCGCGCCGCCCCGTCTCTGCGGCCTCCTGCGCCCGCTCGAGTTCGGCCTTGAGTCCGGACAGCTCCTGCGCCGCCTCCTGCGCCTCGTCTCGTTCGTTCATGGCCTGCCCCAGCTGCTCTCGCACCGTCTGCAGCCGTTCGGCGGCACGAGCGTGGCGATCAACGAGTGCGTCCATGTCCTCACTGCGTGCAACGAGGGCCGTGTACTGCTCTTCAGCAGCGGGGAGCTCTTCGGTGAGTCTGCGGAGGTCTCCGGTCTCTTTGCCTTTGGCCGTGAAGAATCTCAGATATTCGGATTCGATCCGATCGAGGAACGCATCGTGGTCAGCGGGCGCCTCGCCCGATTCGCTGAGTGCTCCGTGCAGCGCTTTGATCTCAGCCAACGAGGCCTGAGCAAGACTTCTGCCCTGAGCGACGTCGAGCGCGTCGAGCAGATCGACGTCGACCGTTTCGTCGAGGATGGACAGAAATCGCTCATGGGCTTCGTCGCCGCTGAGCTGCTCGGGAACAGGGCGCAGGATGTTCAGTTCCGTGAAGGGCTGTTTGAGCCAGCGTTTGCCGTATCGGAGTTCGAAGTCTCCGGTGCTCAGATGCAGTTCGACCTGAGGGCCGACATCGGAGCCGACCGGCTGGGTGTCCTTGACGCTGGCCTTGCGGGAGCTGGCTTTGTCCTCGCGCAGCTGGGTGATGGCCTGGTGGATCGAGGACTTTCCGATCTCGTTCGGCCCTTCGACGATCGTCACGCCGGGACCGAATTCGACAGTGGCATCGGTGATCCCGCGGTAGTCGACAAGGCGGATGGAATGGAGTCTCATGAGGTGCTCCTGGCGAATCGGAAGAGCAGGCCGAGGGCGTCCTGGGCGGCGATCGCAGAGTCGTCATCGGCGGCGGCACGGGCAGAGAGCTCGTCGAGCGTCTCCTGCAGGTACCCACTGAGTCCGAGATCGGCGAAGTCCTCATCAGCGGCGATGACCGCGAGGTCCGTGTGCCTCTCCCACAGAGACACGAGGGCGAACAGGTCGGCGAAGTGGTCGAGGAGCTCATCCAGTCTGGCCTTCGCCGCCGTCGGCAGGGTGCCGCGCAGGATCAGCCACACCGCAGTGCGGTCCTTGTCGGCCAAGCCGTTCATCCGCTGTTCGAAATCGGCGACGTCGTCGGCCGAATTGAGATCGGCCTCGATGACGGTGAAGCTCCAGGCGCCGACGTGGATCTTCTCGACCTCGGTCCGATGAGTGTCGGCGTCGATGTCGACGAGAAGGACGTTGCCGGGATCGTCCTCTCGCCTGGAGGTCACCTCGGGCGCACCGGGATACCAGATGCGGTCGGCGACTTCGAAGGTGGCGTGCCGGTCACCGAGGGCGACGAATTGGGCCCGGTCCTCGCGCAGCAGCGTCCGGAGATGGTCGGTGTCGATCGTGGCCAGCGATTCCCGGTCCGGGTCGAGGACGCTCACCGCACCGTGGCCGGCGATGATGCGCACAGAACCGGGAGCCGCCTCGGCGAGGTCTTTCGTCGCAGCGGCGACGAGGTCCCCCTGGGGGCGTTTGGAGAACCACGGGGCGCCGACGATCTCAGCACCGGGCACGACGGCGAAGGGTGCGCTGTCGCGCAGCACGTGGACATGGGACGGCACCCGTGAGGTGAAGGCAGGTGAGTCATAGATCGACGAGGCATCCAGGGGGTCGTGGTTGCCCGGAAGGAGGACGACGGGGACGGTGAAGGAGTTGAGGACTTCGAAGGTGCGGGCGATGATCGCCCGGTCGAGCTGGTTGGTCTCGAAGACGTCACCGCAGACGAGGACGAACTCTGCGTCCTTCTCGGCTGCCAGCTCACCGATGCGCGCGACCGCGTCGAGCCGGGCGCGATGGAATCGCGGGCGCGCCTCGTCGCTGAGGAAATGCGCTGTCATGCCCAGCTGCCAGTCCCCCGTGGCGATGAATCTCATCTGCTCCTCCTCGTCTCGGTCCCATCCTACGGTCGCGAACCCACCATATCCGTCGCCTCTGACATAAGTGACGCACGGCACAGAAGGACCTGAGTTCAGCGCTCCCACCTGGGCGGACATGCCGCTGAAGGCGGCGCCCCGGACCACGAGCACACGACCGGCTCGGGAATCAGTGCACCACCACGACCCAACCTTAGGTTAGGCTAAGCAATTGTGAATTCGATTGCATTGACCGCGGTCGGTCTGACTCTCGGTTACGAGCGGACCGAGGTCGTCCACGACGTGAGCCTGTCGATCGCCCCGGGACGGGTGACGGCTCTGCTCGGGCCCAATGGCTCGGGCAAGTCGACAGTCCTGCGCTCCCTGGCTCGCCTCCACCCGATCGCCTCCGGCGACGTCACGGTCACCGTCGACGGAGCTGACGAACAGTCCGGTGCCCTGAGCGCCAAGGAGTTCGCGCGGGTCGTCACGCTCCTGTCACAGTCTCGCCCGCACCCGTCGGGGCTGAGCGTCCGCGAGGTCGTCGCCTTCGGCCGCCACCCGCACCGCAGGCGCTTCGCCGGGCTCACCGCGGATGATCGCAGTGCCATCGACCGTGCTCTCGGACTCACGGGCACCACGCCGATGGCCGACCGGCCGGTGGATCAGCTCTCCGGCGGTGAACTCCAGCGCGTCTGGCTGGCCACCTGCCTGGCCCAGGACACCGGCGTGCTGCTGCTCGACGAGCCGACGAACCATCTCGATCTGCGTTTCCAGGCCGAAATCCTCGACCTCATGCGCGAACTCGCCGATGATCACGGCATCGCCGTCGGCGTCGTCCTCCACGACCTCGGACATGCGGCCACCGTCGCCGATCACGTGGTCCTGCTTGACCACGGCCGCATCCGTTCGACCGGCACCTGCGAGGAGGTCTTCACCGCCGAGGTCCTCAGCGAGGTCTACGGCCTGCCCATCTCCACCCGCATCGATGCGGAGACGGGACTGGTCAAGGTCGAGCCGGTGCACCGCCGACAGCGCCGACCCGCCGTCCCCCACTGATTCCACCGCTCGCACCATCACCGAGCCATCACTGCACCTGACACAACCCGATCACCCGCCGATCGCGAATCGGCCCAGCAGAAAGATCACCATGACCCGAACAGCACTGCCGCGCACCGCTCTCACCTTCGCTTCGGCGACGGCGATCTGCGCCCTCGCCCTCACCGGATGCGGGACTACGAACACCGAGGCGCCCGCCGATGCGAAGTCGCAGACCTCCGCCTCGTGCGCGGACGACTCGAGCAGCACCTCGGCGGGGCCGGTGACCGTCACGGACGACACCGGCCACGAGATCTCGCTCGATGAGCCGGCCGCGAAGGTCGTCTCGCTCGAGTGGCAGTACACCGAGGATCTCCTGTCCCTGTGCGTCGATCCGACGGCCGTGGCCGATGCGAAGGGCTTCACCACCTGGGACACCGCGGAGACGCTGCCCGAGGACGTCACCGATGTCGGCACCCGCCAGGAGCCCAATGTCGAATCGATCCTCTCAGCCGACCCCGACCTCGTCATCATCGAGCGTGCCGACCGCAAGGACAAGATCGTCGGCCAACTCGAGGACCAGGGCATCCCGGTCATGGCGATGGCCGGAGCGAACGGCGAGGACCCCGTGAAGTACATGAAGGACACCTTCACCACAGTGGCGCAGGCGACCGGCCGCACCGAACGCGCCGAGTCCGTGCTCAGCGACTTCGATGCGAAGCTCGAGGAGTCGAAGAAGGCCATCGCCGAGGCGGACCCCGCCTCCAAGGAATTCGTCTACTTCGACGGCTGGGTCAATGGGTCGAACGTCGCCATCCGCCCGTTCGGGCAGGGTTCGCTCATCGGTGAGCTCGGCGAGGAGCTGGGATTGAAGAACGCATGGACCGGCGAGGTCGATCCCGCCTATGGCCTCGGCCAGACCGACATCGAAGGAATTTCGAAGGTCGGCGACGCGAACTTCTTCTACACCGGCACCGAAGATCCGGAGTCCGAGGATTATGTCGAGCTGCTGAAGAAGAACGACATCTGGGCGAACATCCCGGCTGTCGAGGACGACCGCACCTTCGCATTCCCGGCCGGCATCTGGACCTTCGGCGGCCCCAAGTCCTCCGAACAGGTCCTCGACGCCTATGTCGATGCACTGACGAAGTAATCGATGACCGCGCCCACGACCGCCCCGACCGCGGCTGAGGAGACGATGGAGACGGCTGCCGCGGATCGTCGCGGCGGCGGGATCGTCGGTGCGCTCTCGGGAGCGGGAGTGCTGCTCGCCCTCGTCGTCGCTCTCGCCGTCCTCTCTGCCTGGCACATCACGCAGGGCACCTCGGGGATCGGTGTCCGTGATCTGCTGGCTTCCGTCGTCGGTGCGGACTCCTCCCTCGCCGAGGCGGGTCCCGGTGCCCGTGACATCCTCTTGGGGTCGCGGCTGCCGCGCGTGGGCGCGGGGATCCTCGTCGGTGTCGCGCTCGGTGTCGCCGGGGTTCTGTTCCAGTCTCTGGCGCGCAACCCCTTGGCCTCGCCGGACACGCTCGCCGTCACGGGCGGCGCGTACTTCGCTGTCACTGTGGTCACGGCCTTCGGTATCGGGATCCCGATGTGGGCCTCCGGTGGTGTCGCATTCGTCGGCGGTCTGCTGGCCGCGGCGCTCGTGCTCGGCCTCGCGGGAGGCGCGGCCGCCTCGACGACCCGCCTGGTCCTTGCGGGTACTGCCACGGCCATGGCTCTGCAGGCCGGAACGTCGACGCTGCTCATCCTCTTCGCCGAAGAGACGACGAGCCTCTTCTCCTGGGGTTCGGGCACCCTCAATCAGCTCGATGGCACGGCCGCCATCCGCAGCGTCCCCGTCATCGGCGCCGTCACCGTCGGAGCGATCCTGTTGTCCCGGCGTCTGGATCTGCTCGGCCTCGGCGATGATGCGGCGTCGGTGCTCGGTGTCCCGATCCGTTCGACGCGGGCGATCGGCGTTCTCTTCGCCGTCGTCCTCACCGCCACGGCGGTGACGCTGGCCGGGCCGATCGGCTTCGTCGGGCTCTGCGCTCCGGTCATCGCCCGCCTGCTGGCCCGGGTGGTTCCGGTGCTCGGCAGACATGCGGTGATGATCCCGGCCACGGGTCTCATCGGGGCGATCATCGTCATCCTCGCCGATGCCGTGTTGCGGGCGATCGTCGGCGCCACCGAGGCGATCACGCTGCCGTCGGGTGTGACGACGACGATCCTCGGAGCGATCGCGCTCGTCCTCCTCGCCAGATCGATGCGGACCGCCGGGCCGGCGCAGGCAACCTCGGCGGCGAGGTCGACGCTGATCGGTTCGCGGCGGACGGGCATGACCATCGGTCTCGGACTTGTGGTCCTCATCTGTGTTGCAGTGCTCGGTCTGCTCACCGGGGAACGGTTCTACCTCCTCGGCGATGTGCTGCTCTGGTTCCAGGATCGGGCAGCCCCGGTCATCGACTTCGCGTTCGACTCCCGTGCTCCACGTGTCGCCGCAGCGCTGGCGGCCGGTGCCGCGCTGGGACTCTCGGGCACCCTCGTCCAGGCCAGTGCGCGCAATCCTCTGGCCGAACCCGGACTGCTCGGCATCACCGGCGGGGCGGGTCTCGGCGCGGTCATCGTCGTCACACTGATCCCGGGCGCAGGGATCGGTCTCGTCTCCACCGTCGGCATCCTCGGCGCGCTCATCGCTTTCGCCATCGTCTACGGACTGTCCTGGCGCGGCGGGATGAATACCGACCGGCTCGTCCTCATCGGCATCGGACTGTGGTTCGGATTCACCTCCCTGACCACTCTGTTCCTCGTCCGCGCGAACCCGTGGGACACCCCTGCCCTGTTCACGTGGCTGTCCGGGTCCACCTATGGTCGGGTGTGGGCCGATGTCGCCCCGGTCGCTCTCGTGTTGCTCGTCGCCGTTCCCGCGGCCTTCGTCTGGACGCGTGAGCTCGACCTGCTCGCCCTCGATGACGATACGCCGAGGCTCGTCGGCATTCCGCGCGAACCGGTGCGATTGGCCGTGCTCATCATCGCCGCCGTGCTCGCGGCGGTGAGTGTCTCGGCTGTCGGCGTCGTCGGCTTCATCGGCCTCGTCGCCCCACATGCCGCCCGCGCATTGGTCGGCGGCAGACACCTGCGGGTGGTGCCGACGGCGATGATTCTCGGTGCCGTGGGCCTCGTCGCCGCCGATGCCGTGGGGCGCACCGTCATCGCCCCGGCGCAGATTCCGGCTGGGCTCATCGTCGCTCTCATTGGTGCGCCGTACTTCGTCTACCTGCTGGCGCGTTCGCGGGCGTAAGCGGCAGCGTGAACGACTGCGTGAACGTCTGACCGGCGGTGCGCACGGACGTACCTGCCCGCCGAAGCGCTATCGAGGTCGATGCGGCGACGTTCCCCATGCGGGGCTGTGCTCTGCGATGTAATCGCGCAGCCTCTGGACGACGCGGCTGGACCTGCGCACGGCCGTGCACAGAGCGATCTCACGGACGTAGCCGGGCCCCCGCAGCTCCACCTCGGCGATCGAGTCCATCGGGCGCACCGCGCGCGGGATGAGAGCCACACCCATCCCCCTGCCGACGAATTCGCGGATCGTGGGAAACTCCGTGACTTCGATCGTGACGTGCGGGACGAAGCCGGCGGCCTCGCACCAGCGGTCGGTCAGCTCCCGCAGGTTGTACGTCGCCGGGGTGGAGATGAAATCCTCGTCTGCCAGCTGCGCCACGGTGACCTCGGTCTGATCGGCGAGCCGATGGTCGGCGGGCACGGCCGCGACGATCGTCTGGCTCGCGAGGATGTCGTGCGGGACCTCCGGCGAGGGCGGGATGATGATCGCCAGATCGAGGACGCCTCGCTGCAGATCGTCGACGAGTTCGGCACCGTGAGCCTGTTTGAGATCGAGGCGTATGCCCGGATGCTCGCTCCTGAAGGCGGCCAGCAGGTCGGGGACCTCGCCGGCGCCCATCGTCAGCGGGAACCCGAACCGGATGGTTCCGTGTTCGGGGTCGGCCGCCTCGGTGATGTCTGTCAGCGCGGTGTGGATCTCGCGCAGGGGCGTGCGCACCGCCGCGACGAGATCCCGGGCCGTATCCGTCAGCCCGATGGCCCGTCCGCGTGGGACGGTCAGCGGCACGCCGAGGTGGCTCTCGAGTCCGTGGATGCGCCGGCTCATCGTCGACTGGGGAATGCCGAGCGCCGCTGCCGCGTCGGTCAGGTGCCCGTCCTCATCGGCCAGGGCAACGAGTTCCCTCAGTCCCGTCAGCGAAGCGCCCCTGGGCTCGGATGACTGTTCCATATTCGGATCATACAGTTCCATTCGCTCATTGGACGGATTGTTTGTCGAGGCGCATGGTGAGACCATGACGACGCACACCGCACAAACCACGCACCTTCCCGACGCCGATGTCGTGCTCATCGGCGGCGGCATCATGTCGGCGACCCTGGGCTCGATGCTTGCTCTGCTCGAACCGCAGTGGCGCATCCTCATGCTGGAGAGCGCCGAGGACCTCGCCTCGGAGAGCAGCGACCCGTGGAACAACGCCGGCACCGGGCATTCGGGATTCTGCGAACTCAACTACATGCCCGACCCCGGCAACGGATCGAAGGCGTCCTCGATCGCTGCGCAGTTCCACCTCTGCCGCCAGTGGTGGGCGCATCTGGTGCGGGAGGGACTGCTCGATCCGGACGATTTCATCCATTCGGCCGCGCACATGAATCTCGTCTTCGGCGCCGAGGATGTCGCGTACCTGCGCACGCGTGTGGACACGCTGAGTGCGGATCCGCTGTTCGCCGAGATGGAGTACACCGAGGACCCAGAGACCATTGCGCAGTGGGCACCGCTGACGATGGAAGGACGCCCGGCCACCGGAGAACCGGTGGCCGCCGCCCGCCATCCCCGCGGCACGGACATCGACTTCGGTGCGCTGACCCGAGCACTGACGACGATCATCACCGAGGCGGCCGGTGAAGTGTGCACCGGCCACACCGTGACCGGACTCAACCGCACGAAGGAAGGCTGGCAGGTCAGCGGTTCATCAGCCGTCGGACGATTCGCGGTGCGGGCGAATACCGTCTTCGTCGGCGCCGGCGGATTCGCGCTCAGGCTTCTGCAGAAGGCGAAGGTCCCCGAAGTCCGCGGCTATGCGGTGCTGCCGGTCGGTGCGGCGTTCTATCGGTGCTCCACTCCGGCCGTGACCTCCCGGCATCGAGCGAAGGTCTACGGCCAAGCCGATGTGGGCGCCCCACCGATGTCGGTGCCACACCTCGACCGACGGATCGTCGACGGGCGGGAGCACCTGCTCTTCGGCCCCTATGCGACCTTCAGCACGAAGCTGCTCAAACGCGGTCGGCTCACCGACTTCTTCACGACACTTCGGCCGGACAATCTGCACATCATCGCGGCCGCCGGCCTGCAGAGCCTCGACCTCGTCACCTTCCTCATCAAGGAGCTGGCCGCCGGCCCTGCCCGGAAGTTCGCCCAACTGCAGCGGTACTTCCCACAGGCACGGCGGAACGAGTGGACGCTCATCCTGGCAGGGCAGAGAGCACAGCTGGTGAAACCGGATCCCAAGAAGATCGGCGTCCTGCAGCAGGGAACTGAGCTCATCGTCTCCTCCGATGGGTCGATCTCGGGGCTGCTCGGCGCCTCCCCCGGGGCATCGACTGCGGTGCCGATCATGCTCGACCTGCTCGAACGCGCATTTCCCGCACAGTGGCACGACCGTTGGAAGGCCGAGTTGACCGAGGCCATCCCCGACTGCGAGCGCACACTCTGGGACGCCGAGGCGGTCGCACGCACCCAGGCCGACACCGACGCCGTTCTCGGACTGGAGCGGGTCAGCATGTGATCAGCGGGGAGGCGGTGGACTTCGCACACCGATCGCGCGCACCGACCCCTCGCATCAGGCAGTGCGACAGACTGCCGGGACCTGCCCTGTTTCGACACATGAGACATTGTCGGAAGCCCACAGCAGAAAACTCCCAATGTTGTGGCACGTTGAATTGCACAGGGCAGATTTCGTCTCTAGTGTGACCCACAACACTTACTGTTAGGGAGATCACAATGAGGCGTCTGACCCGGTCTTTCGTGGCCATCTGTTCGACTATTGCGCTGACGGCGGGTCTTGCCGCATGCAGCGGAAGCTCCGATGAAGCCGGGGGTTCCGGCGACACGATCGTGGCGGAGACCGCATTCAATCTCAAGACCATCGACCCGCATCGTCAGTTCGAGTTCACCGGATCGACCATCGACAATGCCGTCTATCAGACGGCCCTCGAGTTCGAGGACGGCGACCTGACCAAACCGACCGACGGCCTCTGCTCCTTCGAGATGTCCGATGATGACAAGGAGATGACGCTCACTCTCAAACAGAAGGACGCGAAGTTCTCCAACGGAGACCCCGTCACCGTCGACGACATCGTCTTCTCGTTCGAACGGCTCCAGGGGATCAAAGGCAATCCTTCGTTCTTCCTCGATGGGGTGACCGTCAAGAAGGTCGACGACGAAACCGTGAAGCTCATCAGCAAGGACCCCAATCCGGCATTGCCCTATATTCTTCCGAACGCATCGATCGGGATCGTGAACTCGAAGGTGGTCAAGGAGAACGAAGGGACCACCGATGAGAACGACGGTGCCGAACAGTTCCTCAACGAGAACTCCCAGGGCTCCGGTCCCTACAAGGTGGAGAAGTACGATGCCGACAGCCAGGTCGTGCTGACCGCGAACGAGCACTACAACGGCCCGGAACCGAAGTACAAGCGTGTGGTCCTGCGCAATGTCTCCGCCGAGACGCAGCTGACCGACATCCAGTCCGGTCAGGCTCAGGTCGCCTACGACCTCAACTCCGATCAGGCGAAGCAGATCGACGAGTCGATGGGCAAGATCTCGAGCCTGCCCTCGACCCGCAGCCTCTACATCTTCAACAACACCGACGAGAAGATCGGCGGCCCCGCAGCCGACCCGAACTTCCGCAAGGCCGTGATGGCAGCGATCGACTACGACAAGCTCATCGATCTCGCCGGCGAGGGATCCCAGCGCATGGCCAGCCTCGTGCCCAACGAATTCGTCGGCGCTGTGCCCAAGGATGAGGCACCGGAGCGTGATCTCGCAGAAGCGAAGAAGCTCTTGAAGAAGGCCGGTTACGACGGCGAGAAGATCCCCTTCCACTACTCGAGCGATCAGGCCGTCAACGGTGTCGATCTCGCACAGCTGGCCGAGACCCTGCAGGCCCAGCTGAAGGAAGCGAACATCAATCTCGACCTCAAACCCGCACCGAGTTCGACTCAGCTCGACGGCTTCCGCTCGGCCAAGCAGCCGATGGGCATCGGCACCTGGGGTGCCGACTTCCCGGATCCGACGAACTACAACGTCTTCATCCCCGGCGGCAGCGTGGCCGAACGCGTCAACTGGGGCAAGGACGCCGATCCCGAGCTGACGAAGCTGGCCGCCGAGGCGGCGAAGGCGAAAGACGACAAGCGTGACTCCGCTTATGCGAAGCTGTACAAAGCGACCACGGACACCGGCGTATGGATCCCCTTGGTCCAGCCCGTCGACACTGTCGCCGTCGGCTCCGGCATCACGAAGTTCGTCTCCAACGCTGACACCTCGTTCGACTTCGCGAAGGCCGAGTGAGGATGGCGGAAGCTTCCCCCGCAGCACACGAGGTCGCCGCGTCCGACCGACCCGAGTCGGACGCGGCCCAGAGGATCGAACCTCCGAAGCTTCACCCGCTGCTGCGCTTCATCCTCATCAGGATCGGAATATCGATCCTCCTGATCTGGGGCGTGACCGTGGTGACCTTCCTGCTCACCAACCTCGTTCCCACCGACCCTGTCGCCGCCATCCTCGGCGACAGGGCGGCTGCGGATCCGGAGATCGTCGCCCAGACGCGGGCGAAGCTCGGACTCGATCAGCCGCTCATCGTCCAGTACTTCACCTACCTCGGCAACCTCCTGCAGGGTGATCTGGGTGTGTCCAACCAGACGCGCACACCGGTGCTCGCCTCCATCGGGCAGGTCTTTCCCGCCTCGATCGAACTCGGCATCGGGGCCATCCTCATCTCCGTCATCCTCGGTCTGCTGCTCGGACTCCTCAGCGCATTGAAGCAGAACACGATCGTCGACCACGCGATCCGCACGCTCAGCCTCATCGGCATCTCCGCACCGACCTTCTGGATCGCAACCGTCGCCTACTTCGTATTCTTCTTCAAACTCCGGGTCGTGCCCGGCGCCGGTCGCCTCGACCCGTGGATCACACCTCCCCCGAAGGTGACCGGACTCTATACCGTCGATTCTCTCCTCGCCGGACAGATGGCGACCTTCACGAACGCGCTCGGACATCTCATCCTCCCGTCCTGCGTGCTCGCACTGTTCACGATCGGACTGCTCACCCGCTTCAGCCGCTCCAGCGTCCTCGACATCATCCGATTCGACTACGTCACCGCGGCGAAGGCCAAAGGGCTGCCGAGCAGGACCGTGGTGTTCAAGTACATCTTCCGCGGCGCTCTGGTCCCGATCATCACCGTCGTCGGACTCGCGTTCGGCTCCCTGCTCTCCGGAGCCGTCCTCACAGAGACGGTGTTCGCCTGGAACGGGCTGGGCCAATATGCCTACCGAGGGGCGACGACACTTGATCTGCCGGTCATCATGGGCGTCGGCCTGGTCATCGGCATCGTCTACATCCTCGTGAACTTCATCGTCGACCTGATCTACGGCTTCGTGGATCCGAGAGTGAGGGTGAGATGAGCATCGGCTCCTCCAATCGCGTTGCCAACGGTTCCACCAGCGCCGAGGCGGTCGTCCGCGACCCGGTCGAGCCCGGTGTGAAACGGTGGCAGTTCCGGTTCCCGAGATCTCTGCGCACCCCGCTCGGATTCGTCGGCGCGGCCATCCTTCTCATCTGGCTGATCGTGGCGATCTTCGCCCCGCTCATCGCCCCTTTCGACCCCCTGGCGCAGGACTTCGCACGACTCAGGGCGCCGGGTGGCGACAACCTGCTGGGCACAGATACCTTGGGCCGCGACGTGTTCTCACGAATCGTCGTGGCCGCACGCACCACATTGCCTGCCGCCGTGTTCGTCGTCATCTGCTCGGCAGTGCTCGGTTCGGTCCTCGGCGCCATCGCCGGCTACTTCGGCCGTGCAGTCGACGAGATCATCATGCGCATCGCCGACCTCGTCTTCGCCTTCCCCACGATCATCCTCGCCATGGTCATCGCCGCGGCCCTCGGCCCCGGACTGAAGAACGCGATCATCGCCATCCTGCTCGTGTCCTGGCCCTCGTACGCCCGCGTCACCCGGTCACTGGTGATGACCGCGCGCAGCAGCGAATACGTCATCGCCGGTCGGCTCCTGGGATTCAGTGCCGGCAGATCGCTGGTCCGTGAGATCGCGCCCAACGTCATCTCCCCGGTCGTCGTCCTCGCCACCCTCGATGTCGGATCCGCGATCCTCACGATGGCCGGTCTGTCATTCCTGTCCTTGGGTGCGGTGCCGCCGACACCCGATTGGGGCGCCATGATCAGCGAGGGAGTCTCCCAGTTCGCCGCCTGGTGGATCGCGTTCTTCCCCGGACTGTGCATCCTCACCATCGTCATGGCGTTCAACTTCATCGGCGACAGTCTGCGCGACACGCTCGATCCGCATACCGCACAGGAAGTGGGTGAGACGACGTCATGAGCACGATCAGCATCAGAGACCTCAACCTCTCAGTGACCACGGGCAAAGACACCACGCACATCCTCCGTGATGTCTCATTCGACCTCGAAGCCGGCCGCATCACCGGGGTGGCCGGCGCCTCAGGGTCCGGCAAGACCCAGACCGGCCTGGCCATCATGGGGCTCTCCCCTGACGGTTCGCAGCTGAGCGGAAGCATCGACTTCGACGGAGTCGAACTCGTCGGGATGCCTGCCAAAGTCCACAACCGCCTCCGCGGGGCACAGTTGTCCATGGTGTTCCAGGATCCGGCTTCGGCTTTCCACCCGATGCTCACCGTCGGCGACCAGATCACCGATCATCTCCGGCACCACCAGAAGGTCTCGAAGAAGAAGGCGCTGGCGAAGGCCATCGATATCCTCGGCCGCACGAAGGTTCCGCATCCGGACGAGGCCGTCCACAAGTATCCCCACCAGTTCTCGGGTGGTCAGCTGCAGAGAATTGCCTTCGCCTCGGCGATCATCTGCGATCCAAAGGTCCTCATCGCCGACGAACCGACCACGGCACTCGATGTCACGGTGCAGGCGGGAATCCTCCGCCTGCTCCGAGAACTCTGCGACGACCTCGATCTCGCAGTCCTTCTCGTCACTCACGATTTCGGGGTGCTTTCATCGGTGGCCGACACAATCGTGGTGATGAAGAACGGAGTCGTCGTCGAGACCGGAGATCGAGAGACGGTCATCACCGCGCCCGAGCACGAATACACACGTTCGCTCATCGAATCACTGCCGGGAGCAGAGGTCGCACAATGACATCGGTTGACTACACACGGGCCGCGGTACGCGAAGAACCCGCTGCCTCCGAAACACCCCTGCTCTCCCTCGACTCAGTGTCGTGCGAATACAAACTCGACGGCGGGGGACGCTTCCGCGCCGTCGACGGAGTATCTCTGCAGCTGGGCCATTCCGAAGTCCTCGGGCTCGTCGGCGAATCCGGCTGCGGAAAGTCCACATTGGCCAAACTCATCTGCGGCCTGGAGAAACCGGCCGGTGGACAGATCTCCTTCGCTGGCAGCCCCGTCAGAGCATTGGGACTGAAGAAGCGTGCGAAGAGCCTGTTGGGCATTCAGATGGTCTTCCAGAATCCCTATGCGTCGCTGAACCCTCGGCGGAGGATTCGCGAACAGCTCGAGGATGCGCTGGCCCTGGATCCGTCCGGACGCTGGAGCGTCGAATCCCTCCTCGACGCCGTCGACCTGCCGGCCAACGCTGCACAGCGCTACTCGCATTCGTTCTCCGGCGGACAGCGTCAGCGCATCGCGATTGCTCGTGCACTGGCCGCGGGACCGAAAGTGCTCGTCGGTGATGAGCCGATCGCCTCTCTCGACGCCTTTCTGCAGGCCCGCATCGCACGCATGATGCGCGACCTGGCCATCAATTCCGGAGCGTCGATGATCTTCATCAGCCATGACCTCTCGGTCGTCCGTGACATCGCCGACCGCGTCGCCGTCATGGAAGCCGGGCGCATCGTCGAAGTTGCTCCGACCGAACAGATCTGGAGCAGCCCCGAGCATCCGTACACGAAGAAACTGTTGGCCGCCATCCCGAAGGTCGACGGCAAGGGGATCATTCCCGGATGAGCGATCCGCGGTCTCGAACGGACCGACGGCGCACAGAGCCTGTGCGGAAAGGAGCCTCGGCATGGTCACACTGATCCGCGGGGCGGAGATCTTCGCTCCGGAGCCCCTGGGAGTCCGCGACATCCTCGTCGAAGGCGAGCGCATCGCCTTCATCGGTCAGCTGGATCCTGCCGCGGTCGCCGAGTTGCCGGGTGCTGTGGTCATCGATGCCACGGGCCTCACCGCCACACCCGGTCTCATCGACCCGCACGTTCACATCACCGGCGGTGGCGGAGAAGGAGGCTACGCGACTCGCACCCCGGAGATCAGCGTCACCGACATCATCCGCGCAGGTGTGACAACCGTCGTCGGCTGCCTCGGCACCGATTCCGTCACCCGCTCGCACGGTGGTCTTCTCGCCAAGGCTCGGGGTCTTGAGGAAGAGGGAATCACAACATTCGTCTATACCGGAAGCTATCAGCTCCCAGCGCGGACGATCACCGGTTCGGTCGTCGACGACATCGTGCTCATCGACAAGGTGATCGGAGCCGGTGAGATCGCCATCTCCGAACGACGGTCGTTCCAACCGACGATCGAGGCACTCGCCGATATCGTCAGCCAATGCCATGTCGGCGGACTGCTCAGCGGCAAGGCCGGTGTCACTCACTTCCACGTCGGGGCGCATGAGTCTCGGCTCGGTCCTCTTCATCGTCTCCTCGACGACTACCCGATTGCGCCGCCGGCCGTCTATGCCACGCATATCACCAGGGACGATGAGCTCTTGGTCGATGCTGTCGCGCTGGCGGCGAAGGGAGCATTCGTCGACATGACAGCTGGTGCCTCGACCGTGGAGTCGGTGCGGAGGTACGTTGAGCTCGGTGGAGATCTCGACCATCTCACGCTGTCCTCGGATGCCAACGGCAGCCTGCCCAGATTCGATGCTCACGGACGGCTGATCGAGTTACAGGTCGCCGATCAGTCGACGCTGTATGAGCAGGTGTGGGCCTGCGTCGAATCCAGCGGACTCGACCTCCACCAGGTTCTCGCCTTCGTCACAGCCAATACCGCCGATGCTCTGAAGCTGTTCCGCAAGGGCCGCCTTGCCGCCGGAAAGGATGCCGACCTGCTGCTGGTCGACGAGGACCGCACGATCCGGCACGGGTTCGCCCTGGGGCGTCAGACCATCGGCGACGGACACCTGCGTATTCGCGGTACATTCGATTCCCCGTCCGCTCGGCCGGAAACAGGTCGGAGTCGCTGAACTGCGGCTCGGTCTGATTCCCATCCGGCCATCAGCTGCGCCCTCTTCTCGCCGACTTCCTCTGCGCGTACTCCCCAGGACTGAAACCCGTGACGTTGAGGAAGTCGGCGCTGAAATGGGATTGGTCGAACCAGCCGAAGCGCACCGCAAGATCGGCCAGTGAGCCGTCCCACCCACGGTCGATGGCGCCGACGGCATCGATGATCCGGGCCCGTGCGAGGACTTTCTTCACGCCGACCCCGCAGTATCGGCTGAACATCCTCTGCACCGTGCGTTCGGTGACTCCGGCACGAGCGGACAGCATTCCCAGGCTGACGACCTCCGGATCATCAAGGATGCCGAGCAGGTGTTTGAGCTTCATATATCCCCCGGACATCTGCGGACGTCGGGACAGCAGCCAGCTCTCGACCGCCTCGGCGAGCGCCGCGATATCGGGTTCGTTCGACTGGCGGAAGAACGACTCGTCGAGGCCCAGGTCGCGTTCGAGTGCGGGGAACCACTGTGCGGCGGGAACGGTGGAGTCGCGGATGTCTGCCGGCATCTCGCCGGAGAACGCCTGGGTGGCGCCGAGGTGGAAGTTCACCCCGAACACCCCGCCGCGACCGAAGATGGCCACGTCGAAGCGCCGCTGAGTCACGGGACCGGTCACCCACGCTCCCGGCCCGTCGGTCCCTGACCGTCGACTGGTTCCGAATTCGAAGGTGAGGTTGATCGTCGACTCGGACACCGTCGACGACTGATAGGCCTCCCCCGCCGGCAGATCCCAATCGACGGCCCAATAGCGTCTGACGAAGGGACGCAGACGCTCGGCCACCACCCGCACCGAGGAATAGCGGGCATGGTCGAGCAGCTCACCCGGCTTGAGAACGCGCCCGTAGAAATGATCGGGCGCCGGTGACGCTTTTCTCCTAGTGACCTCTTCGTCCATGGCACCAGAATGTCAGACATGACTGACACACTGAACACTGCAGACCCCACCGACCCCGATTCGACCACCTCGGGCAGCGCGACCGCACCCGTGGCCACGCTGGCGATGGTCACCCTCGACGCCCCGGACGCCGCAGCCCTCGGCGAGTTCTACTCGGCCGTGCTCGGCTGGCCGATCGTCCATTCGGATGAGAACTATGCGATGCTCACCGGACCCAGCCATGCCCTGGGCATCGGCACGATCCCCGATCACACACCGCCGAGGTGGCCCGACGACGGGCACAAACAGTTCCACTTCGATCTGGCCGCCGATGACATCCAGGCCGCGGCCGACCGCTGCGTGGAGCTCGGCGCCACGCGCGCCGATCCGCAGCCGGGAGAGACCTGGATCGTGCTCATCGACCCGGCCGGTCACCCGTTCTGCATCACCGACGCGAAGAACTGGGGCTGAGCTTCTCCACCTCGACGATGTAGTGCGAGGAGTCGAGACCGTCGACGAGAATCGTCGCCGCATACTTCTCGTTCCCACCGGTGAGGTCGCCTTCCCCGAGCGGTCAGGCGCTCGGCCGCCCGCGGCTTCATACGCCGAGATGGCCCGGTCAGGCCACGGTGAATTGGCGATCGTGGAGTCCGGTTGCGGCTCCCGGGATCGCTGGGCGCCGCTGGGAGGTCTGCACCGTGCCTTCGGCGTCGATGGCGCGCACCGACACCGTGTGTGTTCCAGCGCCCAGGCCGGTGAACTCGCAGCGCCACTGCCGCCAGGTGTCGTCGGTCAGCTCTTCGCTCAGCTCCGCCTCGTGCCAATCGCCGTTGTCGATGCGCACCTGCACCGTCCCGATCCCTGTGTGCTGAGCCCAGGCCATGCCTGCCGTGACGACTCGGTCGCCGTCCTTCGGGGTGACCGTGGCGCCGGGCCGGGGCACCTCGATGCGGGAGGCGACGAGCACGGGCCCGTGCGTCGACCAGCCGCGAGTCGTCCAATAGGCTTCCTTGTCGGCGAAGCGGGTGACTTCGAGATCGGTCACCCATTTCGTGGCCGAGACGTACCCGTAGAGTCCTGGGACGACGAGGCGGGCCGGGTATCCGTGGTCGCGCGGCAGGGCGTGCCCGTTCATCCCCACGGCCAGCAGTGCCGCCCGGTGAGGACTTCGAGCGGGGTCGAGGCGGTGAATCCGTCGTCGGAGCCCGAGAGCACCATGTCAGCACCGTTCTTCGGCTGCGCTCGGGCGAGCAGCTCCCGGATCGGGTAGCCCAACCATTTCGCATTGCCGACGAGGTCCCCGCCGACTTCGTTGGACACGCACGCCAAGGACACGTAGTGCTCTTCCAGAGGCAGGTCGAGCAGTTCGGCCATGGTGATCGTGACTTCCTGCTCGACCCGGCCGTGGATGCGCAGCTGCCAGGTCTCGCTGTCGATCGATGGCGGGATCAGTGCGGTGTCGATGCGGTAGAAATCCTCGTTGGCGGTGACCAATGGGGTGAGTCCGGCGACGGCGAGTTCGGCTCCCGCCGGGATCGCCGGCACCGAGGCGGCCGGTCGTGGGAGCACGAGTTTCGTCACCGTCCCTGCCGCACTGCGAGCCAGCGCAGCCGCGGACTGTCCGGCCGCGACGGCGGCGATCCCGACCACGCTCAGACCGGCTGCCAGACCGAAGAAGGCCCGCCGATCCGGTGGTGCAGGCTCACCGAGTCCTCCGGCAGACGGACCGTCATCCGGCAGTCCGGCGTCGATTGCTGTGCTCGTCGTCGCATCGGCGATGCGGAGGAGGATGAGGAAGACGGCAGTTCCTGCTGCGACGCCGCCGAGGCTCGGCAATGTGGAGGTGACAGCAGACCCTGTGGTCAGTGTGAGCACCGCCGGCAGCAGCCCGACGCCGATGAGGAGGACGAGGGCGAGGCCGCGCCGACGCGCACCGATCCAGCCGATGAGCGCTCCGAGACCGGCACCTCCGGCGATGATCGTGATGATGAGGGCGAGTTTGTCCTGCGTGCCGAAGAGGGCGATCGCCGATTTGATGAGCACGGTCGGCAGCAGCGGAATGAGTGCCTGACCGAGGATGAGCGCCGGTGCCGAAGCCTCTCCCATGGCACGTGCGATGAACTCGGCGGTGCCGAAGTAGATGAGTGTGGCGACGACGCCGGCGAGGACTGCCGTTCCGGTTCGGTGTGCGCTCATCTCCACTCCCCTCAGCCGCGCCTTCAGGCGAGCGTGCGCCGCAGGCCCACGGCCGCCTCGGTCAGTGTGCGGATCTGTTCGCCGCGCTGAGGTTCCGGCAGGGTCGAGGCTGCGTGCAGTCCGTGCTCGAGGAGCACGACGACCTGATCGGCGAGGTTCTGGTCGCCCAGCCGCGGAACCGGGCGCGCCCCGGATCCGATCCGTGAGAATTCGTCGAGCGCGGCGTGGATGGTCTCCCGGCGACTTCGTGCCGGTGGGGCCGCCTCGTCGAGGTGGGCGGTGGTGAGCGAGATGATGCGGATGCGCAGTCGGCGCACCTCGGTCTCGAGTTCCGCCGCTGCTGTGGTCATGGACTCATGATAGTCCTCGTCCCCTCCCGCAGCGGCGGAGCTCGGATGTTCAGGCGTCGGCCACCCAGACGGTCATGGTCTCCTGATAGGTCTCCAGCGCCTCGGGGCCGTTGTCGCGGCCCCAGAAACCGGACTGCCGCATCCCGCCGAACGGGGTCGCCTCGGTGCCTTCGCTGTAGCCGTTGACGGCGAGGGTGCCCACGCGGATCCGACTTGCCCACCACCGCACCTGTGCGATGTCCTCGCACCATACGCTCGAGGCCAGTCCGTAGGGTTCGCCGTTGATGAGTTCGACGGCGTCCTCACGACTGGTGCGCCGCAGCAGCTGGGTGACGGGGCCGAAGATCTCTCCGTGGCCGAGCTCGCTGTCATCGGGCACGCCTGCGATGACTGTCGGCGGGTACCAGCTGCCGGTCTCTGGGACCTCCGCGCGGGTGTTGAGGATCTGCGCGCCCTTGTCCACTGCTTCATCGACCCAGGAGGTGATGCGTTCGTGGGCGCGGGCGTTGATCACCGGTCCGATGTCCGTGTCCGCGTCGAACGGATCACCGACGGTGAGTGCCTCGGTCGCGTCGATGAGCGCGGTGCGGAATTCGGCGAATCGCTCGTCATCGTCGCCGACGTAGATCACGCGGGACGCCGCGGTGCAGTTCTGGCCGCTGGTGCCGAAGGCGGCTCCTGCGATGTCGGCGGCGATGGCGGGGAAGTCAGTGGCGTGCGCGGAATCGACGATGTAGCCGGCGCGACCGCCGAGTTCCAGCGACACCTTCTTGAGGTTCGACCGTGCCGAGGACTCGAGGAAGGACCTGCCGACGGGTCCGGACCCGGTGAAGGTGAGCACGTCGATATCGTGGTGCAGTCCCATGGCGGCGCCGATGCCTGGACCGGTGCCGGTGAGGACGTTGAGGATGCCGTCGGGCACCCCAGCCTCGGTGGCGAGCTTCGCGAGGTGGAGGGCGCTGAGCGTCGAGTCCTCGGAAGTCTTGACGACCATCGCATTGCCGGCGGCCAGGGCTGGGGCGATCTTCCAGCCGAGCATGGCCACGGGGTAGTTCCACGGCAGGATCGCTCCGACGATCCCGCTGGGCACCTTCGTCACCCATCCCCAGCCATCAGGGCTGCGCAGATACCGTCCGTCGTCGCGGGAGATGAGATCGGCGCTGAGCCTGAGATTCGCGGCGACGTCGGGCACGTCTTCGTCGACGCTGCCTTGGGCGACTTTGCCGGCTTCGATGCCGTCGAGATAGGCGATCTCTTCGGCATCGGCGTCGACGAGGTCGGCGAGGCGGCGCAGCACACGGGCCCGCAGCTTCGCGTCCTCGGCCCAGTCGGATTCGGTGAAGGCGGCGCGTGCTGTGGCCACCGTGTCATCGAGCTGCGCCTCGCTTGCCGCGGTCAGGCTGCCGATGACCGTTCCGTCGCTCGGGTTGATCAGACCGATTTCGTCGCCGTCACCGGTGACGGCTCGGCCGCCGATCCACTGTCCGACGTTGCCGTCGATGATGGCCCGCAGTGCGGTTCGGCCGCGGTCGACGAGGCTGTTCTCGGCTGTTGTCGTGGTGCTCATGGTGTGTGTTTCCTCTCCAGTTCGGCGATCGCGTCAAGCAGCGTCGCCAGCGCTTCGGGGTCGGCGGTCGGCAGGGGCGGACGTACGGGGCCCTGTTCATATCCGAATCGGCCGAGCGCCTGTTTGATGAGTGAGATGAAGGCCGAGTTGTCTTCGATGAGTCCGAGCACCCGCCCGAGGCTTCTCCACAGGTCGACGGCTCCGGCCCAGTCACCGCGGGCGGCGAGTTCCCACAGCGTCTGGCACTGTTCGGGCAGCAGCCAAGCGGAGGCCGCCACCCATCCGCTGGCGCCCTGAGCGAAGCCCTCGAGCGCGATCCCGTCGGCGCCGACGAAGATCTCGATATCCTCGCCGAGGCGCTCGCGCAGCTCCCGGATGCGGGTCGCCGCACCGGAGGTCTCTTTGACGCTCCAGAGTCGGCCGGTGTCTGTGAGCGAGGCGAGGTGGACCGGGAGCAGGTCAGTGCCCGTGGAATGCGGGTTGTTGTAGACCATCACCGGCACTTCGGATGCGGAGAGCACCGGGTGCAGGGCGGCGATGACGGCTTCGGGGTCGAGGCCGCCGTAGAAGGGCGGGGTGACCATGACGGCGTCGGCGCCCCAGCCGGCGGCAGCGGTGATCTGGGCCGACATCTCCGATGGGGTGTAGGCCATGCAGCCGATGACCACGTGAGCCCGACCATCGACGGCGGAGACGATGGTCTTGATCTGCGCCTCACGCTCCGCGGCGCTCAGCGCCAGCGCCTCCCCCGTGGCGCCGAGGCCGAGGATGCCGGTCACCCCGGAGGCGAGCACCTGATCGATTCGACCGGCCACGGCGTCGAGGTTCTGGTCTCCGTCCTCGGTGTAGGGGGTCGTCGGAACGGCGAAGACACCGCGCATCGGATTCGTCATCGAATCGTCCTCTCTGGCAATGAGAATTCCGGTCCGGCCTTCAACGATGAAGCCGGTCCGCCGACGATGTTCGTCGGTATCTCAGACGATAGGCAGAAAAGTGATCACAAGCAATGGGCGTCTCGAAACGGACACTCAACGCGGCCGTGTATGAGGGCACGGCCGCCTCGGCGAGGACGACGAAGGGCGGATCCCCCAGTGTCGGGGATCCGCCCTTCGTTCAGTGCCCGGCTGCAGCTGACTGTGCACCTGCGGCCGGCGCTGCTCTCAGTCTCTGAAGTAGGAGATGAGGCGCAGGATTTCGATGTAGAGCCACACAAGGGTGACCATGAGCGAGAACGCGCACATCCAGGAGTACTTCTCCGGGATCTTGTGCTTCACGCCCTCTTCGATCATCTGGAAGTCCATGATCAGAGTCATCGCGGCGAGCACGGTGGCGACGATGCCGATGATGACACCGAGGGGGAACGTCATTCCGAACAACGAGATTTCGACGCTGCGAGCACCACCGGAGCCGGTGAACATGGCGAAGAAGAAGTTGATGATCGAGAAGACCGCGTAACCGCCGACGGCGATCATCATGAACTTCATCATCTTCGAGCCGTAGCGCACACCCTTGAACTTGAAGAGGGCGAGCATGACGCCGAAGACGCAGAGGGTGGCGAGCACGGCCTGGACGACGATGCCGGGGTACATGGTCTCGAACAGCGAGGAGATGCCGCCGAGGAAGACACCTTCGAATGCGGCATAGCCGATGATCAGAGCCTTGCTCGGCTCCCTCTTGAAGGCATTGACGAGGCCGAGCACGAGCGCGATGAGCGCCGCAGGCAGAGCGAGGACGGGCACGAGCCAACCGACGACAGCACCGGCGAGGAGGATGGCGAAGAGCACGCCGGTCTTCATCATCACGTCGTCATACGTCATCGCACGGTCGGCGACCTGGGGGCCGGCGTTGCGATTCTCAGCGGCCGGCTGGTTGAAGAGGTTGTTGAGTTCCTGATCGGACATGACCGGCTGGTTGCGGCCGGCCTGGGCGCCTTGGTTGATCGCCCGGTTCATCATGGGGTTACTCACGGTCGAGATCCTTTCGATCTGAGCAGAATGCGCACAGCTGCAAGGCTGCACGGAGGTCGTTCACGGTCACAGTCTAACCGGACGGTCTGGACGGGAACTGAGGATTCCAGCCAGTGAGTTCCGACGTTGCGCGATCGTGATCTTGTGGTGGACAACACCGGCGACGGCTGGGGAATTCCCGCTTCATGCGGCTGGTTTCGGCACTCGCACCCGGTCCGGCGACTCAGCCCATCTGATAGTGAGTGGCCGCGCCCGGGCCCCACGGAATGCCGGTGGCCCACCAGATGAAGAACAGCAGACCCCAGAGGACGAACATGGCGAACGACAGCGGGATCGTGAATGAGAGCACCGTGCCGATGCCGGCATCCTTCTTGTACCGCTGGACGAAGCCGAGGACGACGACGAAGTAGGGGCTCATCGGGGAGATGATGTTCGTCGTCGAGTCGCCGATGCGGTAGAGCGCCTGAGTGGTCTCCGGGGCGATGGACAGGAGCATGAACATCGGCACGAGCACCGGGGCCATGAGCGTCCACAGTCCCGATCCGGACGTGAGGAACAGGGCGCCCAGCGCCACGAGCAGCCAACCGCCGAGCAGGATGATGAACGGTCCGGTGTTGAGAGCTCCGAAGACGTCGGCGCCCTTGATCGCGAGGATCTCACCGAGGTTGGACATCTTGAACAGGGCGAGGAACTGGCTGGCTGCGAAGAACAGCACGATGACCGGGACGAAGGGCAGCAGTCCTTTGCCCATCATCTCCGGGATGTCGGCGGTCTTCTTGATCGATCCGGTCGCGTAGCCGTAGACGATGCCGACGATGAAGAAGCCGAAGCCGATGATGGCGGCGATGCCGGCCATGAGTCCGGATTCGGGGCCGAAGCCGCCAGCTTCGTCGCGGAGGAACGATCCGGCGGGCCAGGCGAGTGCGAACAGCAGACCCGCGCAGATGACGATGCTGATGACGGCGATGACCATTCCGCGCTTCTCATTGGCGTCGAGGGCCATCTTCACGTCGAAGTGGTCGTCGTCGACCTCCTCGTCGAGTTCGATCTGATCGGCTCGTTTGGACAGGAGGAGCTCGGTCACCAGGGTCACGGCCGCAGCGACGACGAACATCGAGACGAAGTTGAAGTAGAAGTTCGCGACCGGGCTGACCGTGTAGTCGGCGTCGATGATCTGTGCCGCCGATGTCGACAGTCCGCCGAGGATGGTGTCGAGCGAGTTGACCATGGGTGCCGCCGAATATCCGCCGGAGGTCGCCGCGTAGGCGACGAGGCAGCCGAGCAGCGGATTGCGGCCGACGGCTTTGAAGGCGAGTCCGCCGAGCGGAATCATGATCATGTACGAGGCGTCGGAGGCGATCGACGAGGCGGTTCCGGCCAGGGCGACGATGAAGGTGATCCACTTCGGTGAGGCACCGGCGATGGTCCCGCGCAGCATCGCGGGGATGAGCCCGGACTGTTCGGCCACGGCAACGCCGATGAGCACGATGAGCACGAGTCCCAGAGGTGGGAAGGTGACGAAGTTGTTCGTGGCTCCCGCGACGATCTCGCGCAGCGAATCGGTGGCGAGGAGGTTCGTCACCGTCACCTTCTCGTCCGTGGCCGGGTTGACGGCGCTGAGTCCTGAGGCGGAGAAGATCGACGAGAGGATCATGACGATGACGGCCAGGGACAGGAACAGCCAGAAGGGATGGGGCAGTTTGTTGCCGGCCTTCTCGATGATGACGAGCAGGCGCATCAGCCAGTTGAGCTCTGATTTGCCGCTCTGCTTCTCGTCAGTGGCAGCGGAGGTGCTCGCCATGGGGGTCTCCTCGGTCGTCTCGGCACCGGTCGGTGCGCTGGGCCGTGTGCCGCACATGTGAGTGCGATCACGTCGAAGAGACAAGTGTCGTGGACAATCGCCGTTGTGTCACGGCGGTCTCAAATACCGGATGCGCCGAGGTGGGGCGTGACCTCTCCCCCGCCGAGGCGGTCGTGTGCCTGCCTCGCCCACCGAGGTGGGGATGAATGGCGCAGGGCGTCGACCGCATCGACTGCGGTCGGCGCCCTGCCGGCCCATCGGCGGCTCAGCACTCGAAAGTGAGGAGGGGCCGCCTCGGCGATATCAGCGTTCGAGGTCGCCCCGGATGAACGCTTCGACCGCCTCGTGGGCGGCGTCGTCGTCCTGCTGCTCAGGGGGCGACTTCATGAAGTACGAGGAGGCGGAGATGAGCGCTCCGCCGATGCCGCGGTCGAGGCCGATCTTCGCGGCACGCACGGCGTCGATGATGACGCCGGCGGAGTTCGGCGAGTCCCACACCTCGAGCTTGTACTCCAGGGATACTGGCGCATCGCCGAAGTTGCGGCCTTCGAGGCGGACGAAGGCCCACTTGCGGTCATCGAGCCATTCGACGTAGTCGCTGGGTCCGATGTGCACGTCGCGGTCGGCCAGCTGAGCCGAGGTGTTCGAGGTCACGGCCTGGGTCTTCGAGATCTTCTTCGACTCGAGGCGCTGGCGCTCGAGCATGTTCTTGAAGTCCATGTTGCCGCCGACGTTGAGCTGGTAGGTCCGGTCGAGGACGACTCCGCGGTCTTCGAACAGCTTCGCCATCACACGGTGGGTGATGGTCGCACCGATCTGGGATTTGATGTCGTCACCGACGATCGGGACACCGGCGGCACGGAACTTCTCGTCCCATTCCTTGGTTCCGGCGATGAAGACGGGCAGCGCGTTGACGAAGGCGACCTTCGCATCGATGGCCGCCTGGGCGTAGAACTCGACGGCTTCCTGCGAGCCGACGGGCAGGTAGCACACGAGGACATCCGCCTCCGCGTCCTTGAGCGCCTTGACGACGTCGACGGCTTCACGGTCGGATTCGACGATCGTGTCGCGGTAGTACTCACCGAGGCCGTCGAGCGTGGGTCCGCGCAGGACCTCGATGCCGGTCGGCTCCACATCGGCGAGTTTGATGGTGTTGTTCTCACTGGCGGTGATCGCCTCGGCGATGTCGACGCCGACCTTCTTGCCGTCGACGTCGAAGGCGGCAACGAAATCGATGTCACCGACGTGATAGTCCCCGAACTCCACGTGCATGAGACCGGGCACCTTCGTCCCCGCGGCCGCGTTCCGGTAGTACTCCACACCTTGGATCAGGGACGAGGCGCAGTTGCCCAATCCGGCAATCGCGACTCGTATCGATTTCGTTGCCACATCTCTCCTTTGTCTGTTCGGGTCTCACCGAGCGGCGGCATTGTCACCGCGGGCGGCTTCCCCAAGCGGGTCCTCATGATTTCAGGCCCACCTATCCATAATAATGACCCCGTCAAAATGCCGGGCATCGGCCTCCGACCATGGCCGTTGTCTGGCTGCCGTCTCAGCTGACGACCAGCGGTTCGAGCACCAGATCCGGATGGTTCTTCTGCACACCCTGCAGGCGCCACCGGTCGGAGAACAGCGCGAGCAGCTCTCCGTCCGATCGGTGGAGGACCTCGACGGACCGCTCCCTGGCCAGCGTCGGCACGCACTCGGGGGTGGTTCGACGCGCCAGCGAGAAGTTGAGGCGCTCGAGGGTGCAGGGGGCGTTGAACTCGTTGGTCATCCGGTCTTCGGCGACCTCGAACTGCATGGGACCGACCGCACCGAGCACAGGTGCCTGATCACCGCGCAGCTCCGAGCGCAGCACCTGGATGACGCCCTCGTGGTCGAGCTGTTCGATGCCGCGGCGGAACTGCTTGTACTTCGAGGAGTCCTTGGCCCGGATGACCATGAAGTGCTCGGGCGAGAACGTCGGGATGCCCGGGAACTCGACCTTCTTGTCGAGGTAGAGCGAGTCGCCGACGCGCAGCGCGGAGGCATTGACGAGGCCGACGACATCGCCGGGGAAGGCTTCGTCGACGACATCGCGGTCGCGGCCGAAGACCTGCTGAGCGTACTTCGTGGCGAAGGGCTTGCCGGTGCTCGCATGGGTGAGCACGGTTCCGCGTTCGAACACTCCGGAGCACACACGGATATAGGCGAGACGGTCGCGGTGGTTCGAATCCATGCCGGCCTGGACCTTGAAGACGAATCCGGAGAACGGATCGTCGACGGGACGGGGCTGATCGTCCTTGTCCGGGCGCGCCTCGGCGGCGGGGGCGAAGTCGACGAGCATGTCGAGGAGTTTGTGGATGCCGAAGTTGAGCACGGCGGAGGCGAACATCACCGGGGTCGTCTTCCCCGCGAGGAAGGTCTCCTGGTCGTGGTTCTGGTCTTCCATCTCCAGCAGATCCGATTCGTCGACGGCCGTCGTCCAGGCATCGCCTTCGAGGTCTTCGGCTGCCTCGGCGGGGAAGGTCTCCTCACCGGCGATGGTCGCACCGCCGTCGGTGCGGGTGTACTTCGTGTACTCACCGCTGCTGCGATCGAGGACGCCGCGGAAATCTCCCGACTGGCCGACCGGCCAGGTGATCGGGGTCGGCAGGAGGCCGGTGCGCTGTTGGACTTCGTCCATGAGTTCGAGGGCGTCGAGGCCCGGACGGTCCCACTTGTTGATGACCGTGATGATCGGAATATTGCGGTGGGCGCAGACTTCGAAGAGCTTCATCGTCTGCGCCTCGAGGCCCTTGGCGGCGTCGATGAGCATGACGGCGCAGTCGACGGCGGAGAGTACACGGTAGGTGTCCTCGGAGAAGTCGGCGTGGCCCGGGGTGTCGACGAGGTTGAACACTGCATCGCGGTACTCGAACTGCAGCGCAGCCGAGGAGATGGAGATGCCGCGGTCCTGCTCCATCTGCATCCAGTCGGAGACGGTGGCGCGGCGGCCCGCTTTGCCGTGGGTGGCTCCTGCCTGGCCGATGGCGCGTGCGTGCAGGGCGAGCGCCTCGGTGGTCGTCGACTTGCCCGCGTCGGGGTGGGAGATGACAGCGAACGTGCGGCGGCGGGCCGCCTCGTGTCGGATGTCCTTATCGGAATAATGGCCAGAAGTCACCGCAATATCCTATCGTTCTTCGTCTCGTTCCCGCGTGTCCGTTCAGTCACAGTCTCACGCGGGCAGTTGGGCGGGCGGGCGTTGCGTCCAGCGTGTTGTCGGATTCGGCTCATATGCTGGTGAGCGATGTCTGAGGAATTCGTCGAATACGCCGGCCGTTCGGAGCCGAAGGAGCGTTGGCTCAAGGCTCTGCCGCTCATCGTCGCGGGCGTGCTCGGGGTACCGCTGCTCGCGTTCGCCATCATGTTCTCTCTGCAGATCGCCCAAGTGACGAAGTACATCTTCGATCTAGGCACATCCGGATGGGAAGCCGCCAGCTTCGTGCTGCTCAGCCTCTCCGGAGCGTTCTGCGTGATCTTCTGGATCGCGTTCCTCTTCATCGGCACTCGTCGCCGCACCTGGAGGTGGCGCTGCTGGTGGGCGGCCGCCGCGTTCCTCGCCGCTGCCGCCTTGCCGCTCTGGGCACTGTTGGACGCACTGATCCACCCAGCAGCCTGACCGCCGTCGAGCACTGCAAGTCATACACTTCGCGGCAAGTCCTACACTCCGCGGCGAGCCCTACACCTCGAATCACCTCCTACAGGTACCGCGCCATCCGTCACCACGACCGCCACAACCACCCGTTGCACCGGGGCGTTTTGGCGCTAAAGGTGAGGGATGCTCGCGGTGGGCTCGCGAAAACGCCGCTTCGCTCCAGGTGAGGGATGCTCGCGGTGGCCCCGCCGAAACGCCGACCCGATCCAGTCTCGGCGGTTCGAGCTGGTATCTGCGCTGCTCCGACCACGTGTCAGAGCCCAGCGAGCGCCTTCGCGATGCGCTTCTCCGACACCGGGTGCGCGGTCCCGAGCGAATTCGCAAACAGTGACACTCGCAGCTCTTCGATCATGAGCACCATGTCGACCCACGCGGTCGGCAGCGAGACGAGCAGCTGCGGCCATTCGGCCTTCGCCAGGCTCGGGAAGCGGTTGCCGATCTTCTTGACCACGTCATCACTGCAGTTGGTGACTCGGTCCATGAGCTGCTTGTCGCGGATCGGCGAATCCTGCATTCCGCCGATGCGCACGACCTCCGCCTGCACCCACCTCGGCAGTTCGCGCAGCATCTGCGGAGTCATCGCGGCCACCGCCTCGGCGCTCGTGTGCGAAGCCCTCCACGTCTTCACGTCGGCGAGGTTGGACAGGATCGCCAACGAGGATGCCTTCGACACGCGTTTGTCGAGCTCAGTCGCCGTTTTGAGCGCCTTCATCAGGGACGGCAGCAGCGCCGTGCAGCTCACCGGAAGCTGAGCGTGGATGTCTGTGCGCAGTCGAGCGAATTCGTCGGCGGTGGCCACCCATGCCGATTCCGCGTCGCCCAAGCGTTCGGAGACGAGCCCGCGGATGCCTACCCGGATGAGCCCGGCGAGCAGTGCGTCGGCGGACTTCTGCGCTCCGGCGAGGAGGAGCTTCTCCTCGGTCGTCAGCCCGTCCTGGAGGTATTTCAGCGTCTCTCCGGTGTGCAGTCCCAGCAGAGTGATGAGCGCTTCTCGGCTGGCGAGCCTCGCCTCGAGAGCGGTGTCGAAGGACACGAGGTCAACGGACGTCGACCTGTCGGCCAGGCCCGGGACCACACCGGCTGAGGCCTGATCCGGGTCGGCCAGCTCCCCGAACGACCAGTCCGTCAGACCTTTCTTCGGCGTGAAGGAGGACTGTTTCTGCCGAGCCTTGCGCACCTGCGGTGTGGCTTGGGTGCGCAATGCCGCGAGGTCGTCACCGAGGCCGACGGTCTTCTTGCCGTCGACGACGCGGAAGGTCAGGCGCAGATGAGCAGGGATCCGCTCCCGGTCGAAGTCGGAGGCGGTGACCGTGATCGGCACCAGGTCGTGCAGCCCTCCCCCGCCGGCGCGTTCGCTCAGATGCGCCGCGAGCACCTCGGGCAGGCTCCCCTGGTATGGGGTCAGGGCCGGCAGAATGTCTCGGGCCACATCGGGCGCAGGAACGAAGTAGCGGCGCTTGTTCTTCGGCAGCGAACGGATATAGGCGGCGACGAGCTCCTCGCGCAGCCCCGGCACCTGCCAGCTGAACTCATCCGTGTCGACGGCGGGCACCGCCTCGGCGGGGATTTCGACGGTCACTCCGTCGTCGGTGCTGCCGGGGTCGAAGGAGTAGCGCAGCTTGGCTCGGGTTCCGTCGGACAGTTCCCATTCCATCGGGAAGTCCGCGGCCACCGAGGCGGTGAGCTCCTCGCTGTCATCGCTGAGCAGCACCGATGTGGTGAGGTCGAGCAGGTGGGAGTCCTGCCGTTTCTGCTTCTTCCACCACGATCGGAAATCCGCCGCCGAGGTGACTCCCTCCGGAATCCGAGCATCGAAGAATTCGAAGAGGGCATCGTCCTGGTCGAGCACGCGTCGGTTGCGTGTGCGGGATGCGAGTTCTTCGGCTTCGTCGATGACTGCGGCATTGTGGTCGAGGAATCCGAAGCGTTCGTGCCAGTCGCCTTCGATGAGTCCCTTGCGGATGAACATGTCGCGGGCGGCTTCACGATCGAACTGTCCGTATCCGACGCGGCGGTCGCTGACGAGTGTGACTCCGTAGAGCGAGATCTTCTCGTAGACCATCGATGTTCCGGCCTTCGTCGACCAGTGCGGGTCCGAATGCTGCCTCGTCACCAGATCGCCGGCAGCCTCGACCACCCAGTCCGGATCGATCGCCGCGACCGTGCGGGCCCACAGGCGGGAGGTTTCGACGAGCTCTGCGGCCATGACGAAGTCCGGGTTGACCTTGAACAGCCCGGAACCGGGGAAGATCGCGAAACGAGTGCCGCGAGCGCCTTGGTAGTCCTTGTGGCGTTCGGAGCGGGATCCGACCATCGTGAGCAGACCGGTGAGCAGTGAACGGTGGATCGCCGCGGCGTGCGGGTCGAGTCTCACTGCGGCCACCTGTTTGCCGGTCTCCCCCGCCCGACCGGACGCACCGTGCTTCTTCGCGCTGCGTTTGGCCGCGCTGAGTTCGGCGAAACCGATCTTGCCCGTCCCGGCTGGGTTGCTGCCCGGATGGCGCCCGCCCGTCGAATGGTCGGTGGAACCGTCGGCCGTGCCGGCGGGACCGTCTGCCCGTCCACCGGCGGAACCTCCAGCCGAAGCGGCGGAACCGTTGGCCCGCCCACCGGCCGAACCCTCAGCCGGTCCGGCGGCAGAGTCGTCGGAGAGAGCTTCGCCCGTCGGCTGCCAGACGGACTTGTCGATGCGGATCCCAGCGGAGCCGAGCAGTGACCGCAGCTGGCCGACGAGGTCCTGCCATTCGCGGATGCGCACGAAGTTGAGGAACTCGGACTTGCACCGGCGGCGGAACTTCGACGACCCCATGTCCGCCTGCAGGCTCTGCAGGTAGTTCCACAGGTTGAGGTAGGACAGGAAGTCGCTGCCGCGGTGGGTGAACCGGGCATGCTTCTCATCAGCGGCGGCACGGACTTCGGCGGGACGTTCCCGCGGGTCCTGGATGGACAGTGCGGCGACGATGACGGTGACCTCTCCCCCGCACCCGGCCTCCGCGCCTGCGATGACCATCCGGGCCAGGCGGGGGTCGATCGGCAGGACGGTGAGTTTCCGACCGATCTCGGTGACACGGATCTTCCCAGCAGAATCACTGGTCAGCGCCCCGAGTTCGGTGAGCAGGGTCCGGCCGTCTCGGACAGCTCTGGCTTCCGGAGGAGTGAGGAACGGGAAGTCGAGGATCTCCTCGTCGCTGGAGGCGAAACCGAGGGAAGCCATCTGCAGGATGACGCTGGCGAGGTTCGTGCGCAGGATCTCCGGGTCGGTGAACTCCGGTCGGGACTCGAAGTCCTCTTCCGAATACAGCCGGATGCAGATGCCTTCGCTCGTCCGCCCTGACCGGCCCTTGCGCTGGTTGGCGCTGGCCTGGGAGATCCGCTCGATCGGCAGCCTCTGCACCCGGGTGCGATTGGAATAGCGGGAGATGCGGGCGGTGCCGACATCGATGACGTACTTGATCCCGGGCACCGTCAGTGAGGTTTCCGCGACGTTGGTGGCCAGCACGATGCGCGGCCGCGAATGCGCTTGGAAGACCTTCTGCTGTTCACCGGCCGAGAGCCGGGCGAACAGCGGCACGACTTCCCAATTGCTCAGCTTCGGTCGTCGCCGCAGGTGATCGTGCAGCGCATCCGCGGTGTCGCGGATCTCGCGTTCGCCGGAGAGGAAGACGAGGATGTCGCCGGGGGCTTCGGAGCTGAGTTCGTCGACGGCGGAGATGATGCCCTCGATCTGCTCCTCGACCCCGGTCTCGTAGTTGCCCGAATCGCCGGGTCCGTCGACATCGTCATCGTCGATATCGTCCCCGAGCGGACGGTACCGGACCTCGACGGGATAGGTGCGGCCTTCGACGGAGATGATGGGCGCATCGTCGAAGTGGGTGGAGAACGACCCTGGGTCGATCGTCGCCGAGGTGATGATGACCTTGAGCTCGGGACGCTTGTCGAGGACTTCCTTGAGGTAGCCGAGGAGGAAGTCGATGTTGAGGCTGCGTTCGTGGGCCTCGTCGATGATGATGACTTCGTAGTCGCGCAGCAGCTTGTCGCGGGAGAGTTCGGACAGCAGAATGCCGTCGGTCATCACCTTCACCCGTGTGGAGTCGGCGACCTGCGCGGTGAAGCGCACCTGATAGCCGATGGTGTTGCCGAGCTCCTCGCCGAGTTCGTCGGCGATGCGTTCGGCGACTGTGCGTGCGGCGATCCGTCGGGGCTGGGTGTGACCGATGAGCCCGTCGACGCCGAGGCCGAGGTCGAGGCAGATCTTCGGCAGCTGAGTGGTCTTGCCCGATCCCGTCTCACCGGCGATGATGACGACCTGGTTGTCCCTGATCGCCGCGGCGATCTCGTCCTTCGCACCGGTGACCGGCAGGTCTTGAGGATAGGTGACGGTGACCGGGTGGGCCGCGCGGGCGTCCTTGAGCCGGGCGCGACGCTGCTGGTGGTGGGCTGCCGTGGACTTCCGACGCTGCTGCGAGCGTCCGCGTCCGTTCTTCCGGCGCCGAGGCGGCTGTTGGGCCTGCGTGTCCGTTGGCCTGGTCGACGGGGTCGGGTTCTCTTCTGCCATTGCGTCTCCCAGCTTAGCGGCAACGCTGCGGGACTGCCCCGTCGCGGAGGGCGCAGTCCCGCACCGTTGACAGGCTCAGCCGCCCCAGAGCGGGGCGAGTGCCGAGTAGAGCTGTTGGACGCCGAGGATGATGAACAGCAGTGCTGTGATCGCCAGTGCGATGTTCGTGTGCAGCTTGTTCGCCCATTCCTTCGGGATCTTCTTGCCGTTGAGCAGGCCGAGGAGGGTGACGGCGAGGAACGGCATGAACAGTGATCCGAGGACTCCGTAGGCGAGGATCAGGCCGATCGGCTTGCCGAGGATGAACAGCAGCATCGGCGGGAACGTCAGCCACAGGACATAGAACTTGAAGTACTTTCCACCGGTCAGGGTGTCGGGGTGGCCGCCTGGCTTCTTGCGCATGTGTCCCCAGAAATCGGCGAACATCAGCGACACTCCGTTCCATACTCCGATGATCGAGGAGAACGAAGCGGCCCAGAAGCCGATGAGGAATCCGATGCCGACGACGTCGCCGTAGCGGGCTTTGAGGACGTCGGCGAGTTCGAGCAGTCCCTTGTCGTCGGCGGAGATCGACACACCGGCGGCACGCACGACCTCGGCACCGACGATGAGCATGGCGATGACGAAGATGCCGGTCATCACATAGGCCATCGAGTTGTCGATGCGCATCACGCGCATCCACTTCGGGGTGTGCCACCCCTTCTCACGCAGCCAGTAGCCGTAGGCGGCCAGGGTGATGGTGCCGCCGACACCGCCGGCGAGCGCGAGGGTGTAGACCACTCCGCCTTCGGGGATGAGCGGGATGAGGCCGGTGAGCATGTCGGGAACGTTCGGGACGGCGATGATCGCCAGCCCCACGACGGTGATGAACATGATGCCCACGAGCACCGCGGTGATCTTCTCGAACACCGCGTAACGGCCGAACCACACCATGGCGAACCCGGCCAGCCCCATGAGCACCGACCAGACGGTGAGGTTGAGCCCCGGGAACAGCGCCGCCAGAGGCAGTGCCGCGGAGCTCATCGCCGTCGCCCCGTAGACGAAGCCCCAGATGATGATGTAGGGACCGAAGTACCAGGTGGTCCACCGGCCCAGTGATCGCCAGCCTTCGAAGATCGTCTTGCCGGTTGCCAGGCTGAATCTGCCGGCGCCTTCGACGAGGACGATCTTGAGGATGACTCCGACGATGACCGCCCACAGCAGTCCGTAGCCGAACTGACTTCCGGCCACGAGGGTCGCGACCATATCGGCGGCACCGACACCAGTGGCCGCGACGACGAGGCCGGGTCCGACCACTTTCCATTTGGCCAGCCCGGAGGCCTCTTCGATTCCGGATACGGTCTCGGCATCGGCGGCGTCGCCTGGGCCCGTCCCGTTCGAATGCTCACTCATGCCGTTTCCACTTTCGCTCTCGGCCGCGCACGACCTCGCCGGGTGGACGGGAACCGTGTGCGGGTTCCCGTGGGCATCGGCGGCGCAGCGGTCTCCGTGTGTCCACCGCAATGATATTCGACATGGTCTCTTCCTGTGTGACAGGCCTCACCGGATCGGGAATCGGGCCGCCGGTTCAGAACCGGTCGGCGATGCGCTGCAGCCTCTCGAGGTAGGCCGCCCGGTCGAATCCGCGCGGCAGGTTCGGTGCCGACTCGGACAGGCCCGCGGCGCCGTCGATGCCCTCGCGGACGATATCGATCTGACCCAAATGCCTGGTGAGGTCGTTGAGGACGTGGACCATCATGCCTCCCAACGTCGTCTCGTCGCGTCCGCTGGGCCAATGCGGCACTCGCCCCTGGGCGGCGAGGCCGAAGCCGTCGATGGTCTCATCGGCGAAGGCCGCGACTCGGGCGTAGAAGTCGAGCAGATACCCGGCCGTTTCCGTTTCGGAGGCGCACCAGTCGGCCTGCGGGTCGAGGGTGATGTCGGCGTCGGTGACGACTTCCTCGGGGTGCGGCCAGGAGCGTCCGAAGGTGTCACCGAAGTAGACGATCTCCACTTGGGCCATGTGTTTGACGACACCGAGGAGGGTGAATCCCGTCGGTGTGCGCGGCAGCCGCAGCGTCCTCTCGTCGAGGCCGGACAGCTTCCAGGCCAACGTGTCTCTCCCACGGTGCAGCGACCGTCGCAGACTGGACTTCATCGTCTCGTCCTCGCTCATGCCGTCAGCCTTCCACACCCGCGATCGACCGTCTAGAGATATCCTCGAGGTGTGAGTGACGACTATTCCACCGAGGATTCCCGCAGCCGCATCGCCCGTCGGGTCTTCCCCAACGGGGAGGACCCGGACCCGCGTTTCACCCTGGCCAACGAACGGACCTTCCTGTCCTGGATCCGGACTGCGCTGGCCTTCATCGGAGGCGGCATCGCGGTTGAGGCCTTCACCTCAGAGGTCTTCTCCTCAGGGCTGCGCGCCACCTTGTCGATCGTGCTCATGGTCATCGGATTCATCCTCGCCCTCGGCGCCGCCTTCCGGTGGCATCGCATCGAATCGGCGATGCGCCGCAAGACCTCGCTGCCGCTGCCGCTCATCATCCCCATCGTCAGTCTCGCCTCGGCGCTGGGTGCCGGTCTGCTCGTTCTGGTGTTCGCCGGCCTGCTCTGATGCCTTCCCGCCCGCCCAGACCTCCCCGCCCGCAGCCGCACTCGGATCCGGCTCTGCAGCCGGAGCGCACCGTCCAGTCGTGGCTGCGCACGAGCCTGACGATGACGGTCGTCAGTCTCCTCTTCATGCGGTTCATCAACGTCTTCCAGGGGTGGTCGGTGGCGATCTTCGTCGTCTGCATGGGATTGGCGATCGGCGCGATCGCGATGCAGGTCAGGCGCTACCGTCTGGGGGCGGTCTCGATCCGCGCGGAACGCGGCCGCCCCTCCCCTTGGGCTGTCGTCTTCCTCACCACCTCGGTGTGTCTCATCGCAGTGCTGAGCATCGCCTCGGTCATCAAGATCTCCCTGAACTGAGCGTGGTGCTCCTCCGGTTCAGTCAGTCCTCGTTGTGAGACCGCCGTTCGGGCAGCGCACCCTCATGCATAGAATTGAGGCCATGAAGGATGCACGCGAAGTCTCCACCGCCCCACTCGTCGCCGTCGGTCTCATCGGCGGGTTCCTCACTGCTCGTGAGACCGGGATCCGCCCCCTCGGCGGCGTGGTCCTCGCAGCGGCCGGCGCCTATGCCGCGCGCTCCTGGTACGTGAAGAAGGGGTGGCCGGCAGCGACCGCGCTCGGTCTGACCTACCTCGGCGGGTTCGGTGCCTCGCATCCTCTGGCGAAGAAGATCGGCCCCTGGCCGTCGGTGTTCGCCGTCAGCGCCGTGAGCGCGGCAGCATCGTACTTCGTCTCCGATATCGCCGAGGATCGCTGAGCGAACGTCCGCACTGAGCGGCCGTCCGCGCTGAACGACCACCCGTACTGAGCTGTCGTCCGGCCGTCGTCGACAGCCCACCCCCACTGACCGACCGACTCACCGACCTGCGGGTCGTCAGGAAGCGAGGACCCCGAGTAGCCCATGCTGGCTGTGTTCGAAGGTTTCGCCGTCATCGCCGGAGTCATCCTCACCGGATTCGCTCTCGGGCGCTCCGGCGTCCTCGGACCCCACGGGCAGCAGGTCATCGCGAAGCTCGTCTTCTACGCGGGCACCCCGGCCCTGCTCTACGTCACCGTCGCCGACACCGACCTCGGGCTGATCTTCAACACCGCCCTGTTCGCCACCGGCGGCTCCGCCCTCATCGTCGGCGCCCTCCTCTTCGTCCTCACCCGCTGGATCAGGAAGCGCAGCACCGGGGAGGCGATGTTCTCCGCCTGGGCGACCAGCTACGTCAACATCGGCAACCTCGGCATCCCGATCGCCGCGTACGTCCTCCACGACATCGGCTATGTCGCTCCGGTGCTGCTGTTCCAGCTGCTCGTCCTCGCCCCGATCGGCATGGCCGTCCTCGACGGCGCGGGGAAGAAGAAGCACGACTCGCATTGGTACTCCGCGGTCCTCCAAGTCCTCAAGAACCCGATCGTGCTCGGCGCCGCGGCCGGTGTGGCCGCCTCGGCGACGGGATTCGAACTGCCGCGCTTCATCTTCGAACCCATCGACATGATCGGGGCCATCGCGGTCCCCGGTGCGCTGCTGGCCTTCGGCATCTCGCTCAAGGACGGGTGGGCGCTGCCGGTGAAGGGCACCCGGGCACAGCTGAGCTACATCACGGTCGCCAAGCTCGTCATCCAACCTCTCATCGCCTGGGTCATCGGGGGCCCTCTGCTCGGCTACGACGGGGTCGACCTCTTCGCCATCGTCGTCACCTCGGCCCTGCCGACGGCACAGAACGTCTACATCTACTCCATGCAGTACCGCCAGTCCGAGGCCCTCATCCGCGACGCGGTGTTCATCACCACCGTCCTGGCCGTGCCCGCCCTCGTCATCGTCGCCGCCCTCCTCGGCTGAGGATCTCTGCCGGCTGCTGTGAAATCGGGCCCCGTGGCGTGTCCTCCCGGACTCAGCCACCCGGGTCGCTGACAATGGGGATGTGTCCAGAGACGAGAAGAACGAGACCGAAGACCTCCTGAGCAGGCGGATGAGTTCAGGGTCTGCCAGTGCTGCCGACAAGCAGTCGCAGACCCCTCTGGAGGCGGCCAACGACCCCTCGACCGACACCGAGGCGTTCGATCCGATCACGGATCCCATCGCCGAGGATGCCCCCAAGCATTCCGCGGACGCCAAGCCCTCGACGGGCCCGGTGAGGGTGGCTCCCGCCCATTCGACGAATCCGCATTCTCAGCCTGCCACGGCGAGCACACGGGCGGCCGATCGCAGCACAGCGGCGACCACCGCCTCGGCGACCCCGTCGTCGACCGACACCGGCGCCACACGTGAGGTGCCGCAGAACGCCCGCACCTCGGTGATGAGCGAAGCCGATTGGGCTGCTGTGTCGAAGGCGGCGACCTCGACCGATGCCCGCGACCCCGAGGTACCTGAACGCCGTCGCTCGGTCCTCGACGTCATCGGCACGATCTGGATCATGCTCGCCACCCCCTTCGTCCTCTTGGCGTTGGCGGTCCGCTTCGTGGCATCGGGCCTCTTCCTCAAGATCGAATACTTCCGTCCCGGGTTCCCGGGCGACCAGTTCGGCTTCAGCGCCGCCGACCGCGAGCACTACGGGACCTACGTCGTCGACTACCTGCACAACTTCGACTCACGGCGCTACCTCGCCGATATCGTCATGCCCAATGGTGAACCGGTATTCATCTCCGATGAGCTCAGCCATATGGCCGACGTCAAGGGTCTGATCTCGCTGCTCTACCTCGTGGCGCTCGTCGGGATCATCGGGTCCATCCTCTTCGGCATCTACATGTGCCGCCGCAACGGGATGGGCATCCACGCCGGAGTCCGCCTCGGATCGATCTTCAGCATCATCTTCATGGCCGCCGTCGCTGTCGTCGCAGTCCTCGGCTGGGACAGGTTCTTCCGCGGCTTCCACAAGGTCTTCTTCGCCGACGGCACGTGGGAGTTCTACGCTGATGACTCGCTCATCCGGCTGTTCCCACCGCAGTTCTGGGTCGATGCGGGAATCGTCGGCGGAGGGCTGTTCGTCCTCCTGGCGATCATCCTGTTCTTCTCAAGCTTCGCCGGTCACAAGAAGCGCCGGGCGCTGCGCAAGGCACGCAAGGATGTCGCAGAGGCCTGAGTCGCAGCCTAGGGGCTTTCAGCTTCTGAGTCTTCTCTGCGTCGCAATCTCTGCGATTGAGTGCGGGTGAGTGTCCCGCTCCACGGTTCCGGCCGGGTGGTCTTTCCCCTTCCACCCGGCCGAATTTCTGCCCGGATCCGGTGACCCTGCCCGGATCAGTCGTCGACGGCGTCGCGCCCGCGGCGCACGAGCAGCGGATCGGCCTCATAGACGACCGAGGCGTCCTTGTCCTCGTAGTCGAACTGATTGAGGAAGTAGCGCATCGCGTTGAGTCGAGCGCGCTTCTTGTCGTTGCTCTTGATCGTGATCCACGGCGCATGGTCGGTGTCCGTGCGGCGGAACATCTCCTCTTTCGCCTGCGTGTAGTCGTCCCAGCGGTCGAGGGATTCGAGGTCCATGGGTGAGAGTTTCCACCGCCGCACCGGGTCGATCTGCCGGATCGCGAACCGGGTGCGCTGCTCGCGTTGGGTCACTGAGAACCAGAATTTGGTGACATGGACCCCGGAGTCGATGAGCATCTTCTCGAACAGCGGAGCCTGCTCCATGAAGGTCTCGTATTCGTCGTCGGTGCAGAAGCCCATGACGCGTTCGACATTGGCGCGGTTGTACCAGGAGCGGTCGAACATGACGATCTCCCCGCTCGTGGGCAGGTGGGAGATGTAGCGCTGGAAGTACCACTGTCCGGATTCCCGATCAGAGGGTTTGTTCAATGCCACGACACGGGCGGCGCGGGGGTTGAGGTGTTCGGTGAAGCGTTTGATCGTCCCGCCCTTGCCGGCGGCGTCACGGCCTTCGAAGACGATCACGTGTTTGGCGTCGGTGTCCTGGCCCCAGTACTGGAACTTCAGCAGCTCGATCTGGAGTCTGTACTTCTCGAGCTCGTAGGTCTCACGGTCCATCTGCTCGTCATATGGGTATCCTTCACGCCAGGTCTCGACTGCGCGGCCCATCGGGTCGATGAGGTGAGGATCCGTGGTCTGACCGTCCTCGACGGTATAGCCTTCGATTCGGAGTTTGTCGATGTACTCCCGCAGATTCTCTTGGAACAGATTGTTCACGAGACCCTTCCCTTTCGATCACGACACGGTGGCGTGCCTCGTGCACGCTAGCGTGCTCAGGTGAATATCAGGTTATGCGATCGATGTCCCGTTTGGGGATGATGCCGATGCTCAGCAGCGGCGCGAGGGCGATGAGTCCGAAGGACAGCGGATAGCCGAAGACGGTGATGAGTGCGCCGAACCCGGGCCCGAGCAGCGCCGACATGACGAACTGACCGGTGTTCTGAGCTCCCAGCGCCTTGCCGGACCAGCGGGGGCCGGCCGCCTCGGCGACGGAGGCGAACGCGAGTCCGTTGTCGGCCACGGACACGGCCGAGGCGAGGATGAAGACGACGGCGGCGGCGACGGGCAGTTCCTCAAGCGAGAGGAGAGCGATGGCGACGACGAAGATCACGGCGGCGATGGCGACGATGCGCATGAGACCGACTCGGGAGCTGGTGCGGTCGGAGAGTCCGCCGACGACCATGCGCCCGATCGCGCCGACGATCTGCGCGGCCGCGACGATCGCTCCGGCGGTGCCGGCTCCGATGCCTTGAACGGCGATGAGCCAGACGAGACCGTAGGTGGAGAACGCGAACTGCGGGACGACGAGGAGCGCGGAGACCGCGTGGATGCGCCACAGGAAGGAATCGCTGCGGTAAGGATTGAGCGCCGAGGCGGCCCCCGCCTTCCCCTCCCCCGCCGAGGTGGTGCCCGGTTCGGTTTCACCGTTGCGTTCCGTCTCCGGTTCGGTGGCAGGGTCGAGGTCGGCCACCTCGGTGCGGGTGGGAACCTGCAGCGGCGGGTTGCGGACGACGGCGAAGCAGATGATCGCGAGGACGCCGGTGACGATCGCGACGTACCAGAGGTAGGCGGGGAAGCCGCCGGCAGCGGCGATCGGCGGGATGGTCACGGCCGCGATGCTCGTGCCCAGGGGCTGGGACATCTGTCGGATGCCCATCGCGAGTCCCCGGCGGTGGCGGGGGAACCAGCCCATGACCACTCGTCCGCTGGCCGAATTCACCGAGGCGGCGGCCGCACCGGAGGCGGCGATGACGACGACCATCCAGATCGGCGAGTCGACGACGAGGACCGCTGCGGCCGAGAACACGGCGGTCAGGCCTATCCCCAAGGTCATGGCCAGCCGCTCGCCGTACCGGTCGGCGAAGGCTCCCCAGGCGATGAGGGTGAGGATGAGGCCGAAGCTGGGTGCGGCGGCGACGGTGCCGGCTTGGGTGAGGGTGAACCCGAGATCGGTGTGCATGTACGGGATGAGGAACGCGGGTCCGGCGATCGCGATGGTCGCCGCCATCTGGGTGAGAACGCCGATGACGAGAATCACCCAGGCCTGCCGACTCGGTGCGCTGCTCGTCATCGTCCCAGGCTAGCCGCGTGCGCTCTCTGTTCGCGGAATGTCTCAGATCGCGGTGACCCGGGTTTGCCGATAAAGTGTGTTCTGAGCATTCCCCCTATAGCCCAATCGGCAGAGGCAGTCGACTTAAAATCGATTCAGTGTGGGTTCGAGTCCCACTGGGGGGACCATGGTTCTCGCCGCACCGTCGGGCTGTCGGAATCGCCGATCTCAGCGATGTGCGGCATGATCGTCTTATGCCCTACCTTTTGCTCACCTCCGACCGAGTCCCGCAGCAGATCTCTTCCGTCGACGACGATGTCGTACGCACACAGCCGGGTCCCGCCGTCATCATCTCCTCCCCCGAGGCAGTCGCTGCCGCAGCAGACGAATCGACCGACAAGACGGTCACCCCTGCCGATGCACCCATCGCCGAGGCGGGACCTCCGCGCGGTCGCCCGCTCGCCTTCCGCGAGGCCGGCGGTGAATGGCAGGAGGTCGGCTTCGAAGCCGCCGATCATTGGGAGCAGATGACCGACGAGCTCCGCAGCCGCCTCGTCGCCGATCATCTGGCGACGCTCGACGTCGCCGAGTTCAAGATTGCCACGAACGGCGGCAGCGCCTCGATCATCACGAACAACTGGGTGTACTCAGGTTCGCCTCGGACTTATCGGGTGGCCGGGCAGCTGCGCGACTTCGTCACCGTCCTCGGCGAGCTGAGCAGGGATTCGGCGAGCTGAGCCGGGGTTCGTCGGCCTGAGCCGGGGTTCGTCGGCCTGAGCCGGGGTCCCGAGATGCCGCACGACTACTCGCTCACTGCGTGGGCCGAGCGCTCAGGCACGGTCGGCCTGCCCGGCTTCTGCATGACGGTCACGATTGCCCGTGATCGCTGCGACATTGGCCTCGGCCCATCGTCGCAGCGCCGCCACGGGCTCCTGCAGGGACCGTCCCAGATCGGTCAGTGAGTACTCCACCCGCGGCGGCACCTCGGCGAACACCTCCCGATCGACAAGTCCGTCGGCAACGAGGGAGCGCAGGGTCGAGGTGAGCACCTTCGGGGTGATCCCGCCGATCGCCAAGCGGATCTCGTTGAACCGTTTGGGTCCCCCGTCGAGGACGTCGACGATGAGCACCGTCCATTTGTCCCCGACCCGATCGAGCACGATCCGAGTCGGACATTCAGGGTCGAAGGCGTCGCCTTCCCAGTGAGTTCTCATGCTCATGATCCAATAGTATCTTTGAGGTACTCGGTATCCAAACGATACTTTAGGACTGTCAGACGACGAACACTCCCTCGGCATCTGCGATGCCGGACGAAAGGACTCACATGAAGATCGCACTCTTCGGAGCATCCGGAATGATCGGTTCCCGCGTCACCGCCGAGGCGGCTGCTCGAGGCCACGATGTCACCGCCATCACCCGCTCGGGCGCCGAGGTGGCCGGAGCCGCCCGCACGCTCACCGGTGATATGGCTGACGCCGGATTCGATGCGCGCATGGCCGCCGAGCATGACGTCATCGTCTCCACCACCGGGCCCAGCCGCACCGGCGGAGACCACCAGGAGTGGCTCGACGCGTTGTCGGCCCTCGCCGAGGCCAGCGGCGATACCCGCCTCTTCGTCGTCGGCGGCGCAGGTTCTCTGTTCGTCGGGGACACGATGCTCAAGGACACAGAGGGATTCCCAGCCGCGTACAAGGCCGAGTCCGAGACCGGCACGAAGGCACTCGAGCTGCTGCGTGCGGCCAACCCCTCACCGTGGACGCTCATCTCCCCCGCCCCGGAGATCGCTCCCGGTGAGCGCACCGGCAGCTACAACGTCGAACTCGAAGTTCCCGCCGGTGACGCGGTCTCTGCCGAGGACTTCGCCGTGGCGATGGTCGACGAGATCGAAGAGCCCAAGCACATCGATGCCCGGTTCACCGTCGCGAACTGAGCACGAGGCCCCCGCAGCAACGTCTGCAGATATGACTGACGCCGAGGATGCAGAACTGCATCCCCGGCGTCAGTCGTCTCATCAGGGCTTGTGACCGGATGGCACCGGCCGCCTCAGATCAGGCCTTGGCGGGTTCCTTCTTCGGAGCCGGCTTCGAGTTTGCGGCCTCGACGAAGTTCTTGCGCGGAACATCGAGGTCGGCCAGCGGCATGGCGTCGCGGCCGAGCACGGCGTTGAAGAACCAGTTGCCGAAGACCCTGACCTTACGGTCCATGGTCGGGATCGCGTAGCCGTGGTAGGCGCGGTGCATGAGCCAAGCGAGGAGTCCGCGGGCTTCGAAATCGCCCATCTGCGAAACGCCCTTGTACAGGCCCAGACCTGCCACCGTGCCGATGGTCTTGTGGAAGTACTGCTTGAACTCGGTCTCACCGCGCAGTGCGGCGAGCACGTTGGCAGCGAGCACCGGAGCCTGACGCACGGCATGCTGGGCGTTGGGCACGCAGAAGCCTGCCACGCCGCCGCCGGAGAGGTCGGGAACCGCGGCGTTGTCGCCGGCTGCCCAAGCACCCTCGACGACTCCGTCATCGCCCTCGACGCGCAGATCGGCGCGAACGGTGACATTGCCGCGTTCGTTGATCGGCAGGTCGGAGTCGATGAGCATCGGGTTGGCCTTGACGCCGGCGGACCACACGATGGTGTCGGCGTCGAACTCTTCGCCGTTCGAGAGCTTGACGTGCTTGTCGGTGCAGTCCTGGAGGAAGGTCTCGAGGTACACATCGATACCGCGCTCGCGCATGTGCTCGACGACCCAGCGGGCCTGAGCCTCGCCGACCTCGGGCATGACACGGCCCAGGGCCTCGACGAGGACGAAGCGGACATCCGCTTCGGTCAGCGTCTCGTACTGAGCGATGGCCGAACGGACCATGTCCTCGAGTTCGGTGAGGAGCTCGATGCCGGCGAAGCCTCCGCCGACGAAGACGAAAGTCAGGGCCTTGCGGCGCTCTTCATCGTCTTCCATCAGCGCGGCGTCGGCCAGGCGGGAGAGAAGGTGGTCGCGCAGGGCGACGGCTTCTTCGATGCGCTTGAGCGCGATCGCGTTCTCCTTCAGGCCCGGAATCGGAAGCGCGCGTGCGACCGAACCGGAGGCGAGGACGATGTGATCGTAGTCGAGCTCGAATGCCTCATCGTTCTCGGGTTCGATGGTGGCGAACTTCTCGGCGTGGTTGATCGAGGTGACCTTCGCGGTGATGACCTCTGCACCCGGCAGGTTGCGACGCAGCGGCACAACAGCGTGACGGGCTTCGATCGAACCGGCTGCCACCTCGGGAAGGAACGGCAGGTAGGTCATGTACGGGTTGGGATCGACCACGGTGACGGTGGCTTCGCCCCGTCCGAGGTTCTTCAGCAGATTCTGAGCGGTGAGCAGGCCGACCGAGCCGCCACCGACAACGAGGATACGTGGACGCAGTTTCGAGTTTCTGATGAGTGCCATATTCCCATGCTAGACCCTTGTGAAAACTTTCACTAATTGTTTCTTCCGAGGTCCGGAACTCCCCAGATCAGAGCCGTTTCGCCTGCCTGAGTCGGCGACGACGGCGAGCGAAGGAGACGACCGAAGCAACCAGGAGGACGAGCGCAAGCAGCCCTCCGATTCCGAGGGCGGCGAAGCCGAAGGTCGGGGTCGACTGCGAGGCCGCGATGTCGGTCGGTGCCACGGCCTGCGGACTCTCACTCGCGTTCGGAGCGGCCGTCTCGGTCTCTTGGGCCTTTTCCTCCCCGCGACGGTGCATCTTCACCCAGTCCGCCAGTTCATCCTCGGCGGAGGGGACCGTCTTCGGGACTTTCGCCTTGAGCGCTGCCTGCGGGTCGAGCCGCCCCCAGCCGATGATCGGATCGGGCTTTCCCGCCTTCGATGCGCCCTTGTGCCCGTCGACGGGCTTTGCACTCGACTGCAGCTTCGCGCGGACCTCGTCTGCGGTGAGGTCAGGATCTTCGGCGCGGATGAGCGCCGCCGCTCCGGACACGATCGGGGAGGCGAAGGAGCATCCCTGGCCTTCTGCGTAGCCGCCGCTGTAGTACGGGATCGGGATGTCCTTGGCCGGACCCATGAGATCCACTGCGGTGCCGGGTGCGGTGGAGTCCTCGAGGACGCGGCCCTTCTTGTCGAGGCCTCCGACTCCGATGACTCCGGGGACTGTCGACGGGGACCAGGCCTGGGTCGCGCCCTGTGAGGCGTTGCCGACGCAGGCGACGATGAGCACGTCCTTCTTGTAGGCATAGGAGAAGGCTTCGTCCCAGCTCTCCGGCCAGCCCGGATCATCCCAGCCCAATGACATGTTGATGACCTTGGCTCCGGAGTCGACGGCCCACCGGATGGCTTTGTCGGCCTGCTCTCGAGTCGAACCGGATTCCTTCGGACGGTCGGGTCCCAGCCACATCGAGGCGGAGAGGATCTTTGCGTCAGGAGCGACTCCGGTCGGACCGGCTCCGGTGCCCTGACCGGCGATGACTCCGGCGACGGCGGTGCCGTGGTGGATGGTGGTCTTGCCGCCGATGGGCGTCTTGCCGTCCTTGCCGAGGCCGCTGAAGTCCTTCGACGAGGTCACGACCCCTTCGAGATCTTCATGGTCGGCGTTGACGCCGGAGTCGATGACGGCGACCTTGACGCCTTTGCCGGTGGACTTCTTCCAGACCTTGTCGATGCCGTAGTCCTTGATGAACCACTGGCCGGGTCCGGCCTTCGGTGCGGCGATGACCGGCTGAGTGGTGCCGACGACGAGTCCGAGGATCAGGGTGGTGACGGCGAGGAGCCTGGCGGTGGCCCTCACGAGCTCGTCTGCGCGAGATCGAGCGCAGTTCCGTCGAGGATGTCGGTCTCTGAGATGCGGATGTCGAGCTGCCCTCCGGCTGCCGTGACAGCCTCGTCGAAGCGAGCGACGATGCGGGCGAAGAGCAGAGATCCTGCACCGATGACGTCGACACGTCCCGGATGCATATACGGCAGGTCTGTACGCGACTGGCGGTCCATGGCCAGCAGCTTCTCGGATTCGGCTTCGATGTCGGCGACGCTGATGTGGGCGCCGTGGATGGCATCGCGCTGGTAGCTGTCGAGTCCGAGCACGCCTGCGGTGATGGTCGTGACGGTTCCGGCGACACCGATGAAGGTGCGCGGAGCCGAGAAGTCGACGACCTGTGCCGCCTGATCGAGCTGAGCGTCGATTTCGGTGATCGCCGAACGGATCTGATTCTCGTCGGGAGTTTCGACCGGCATGTGACGTTCGGTCAGGCGCACCGATCCGATGTCCATGCTCACCGCCGCGTCCACATCGTCCTGGCCGAGAACGAGCTCGGTCGATCCGCCGCCGAGGTCCATGACGACGAACGGTCCGTCCGCGGCTCCGAGGTTCGCGGTGGCACCGAGGAAAGACAGTCGTGCCTCTTCCTCGCCGGCGATGACGTCGGGAACGATGCCGAGGATCGAGAAGATGCCGGCGAAGAACTCATCGCGGTTCTTCACATCGCGGCTGGCCGAGGTCGCCACGAATCTCAGCTTCTCCGGCTGGTAGTCGGCGGCCACCTCGGCGAATTCCCGGGCGACGGCGAAGGTGCGCTCCAGCGCCTCGGGCGCGAACTCGCCGGTGGCATCGACACCTTGGCCGAGGCGGACGATGCGGGTCTCACGACGAAGATCGGTGAGAGTGCCGTCGGCGGCGACATCGGCGATGAGCAGGCGCAGGGAGTTCGTCCCGCAATCGAAGGCAGCAACACGCATACTGTGATCCTAGTCAGTCGGTTCGGCAGCGGGGGTCGGTTCGGTGGAGGGATCCGCCGCAGCGGTGGGTGTCGGTTTCGCAGTGGGGGTTGGCTCAGCGGTGGGTGTCGCCTCAGCGTCGGGTGTTTTGGCGGCGTCGGGCGTCGCGACCGGGGGTACGTCGTTCATGAACGACAGTGCCCGGTCACCGATCGGGTTGACTCCGGGCCCGGCTGAGAGCGCATGGCCGACGAGAGCGTGGAGACATTTGACGCGGTTCGGCATTCCTCCAGCCGAATAGTCCTTGATCTCCTCGACCTCGGCGATGCCGGCGGCGGCACCGATTTCGGAGCGGACGGAGAGGTAGGCCCGGTGGGCGGCGGCGTAGGCGGCAGCGAGGTCTTCGTCCTCGCCGACCTCAGCGGTCCATTCGGCCATGATTCCGGAGGCTTCCAACCGTGAGCACTCGGCGACGTAGGCGGGGTGGGTGAGGTAGAAGGTCGTCGGGAACGGGGTGCCGTCCTCGAGCCTGGGGGCCGTGGCCACGACGAGCGGTTCACCGGCGGTGCTGCGGGCCGCGATGCCGACGACTCCGCGGGGAATGCGCCCGAGTTGGTCTTGAAGGATTGCGAAATCCGCCTCGGTGCACTCTGTGATCATCAGTTCTTCTCCACGGTATTGCCGGTCTCCTGAATGGACTCCAGCAACTCAAGGTACCAGGCCTGCTTGCGAGTCGGCCGTTCAGCCTCGGACTCCGCGTCGCCGGATTCCTGGTTGGTCACGATGACCGCGTTCTTGCCTTCCTCCACGTAGTACTGGTCCTCGCGGGCCTTGCGCTTGATGTAGTCGGCGTCTTTGAGGTTCTCGTTCTTCTCCTCGAGGCTCTTGACCTCGGCTTTTGTGGTTTCGATCTCATTGTTCAGAGCCGCGATCTGCTGGGCCTGCTTGAGCGCGGAGTTCAACGGCGAGAGGAAGGCGAAGAGGACGATCGCAATGACGAGAAGAAACAGCCCGGTGCGCCAGGACATGCGGCGGCCGCGCGCCTCTGAGGTGGCGTCGGCTTCGATGACAGGTTTCGGGCGTCGACGTGGGGCGGCCTTACCAGGAGCCGATTTCGGGGCACTGCGTCTGGGTTTGCTCGGGACCATGCTTCTTTCCTCTGCGACCGGGGATTGGGGAAGGATGTCGCAACATCTCCAAGTCTGCCGTGTCCGCACACTTCTCGCGAGGATTTCGGACCCGTGGCGTGTTCGATTCCGCGGGGCAGCGTCACACACCGGGACTGCCGCTTACTCCCCGCAGCGTCATCTCCTACAGGCAGTGAAGCATCCGACACCGGCAGCCCGACATCACACCGGTCCTGCAGGGTGTTGTGCCGCCAGCGGTGCATGATGCCCGCGTCCGCCGGCCGAACCTCACCCACTCGACACCCACTCCCCCGCGAAACACCGCCACTGTCCACAGAGTTATCCACATATCAACAGTTCTCCATTGTCATTTGCAGCGGTTTAGTGCACTTTGAATGCATGTACAAACTGATGGATACTCAAGAACTCACCCGCCTCGGCTTCAACCACAGCGACATCAAACGTGCCCGTCGCTGTTGCCTCCGAAGACTCTCGCGCGGTGTCTACGTTGTCAGACATGTCTGTGACCAAGACTCCCATCGACCGCTGTGGGCCAGCCTCGTGGAGAAGTTCCATAAGGCGTTCGTCGATAACGGCGATATTCGCGACGAGACCAACGCGCTCAATGCACTGGTGATGGCGCGCTACGCTCAGCAGTCGGACCTGCGAGCCGACGCTTCGAAGCCGAATCCGCCGCCCGAGGTCTTCTCCCACATTTCCGCAGCCCTTATGCACACCCTGCCGGTCGCCTACCCCGTCACCCACCAGGTCGAAGTCGTCCGGCCCGGCACCAACCGCCGCTTCAAGAGCATCCATGTCCGCGGCAACCACATTCCGTCGAACCACCGAACCGAAATCGCTGGCGCCGCGGTTACCACCATCGAACGCACCCTCATCGACGTCGCCCGCAGCTACAACCTCGACATCTCGGTGGCGATGCTCGACGATGCGCTGCGTCGAGGGCTGACCACGAAGGACGACATCCTCGCGGTCCTCGACCAATGCCTGGAGAAGCGCAATATCAGCAAAGTGCAGTTGGCCATCTCTCTCGCTGATTCTCGTCGTGAGTCCCCCGCCGAGGCGGTTGCCGCGGTCCGATTCTTCCAGTACGGCATCACGGGGCTGGATCCGCAGGTCGCTTTCCACGCCGAAGACCTCCGACGCAATATCCGCGTCGACTTCTGCCACCGTGAAGCACGACTGATCGTCGAGATCGACGGTATCGGCAAGCTCTATCTCGGTTCAGGTGTTCCGCGGCAGGAGCTCGAGGAGGAACGTCGCAGGGAGCAGTGGCTGCGCGATCGCGGTTGGCAGGTGGTTCGGATCAGCTGGAAAGAGCTGTTTCAGGAGGCGAAGTTCGAAGAGATCCGCCGCGCCATCCGCCGATCACAGGCCGCGTCGGCATGATCAGACACCTCTGGCGCTATCTCCTACCGGTCCGCCGGTGCAATTCACCGGCCCCTGGAGGATTTGCGGCTGCATGTGCGAAGCGACGCTAATGGTGTGGGATGGTTTCGCCGAAACTCGCCGAGGCGGTGCTCCCGGTGCGAAGCGACGCTAATGGTGTGGGATAGTTTCGCCGAAACTCGCCGAGGCGGTGCTCCCGGTGCGAAGCGACGCTTAATGGTGGCGGGTAAGCACTGAGGCGGGAGCACCCCAAAGCACCGAGGCGGGGTCGGACGATCGATGATCGATCGTCCGACCCCGCCTCGGGGAGTTCTGCCTGGTTCGCTCAGGCTTCGAAGCGCGGGAAGGCTCCGCGACCGGCATAGCGGGCGCCATCACCGAGCTGCTCTTCGATGCGCAGCAGCTGGTTGTACTTCGCGACGCGCTCCGACCGCGCCGGAGCTCCGGCCTTGATCTGACCGGCGTTCGTGGCCACAGCGAGGTCGGCGATCGTCGTATCCTCGGTCTCACCCGAACGGTGCGAGATCATCGTCGTGTACCCGTTCGTCTGTGCCAGGGACACTGCGTCGAGGGTTTCGGTGAGGGTGCCGATCTGGTTGACCTTGACCAGCAGCGAGTTCGCAGTCGAGTTGTCGATTCCGCGCTGCAGACGCTCGGGGTTGGTCACGAACAGGTCGTCGCCGACGAGCTGGACCTTCGAACCGATCGCCTCGGTCAGCGTTGCCCATCCGTCCCAGTCGTTCTCGTCGAGGGGGTCCTCGATGGACACGAGCGGGTACTTCGCGAGCAGCTCCTCGTAGTAGGCGGCCATCTCTGCGGCGGTCTTCTTCCCGCCTTCGAATTCGTAGACCCCGTCGTTGTAGAACTCCGAAGAGGCGACGTCGAGGGCGACGGCGATGTCACGTCCGGGACGGTGGCCGGCGATGTCGATGGCCTCGAGGATGAGGTCGAGTGCAGCGGCGTTCGAGTCGAGGTTCGGGGCGAATCCGCCCTCGTCACCGAGCCCAGTCGACAGTCCGCGTTCTTTGAGCACGCCCTTGAGTGCGTGGTAGACCTCGACGCTCCACTGCAGAGCCTCGTGGAAGCTGGCGGCACCGATCGGGGCGATCATGAATTCCTGGATGTCGACGTTCGAGTCGGCATGGGATCCGCCGTTGAGGATGTTCATCATCGGCACCGGCATGACGTGCGCGTTCGGTCCCCCGAGGTACCGGTAGAGGGGCAGGTCCGCGGAGACTGCTGCCGCGCGGGCGACGGCCAGTGAGGTGCCGAGCATCGCGTTCGCGCCGAGGCGGGACTTGTTGTCGGTTCCGTCGAGTTCGATGAGCGCCTGGTCGACCAGTCGCTGATCGTCGCTTTCGAGCCCGACGATGGCTTCGTGGATCTCGTCGACGACGGCATCGACGGCCTGGGTGACACCCTTGCCCAGATAGCGCTCCGGGTCTCCGTCGCGCAGTTCGACGGCTTCGAACTCTCCCGTGGAGGCGCCGGACGGGACACCGGCACGGCCGACGGACTCATCGGCCAACAGCACTTCCACCTCGACGGTGGGGTTTCCCCGGGAATCCAGGATTTCGCGGGCATTTGCGGCAACGATCTCAGCCACTGAGTACTCCTTAGCTTTTGGTTTCACATGGGGAACATGTGCCTGCAGGACAGCTTAATGCAACGCGCGACCTGGCTCACTCTCGGTTCGCCATGTCACGCACGGGAGACGCAGAGTCGCACACGGGCGAAGCCGTCTCACACACGCTAGACGCCGTGTCACGACCAAGAGACTCGGTGCCGCACAGCCAGGTCATCGCTCGGCGGTGGTCTCAGACGGCCGCTGAGACCTCGGTCGCGGGTTCGAGCAGGCAGTCACGCAGCCGCTGCGGTGTGGCCTCGTCCATCCCGTGGGCGAGCAGATACGCTTCGACTCCCCCGTGATCGGTCTCGACGCGATCGAGGACTTCATGCATGAGTTCGGCAGGGGCGGCGGTGGCAGTCACGGCGAGGTTGCCGGAGATGCCGGCATCGGCGAAGTTCCTGGTGATCGAGTCAAGGAAGCCGTCGGCGAGGTGGGTGGAGGTGACCGTGTACTCGTCGATGATCGTCTCCCTGCCCACACCGAGGAGGTCGAGCACGAACGCTCCCACCACACCGGTCCGGTCCTTGCCGGCAGAGCAGTGGAAGACGACTCCGGTGCCGCAATGCTCGGCGATCGAGTCGACGACTGCGGCCAGGCGGTGCCCGAAGTGAGTGATCATGAGGTCGTAGATGCGTTCGAGCGAACGGTCGCTGAGGTCCATTCCGGTCGCCTTCGCAGCGGCTTTCATCTCTTTGACGCTCATCGGTCGGCTGGGGAAGAAGTGATCGTCGAAGACGGGAAGTTCGATGTGGGTCACGTCGAGTCCGTCGAGGGCATCGGGCAGCTTCGACCGTTCGCCGATATCGCGCAGGTCGATGACCGTGCCGATTCCGAGTTCGCGCATAGCGGTGCGTGACCGGTCGGTCAGCTGCGCCAGACCATCGGCGCGAAACACCTGCCCCAGTCGCACCGCGCGCTCGCCCGACTGTGTGCTGGCGCCGCCGAGGTCACGGAAGTTGAAGGTGCCCTCAACAGCGAGACGCTCCAGGCTCATCGGTCGTCTTCCTCTCTGTGCCGTGCGGATTTCTCGTCCGCTTTGATCCGCCGGTATTCGCGTTCGACGTCTTCCAACGAGGCCATCTCGTCCCCGGCGTCGTCGCCGAAGGCCAGCGGATGGCGGCGGATGAGCTTCTCCTCGAGACCGTCGATGATGGCTCCCAGGCTGTGACCGTAGTCGTGTCCGCCGCTTTCGTCGAGCAGGGCTGAGTGGAAGAGCACCTGGTAGAACACGTCGCCGAGTTCTTCGACCACCGCGGCCCGGTGGTCCGGTGTCGGTGAGGCATTGAATTCCTCGAGGGCCTCGATGAGCTCATCGGTCTCTTCGCGGGCGTACTTCTCGAGGCTGCGGTGGTCCTGTCGGCTCGACCAGGGGCAGCGCCGGCGCAGGGTCGCCATCGCCTCAACCACCGGCTGGGTGACGGGTCCCCGTGGGGTTCCGGGCTCATCCACGCGCGCTCCTCCTGCTGACGCGAAAAGCCCCCACCACCGAGGCGGTGAGGGCCGTTCCTGCGGTCACTTCGAGAATTTGTCCTTGACCGATGCGCCGAGGTCCTTGACGGACTCGCCGACGTCCTTGGCCTTGGCCTTGAGCTGATCGGTTGCGCCTTCGGCCTTGAGCTCGTCGTCACCGGTGGCGTCACCGATGGACTCCTTGGCCCGTCCGCCGAGGTCTTCTGCCTTGTTCTGGAACTTGTCGTCAACGCCCATGGCGATTCTCCTTCGTCGAGTGGTGTCTCGCGTACAGCGGATTGCTCCGCTCTTCGCACTCTACGCCACTGCTGCCGCAGGTGGGCCGGCGGTGAGAGAACAGTCGGTGAGTTCTCAACCGTTCGTGACGGCCTCCGACTTCTCCGTGGCTTCGGATTCGACGACGGGCAGGATCGCGTCGAGGAACTGGTGGGCCCAGCGGAGGATGTCCGAATCGGTCATCTCCTTCGCATCGAACCCGGTTCCGGCCATCGGTTTGGGCACGAGGACGGAGCGCAGCGCCGGTTTGAGCAGCGACTTCGGGTACAGGCGCTTGAGCCTGACCACTTGCGAGTCGGCGAGTTCGACCGGCCCGAAGCGGATGAAGTTGCCCTGCATGACGATGTCGCTGACGCCGGAGGCGCGGGCGCGGATGCGCAGCCGGGCCACATCAGCGAGCACTCCGACCGGTGCCGGGTAGGGCCCGTAGCGGTCGACGAGTTCGTCGAGGACTTCCTTGAGTTCGTCTTCGTTCGCTGCCGCAGCGAGCTTTCGGTACGCCTCGAGGCGCAGCCGCTCGTGGTCGACGTAGTCGGCGGGCAGGTGGGCGTCGACGGGCAGTTCGATGCGCATATCCGCTTCGGGTTCGGTGTCCTCCCCGCGGAACTTCGCCACAGCTTCGCCGACGAGACGGACGTAGAGGTCGAATCCGACCCCTTCGATGTGTCCGGACTGCTGACCGCCGAGGAGGTTGCCGGCGCCGCGGATCTCGAGGTCCTTCATCGCCACCTGCATACCGGCACCCAGCTCCGTGTGTGCCGCCAGCGTCGTCAGCCTGTCGTGTGCGGTTTCGGTCAGCTGAGTGTCCGGCGGGTAGAGGAAGTAGGCGTAGGCGCGTTCGCGTCCGCGGCCCACTCGCCCGCGCAGCTGGTGGAGCTGAGAGAGACCGTACCGGTCTGCGTTGTCGATGATGAGCGTGTTCGCGTTCGCGATGTCGATGCCTGTCTCGACGATCGTCGTGCACACGAGCACGTCGTACTTCTTCTCCCAGAAGTCGACGATGACCTGCTCCAGGCGGGTTTCGTTCATTTTGCCGTGGGCGATGGCGATCCGGGCTTCGGGCACCATCTCGGCGATGTGACCGGCCACCGCTTCGATGTCGCGGACCCGGTTGTGGATGTAGAAGACCTGACCTTCCCGCATGAGCTCACGGCGGATCGCAGCTTTGATCTGCTTGTCTTCGCGCTTGCCGACGTAGGTCAGAACCGGGTGCCGTTCCTCGGGAGGCGTCGCCAGGGTCGACATCTCGCGGATGCCGGTGACGGCCATCTCCAGTGTGCGCGGAATCGGCGTCGCCGACATCGCGAGGACATCGACGTTGGTGCGCAGCGCCTTGAGCGTCTCCTTGTGCTCGACGCCGAAACGCTGCTCCTCATCGATGATGACCAGACCGAGGTCTTTGAACCTCACCTCGCCGCTGAGCAGCCGGTGGGTGCCGATGACGAGGTCGAGTGTGCCTGCGCCCAAGGCTTCCTTGACCTTCTCGGACTCCTGCTTCGACTGGAAGCGCGAGAGTGCCCCGACGGTGACGGGGAATCCCGAATACCGTTCGGCGAAGGTCTCATAGTGCTGTTGGACGAGCAGGGTCGTCGGCACGAGCACCGCGACCTGCTTGCCCTCCTGAATTGCTTTGAATGCGGCTCGGACCGCGATCTCCGTCTTTCCGTAGCCGACGTCTCCGCAGATCAGACGGTCCATCGGCACCGTCTTCTCCATATCGGACTTGACCTCGTCGATGGTGGTGAGCTGGTCGGCGGTCTCGACGTAGTGGAAGGCGTCCTCGAGTTCGCGCTGCCAGGGGGTGTCCGGACCGTACGCATGACCGACCGTGGCCTGCCGGGCCGAATAGAGGCGGATGAGTTCCCCGGCGATCTCCTTGACGGCCTTGCGCGCCTTGGCCTTCGTCGTCTGCCAGTCCGCGCCGCCCATCTTGTTGAGACTCGGGCTCTCTCCGCCGACATACCGGGTGACCTGGTCGAGCGCGTCGGACGGGACGTAAAGACGGTCGCCGGGCTGCCCGCGCTTGGCCGGGGCGTATTCGATGATGAGATATTCGCGGGTGTGCTTGTTCGCTCCCCGTCCGGTGGTCCGCTGCGTCATTTCGACGAAGCGACCGACACCGTGTTGGTCGTGGACGACATAGTCGCCGGGCGCTAGGTTGAGCGGGTCGACCTGGTTGCGGCGCCGTCGGGTGGGCAGCCGGCGCATGTCCCTCGTCGAGGTGGCCGCCGCCCGGCCGAGCACATCGGCTTCGGTGAGCACGGCAAGTTTGAGATCGTCGAAGACGAACCCGCCGAAGGAGGCCGCAGTGGTCACCGTCACGAGCGCTTCGGGAAGGTCCGTGGGGTCATCGACGAAGGTCGCGGGCACACCGGCTTCGGAGAACACTTCGACCATCCGGCGGCCCGGTCCGGGCCCCTCGGTGAGCACCAGGATCCGCCATCTGTCGTGGATGAGGCCCTTGACGTCGGCGAGAATCGCTTCGACATCACCGGCGTAGCCCTTCGGGATGCGGGCAGGCACTGAGAAGATGTTCTCTTCCGGGGCGGCGAGTTCCTCATCGTGGGCGAAACCGCCGATCTCCCACCAGGCCAGCCCGATGAGACGCGCACCGTCCTCCATCTCCGCAACGGTGCGGAAGCTGGCCGCGGACAGGTCGATCGGGGACTCTCCCCCGGCGGCGGCTCCGGCCCATGCGGCCTCGAGGAACTCGTTCGTCGTCTCCACGAGGTCCGCGGCACGGGCTTCGACCCGTTCGGGTTCGGTGATGATGATCTTCGAGTCCGCGGGCAGCAGCGCGATGATCGGCTCCATCCCGTCGGCGAGGACGGCCGAGAGGGATTCCATGCCTTCGACGGCGACTCCGCCGGCGATCTTCTCGAGCATGTCCGCGGCGCCGGGAACCTCCTCGGCGAGCTTCGCTGCGCGTGCGCGGACCGAATCGGTCAGGAGCAGCTCCCGGCACGGGGGTGCGGACAGGGTCAGCGGTGCTTCGCCTTCGGCGGCGGGGATGGAACGCTGGTCGCTGACGGAGAATTCGCGGATCTCGTCGACCTCGTCGCCGAAGAACTCCACACGCAGCGCCCGCTCCGCGGTGGCCGGGAAGATGTCGACGATGCCGCCGCGGACGGCGAACTCGCCCCGCCGCGAGACCATGTCGACACGAGAGTAGGCGAGTTCGGTCAGGCGTGCGGCCAGATCGTCGATGTCGTATTCGTCTCCGACGGCGAGCTCTGCCGGAGCGATGTCGCCGAGTCCCTTCGCCAGGGGCTGGAGGAACGCGCGCACGGGCATGATGATGAAGGTCAGCTCCCGCCCGGGCGCAGGGTGAGTCAGACGGCGCAGCACCTCGAGGCGCTGGCCGACGGTGTCCGAACGCGGCGAGAGCTTCTCATGCGGCAGGGTCTCCCAGCTGGGGAAGATCGCGATCGAGTCCGCAGGCACCCAGTCGGCGAGCGCCTGGGTGAGGTCCTCGGCTTCGCGGGTCGTGGCGGTGACGATGAGCTGCGGCGCCGAGGCGGCTGCGCCGTCTCCTGCGGCGCCGGCATTGACGGTCCGCCGCAGGATCGACGGCCACAGTCCCTTGATCGCGTCGATCGTGCCCCCACCCTCATTCGGGTCGTTGAATGCGGCGACGAGTCCGGTGATGGTGGGATTCCGGCGGGTGAGATCGAGTCCGTTGAGCACCCGAACAGTCTAGGCCACGCTCCTGACACGGCCCATCCGGGACTCCCTGGGGACGCCTCCCAGCGGGTTCTCACGCAATTCATCAAAACGTGTGAGGATGAGCATATGGCCAAGTTGAGATTCGTCCTGGCAGGGTTGACTGCCACCACGTTGCTGCTCATGGGCTGCACCGCCGATGCCGATGAGGACATCCCGGTCGCCGAACGCTGGGACTTCCATTCCCGCCCTGATCTCTCACCGCCGAAGGTCGACATCGACTCCACAGAGTTCCCCGCCGACGACGGTGACCTGGCGACAGTGCTGGCGCCGAAGGGTCAGACTGCGGCCGACGACAAGTCGTGGGTCGGTGGACTCATCCTCGATGCCGCCGGGGATCCGCTGTGGATCAGAGAAGACGGAGACTCCCTGTGGGACCTGCGGGTCCAGGAGTATCGGGATGAGCCGGTGCTCACCTGGTGGGAGGGTCTGGCCGAGACCCCGCACACGGCCGGAGAGGTCGTCATCCTCGACACCTCGTATCAGGAGATCGCCCGCGTCGGCATGGGCGGCGAACTGCCCAAGGGCACCTCGGACCTCCACGAGACGACGATCACCGACGACGACACGATGCTCCTCCTCTCCTACGTCAAGACGCAGACCGATCTCAGTTCCGTCGGCGGAGAGAAGGACGGTTGGGCATGGGAGGGAGTCGTCCAGGAGGTCGACATCGCCACAGGCGAGCCCCTGTTCGAATGGCGCTCGCTCGACGCCGTCCCCGTCGACCAGTCCGAAGCCGAACTCAAGGACGGTGAGGGCACGGAGGACGAACCCTACGACTACATCCATCTCAACTCCATCAGCGAAGACGACGACGGGAAGTCCTTCCTCGTCTCCGCCCGGAATACGCATGCCGTCTACCAGCTCGACCGGGACTCAGGCGAACTCAACTGGACTCTCGGCGGCAAGGCCTCGGACTTCGAGATGGGTGAGGGTGCGACCTTCGCGTGGCAGCACGACGCCCACCGCCGCTCCGATGGGACGGTGACGATGTTCGACAACCACGCCGCGCCCCGCCTCGGCGATTCCCGCGGTCTGCGCCTCGACGTCGATGAGAAGAAGAAGCGCGCCGAGGTGGTCACCGAGTACCCGGCTCCCGACGATCGGTCGTCGGGCAGTCAGGGAAATATGCAGGAACTCGACAACGGCAATGTCGTCGTCGGTTGGGGTTCGGAACCCTATGTCTCGGAATTCACGAAGGACGGGAAGCTGCTCACCGACCTCACGTTCGTGGGCGGGTCGAACTACCGGGCGTACCGGTCCGAGTGGCATGCTCAGCCCGTCGCCCCGCCGACGGCGACGAAGTCCGAGCCGCAGGCCGGGCTCACCCGCATCCACATGAGTTGGAACGGCGCCACCGAGGTGGAATCGTGGCGGGTGCTCAGTGGTGACGACGAAGACCACCTCAGCGAGAACGATGTCGTGCAGCGCACCGGGTTCGAAACCGCAGCCGACATCACCCCGCACGGGTCGAAGATCGTCGTCGAAGCCCTCGATGAGGACGGCCAGACGCTCGCATCGACTCGAGTGGCGCCGCGATCACAGTGAGGCGAGGTCGACGCCGGGCGCCGGGACCGCACCGAGCCGGTGCCACGCGGGAACCCGACGTCTGAGAACATTGCGAGGCGATAACGGGACTAACGGAACGATCACGATTGCGCAAGTTCCCCGGATATTCGGGGTTCTCCAATCTTCATCGCTCACAATTGAGATATGAGTTCCGACCCCTCCCCTCGTTTCACCGCTGAGGAATCCCGCATGCTCTTCGGCACCGACTCCGCCGGTTCCGGGTCTCCCCGCCCCGACCGCTCTTCGAATCCCCCGGTGGCACACCTGCCCACCAGCGTCGACCGCGATCACCATCTCGCGCGGTTCGTGCCGGTGATCGCTGTTCTGGCGGTGATGTGGGTCATCGAGATCGTCGATGCGCTCCTCCCGTTCGACCTCGATGCCTTCAGCCTGCAGTCGTGGAATCCGCTCTCCCTCTACGGGCTGATCACCTCACCGCTGCTGCATTCGGGATTCGGCCACCTCACGGCCAATACGTTCCCGTTCCTCGTCCTCGGCATCGTCATCGCCTTCGGAGGATCACGTCGCTTCTGGCAGGTCACGGCGATCACAGCCCTGAGTTCGGGCCTTGGTGCCTGGCTGACGACCTGGCCGGGCCAGCACATCATCGGTGCCTCGGGCATCGTCTTCGGCTTCTTCGGCTACCTTGCGGTGCGCACGTGGTTCACCGAAGACGTGCTGCGCAAGATCGTCTACTTCGCGATCGGACTCTTCATCTTCATCACCTACGGGGCATCGATGATCTTCGGCATGCTGCCGCAGACCAATGACATCTCCTGGCAGGGGCACCTCTTCGGCTTCGCCGGCGGCATCTTCGCCGCGTGGCTGCTGCATCGTCGGCGACAGGGTGACGCCCCTGCGAAGTGAGGCCGTCTGCTCCCGCGATGACGTCTCGGCCGCCCCGGCGGGTCCGATCAGCGGGAATGGAACTTCTGCTGCACTGCGTCCAGACCGTCATTGATGAGCGTCTCGACGGCGTCTGCGAGGTCGGAGACGAAGATCGGCAGAGTGGTCCGTTCGTCCTTGGAGAAGGGACGCAGCACATAGTCGGCGGTGTCCTGGCGTCCCGGTGGCCGTCCCACTCCGGCTCGCACCCGCAGATAGTCCTTCGTTCCCAGCACCGAGGTCATCGACCGGAGGCCGTTGTGGCCGCCTTCGCCCCCACCGCGTTTGGCCTTGATGGCGTCGAACGGAATGTCCACATCGTCATGGACGGCGATGATCCGCTCGGTGTCGATGCCGTAGAAATCGGCCAGCTGCCGCACCGGACCGCCTGACTCGTTCATAAAGCCGGTGGAGGTTCCCAGCACCACGCGCGGTCCGGGCAGGCCGGGCACGCTGCCGGTGGGCAGACGGCCGGTGCCGACATTGGACCTCAGCTTCGTCCGGGTCAGCCCGGTGCCGATGCGTGAGGCGAGTTCGGCGATGACCATCTGTCCGATGTTGTGACGGGTCGCTTCGTATTTCGGACCGGGGTTGCCCAGTCCGAAGACCAACCACGCCTCGTTCGTCATTGCCGTCCTCCGTATGTCTGCTGCCCGCTGATCCGGCACCCAGCGTACCCGCTGGGCAGGGGTGATGAGCTGTTCGTCCGGCTCTGGGCGTGCGGGCTTCCGGAATGGTCCAGGAGCCGAGACGAGTTCGGTGGGCCGCCCTCAGGGCGACCCACCGAACAGCGTCGTCGTTCTGCACTCGTCTCACAGCATCAAGGCGCTGTGAGACGTGAGATCACTCCTCTTCGGAGGCCTCTTCTGCATCGGAGGACTCATCGGCCGACTCTTCCTCGGTCGACTCTTCAGCAGCCTCTTCCTCTGCATCCGACTCGGTGTCCATCTCGATCTCTTCGGAGACGTTGACGATGAGCTGTTCCTCATCGGCGATGAGCTCGACGCCCTCAGGCAGTTCGACCTGACCGGCCAGCACGTGCTCGCCGGCGGGACGGCCTTCGATGGAGACCTCGATGAGCTCGGGCAGCTTGGTCGCATCGGCCTTGACGGCGATGGTCGACTCTTCCTGCGAGACCATGGTCCCGGGTGCGGCTTCTCCGACGACGTGCACGGGCACGTCGACCTCGATCTTCTCACCGCGCTTGACGATGATGAGGTCGAGGTGTTCGATCTCGCGGCGGACGGGCTCGATCTGCACGTCGCGGGCGATGGCCAGGACGTTCTTGGAACCGTCGGTGCTTTCGATCTCGAGCAGCGCGTTGGCGTGCTTGAGCGCCATCATGGTGGCGTGGCCCTCGAGCGAGATGTGCACGGGGTCTCCGCCGTGACCGTAGACGACAGCGGGGATGCGACCCGCGCGACGGATGCGGCGCGCTGCGCCCTTGCCGAACTCATTGCGAGCTTCGGCCAGAAGTTTGAAGTCAGCCATTTTCTCTCCTTCGTGGTGAACTTACCTTCGAGCACCACGGCGAAACAGCCTGAATCCGAAGCGAATCTCGAACCGATCGGTTCTTGGGTGTTCGTCGGACAGGACCGCGTCGATAACGGAGACACCAGTCTCCCTCGCCGAGGCAACCTGATCATTCTACGGCACTGTCGGCAACGGTACCAAGTCGGCCGTTGACCGCATCGGCACAGGCGTCGATGCCGGTTTCGGTGAGCAGGATGTCATAGTGGTTCGTGCCCTGGACGTCGATGACGCTCATCTGCGGCCACTTGTGCGTGTAGTCGGTGACGAGTTCAGGTGGGTAGAGTCCCGGCTCCGAAGCCACGAGGTCCCGTTCGGCGTAGAGGAAGACGACCTCGGCCTGACTCTCTGCGTCGCCCATCACCGCTTCGAGTGCTTCCTGATACGCCGAGCCCGTGTACATATCGGACGAGTCGGCCTGCATCGCCTCGATCGAGGTCGAGGGTTGGAAGGAGTGATCGTCCTTGGCCGCGAGGTCGTAGACGAAGCTCTCGGTGGCCACGGTGTCGAGTCCGTCGACGAAGGCCGGATGTGCGGCGAAGAAGGCGAGGTACTCTTCGACGGTGCCGAAGCTCATCGACAGTCGTTCAGCGGCGGGACCGAGCACGGCGGCGATGAGGTCGTCGGTGTCGAGGTCTTCGTCGTTGAGGTCATCGACCGGGCCAGCCCCGGTGTGCTGCCCGACGGGAAGGGGCAGTCCTCCGTCGATGAGGACGGGGCCGCGGAATCGGTCAGCCGCCTCGGTGCCGGTGGTCCGGGAGATCCCGGCCAGGGTCATCGCGACGAACCCGCCCATCGAATGTCCGACGAGGGTCACGGGGCCCTCGGGAGCGAAGGCGGCGATCGCGGCGCTGACGTCAGCGGCATGCGCGGCCATCCCGAACGGGCCGGGCAGAGTCCGGGAATCGGCGCGTCCACGCAGGTCGGGGCCGATGACGCGGACTCCGGGCAGGGCGGAGACGAGGCCCGCGAAGAAGAGATGGTTCGAGGTGATGCCGTGGATGACGCACACGGTGGGCACATGGCCCGGGCCCGCGGCGACAGGCTCCCACACCCCTACGGACAGCTTTCCGCCGTCCACGTCCACGCGGTAGCGGTTGTAATCGTGTGACGACATCGTCGCGGGTCCCTTCGCTTAGGCGTTGCTACCAGTGTAGATCCTCAGGTGCGCGGAGACGATGGGCGCACCTGGGCCAGGGACCATGCGATCGTCCCGGCAGCGGAGACGATGAGCCGCAGCCATGGCAGAACCCCGAACCGATGATCGGTTCGGGGTTCTGATGTTCGCTGCGGTGCTCGCCGCGGTCGGGGGCCTCAGACCTCGAAGAGGCTGGTGACCGATCCGTCCTCGAAGACCTCGTGCACGGCACGGGCGATGAGCGGGGCGATCGAGAGCACGGTGAGCTTGTCGAAGATCTTGTCCTCGCTCAGCGGCAGGGTGTTGGTGACGATGACCTCTTCAGCCACGGAGTTCGACAGGCGTTCGACGGCCGGGCCGGAGAACACAGCGTGGGTGGACACGACGATGACGCCCTTGGCGCCGGCGGCCATGCAGGCGTCGGCGGCCTGGACGATGGTGCCGCCGGTGTCGATCATGTCGTCGACGAGGACGCAGGTGCGGCCTTCGACCTCACCGACGACCCGGTTGGCCTTCGTCTCGTTCGGGCGGGTGATGTCGCGGGTCTTGTGGATGAACGCCAGCGGCACTCCGCCGAGCGAGTTCGACCAGTTCTCTGCGACCTTGATGCGACCGGCGTCGGGGGAGACCACGGCGAGATCGCCGGGGTACTTGTCCTTGACGTAGCCGGCGAGGATCGGCATCGCGATGAGGTGGTCGACGGGGCCATCGAAGTAGCCCTGGATCTGCGCGGTGTGCAGGTCGACGGTGATGATGCGGTCGGCGCCGGCGGTCTTGTACAGATCGGCGACGAGGCGGGCCGAGATGGGCTCACGTCCGCGGTGCTTCTTGTCCTGCCGGGCGTAGGGGAAGAACGGTGCGATGACGGTGATCCGCTTGGCCGAGGCGCGCTTGAGGGCGTCGACCATGATCAGCTGCTCCATCAGCCATTCGTTGATCGGAGCGCAGTGCGACTGGAGGACGAAGACGTCGCTGCCGCGCACGGACTCGGAGTAGCGGACGTAGATCTCGCCGTTCGCGAAGTTGTAGATGTCGGTGGGGAGGAGTTCAGTCCCCAGGTTCTCCGCGACTTGTTCGGCGAGTTCGGGGTTCGCCCGACCGCTGACCAGGACGAGCTTCTTATCGCCCGCCGTCGTTATCTCATTCACTGAGCCGTTCCCCTTCGGATGCGTTTTCGGCCGCCTGTGCTGCGGGCGTGCCGGGACGGTTTGTCTGAACCCAGCCCTCCAGGTTGCGCTGCGGGGCCACCGAAATGGCCAGCGCTCCTGCAGGGACATCCTTGCGCACCGTCGTGCTTGCACCCGAATAGGCGCCGTCGCCCACGGTGACAGGGGCGACATACATATTGTCCGAGCCCATGCGTGCATGCTTTCCGATGACGGTGCGGTGCTTGTTGACGCCGTCATAGTTGACGAACACCGAGGCGGCGCCGATGTTCGAGCCTTCCCCGATCTCGGCGTCGCCGACGTAGGAGAGGTGAGGGACCTTCGCGCCCTTGCCGATCTCGGCGTTCTTCGTCTCCACGAAGGTGCCGATCTTTCCGGATTCGCCGAGGTTGGTCCCCGGTCGCAGGTAGGCGAACGGTCCGACCTTGGCGTCGGGGCCGACGACGGCGAGTTCGCCGTGGGTGCGCACGACATGGGCACCGGCGCCCACCTCGGTGTCCTTGAGGGTGGTGTCGGGTCCGACGACGGCGTTCGCGGCGATGTCGGTGGCGCCGAGCAGCTGGGTGCCCGGCAGGATCGTCGCATCCGCGGCGATCGAGACGTCGACGTCGATCCACGTGGTGTCGGGGTCGATGATGGAGACTCCGGCGCGCATGAACTTCTCGCACTGGCGGCGGTTGAGCTCCTTGCCCAGGTTCGCCAGCTGCACGCGGTCGTTCACGCCTTCGACCTGCCACAGGTCGTCGGTGGCGGTGGCAGCGACCGAACGTCCGGCCTCGCGGGAGTATCCGATGACGTCGGTGAGGTACTTCTCGCCCTGGGCGTTGTCGGTCGTCAGCGAGGCCAACCCGTCCTTGAGCGCCGCGGCGTCGAAGGCGTAGATGCCGGAGTTGATCTCACGGATGGCGCGTTCGGTCTCGTCTGCGTCCTTCTGCTCGACGATGCGCAGCAGGGAACCGTTCGCGTCGCGGACGATGCGTCCGTACCCGCCGGGGTCGTCCACCTCGGCGGACAGGACGGTCACGGCATTGGAGGAGGACTCATGGACCTCGACGAGGCCGTTGATCGTCTCGGTCGTCAGCAGCGGCACATCACCGTAGGTGACGACGACGGTGCCGGTGAGGTCGTCGGGCAGCTGGGTGAGCGCGCATTCGGTGGCACGACCAGTGCCGGGCACTTCGTCCTGATCGGCGATGAGCAGGGTGCGCTGAGAGGCGATCGGCAGGGCGTCGAGGTGGGCGACGAGCTGATCGCGTTCGTGCCGGACGACGACGATGAGGTGTTCGGGCGAGGTGCCGGCCGCAGCGGAGACGGCGTGATGGAGCAGGGAGCGCCCGCCGATGGGATGCATCACCTTGGGAAGAGCCGACTTCATTCGGGTTCCTTGGCCCGCTGCCAGTACGATGACGGCGGTCGGACGAGTCTGCGACATAGTTGAATCCTTCGCATGTCGGATTGGGCCAGCTCCGCCCATAGGATTCGAACCTATACTGCACGGCTCCAAAGGCCGGCGTGCTGCCATTACACCAGGGCGGAACAGCGTGCACCAGTAGAGGGGCCCGCGCTCACGAGACACCATCATGCCACTAGGATTAACTGTATGGAAATTCTACGAGAGATTCTTCTGACCCTGCATCTGCTGGGTATGGCGATCATTGTCGGTGGATATTTCACCGTCATCCGCTCCCCCAGGGTGATGCCCGGAATGCTGCACGGTTCCTATCTGCAGCTCATCACGGGGCTCCTGCTCGTGGGGCTCGCGGAGATGGGCGACGGTGAGGTCAACCAGATGAAGATCGGGATCAAGCTGGTCGTGGCGATCCTCGTCACGGTCTTCGCCTTCATCGGTAACAAGAGGCAGAAGGCCTTCGCCGCAGCTGGCCCAGTCGAGGGCGGTGCTGCGGCGAAGAACCCGTCGGCGAGCATGGCGCACCTGACGTTCGCGTTCGCGGTCATCAACGTCATCGTGGCCGTCTTCGTCCACTGACCCCCTGCTACTTACTACCTGACGGCGCCCCAGCAACCCCTCGCCGGGTTGCTGGGGCGCCGTCAGGTAGTAATGGAGGGGAATCGTGCCGTGTCCGACCCGGGCGGTATCGTTATGGGCGACATGACTGCTGCAGCTGAACACACCGACCATGCCGCCGGCGCCGACTCCCGAGCGGCCGAACTCCTCACCGGGCTCAACCCGAGACAGCGCGAGGCTGTGATCCATACCGGGTCCCCGCTGCTCATCGTCGCCGGGGCCGGATCGGGCAAGACCACTGTGCTCACCCGGCGCATCGCCTATGCCCTGGCCACGGGTCGCGCACATCCGGGCGAAGTCCTGGCGATCACGTTCACGAACAAGGCCGCCAAAGAGATGGCCGAACGCGTGTCCTCCATCGTCGGCCCGGCCTCCCGCGCCATGTGGGTCTCGACGTTCCACTCCTCCTGTGTCCGGATTCTCCGCCGCGAGGCGAAGGTCCTGGGCATGAAGTCGAATTTCACGATCTACGACGCACAGGACGCGCAGCGCCTCGTCGCTCAGATCCTCAAGGAGCTCGGCCTCGATACGAAGAAGTACGCGCCGCGCGCGATCCTGCACCGGATCTCGAACCTCAAGAACGAGCTGCAGACCCCGGACGACTTCATCCCCCGGCCGAACAATCCCGCCGACGAGGTGCTCGCCGACGTCTTCAAGCGCTACACCGCGCGGCTGCGCCTGGCCAACGCCTTCGACTTCGATGACCTCATCGCCGAGACAGTCCACCTCTTCGGGGCCTTCCCCGAGGTGGCCGATTCCTACCGTCGCCGGTTCCGCCATATCCTCGTCGACGAGTACCAGGACACGAACCCGGCCCAGTATGCGCTGATCAAGGCGCTGGCCGGAGACGGAGCCGGCGGTGCCACCGGAGCCGAGCTCACCGTCGTCGGTGACGCCGACCAGTCGATCTATGCTTTCCGCGGTGCCACGGTCCGCAACATCGTCGAATTCGAGAAGGACTTCCCGAACGCGGACACCATCCTGCTCGAGCAGAACTATCGGTCGACGCAGAACATCCTCGACGCGGCGAACGCCGTCATCGCCAACAACGATGACCGCAGGGAGAAGAAGCTGTGGACCTCGGAGGGTTCGGGCGAGCAGATCGTCGGCTGGGTCGCTGAGAACGAGCAAGGCGAGGCACGTTTCATCGTCGATCGCATCGACGATCTCATCGATGAGGAGAAGTACACGTACGGCGATTTCGCCGTCTTCTACCGCACCAACGCCCAGTCCCGTGCGATCGAGGATGCCTTGGTCCGCTCCGGCATTCCGTACAAGGTCGTCGGCGGCACCCGCTTCTACGAGCGCAAGGAGATCAAGGACGCCCTCGCGTACCTGCGTGTGGTCGCAAATCCCGATGACGACGTGAATCTGCGCCGCATCCTCAATGTGCCCAAGCGGTCCATCGGCGACCGCACGGAGGGCCTCATCGCGGATTTCGCCGACCGCGAGAGCATCAGCTTCTATACCGCTTTGGGTCGGCTCGACGAGATCCCTCACCTGAGTTCCCGTGCGCTGACTTCGGTGCAGAAGTTCTATGACCTCATGCAGGATCTGCGCGCGACTGCAGAATCCTCACCACTCTCACGCGTCATCGAAGCGATCCTCGAGCAGTCCGGGTACCTCGAATCGCTGCAGAAGAGCACGGACCCTCAGGATGAGTCCCGCGTCGACAACCTCGCCGAACTCGTCGCGGTCGCCGAGGATTTCGTCGCCACTCGTGAGTCCGCCGCCGTCGCTGAGGCGGATTCCTCGGACGAGACAGAAGCCGGCACCGAGGTGGCCGCCTCCACCGATGACACCGTCACCGAGGCGACCGCCTCCACGGAGGAGGCCGAGACCGAGGAATCCGCGCCCGGTGTCGGACCGGCCGCGATCGACCAGTTCCTCGAACAGGTGGCTCTGGCTTCGGACACCGATCAGATCCCCGATGCCGAGCTGGGACAGGTCACGCTCATGACCTTGCATACGGCCAAGGGACTGGAGTTCCCGGTCGTGTTCCTCACCGGCCTCGAGGACGGCGGCTTCCCACATTCGAGGTCGTTCGAGAATCCGCAGGAGCTGTCCGAGGAACGCCGTCTGGCGTATGTCGGACTCACGCGTGCCAGGCAGCGGCTGCTCGTCTCCCGCGCCGAGACCCGCAGCATGTGGGGTCAGCCTCAGTACAATCCACCGAGCCGGTTCCTGGCCGAGATCCCGGAGAGCCTCATCAATTGGGAGAACACCGGAAGCTTCTCCGGCGGGTTCTCCGGTGGCTTCGGTTCAGGCGGCTTCGGCGGCTCGACATCCGGATATTCGGGTGGTTCACGCAGCTTCGGTTCATCCCGACCTTCGGGCGGTTCCTCACGGTCTCGCTCCGGTGCCAGCTCCTCGTCGCCGGTCGCAGGGTTCCCCAACCGGATCCGCCCCAATCGTGAGGTCATCTCCGTCGAGGTCGGAGAGAAGGTCTCGCATGAGTCCTTCGGTCTCGGCACGGTCACCGAGGTCAATGGCGTCGGCGACAAGACTGTGGCCGTCGTCGACTTCGGTTCGGCAGGTTCGAAGCGTCTGCTGCTGCGATACGCACCGATCGAGAAGCTCGGCTGACGCACGGGCGTCTGGACGCAGCAGGTGGGCGGCCGGTTGCCCGGTGGCGGGGCCGCGCCGACGACGGATCCTGACCCGGCCCGAGAACAGAGAAAGCGCCGAGGAGAACGTGAGTTCTCCTCGGCGCTCATCCATGCCGGACGCGGCTATGGATTAAAGATCATTCATTGCCGAACTTGCCGTCGGCTCCTTCGCGACCCTTGTTGATCTGGTCTTCGAATTTTCCACCGGAGGCGTTGTTGGCGGCGTCAGCAGCCTTGTCCAGGCCCTGGTCGCTGATCTCTTCACCCTTATCGCTATTCATGGCGTCCTTGGCTTTGTTTGTCAGATCGTCCAGTCCCATGCTGTCTCCTTTCATCGGAAAAGGTTCTTGCGAACCTCTTGACGTCTTTCACCCTGCCACTTATTCCGTGGTCGCGACACCGGTGCGTCTCGTTTCCCAGCGAATGCACATAGTCCTTGTCATCTGGAGGTCGGCACGATGAAGGCCAGGACGACGAGCAGCGCTGCGAACAGGAGGCACGTGGTGATGTCGACGACCTTCGACCTGTTGGTCCACGCCTCGTTCCACGGCGCGGGCATCGCCCGCATCACGGCAAGGCTCGTCGGCACGACCGCCAGCACCACGGCTCCCACACGGAAGTCGATGAAGGAGCAGGCCGCGGCCGCTATGGCGCCGAGGAGGCAGCCGAGCAGCACCCAATCGCGCCTGGTCGGATGTGCATACCGTCGCTTCCAGTAGATCCACCGTTTCGCGATCGGCCCTCTCCCCCGCCGTGCATGACGGGGGTGAGGTCGCTTCGTCTCAGTGGAAGAAATGGCGGCTCCCGGTCAGGTACATCGTGATGCCGGCCTCTTCGGCCGCCGCGATGACCTCCTCGTCGCGGATCGATCCGCCTGGCTGCACGACAGCGGTGACTCCGGCGTCGATGAGGATCTGCAGACCGTCAGGGAACGGGAAGAAGGCGTCTGAGGATGACACGGCACCGGCGGCGCGTTCGGCACCGGCACGCTCGACGGCCAGCTTCGCCGAATCGACCCGGTTGACCTGTCCCATACCCACGCCCACGGATGCGCCGTCCTTGGCCAGCAGGATCGCGTTGGACTTCACTGCTCGTCCTGCCTTCCACGCGAACTCGAGGTCGGCGAGGACCTCCGGACTCGCTGCGGGACCGGCTGCCAGCGTCCAGTTCTGCGACGAATCCCCGTCGGCTTGGAACGCATCACGGTCCTGGACGAGGAAGCCTCCGCTGATCGGTTTGATCTCGGTCTCGGCCACGTCGATGTCTCCGAGTTCGAGCAGACGCAGGTTCTTCTTCGCCGACAGGATTTCGAGTGCTTCGGCACTGAAGGATGGTGCGGCCAGACATTCGGTGAAGATCGGCTTGATCGATGCGGCCAGGTCGGCGTCGACTTCCCGGTTCGTGGCGATCACACCGCCGTAGGCCGAAAGCGGATCACAGTCGTGGGCGGCCCGGTGGGCGGCAGCAGCGGAATCCGCGACGGCGATGCCGCACGGGTTCGCGTGCTTGATGATGGCCACGGCAGGCTGATCGAAGTCGAAGGCGGCACGGATCGCGGCATCGGTGTCGGTGTAGTTGTTGTACGACATCGCCTTGCCGCCGAGCAGCTTGGCCCCGGCGATGCCGCGGGTGCCGTCGGAGTAGACGGCGGCTGCCTGGTGCGGGTTCTCGCCGTAGCGCAGGTCCGCGATCTTCTCACCGGTGAGACCGGCGAATGCGGGGTTCTCGTCGGTGGCGAGTTCTGCGGCGAACCACGACGCCACGGCCGAGTCATACGCGGCGGTGTGTGCGAACGCACGCGCGGCGAAGGACCGTCGAGCGGTGAGGTCGAATCCCTCACCGGCGGCGGCTTCGAGCACCGCAGAGTAGTCGGCCGGATCGGTGACGACGGTGACGGTGGGGTGGTTCTTTGCCGCTGCTCGGACCATCGAGGGTCCGCCGATGTCGATCTGCTCGATGCAGTCGTCGAAGCCGGCACCGCTGGCGACAGTGTCTGCGAAGGGATAGAGGTTGACGACGACGAGGTCGAAGGGTTCGATCTCGAGTTCGCTGAGCTGCTCCAGGTGCTCAGGTTTGCGGGAATCGGCGAGGATTCCCGCGTGCACCCGCGGATGGAGGGTCTTCACGCGGCCTTCGAGGCATTCGGGAAACCCTGTCAGCTCCTCGACCTTCGTCACCTCGGCACCCGCCTCGGCGATCTTCGCGGCCGTTGAGCCGGTCGACACGATCTGGACTCCGGCATCGTGGAGTCCGCGGGCCAGCTCGGCCAACCCGGTCTTGTCATAGACGCTGATGAGCGCCCTCTTGATCGCGCGGGTTCCTGTCACTGATCCTCCTTGAGGTTCGGTCGCCGGTCGGTTGTTCTCACGGCTGGGGGTCAAATGGCGGTCATCGCCGAGGCGGCATATCCGCGGACATGCCGACCGTCGACGACGAGGTCGGTGTGGGCCAGGTGCGCAAGCAGCCGCACCAGCTCTTCGCGTTCACGGGCCTTGATGCGCTCGTGCACGGTCTCTTCGGTGTCGTCGTCTCCGATCGGCACTGCATATTGGGTGATGATCGGTCCGGTATCGACGCCGGTATCGACGAGGTGGATGGTGCCGCCGGTCAGCTTCACTCCGTGCGCGAGGGCGTCGCGGACGCCGTGGGCGCCGGGAAACGACGGCAGCAGCGCCGGGTGCGTATTGATGATTCGGGACGGGAACGCTGCGACGAAGCTCTCGCCGAGGATGCGCATGAACCCCGCCGAGACCACCCAGTCGGGTGCGAGTTCGGCGACGGTGTCCCGCAGCGCTGAGTCCCACGCCTCGCGGTCGGCGAAGTCCTTGGGACGGACGACGAACGTGGAGATATTGTGCGCCCGGGCCCGTTCCAGCACACCGGCCGTGGGCGAATCCGAGCCGACGGCGAGGATGTCGATGTCGCGCTTCCCGTCGGCGAAGGCGTCGATGACTGCCTGGGTGAGGGTACCGGATCCTGAGGCCAGAAGAACGATGCGCACCCGACCAGTCTAACGTCTGGGGCAGGGCCCGGTCTCCTCGCCGTCATCATGTGCAGACGGCCCGCCGAGGCATTTGTCAGATGACTATGACAAACTGGCGGGGTGACGTCACCACACAGCACTGAAGAGAAGAAGGCGCCGACTCCTGAAGAGGAGAAGCAGGCCGCACCGGCACGACACGGGCTCGTCCTGATCCTGCTGATCCTCGCGTCAGTTCTGACGTTCACCTATCAGCTGCCGTTCAAGCTCGCGGCCATCGGCTTCTCCATCGCCGCGATCGTATGGTCGGTGAAGTACATCGTCGCCGTGGTCAAGACCAAGCAGCGTCGGAACATGTCGTTGGGCATCCTCGGCGGTCTGCTCAGCCTCTATCTCATCTTCTCGACGGCGTCGTCGATCATCCTCTGGCCGGTGCAGTCGAAGTACGAGGAGTGCCTGCGGGATGCGATCACGCAGCAGGCACAGCTCTCCTGCAGCAGCGAATACCAGTCGGGACTCGGTGACTGGTTCAAGCAGATCACCGGGCAGGATCTCGACCTGCCCGGCACCAACTGAACCCAGCATTTTCCTGACCTGATCGACTGCCCGCGCGTGCGGTTCGGCTTCCCGCGCTTGCGGTCCTATCGCGACAACGGTCTTATCGCAGGTCTGCTCTCACCGCAGGTCCTCTTCGCCTCCGGTGCTCTCACGGTCTGAGGCATCCGGTTCGGCTTCGCTGAGATCCACATCGCTGTGATCCGCGTCCTCGTGGTCGAATCCTGCGAAGTCATCGCCGAAGTCAGCATCACCGTCGGCAGTTTCCTGCTGCAGACTCGACAGACGGATGAGCAGAAGCCCGGCGGCCAGGCCCACCGCGATCCATGCCGTCATCGCCGTTGCCGACAGCAGCGGCGTAGGGCCGAAGCCCGAGAGGCCGACCGGTCCCAGAGCTCCACGTGAGAAGAGCCCGAAGACGACGAACGCGGCAAAGACGAAACCTGCGGCGACGCCGAGGCCCGACCACGAACTGTCTGCGACCTCGCGGGCCCGATTCCGCCCGAGGATCGTGCACAGCAGACCCAGGAGGACGAGCACCGCCGGAGCCGCGACCGTCCAGGCGGGATACTCGCCGCTGAGCAGCTGCAGCACCGGCACATCGGGCACCTGCGAGGACGTCGCCCGGAAAGCCGAGCTGACGTCGCCTCCCCCGACGACGACTCCCGTGCCGGCGCTCCATGACAGCGCCGAATAGAGGATTCCCGGGGCGAAGAGGATCTGCACGATGAGCAGCCCGATGCCGGCGGCCAGCGGTGAGCTGTAGGCCTGCATGGAGTCGGTCGCTGCGTCCCAGCGGAGCACGAAGCCGCCGGCGATCACGAGCGCTGCCACCGCCAGTGCACCCCACAGCAGGCGACGAGCCAGGCGGATTCCGCTGGCCCACACTTCGTCGTCGAGGATGCGCAGGCCGGGAATGTCGCCGATGCCGCGGACACGGAGGAAGCCGCATCCCACGGCAGTGAGGAGGAAGAGGAGGAGGCGCAGGAACCCGAACGGAGTGAAGTCCGCGTTTCCGACGATGATGGCGAACGCGAGCAGGGGGCCGGCGTAGGCGACGACGAAGGTGCCCAGTGCTGCCGTCATCAGGCCCCACCACCGACCGGGTTCGTCCTCATCGGGTTCAGGGGCGTCAACGGCGGTGCCCTCGACCAGCCGTTTCGCAGCCCCTGCCACGAGGAACCACAGCCCGATGGTGACGAGGGTGGGTGCGATGGAGAACTCGAAGCCGAGGGTGGACACGCTCAGCCCGGTGACCGCGGCCCACAGCGCGAATGCCCATTCGGGAATCGCCGAATAGGGCAGCTGTGAGCCGAGTCCGATGATCCAGAAGGCGATGGCCGCGACGAAGCCGGCGGGGACGACGATGAGGTCGATCTTCACGACTTCGAGCAGGGCTGCCAGAATCGCGCGACGGTAGGGCTGGGGGTGAGGAGAAGTGTGCATCACGACCATTTTCGCTGACTTCGGGGCGGCTTCCTGGTATTGACCACGCGATTCCCTGTTCTGGGAAGTACAATTGCGCCAGGACAGGCTTGTACACGCAAAGGATGAACCCAACGATGAGCAACGGGAACGATCACCCCAATTTCCCGCCACCACCCAACGAGCCTCCGGAGACGGGCGGACCGAAGCCGAATTCGGATCCGCGAACTGATGAAGGCGCCAAGGGTTCGGCAGCGGCCGACGAAGTGACATCGTCGGAGTCGACTCGACCCGAGCAGACCGGCGACCCTGCGGCGAACTCCGCAGATGACTCGCCACACCCCTCGGACCCCTCACCGACCGAGGCGCAGGGTTCCCCCGACGACTCGAAGCCTGCGGAGACCGCGGCGGGTTCGGACTCCTCCGAGGCGACCCAGGCTATGCCAGCACCTGGCTTCGGTGACGACTCTTCCGCTCAGGCTGCCGGTTCTGCGCAAGACACACCATCGGCACAGAACGGCTCATCCGAGAGCAGCTCAACCGGACCGTCGGATTCCTCCGCACCGCCGGAGTCGGCGGCGTCTGCATTCTCCGACGACAAGGCGCCTCCTCTGGGACAGCCCGGGAATGAGCCCACGGCACGACCGACCGTGGCCCCGGCCTCTCCGCAGTCGAACCAGGCCCCTCAGCACTCGAACCCCGGTGCCCAGAACGGATCGAGCGGACCGAACACTCAGTACCAGAGCGGACCGAACGCGCCGTTCCAGAACGGGCAGAACCAGGGTGCGCCGAGCCCGTCAGGGCAGTACCCGGGCAGCCAGCCGCAAGGTGGTCAGTACCCGGGCGCTGCACCGTACCCCGGAGCGCAGAATCAAGCCGGCCCCAACCAGCCGGGGCAGCCCAACCAGCCGGGCCGATACCAGCAGAACCAGTACCAGACCGGTTCGGGACCGAACACCCAACGGACCGGATCCGGTCCCGGCCAGTCGCAGGCCATTCCGCAACCGGCGCCGGCTCCGGGATTCGCGGGTTCGCAGGCCGCGGCGACACGAGCCGATTCTCGCCCCGAGAAGACCAAGAAGAGCAAGCTTCCGCTCTTCATCACTCTCGGTGCCGTGGCGCTCGTCGCCATCCTCGTTCTCGTCGGCTTCCTCGTCGTCGGCAGCGTGAACAAGAACAACTACGGCCCCGACAAGGTGGCCGAGGACTACATCGCCGCACTGAATAAGGGTGACTTCGCTGCCGCGGAGAAGATCGCGCCGTCACCGCGTCCCGAGGGAACGAACCTCGATCTGCTGTCGAAGAACTTCACCGAGGCATCCTCGGCGAAGATCGAGAAGGCCAAGGTCGAATCCTCCAAGGTCGACGGCGACAAGGGCAAAGTCATCGTGTCCTACGAACTCGACGGCAGCCAGTACAACGTCGAGTTGGCGGCGAAGAAGGACGGCAAACAGGATCTGTTCTTCGACAAATGGAAGCTGACCGGCCCCGAACTCAACGTCATCTCGCTCGACGTCCCCGCCGCTGACGGCCTCACTGTCAACGGGCAGGACTACACGGCGAAGTCGGGAACCACCTCGTTCGCCGTCTACCCCGGCAACTACGACTTCAAGATTCCCAAGAGCAAGTGGGTCTCGGAGGCCTCTGACACCGCAGGTGTGAACTTCCCGAAGGCCTTCGCTCCGGGCGGCCAGCCGAACGAGGGCCAGGTCTCGCCCACGACGCTCAACCTCGATCTGTCGCCGACGAGCGCGTTCCAGGACGAAGTGCAGAAGCAGGTCGACAAAGAGATCAAGAAGTGCTTCGACAATAAGAGCATCAAGCCCAAGTGCAAGTTCATCAAGTTCGACCCGACCGAGATCCCGGTCAGCGGTTCGGACAAGGAACTCGATGATCTGGCGAAGGACGGAACCGCGAAGTGGAGCCTCAAGGACAAGCCCAAGGTGAAGGCCAGCTTCGGTGCCGGCGATACGAACACCGGTTCGTTCTTCACTGAGAAGCCCGGCAAGTTCGACTTCTCCGTCGACGGCACGAAGGCCGGATCCTCGTACTTCTCCAACGGCAATTCGCTGTCGGTGTCGGGAAGCGTGAAGATCGACGGGGACAAGCTCACGGTCGAATTCTTCGACTTCTGACCGACGCAGAGGCCCGGCCACCTCGCCGAGGCGGTCGGGCCGCTGTGTCCGTCACCTCGCCGAGGTTCTGAGCCCCTCCCCGAGGAGGCCACCTCCCCAGGCCACCGAGTGCACGAAGGCGGGCCCGCAGCAGCCGATTCCGGTTGCTGCGGGCCCGCCTTCGTCGGCGAGACGGCTCAGCCCATCGCGGCCCTCACCGGGCGCTCGATTCCTGCGGCGGCTTCGAACCAGGTGCCGGCGGCCATGACGAATTCGTCGGCGAAGCGCTTCCCGGCGATCTGCACGCCTATGGTGCGGCCGTCGTCCGTGTATCCGCCCAGCACCGTCGCGGCCGGCTGTTCGGACATGTTGAAGGGCATGGTGAATCCGATGTGCCCCATCGGTTCGTGCGCCCGCGGATAGGGCATCGGCTGTTCGGCCGGGAACGCCGCCTCCGGTGAGGTCGGCGTGATGACCAGATCGAACCCGGCGGTGGCGGTGATGGTGCGGCGGCGGATCTCCTGCACGCTGTGATAGCAGCGCATGAGTTCGACTCCGCTGACGTCGGCTCCGTCCTGCGCCCACTGCTGGATATAGGGCAGGATGAGCGCCTGCTCCTCGACCGGCAGCGCCTTGAGGTCGCCCCAGGACCGCACTCTCCAGAACCGGTCCATATCGTGGAGCAGTGCGTCGTCGATGTACGGGTCGAGGGTGACGACCTCAGCACCGGCAGCAGCGAAACGGTCAGCCGCCTCGGTGATGGTCTTGACCACCTGGGCATCGGGAGCCACACCGCAGCCGGCGTCGAGTTGCAGCCCGATGCGCAGTCCGCGGGGATCGAACTCGGGCACAGCGTTTCCCGGCAGGGACTGCGTCTCATCGGCGGCGAACCGCGGCAGCCGCGAATAGTCCCGGTCATCGGGTGCGGAGATGATGTCCATGGCCGCTTTCACATCAGCCATGGATCGTGCGAGCGGTCCGGCGCACCGGCCGAGGTATGGGGCGTCGAGCGGTACCCGGCCGAAGCTGGGTTTGAGGCCGGCCAGCCCGAGCCATGTGCACGGCAGGCGTATCGATCCGCCGATGTCCGAACCGATGTGGATGGGCCCGTATCCGGCGGCCGCGGCCGCTCCGGCACCGGCGCTCGAGCCGCCGGTGGTGAGTGCGGGGTCGAGCGGTGAGCGGGTGACGCCGTGCAGCGAGGACACGCCCGAGGACAGCATGCCCCAGTCGGGCATCGTCGTGGAGCCGAGGATGACGGCACCGGCCTCTTCGAGACGCTGTGTGATCGGCGCGTCATGGGCAGACATCGGCATCTCCACCCAAGCGTGGCCGCTGGGCAGGGGCACACCGCGGCGAGCGATGTTCTCCTTGATGGTCACCGGCACACCGTCGAGATCGCTCAGCGGTCGCCCTTCCCTCCACCGGGCGGCGCTGGCCACGGCAGCGGTCCGGGAGCGTTCGTCATCGCGGTGGAAGAGCGCGTTGATCGTCGGTTCGCAGTCGTCCATGCGGTCCACGACCGCGCTGTGGACCTCGATCGGATCGAAGTCCCCGTTGGCGAAGCCGACGGCCATGTCGGATGCGGTGTGATCGGCAAGCGTCGTGCTGTCCATATCCTGCCCTTTCTCTCGATGGTGAAACCGTGTCCCGCAGCTCCGGTGGGTGCATGCACGACTGCGTGTCATGCACCCGACCGGTCTCCGTCGTCCCGGCCGCCTCAGCCGCTGGAGGCGAGCGCGTCGGTCAGGTTCGGAGTCGCCGCGATGAGCTTTCGCGTGTACTCCTGCTGCGGGTTGGCATAGATGTCCTCGGTCGCCCCGGATTCGACGATCCGACCGTCCTTCATGACGATGAGCTGCGAGCACAGGTGCTTGACCACGCCGAGGTCGTGGGAGACGAAGAGGAGGGTGAGCGCGTAGTCGTCGACGAGGTCCGTGAGCAGGTTGAGCACCTGTGCACGCACAGACACGTCGAGGGCCGAGACCGGTTCGTCGGCGATGAGGATCTGCGGTCTGGTCACCAGCGCCCGGGCGATCGAGATCCGCTGCCGCTGTCCGCCGGAGAACTGATGCGGGTAACGGCCCAGGGAGTGCGCGTCGAGGTCGACGGCTGCGATCATCTCCTCGACACGGCTCATCCGTTCGTCCTTGTCGACTCCGGCGGCGATGAGCGGTTCGGCGACGATGTCGGCGACACGCATGCGCGGGTCCAGAGACGCGAAGGGGTCCTGGAAGACGATCTGCAGGTTCTCCCGCAGAGTGCGCAGCGCCTGCGAGCTTGCTGCCTCGACGCGGATGTCGCCGACGCGCACATGCCCGGTGGTGGGCCGGTCGAGCCCGGAGAGGATATTCAGCAGCGTCGACTTCCCCGATCCGGATTCGCCGACGATGCCCAGCCGCTCCCCGGCGGCGACGCTGAAGTCGACGCCGCCGAGCGCGGTGACATCGGCTCGACGCCTGCCGAGCAGTCCCCGACCCTTGAATACTCGGGTCACATCGGTCACGTCGATGAGAGGCACGGAATCCTTCGCCGAGGCGGCTCCACCGTCATCGTCGGTCGCGACGTTCCCGGAAGCACCGTTCCCGTGTGCGGTGTTCCCGGGCGCGGTGACTTCCCCTGCGGGTCGGCGCGCGTCGTTCTGGTTGGTCGCACCTGCCTCGCCGGCAGCACCGGCGTGTGCAGCCTTCGAGTCCGCCTCCCCCGGCGATGCGACCGGACCGGCATAGGAGAGTGCGGTCCTGAGGGTGAAGAGGCGACCGTTGTCGTCGGTGGCCTCCAGATCCGAGGAAGCCAGGAGCCCGCGCGTGTATTCGTGCTGCGGGTCGGTGAAGATCTCGGTCACTGTGCCGGTCTCGACGATGCGTCCCTGGTACATGACGATGACCCGGTCGCAGACTCCGGCGACGACGGCGAGGTCGTGGGTGATGAAGAGCAGCCCGGCGTGCACGGCCGCCACCCGTTCGGCGATGAGGTCGAGCATGTGCCGCTGCACGGTGACGTCGAGGGCGGTGGTCGGTTCGTCGCAGATGAGCAGCTGCGGCGAGTTCGCCAGCGCGATCGCCAGCATCACCCGCTGTCGCTGTCCCCCGGACATCTGATGCGGATAGGCGAAGCGGGCGCTGTCGGGGTCGGGCATGCGCACATCGGTGAGCAGCGCACCCACCCGGGCCGGGATCTGTGCGCGCGGAGCCTTGCCGTGGATGCGCAGCACCTCGGCGATCTGGTCGCCGATGCGCATGAGCGGGTTGAGTGCGCTCATGGGTTCTTGGAAGACCATGGACACGATGTCCGATCGCAGTCCGGCCAGGGTCTTCTCGTTCGCGTCGAGGAGGTTTCCGTGGTGGCCCTGCAGCTGCACGTGCCCGCGTGCGTGCAGCTCGTCGGGCAGGAGCCCCATCACGGACTGGGCGGTCAGCGACTTGCCGGACCCTGATTCGCCGATCAGCCCGACCCGCTCCCCCGGTGCCAGGGACAGGCTGACGTCGTGGAGCACGGGGGTTTCGGCACCGGCGGGGGTGATGGTGAGGCCGTCGACCTCGAGCAGGTTCTCAGGCACGCTTGGCCTCCATCTTCGGATCGAACCGGTCGCGCAGCCCATCGCCGAGGAGGTTGAACCCGAGCACGGCGAGTGCGATGAAAACGCCCGGCCACAGGGCGAGTTCGGGATGGGTGGACAGGAACTGCTGGGACTCCTGGAGCATCCGTCCCCAGGAGGGCACCGGGGCTTGGGTGCCGAGCCCGAGGAAGGACAGCCCCGCCTCGGCGAGGACGGAGATCGCGAACGCCACGGAGGCTTGGACGATGACCATGCCGGCGATGTTCGGCAGCACGTGGACGGCCGCGATCGCCGGGACCCGCCGATTCGACGCCCGTGCCGCCCGCACATATTCGGATCCGAGCACCTGCAGCGTCCCGGACCTCGCCACACGGGCGAATCCGGGGATCGCGGCGATGCCCACGGCGATCATCGCCGGTCCCGTTCCCGGTGAGAACACGGCGGCGAAGATGATGGCCAGCAGCAGCGCCGGGAATGCCAGCAGGATGTCGTTGGCGCGCATGATCACCGCGTCGATCCACACACCCCACGGCTGTTTGGCGAAGAGGGCCGCGATGATGCCGATGGGGGTGCCGATGAGCTGAGCGATGGCGACGGCGACGACCCCGACGAGGAGGGTGATCCGGGCGCCGTACATCACCCAGGTCAGCGTGTCACGACCGAACCTGTCCGTGCCGAACGGGTGGGCGAGGCTGCCCGACTGCAGGCGTGCGGCCGGGTCGATCTCGCTCGGGTCGTAGGGCGTCCAGATGAAGGAGACGAGCGCCAGTCCGAGGATGAGGAGGACAAGACAGGCGCCGATGATCATCGAGGCGTTGAGCCGCAGCGACTTCCGTGAGGTGCCCGCGGCACCCCTCGCCGAGGCGGTCGCTGCGTGGATGTCGACCGCGGCCTCGTCGCGGGGATTGGTGGGGGTCTGACTCATGCGGCGTTCCTGATCCGGGGGTCGACGACGGGCACGAGGATGTCGACGATGAGGTTGATGATGAGCACGAGCAGGACGAGGACCATGACGATGCCCTGAACGGCGACGAGGTCGCGGTTCGCCACGGCGCGCACGAGCTCGGACCCGATCCCGGGCAGGACGAAGATCTGTTCGATGATCACGGCCCCGACGAGCAGGGTGGCCAGTTGGACGCCGGCGACGGTGATGACCGGAATCGCCGCATTCCGCAGACCGTGCGCGAACAGCGCCTTCGTCCTCGTCAGCCCCTTCGCGCGGGCGGTGCGGATATAGTCTTCGCGCATGACATCGAGCACAGCCGAACGCACATATCGGGTGAGGATCGCCGCCTGCACGAGTGCCAGGGACACCACGGGCAGGACGAGGCGCAGGAAGAACCCGCCGATCCCTTCGACCGGGGCCATCCAGCCCTGCGATGGGAACCAGCCGAGGGTGAGGGAGAAGATGATGACGAGGATGATCGCGGCCAGGAAGTTCGGGATCGCAATCCCGATCTGGCTGGCTGCCGAGATCGTCACACCGATCCAGCTGCGCTGTTCGAGTGCGGCGAAGGTGCCCAGGGGCACGGCGATGAGGATCGACAGGAGGATGGCGGCGATGACGAGGATCGCGGTGACCTGGACGCTGTCGATGATGACGGGAGTGATCGCGGCCCCGGTGACGTAGGAGGTGCCGAAGTCACCGCCGAGCATGCCGCCCACCCAGTCGAAGTATCGGATGACGGGTGGGCGATCAAGCCCGTACTGGGCTTCCAACGCCGCAACCGCCTCGGGGGTGGCGTTCGTGCCCAGCGCCACCTGCGCGGCATTGCCGGGCAGCAGGCTCATCAGAGCGAAGACCACCACCGAGGCGACGAGGAGGGAGAGCGCGAACTGGATCGCGCGGCTGAGTGCATAGTTGAGCATGGAGCAGAGGTGTCAGTTCCAGCTCAGATCGGCGATCTTGAACGCATCGGAGACCCTGTTGGCGGGGATGCCCTCGATGTCGGACTTGGCGATCACGAGGTTCGGGAAGAGGAACAGGAAGTCCGAGGCGGCATCCTCGGTGATCGTCTTCGCGATCTCCTTCATCCCGGAGATGTACTCCTCCTCCGTGCCGGTGTCGGCCTTCTCCGCGATCTTCTTGGTCGTCGAATCGTCGTAGCCGATGTAGTAGTCGTTGGAGAACACAGTGAGGATGTCGCGGGGTTCGGCGTGGTTGATCACCGACATGTCGAAGTCGTGTTCGGTGAACGTCTTGTCCAACCACACGGCCGGGAATTCCTGGGTCTCGATATTCGCTTTGAGTCCGACCTCCTCGAGCTGGGCGGAGACGATTTCGGAGATCGCCTTGGCATACGGCAGGTTCGGCACGGTGAAGGAGAATTCCTCGCCCTTGATGCCGGCGTCGGCGACCAGCTGCTTGGCCTTCTCCGGGTCGTGCTTCCACACCCCGGTGAGGTCTTCGTAGTACGGGTCGGTGGGTGGGACCATCGAACCGATGAGCTCGCCGTAGCCGGCCCAGGCGGTGTCGAGGACGGCCTTGCGGTCGATGGCGTACATGACGGCCTCACGGGCCTTCTTGTCCTTGAAGATGCCGTCCGCGTTGTTCATCGACAGCACGACTTCGCCGTTCGTGGTGCCGGAGACGATCTGATAGTCGTCGCTTTGGAACTCACCCGCCAGTTCAGGTGCCTGCAGATTGGAGACGAGGTCGATCTCTCCGGACTTCAGTGCGTTCGAGGCTGAGACCGCGTCCTTGAAGTATTTGAACTGGACCGTCTTCAGTGCCGGCTTCTCGCCCCAGTAGTCGTCCCTGGCGGCGAAGTCGATCGTCTGTCCGCGGGTGAATTTCTCGATCTCGAAGGGACCGGTGCCGATCGCTTCGTTGGCCAGGTCCTTCGTGCCTTCGGTGTCGAAGACGGCGCCCACGAGGCTGGTGAGGTTGAACAGCCACGTGTTCGATGGCTTCTTCAGCTCGATCGTGACGGTGGAGTCGTCCGGGGTGTCGATGGATTTGACGATGTCCATCTTCGATTTCAGCGCGTTCTTCCAGTCCTTCTGCACCCGCTCATACGAGAATTTCACGTCTTCGCTGGTGAGGTCGGCGCCGTTGGAGAACTTCACGCCGTCCTGCAGTTGGAAGGTGTAGGTCTTGCGGTCGTCGGACAGTGTCCAGTCCTTGGCCAGCGCCGGCTGGATCTCCCCGTCTCCGTCGAGGCGGACGAGGGACTCGTAGACGTTCTCCATCAGAGCCTCGGGGATGGCCACACCGGAGGTGGAGGTGAAATCGAGGTTGACGGGCTCGGCGGTGAAGGCGACGCTCATCGAATCCTTCTGCTCAGCGTCGTCGCCGGAGTCGGAGGCTCCGGCCGAACACGCGGTCAGCAGCAGGCTCGTGGCCACCGCTGCGGCCACCCACGACATGATGCGCGGAGTCTTCATTGTTCTCCTCGAATTCGCCGACCGTGAAAGGGGTCGTTGACCAACACTCAAGCATCGTCAGTGTATCCGAAACTCTCACCAGGTGAGGCGCCTGAGACCACATCCTGGATTCGGCGGGAGGGTTCAGCAGGCCGGGTTCAGCAGGCCGGACCCGTCAGACCAGGTTCGTCAGACCCGGAGGCGTCTGACTGTCAGACCGGGAGGCGTCCGTCTGTCAGGCCGGGTTCGTCAGACCGGGAGGCGTCCGTCTGTCAGAGGTTCGGTTCGGCGGCGAGGATCTCGGCCAGAGCGTCGAAGGCTGCGCGGCGGTGTGAACGGGAGTTCTTCTCCTCGGGGCTCATCTGTGCGGCGCTGAGCGTCGACCCGTCGGGAACGAAGATCGGGTCGTAGCCGAATCCGTTCTCACCCGCCGGGGCCGTCGCCAAGCGTCCGGGCATGATGCCTTCGGTGGTGAATTCGCGTCCGTCGGCGGTCACTGCGGCTGCCGCGCACCGGAACTGCGCGCTCCGGTGTTCGGCGGAGATGTCGCTCAGCTGCGCGAGCAGGAGTTCGAGGTTGGCCTGGTCGTCGCCGTGGGTCCCGGACCAGCGGGCGGAGAAGATGCCCGGTGCCCCGCCGAGCACGTCGACGCTGATGCCCGAGTCATCAGCGATCGCAGTGTGTCCGGTGGCTGCTGCGGCGGCACGTGCCTTGATGAGGGCGTTCTCGGTGAACGTCACTCCGGTCTCGGCGACATCGGCCAGTCCCGCCTCGCCGGCGGTCAGCACCTGGGTGCGTGCGCCGAGGGCGGGTCCGAGGATCGCCAACAGCTCCCGCTTCTTGCCCTCATTGTGGGTGGCGAGGACGAAGGTCGTCATCCCTTCAGCACCTCGGACTGGATGCGTGTGAGTTCGGTGCAGCCGTGGGCCGCCAGGTCGAGGAGCTTGCCCAGCTCGTCCCGGTCGAACGGTGCACCTTCGGCGGTGCCTTGGACCTCGACGAACTTGCCCGAACCGGTCATCACCACGTTCATATCGGTTTCGGCGCGCGAGTCTTCGACGTAGGGCAGATCGAGCAGGGGCTGTCCGTCGATGATGCCGACGCTGATGGCGGAGATGGAGTCGACGATCGGATTGTGAGCGGCCGGGATGAGACCGGTCGACCGTCCCTTGTCGATGGCCTTGGCCAGCGCCACATAGGCACCGGTGATGGAAGCGGTGCGAGTGCCGCCGTCGGCTTGGAGGACGTCGCAGTCGAGGACGAGGGTGTTCTCTCCGAGCTTCTCCATGTCGATGACCGCGCGCAGGCTGCGGCCGATGAGGCGCGAGATCTCGTGAGTGCGTCCGCCCTGCTTGCCCTTGACGGATTCGCGGGTGCTGCGGGAGTCCGTGGCGCGCGGCAGCATCGCGTATTCGGCGGTGACCCAACCGCGGCCCTGGCCCTTGAGCCAGCGGGGCACGCCTTCGGTCAGGGAGGCGGCGCAGAGGACGCGGGTGTTGCCGAACTCGATCAGTGCCGAACCTTCGGCGGTGTTGATCCAGTCGGGGGTGATCCTGACTTCACGGAGTTCGTCTGCCTGACGGCCGTCTGCTCGCACGTTCTGCCTCTTTCGTGTCTCGTTGTCTGGGTGGTCTGCTGTGTTCTCGGTCGTCCGGGCGGAGCTCACACTGTCCAGGTGGCTCCGGGTTTCGCCAGTTCGATGGGACCGCGGTATTCACCGGCTGCCTCACCGCGGACGATGGAGCAGTCTGTCCAGATCGGAATGTGGGTGAGCACGAGCGAAGCCGCCTCCGCGTTCTGCGCCACCCGTCCGGCACGTCTGCCTGTGAGGTGGATCCCGCGGGCGGTGTCGCGGTCTTCCTGGAACGCGGCTTCGCAGAGGAAGAGGTCGGCGTCCTTGGCCGCGGCGACGAGGTTGTCGCATTCGTCGCTGTCACCGGAGTAGGTGATGACGCTGCCCTTGGCATCGGTGATGCGCAGTGCATACGCCTCGACAGGGTGGTCGACGAGGAAGGACTCGACTGTCAGCGATCCGATCTGGTGCCGGGAGCCGTGGTCGATGTCGGTGAAGTCGAAGGCATTGTCGAAGTTCGAATCGTCGCCGCCGTTGGCGACCGGCGACTTGCCCGGATCGGTGTAGTACGCCCGCATCAGCCGCTCCTTCGCGCCGGCGGGGGCGAAGACCGGGGTGCGGGTGCGAATGGTGCCCGTGTCGGAGATGTCGCCGTTGAAGAACTTCGGGTCGAAGCAGTGTTTGACGTAGAGCCCGGTCATGTCCATGCAGTGGTCCGGATGCAGATGGCTGAGGACGATGCCGGAGAGCCGGTCGGTGTCCACTGTCTGCTGCAGGGGGCTGAGCGCTCCGGAACCGAGGTCGAGGATGATGCGGGTGGGAGAGTCCTCATCCGTTTCGATGAGGTAGCAGCTGGCGAGGGCACCGCGTCCGGGGAAGGAGCCTGCGGTGCCGATGGCGGTGAGTTTCATGTCTCGTCATCCCCTTGCATCCGGGTGAGCAAGGTCGTTGTCAGTCGGTCCTGAATCCAGGTCAGGAAGTCGTACAGGGTCAGGGTGAGGTCCTCGGATTCGGAGAGCTGTTCACGGCGTGCGTACTTCTCCTCCTGCGCTTCCTCGGTGTCGATGCCGAGCCGGACGGCGAGCACGAGCCGAAGATCGTTCAGACCCTTCATCCACGCCAGGGACTCATCATGAGTCAGAGTGATGTCGTTGCCCTTGCTCAGTCCCAGCAGAACCATGCGCACATTGTGTGCTTTGGCCTGTTTGAGATCGAATTCCGTGAGCCGGCGGAACTCCGCCGATCTCTCCTCGTCGTCCGGGTCGGCGTCCGGCAGCAGCCGCAGCAGGGCCGGATCCTCGGGACGGGGACGGTCGACCATGCCGAGGCGGGCCTCCCAGTTCTCCGAATCCGGTCGGTCCTCTCCCCCGGTGTCGTCGTCTTCGGACAGCAGGGCGGCGAGGTCGGTGAAGACCGTGAGCATGAGGGAGCGTTCGTTGTCTTCGAGTCGGAGGACGACGTCGTCCCCACGGGCGTCGATGGCGGCCATAGGTCAGTTGGGTCCTGAATCGGGTTGGCACGCGGCCCACAGACCGTATTCGTGCATCGCTTGGGTGTCTCTCTCCATGGCTTCGCGTCCACCTGTGGCGACCACGGAGCGACCGTTCTGATGGACTTCGAGCATGAGGGCGTCGGCTTTGTCCTCGGAGTATCCGAAGTACGTCTGGAACACGAAGCTGACATAGCTCATGAGATTGACCGGGTCATTGAAGACCACGGTCCTCCAGGGCTTGGCCAGGTCTTCGGCCGGTCGCACGTCGACGTCCGGCTCGAGCACTGGTGTCGTTGGATTGCTCACGTTTCCAGCTTACGGCAGAACACTGACGCTGTCGTGACGTAAGATCGCGCCTATGAGTGATCTCACACGGACCGATTCGACGGCGTTCTTCACGGATCAGTACGAATTGACGATGGTGCAGGCAGCCTTGGAATCCGGCGCCGCCCACCGCAAGAGCATCTTCGAGGTGTTCGGTCGCACCCTTCCCGCAGGTCGCCGCTACGGGGTCGTGGCCGGCACTGGTCGGATCCTCGAAATGATCCGCGACTTCCGCTTCGATGATGCGGAGCTGTCGTTCCTCAGCCGCGAGAACATCGTCGATGCACGGACGATCGACTGGTTGGCGAACTACCGTTTCACCGGAAATATCCGCGGCTATGCCGAAGGGGAGATCTACTTCCCGGGTTCGCCGCTGCTCACGATCGAATCGACCTTCGCGGAGGGTGTCATTCTGGAAACGCTCATTCTCTCCGCGATGAACTACGACTGTGCGGTCGCCTCGGCGGCGTCGCGGATGGCGCAGGCGGCCGGGGACCGGCCGTGCGCGGAGATGGGCGGACGCCGCACGAACGAGCACGCTGCTGTCGCGGCGGCGCGAGCCGCGGTGATCGGCGGATTCGCGTCGACGTCGAACCTGGCAGCCGGACTCAAGTACGGTCTGCGCACGATCGGCACCTCGGCCCACTCCTTCACCTTGCTCCACGATTCCGAGCGTGAGGCCTTCGCCGCGCAGCTGAAGTCGCTGGGCACCGATACGACCCTGCTGCTCGACACCTACGACGTCGAGGATGCTCTGGCGACCGCCGTCGAGCTGGCCGGCACCGAGCTCGGCGGGGTCCGGATCGACTCCGGTGACCTCATCGAACAGGCTCGGGAGGTCCGGGACGGCCTGGACCGCCTCGGCGCTCATGATACGACGATCACTGTGACCAGCGATCTCGACGAGTATGCGATCGCTGCGCTGGCCGCGTCCCCGGTCGATTCCTACGGTGTCGGCACTCGCGTCGTCACCGGTTCCGGTGCTCCGGCGGCGGGGCTGGTGTACAAGCTCGTCGCCCGCGCCGATGAGGCCGGCGAATGGACCTCGGTGGCGAAGCATTCCTCGGGCAAACCCTCGCGGGGCGGGCACAAGGAGGCGCTGCGGCTCATCGACGGCGCGATCGCTGTCGAGGAGGCCGTCGGCATCCCTTCGCTGCCCGATGATCTCGGTGAGGGCCGTCGTCTCAGCGTCGACCTCGTGCGCGGCGGTGAAGTGGATGATGCCTATATCGGTGCTGCGGGTGTGAAGAAGGCCTGTGCCCGTCATGATGAGTCCTTGGCGGAGCTGCCGCGCTCGGCTCGCCGGCTGCAGGACGGCGAGCCTGCGATTCCCACGGTCTTCTACTCGGCATAATCACGCGTCGCAGTCACACAGCGCAGTCACTCGGTATAACCACACTGCTCAGTCACTCGCCGAGATCACTTCTTGCCGATGAACCAGCCCTGCAGCTTCTTGATCCGCGCCTGGATCTGCTCACGGGTGGCCTGAGCCACCGCCGGTCCCCCGCAGGCCTTGCGCAGGGCGACGTGGACGTTCTGATGCGGCTCACCGGTCCGACGTGACCAGGCTCCGACGAGGCTCTGAAGCTGATTGCGCTCTTCCTTCATCGCCCGGTGCTCGAGCTCATCGGTGGCCGGTTCGGCGGCCGGTGCCGCCGCGGTCTTGCGTTTGGCCTGGCGGGCCTGCTGGGTGCTCAGCAGCTCACGGACCTGGTCGGGTTCGAGCAGTCCGGGAATGCCGATGAAATCGAGTTCGTCTTCGGAGCCGATGGCGCCGCCGGTGCCGAATTCGCCTCCGTCATAGAGGACCCGGTCGAACAGGGCTTCGGCGCCGAGGGCTTCGAAGGATCCGAGCTGGTCCGACGAGGCGCCTTCGTTCCGGTTCGCCTGTTCCATGGCCTCATCGTCGAAGACGACGACATCGTTCTCGTCGTCGTTCTTCGGTCGGTCCAGGGCGTGGTCGCGTTCGGCCTCCATCGAGTTCGCCAGGGCCAGCAGCACCGGCACCGAAGGCAGGAACACCGAGGCGGTCTCACCGCGTTTGCGGGCACGGACGAAGCGTCCGATGGCCTGGGCGAAGAACAGCGGGGTCGAGGACGAGGTCGCGTAGACGCCGACGCACAGGCGCGGGACGTCGACGCCTTCGGAGACCATGCGCACGGCGACCATCCACCGGTCGGTGGAGTTCTGGAACTGCTCGATGCGCTCGGAGGCTCCGGCTTCGTCGGAGAGGACCACTGTCGGCTTCTCACCGGTGATCTCGTGGAGGCGTTTGGCGTAGGCGCGTGCGGCGTCCTGGTCGGTGGCGATGACGAGCCCGCCGGCGTCGGGGACGGTGCGACGGACTTCCGTCAGGCGGATGTCGGCGGCCTTGAGCACCGCGGGGATCCAGTCGCCCTTCGGGTCGAGGGCTGTGCGCCAGGCCTGGGAGTTGATGTCCTTCGTCGTCTCCTCACCGAGGACGTGCGACATCTCGTCGCCGGCCTTGGTCCGCCAGGTCATCGCACCTGCGTAGGCGAGGAACAGCACGGGACGGACGACCGAATCCTTCAGGGCGCGTCCGTAGCCGTAGGAGTAGTCCGCCACCGAGGTGCGGATGCCGTTCTCGTCGGGAGCATAGGTGACGAACGGGATCGGCGAGGTGTCCGATCGGAACGGTGTTCCGGTCAGAGAGAGTCGGCGAACGGCCGGTCCGAACGCTTCGCGTACGGCATCACCCCAGGACAGGGCGTCACCGCCGTGGTGGACCTCATCGAGGATGACGAGGGTGCGTCCGGCTGCGGTCCGGTTGTGGTGGAGGACGGGCTTCGCGGCCACCTGTGCGTAGGTCAGCGCCACACCGTGGTATCCGGGTGCATGTTTGCCCTGCGAATTCTTGAAGTGAGGGTCGAGCTTGATTCCCACGCGGGCGGCGGAGTCGGCCCACTGCACCTTGAGGTGTTCGGTGGGCGCGACGACCGTGACACGGTTGACGACACGTTGGGCCAGCAATTCCGCGGCCAGACGCAGAGCGAAGGTGGTCTTACCTGCTCCGGGGGTCGCGACGGCGAGGAAGTCCTTGGGCTGGTTCTGAAAGTAGAGCTCGAGAGCCTCCGCCTGCCAGGCACGCAACTTTCCGGCTGTTCCCCATGCTGCACGCTCGGGAAAAGCCGGTGGAAGTTGTTCAGCCGCGGAGGTCCCTGGCGCTCCAGGGAGTCGTTCCGCGGACATCTACTCCTGAGGTCCTTCGGACATCGTTTCGTAGATCTCTTTGCATTTGGGGCAGATCGGGAACCGCTCGGGATCGCGCGTGGGCACCCACACCTTTCCGCACAAGGCGATCAGCGGAGTCCCGGTCACCATGGACTCCATGATCTTGTCCTTGGGCGCGTAGTGGCTGAAGCGCTCGTGATCTCCGGGCTCGGCAAGCTGCTCGGACTGCTCGCGCTCGATCGTTGCTGAACCGCCTGAAGCTGGAATGGTCATGGCTCCATTGTAGTTCCCTAGAATGAGAGTCATGGAACTGGCCAACGACGATTCCCTCACAGAACGCTATCGGGAGCTCAGCGATGACATCGCCGCCGCTGTCGCCATCGTGTCCGCCACCCGCGGAAGCGCGCTGCATGCCATCACCGTCGATTCGTTTCTCGACGTGTCCTACGATCCGCCGACAATGGCGGTGAGCATCTACTCCGGGTCGCGGATGATGGAGACCCTGGAGGTGAGTTCACACTTCGCGATCTCGCTGCTGAACTCTGAGCAGCGCGATATCTCCGAGCGCCTCGGCGCTTCGGGCCAGCCGTTGTACGGATCGCTCAAAGGCGTGGACACGTTCCCCGGTCCGCAGGCGGGTCAGCCTGTGCTCACCGAGGCGATCGCCTGGTTCGAACTCGAACTCACCGAGGTGCTCGAGGTCGCCACACACAACCTCGTCGTCGGTGAGGTCGTGGCTCTGGGTGCGGGAAGGAATGCCGGAACGAATCGCCCGCTGCTGCGGTGGCGCAAAGGCTATGGCACGATCGGGCAGCGCTGACTCGCGCCGTTTCTGTGCAGTGAAGAGGCCCCGCCAGGGTCGACACGATTCCGTGGGAATCGTGTCGACCCTGGCGGGGCCTTGTCGTCAGCGGGAGTGATCGTCCCTCAGCCTGGGGCCGTTGCCCTCACACTCATGGGTGACGTTCACCGGCTCGCGACTCTGGCACAGTCATCGAACGCTCAGACGACACCTTGGGCGAGCATGGCTTCGGAGACGCGGATGAAACCGGCGATGTTCGCACCGGCGACATAGTCTCCCGGCTGTCCGAACTCGTCGGCTGCGGCTGCACAGCTGTCATGGACATCGCCCATGATCTCGGCGAGCCGCGCCTCGGTGAAGTCGAAGTCCCAGGAGTCGCGGCTGGCATTCTGCTGCATTTCGAGGGCGCTGGTCGCAACACCTCCGGCGTTGGCGGCCTTGCCGGGGGCGAAGAGCACACCGGCGTCGGAGAAGATCTTCACGGCTTCGGGGGTGCAGGGCATGTTCGCCCCTTCGGCGAGGGCGATGAGGCCGTTCTTGACCAGAGTGGCGGCCGAGTCTGCGTCGAGTTCGTTCTGGGTCGCGCAGGGAAGTGCCACGTCGACCTCCACGTCCCAGACGTTGCCGCCCTCGTGGTAGGTCGCCCGTCCGCCGCGCGCGTCGACGTATTCGGAGATGCGGCCGCGCTCTTCGAACTTGATGCGTTTGACGAGTTCGGTGTCGATGCCGTCCGGGTCATGGATGAATCCTGCGGAGTCGGACATCGTAATGACGGTTCCACCGAAGGCGGCGACCTTCTCAGCCGCAAACACAGCGACGTTGCCCGATCCGGAGATCGAGACGGTCCGACCGTCGATGTTCTTCTTGGCTGCGGCGAGCATGTCCTTGAGGAAGTAGACGACGCCGAAGCCGGTGGCTTCCGTGCGGACCATCGATCCGCCGTAGGACAGGCCCTTGCCGGTGAGCACACCTGCTTCGTAGGAGTTCGTCATTCGCTTGTACTGCCCGAACAGGTAGCCGATCTCTCGGCCGCCGACCCCGATGTCTCCGGCGGGAACGTCTCGGTATTCACCGATGTGCCGCGAAAGCTCTGTCATCAGAGACTGGCAGAAGCGCATGACCTCTCGGTCGCTGCGTCCCTTGGGGTCGAAGTCTGCTCCGCCCTTGCCGCCGCCGATGGGCAGGCCGGTGATCGCGTTCTTGAAGATCTGCTCGAAGCCGAGGAATTTGACGATGCCGAGATTCACGGAGGGATGGAATCGCAGGCCGCCCTTGTAGGGTCCGAGAGCCGAGTTGAACTGCACGCGGAATGCACGGTTGATCTGGACCACGCCGTCATCGTCGATCCAGGGGACCCGGAAGATGATCTGGCGTTCGGGTTCGCAGAGACGCTCGAGAGCGGAGAGCTCCAGGTACTCGGGATGCTTGTCCACGACGGGGCCCAGGGAATAGAGGACTTCCTGTACCGCTTGGTGAAACTCCGACTCTCCCGGATTGCGCTGGAGCACCGTGTCGAAGATTGGCTGCAGTGATGGATGTAGGCTCATACGCACAAACATACCGTGACCCGCATAACATGACGCCTGGCGACCAGATTATGGACATGACTGTCTGGCGACTTCATTTGGGATATATGGCTGAAACGGCCCGGTTCGGCGCAGATAAGGGGAAGAAGGAAGAACGCAGGCATGAATATCGAATTGATCTGGCCGCCCTATTCACTGCATCTGCGGTCAGGCGATATGGAGCTGTCTCCGGTACGGGAAGGCGACCTTCCAGAACTTGCGCAGATCGCAAAAGGCGGTGTGCGTCGGGACGGGATCGAAGCGTTCCTCATCGATTGGGACAGCGGCAGTGATGAGGAGGTCGCCCGCAGCCTCGCTCAATATCACTGGGCGACGCGAGCGAATTTCACTGTCGATGAGTGGACGATCGAGTTCACTGTCCGTGTGGGTGGGCGCGTGGTCGGAATTCAGGGAGTGAATGGGAGTCGGTATCCGCTCACCCGGACGGTGTCTACCGGATCGTGGCTGGCGAAGAAGGAGCAGGGCCGAGGCTTCGGCACGAAGATGCGCTCGATGGTCGTGAGCACATTCATCGAACACTTCGGTGCAGGCCGGTTCGAGACTGCTTACATCGCGGGAAATGATGCCAGTAGGCGTGTGTCGGAGAAGCTCGGGTACTCCCCCAACGGGGATCACGTCATCATTGCGCAGCAAGGGCGGCCGAGGACAGAGAACAAGATGGTCCTCAGAGCCGAAGACTTTCGCAGCAGCGTGGGTGAGGTTCAGGTGGCCGGCGCAGAGGCTGTCCGCAGCTTTCTCGGCATCGAAACCTGAGGGCGGGCCTGCACTGTGGGCGGACCTGTACTGTTCAGCCATCCGCCGCAGTCTCCGGGTTGACAGGCTCATCACTTCCCAGGCATAGCCGTCCGGGAATGCACGGAAGGCCATCCCCGAAACCGGGAATGGCCTTCCGTCAAAGAATATTGCGGCAGTCACTTACTCTCCCACAACCACCAAGTTGCAGTACCATCAGCGCGCATGGGCTTAGCTACCGGGATCGGAACGGTTAACCGGGCGTTTCCCCACCACTATCACCACCGCAAAACCACACAGACCACCACCACACACCCCACAAGAGGGGTTATGGGCGGTAATGGTCCAAGAACCGCACAGCGAACGCGAACACCAAACAAAAGGCTACATAACACGCACCCCGTCAGGGGTGAAACAATCTTGTCAACACTCTCTTATATGTGTGACCACAAACAAACTCCACGCACACCACCCCAACCAAATAGTTAGAGTGAGTGAGTGATCGGTGTATTAGTACCAGTCAACTCCACACCTCACAGTGCTTCCATACCCGGCCTATCAACCCCATCATCTATAGGACACCTCTCCCGTGCAAAACACGGATGGAAATCTCATCTCGGAGCAGGCTTCCCGCTTAGATGCTTTCAGCGGTTATCCATCCCGAACGTAGCCAACCAGCCATGCTCCTGGCGGAACAACTGGCACACCAGAGGTTCGTCCGTCCCGGTCCTCTCGTACTAAGGACAGACCTCCACAAATTTCCTACGCACGCAGCGGATAGGGACCGAACTGTCTCACGACGTTCTAAACCCAGCTCGCGTACCGCTTTAATGGGCGAACAGCCCAACCCTTGGGACCGACTCCAGCCCCAGGATGCGACGAGCCGACATCGAGGTGCCAAACCATGCCGTCGATATGGACTCTTGGGCAAGATCAGCCTGTTATCCCCGAGGTACCTTTTATCCGTTGAGCGACCACGCTTCCACAAGCCATGGCCGGGTCACTAGTCCCAGCTTTCGCTCCTGCTCGACACGTCCGTCTCACAGTCAAGCTCCCTTGTGCACTTACACTCGACACCTGATTGCCAACCAGGCTGAGGGAACCTTTGGGCGCCTCCGTTACTCTTTAGGAGGCAACCGCCCCAGTTAAACTACCCATCAGGCACTGTCCCTGAACCCGATCAGGGTCCGAAGTTAAGGAATCCACTATGGTCAGAGTGGTATTTCACCGATCGACTCCACATGATCTAGCGACCACGCTTCAACGTCTCCCACCTATCCTACACAAACCACACCGAACACCAATACCAAACTATAGTGAAGGTCTCGGGGTCTTTCCGTCCTGCTGCGCGTAACGAGCATCTTTACTCGTAATGCAATTTCGCCGAGTTCGTGGTTGAGACAGCAGAGAAGTCGTTACGCCATTCGTGCAGGTCGGAACTTACCCGACAAGGAATTTCGCTACCTTAGGATGGTTATAGTTACCACCGCCGTTTACTGGGGCTTAAATTCTCCGCTTCACCCACAAGTGGGTTAACAGGTCCTCTTAACCTTCCAGCACCGGGCAGGCGTCAGTCCGTATACATCGACTTACATCTTCGCACGGACCTGTGTTTTTAATAAACAGTCGCTTCTCTCTGGCCTCTGCGACCACCACCAGCACATCCCCAAGCAAGTTGGGTTCACCGGGATGGTCCCCCTTCTCCCGAAGTTACGGGGGCATTTTGCCGAGTTCCTTAACCACGATTCTCTCGATCACCTTAGTATTCTCTACTCGACCACCTGTGTCGGTTATAGGGTACGGGCAACACACACCCTCACGTCGATGCTTTTCTCGGCAGCAGAGGATCACCAGATCACCCCACCAATGTGGGGCGCCCATCAGCTCTCACACTATTGTGGGGACGGATTTGCCTACCCCCACGTGCTACAACCTTAGACCGTGACTACCATCGCACGGCCTGGCTACCTTTCTGCGTCACACCTCACGCTTACCGACTCCACACTCAGGTCCCCCACTCAGTCCCAACCACAGACCCGAAGGTCTGACGGGGACATCACAGGGTTAGTATCGTGTGTTTTGGTACTGTCGGTTGTGTGTCGGTACCAGAATATCAACTGGTTGTCCATCGACTACGCCTGTCGGCCTCGCCTTAGGTCCCGACTTACCCAGGGCGGATTAGCCTAGCCCTGGAACCCTTGGTCATCCGGTGGACGGGTTTCTCACCCGTCTTTCGCTACTCATGCCTGCATTCTCACTCGAATCGCCTCCACCACTAGTTCACACTGCAGCTTCACCGGCAACTCGACGCTCCCCTACCCAACACCACACCATTACGGCTATTCGTGGTGCTGCCACAACTTCGGCGGTGTACTTAGCCCCGCTACATTATCGGCGCTCAATCACTTGACCAGTGAGCTATTACGCACTCTTTCAAGGGTGGCTGCTTCTAAGCCAACCTCCTGGTTGTCTTCGCAACTGAACATCCTTTCCCACTGAGCACACGCTTAGGGGCCTTAGTTGATGGTCTGGGCTGTTTCCCTCTCGACAATGAAGCTTATCCCCCACTGTCTCACTGCCACGCTGAACCTTGACTGGCATTCGGAGTTTAGTTGACGTCAGTAACCCGGTGGGGCCCATCAGCCATCCAGTAGCTCTACCTCCAGCAAGAACCACGCAACGCTGCACCTAAATGCATTTCGGGGAGAACCAGCTATCACAGAGTTTGATTGGCCTTTCACCCCTAACCACAGGTCATCCCCTCCATTTTCAACTGAAGTGGGTGCGGGCCTCCACGCGCTCTTACACACGCTTCACCCTGCCCATGGCTAGATCACTCCGCTTCGGGTCTAGGACACGCGACTCATACGCCCTATTCGGACTCGCTTTCGCTACGGCTACCCCACACGGGTTAACCTCGCCACGCACCGCTAACTCGCAGGCTCATTCTTCAAAAGGCACGCCATCACAGTCATCTAGATACTGCTCTGACGGATTGTAAGCACATGGTTTCAGGTACTCTTTCACTCCCCTCCCGGGGTACTTTTCACCATTCCCTCACGGTACTATTCCGCTATCGGTCATCAGGAAGTATTTAGCCTTACCAGGTGGTCCTGGCAGATTCACACGAAATTCCACGAGTTCCGTGCTACTCGGGCACACGCACACTGACAGTCGATCGATGTTTCGTCTACGGGACTCTCACCCACTCCGGTCCTGTTTCCCACCAGGTTCGACTACACCCACACACTGACAGACTGGCCATGCTGGACCAGACCATGCGAACCCCACAACACCGTGTACACAACACCAGCACGCTTGACACGCACACGGTTTAGGCTCATCCAGTTTCGCTCGCCACTACTCCCGGAATCATTGTTATTTTCTCTTCCTGCGGGTACTGAGATGTTTCACTTCCCCGCGTTCCCCCCACATGCCCTATATATTCAGACACGGGTCACCACCCTCACGAGTGGCGGGGTTCCCCCATTCGGACACCCTCGGATCAACGCCTGTTTATCGGCTCCCCGAGGCTTATCGCAGATTTCCACGTCCTTCATCGGCTCCTGATGCCAAGGCATCCACCATGCGCTCTTAGACACTCACCACACCCCTACACAAAGGTCGGGTTGATGGGCGTGCGCGAAACAATTGTCTTTCAATCACACAAGATGATGACAAGAAAAATCACATTACATAACACCACAACCCACAAGAGGGTTGCAGCATTGATGCTCGCGTCCACTATACGATTCTCAAACCACTACCAAACACCCACCACCCGCGCCAGCATTCCTGCTGCACGGATCCTGGGGTTGGTCCTGTTGGTTGAAACCACACCCAACACATATGTGTTGGGGTTTGTGATTCCAGGACCCAATAACGTGTTCGTTCTAGCCCACCCGAAAACCACAACCGCACCCGGGGCATTGACCCCAGCCAGGCTGTGTGGGCGAGCGAAGAAAAGTGATGTTCCACCCTTGAGCTCCCAACCGGAAACACGTTCGGCTTCCGCTGTTGGGGTTCTGATGTGTGCTCCTTAGAAAGGAGGTGATCCAGCCGCACCTTCCGGTACGGCTACCTTGTTACGACTTAGTCCCAATCACCAGTCCCACCTTAGACGGCCCCCTCCCCATAAGGGGTTGGGCCACCGGCTTCGGGTGTTACCGACTTTCGTGACTTGACGGGCGGTGTGTACAAGGCCCGGGAACGTATTCACCGCAGCGTTGCTGATCTGCGATTACTAGCGACTCCGACTTCACGTAGTCGAATTGCAGACTACGATCCGAACTGAGACTGGCTTTAAGGGATTCGCTTACCCTCACGGGCTCGCCTCTCTCTGTACCAGCCATTGTAGCATGCGTGAAGCCCAAGACATAAAGGGCATGATGATTTGACGTCATCCCCACCTTCCTCCGAGTTGACCCCGGCAGTCTCCTATGAGTTCCCACCATCACGTGCTGGCAACATAGAACGAGGGTTGCGCTCGTTGCGGGACTTAACCCAACATCTCACGACACGAGCTGACGACAACCATGCACCACCTGTACACCAGCTCCAAAGAGAAGAACTGTTTCCAGAACGGTCCAGTGTATGTCAAGCCTTGGTAAGGTTCTTCGCGTTGCATCGAATTAATCCGCATGCTCCGCCGCTTGTGCGGGCCCCCGTCAATTCCTTTGAGTTTTAGCCTTGCGACCGTACTCCCCAGGCGGGGCACTTAATGCGTTAGCTACGGCGCGGAGAACGTGGAATGTCCCCCACACCTAGTGCCCAACGTTTACGGCATGGACTACCAGGGTATCTAATCCTGTTCGCTCCCCATGCTTTCGCTCCTCAGTGTCAGTTACAGCCCAGAGTCCCGCCTTCGCCACCGGTGTTCCTCCTGATATCTGCGCATTTCACCGCTACACCAGGAATTCCAGACTCCCCTACTGCACTCTAGTCAGCCCGTACCCACTGCCCGCGCAACGTTAAGCGTTGCGTTTCCACAGCAGACGTGACCAACCACCTACGAGCTCTTTACGCCCAATAATTCCGGACAACGCTCGTACCCTACGTATTACCGCGGCTGCTGGCACGTAGTTAGCCGGTACTTCTTCTGCAGGTACCGTCACTTTCGCTTCTTCCCTGCTGAAAGCGGTTTACAACCCGAAGGCCGTCATCCCGCACGCTGCGTCGCTGCATCAGGGTTTCCCCCATTGTGCAATATTCCCCACTGCTGCCTCCCGTAGGAGTCTGGGCCGTGTCTCAGTCCCAGTGTGGCCGGTCGCCCTCTCAGGCCGGCTACCCGTCGTCGCCTTGGTAGGCCATTACCCCACCAACAAGCTGATAGGCCGCGAGCCCATCCCCGATCGAAAAACTTTCCACCAGAACAGATGCCTGTACTGGTCGTATCCGGTATTAGACCCAGTTTCCCAGGCTTATCCCGAAATCAGGGGCAGGTTACTCACGTGTTACTCACCCGTTCGCCACTCATCCACCCACAGCAAGCTGCGGGCTTCAGCGTTCGACTTGCATGTGTTAAGCACGCAGCCAGCGTTCGTCCTGAGCCAGGATCAAACTCTCCATAAAAAAATTATGTTACGAATGAATCCCAGCAAGACAGTCAACCCACTTCACGGGGTGAAGAAGGTTGACCAAATAAATAACAGACCCGAACACACAATTCGGGCAACCAGCCGGCGAGGGCTGCCACCCGAGTGTTCGAACCTGTCGGTTGTCTTACCAGAAAAAATTATCTGGCATCACTTATTGTTCAAACAAACACGCTATTGGATTCTCAAACCACAAACACTCACCCATCACCACAACCCACATTTTGGGCGTGTTCACTGGGGGCGCCAGTTTCAGTTAGTGCACTTTTTGTCTTGCGACTCGCTGTGCCAGCGGATGTCCACTCTACCTGGTTGTTTCGATCCGTGCAACTCGAAGTTCATCTTCGTTTCACCCGAATCACTCCCGGTGAGAGCGACTGTCGCCGTTCCTTGCGGCCTGGCAACCTGGACTACATTACACACATCTTCGAGCGTGTGCAAAACGGCTTCATTCACCCCGTCCTCACCGTGCCCCCGACAGCGGATTCGAGCCTCGATATCGGCGTTCACACGACCGGAAAGAGTCCCGGCAGCCGTGGCCTCAAGCGACAGGCTCGATGAGTTCCGGGGAATCGTTGCGGACATTGCCGACGGCTTTGCCGACCTTGTGCCGGGTCACACTCGCCGGGTCGACCTGGTCGACAGTGGCGCCGAGAAGATTCGGGACGTCGCTGCTGAGCACTCCAGGATCGATCCAGTCATCGATCTGGTCGCGGCCGAGGAAGACCGGCATCCGATGGTGGACGTCACTGAGGTGTCCGGCCGATTCCATGGTGAGGATCGTCGTCGACACCAACCAAGTCTCGTCGGGCTGCTTCCAGAATTCGAAGAGACCCGCCATGAACAGCGGGTCCTTTCCGGCGGCGCTCATCATCCACGGCTGCTTGCCGTCCTCGGTGGTCTCCCACTCGTAGTAACCGGGAATCGGCAGTGCGCAGCGGCGGCGTTTGATCGCCTGTCGGAACATCGGTTTCTCGAGCACCGTCTCCGAACGCGCGTTGAAGGCCTTGAAGCCGATCTTCACATCCTTGGCCCACCCGGGAACCAAACCCCAGGAGGCCGTTTCGAGTCGGCGGTGCAGCTGCCCCTCCTCGTCGAGTCGTTCCACGACGATCGGAACGAATGCGCCCGGAGGTACGTTGTAGCGCGGGGTGTAGTCATAGGAGACCACGTCCAGCCGGAGCTCATCGGCGAGATCAGCCGGATCGAGCGACATATTGAGTCGACCACACATGCGTCCATCCTCTCATTTCACTACACTGTCGACAATGGCGGCAGAAAAGAATACAGGCAGCAGACTCGACCCGATCGACGAGTCCCGTCGGCAATGGCTGGCCCACGGGTGGGACGATGCCGCCGACGGCATGACCACCGTGATCTCGGTGATGAGGATCCACCAGCTGTTTCTGGCTCGCGTCGATGCCGCGCTGCGGCCCTTCGCCCTCACCTTCTCCCGCTACGAGGTCCTCGCCCTCCTGTCCTTCACACGGGCCGGGACTCTGCCGATGTCGAAGATCTCTGCTCGCATGCAAGTGCATGCGACCTCGACGACGAACTCCGTCGACCGCCTCGAGAAGGCCGGCCTCGTTGCCCGGCGCAGCCATCCGGATGATCGTCGCACGACTCTCGTCGACCTCACCGACGCAGGGCGGGACCTCGCCGCTCAGGCGACCACAGCGCTGAACTCCGAGGTCTTCGCCTCACCCGACTTCTCAGGGATCGACCTCGACTCCCTCCTCCCCCACCTCAAGAGCCTGCGTTCCGGACTCGAAAACAGGGGCTGAGCGGCCACCGCACCCACTGCCATTGTCAGATTCTGCGCTGGGCCGCCTCGGCGAAATTAGTTGGACGTCCAAGTAATTTGGACGTATCGTGGTGTCCATCACCATCAAGGTGTCCGATCTTTGGAGGAATCATGTCACGCAGTACAGCCGCTGCACTTCCCTTCGGTCTCACCGACGAACAGCAGACCATCTCCGGGATGGTCCGCGAATTCGCCGACACGGAGATCGCTCCGCACGCCCTCGAATGGGACGCCGAGCATTTCTTCCCCGTCGACGTCATCAAGAAGTCGGCTGAACTCGGGATGGGCGGCATCTACGTCAGCGAGGAAGCCGGCGGAACCGGAATGGGGCGCATAGACGCAGCGCTGATCTTCGAAGCGATGTCGACCGGATGTCCCTCGGTGGCTGCCTACATCTCCATCCACAATATGGTCGCGTGGATGATCGACCAGTTCGGCAATGACGAGCAGAAGGCAAGATACCTCTCTTCGCTCGTCGCCATGGACCACCTGGGCAGCTACTGCCTGACCGAGCCCAATGCCGGCTCCGATGCCGCAGCGCTGCGCACCTCTGCCCGCGAAGACGGTGACGCCTACGTCCTCAACGGCGTCAAACAGTTCATCTCCGGGGCCGGGACTTCCGAGACCTATCTCGTCATGGCCCGCACCGGTCAGGACGGCGCGCGGGGAATCTCCGCGTTCATCCTCGAAAAGGGCATGGAGGGTCTGAGCTTCGGCCCCAATGAGCAGAAGATGGGCTGGCGTGCCCAGCCGACCCGCCAGGTGATCATGGAGAACGTGCGCGTTCCCAAGGAGAACATGCTCGGTGCACCCGGTCAGGGCTTCAAGATCGCGATGTCCGGACTCGACGGCGGACGTCTCAATATCGGTGCGTGCTCGCTCGGCGGCGGTCAGGCCGCTCTGGAGAAGGCGATCGCCTATATGGGTGAGCGTCAGGCCTTCGGCACCGAGCTCTCCGGTTTCCAGGCGCTGCGCTTCGAAGTCGCTCAGATGCAGGCCGATCTGGAGGGCGCCCGCTCCCTCCTGTGGCGTGCCGCGAACGCCTACGATTCCGGGGATGCCAACACCTCGCTCCTGTCCGCGATGGCCAAGCTCAAGGCCACCGACACCGGCTTCGACATCGCCAACCGGGCACTCCAGCTGCACGGCGGCTACGGCTATCTGACAGAGTATGGAATTGAGAAGCTGGTCCGTGACCTGCGCGTCCACCAGATTCTGGAAGGCACCAACGAAATCATGCGCGTGATCATCTCGCGCAAGAGCACAGGAGTGGGCTGATATGACAGAACCTTCGACAGCGGCGGCGGACGAGTCCGTCGTCACCTCGGTCTCCAACGGGGTGGGCCGCATCGACCTCAACCGGCCGAAGCTGATCAATGCGCTCAGCCAGGACATGGTCGCACGCATCGACGAGGCCCTCAACGCATGGCGCGATGACGACGCGGTCTCCCTCGTCCTCGTCACCGGACGCGGCGAACGCGGTCTGTGCGCCGGCGGAGACATCAAGGCCGTGTACAACGACATCGTGGCCGGCAGCGACGAGAACGCGAAGTTCTGGAACCGCGAATACAAGATGAACTTCGCGATCTCCGAATTCCCCAAGCCCTATGTCGTCATCATGAACGGCATCACGATGGGCGGCGGAGTCGGCATCTCCGGTCACGGATCGCACCGCATCGTCACCGATTCGACGAAGGTCGGAATGCCCGAGACCGGGATCGGGCTCTTCCCCGACGTCGGCGGCACGCATCTTCTGGCCAATGGTCCGGGAGAACTCGGCACCCATCTCGCACTCACCGGACAGCCCGTCGGCGCCGGTGCCGCGATCGCCCTGGGACTGGCCGACCACTTCGTTCCCGATACGCAGATCCCCGACCTCATCGCCGATCTGACCTCCGGTGAGGACCTCGACACCGTCATCGGCAAGTACGCGGCCAAGGCCCCGGAGAACGAACTCGCCGAGGCGGCGGACTGGATCGACGAATGCTACGCCGGCGATGACGCCGAGGCCATCGTCGCGGCACTGGCCGCGCATGAGAACCCCGAGGCTCAGGCCACTGCGGAGCTCATCGGCACCAAGGCCCCCACCTCGGTGAAGGTGACCCTGGCCGCGGTCCGCAACGCTGCGACGATGACCTTGGCCGACGTCCTCGAACAGGACTACCGGGTCGCGGTCACGCTCACGGAGCTGCCGGACCTCAAGGAAGGCATCCGCGCCCAGGTCATCGACAAGGACCGCAATCCGAAGTGGAACCCAGCGACTCTGGCCGAGGTCAGCGACGAACAGGTTCAATCCATCCTCACCACCGATCACGCAGAGAAGGTGTTCTCATGACCGACTTCGAAACCATCCTCACCGACGTCTCCGACGGCGTCGCCACGATCACGATCAACCGCCCCAAGGCGCTCAACGCGCTCAACATGCAGGTGCTCACCGACATCACCGAGGCGGCTGCCGCGTTCGATGCCGACGACGCCGTCAAGGCGATCATCATCACCGGCAGCGGTAAGGCCTTCGCCGCCGGTGCCGACATCAAGGAGATGTCGAGCCTCGACTTCGCCACCGCCTTCAAGGCCGACTGGTTCGCCGGTTGGACCCGACTGACCGACGTCCGCAAGCCGGTCATCACCGCGGTGAACGGCTTCGCCCTCGGCGGCGGCTGCGAACTGGCGATGATGGGCGACATCCTCATCGCCTCGACGAAGGCGAAGTTCGGCCAGCCCGAGATCAACCTCGGCGTGCTGCCGGGCATGGGCGGATCGCAGCGTCTGACCCGTGCGATCGGCAAGGCGAAGTCGATGGACATGTGCCTGACCGGTCGGATGATGGACGCCGAGGAGGCCGAACGCTCCGGTCTCGTCGCCCGCGTCGTCGAGCCCGACGAGCTTCTCAACACTGCCAACGAGATCGCGCAGACGATCGCGTCGAAGTCGAGGGTCGCCTCGGCGATGGTCAAGGAAGCGGTGAACACCGCGTTCGAGACGACCCTGGAGCAGGGACTGCGCTATGAGCGTCGCCTCTTCCACTCCTCCCTGGCCACGAACGACCAGTCCGAGGGCATGGCCGCGTTCGTCGAGAAGCGGGACCCGAACTTCACGGACTCCTGAGCGTCGCAGGGGCGCACGGGCTTCACCGGCCGCGCCGCACGAGGGCGCAGACTCCTCCTCGGGGTCTGCGCCTTCGTCGTCTCCGCAGTCTGCGCCCTCGCCGACTGCGTACACGGCCGAGAAACGGCGACTCTTCCCATCGAGGGGAATCGGATGTGTCCCATATCGCATTTAACAATCGTTCGGTTAGAGTGAGAGCATGCATTCAATCTCATCAGGAAGCTCCATGACCTCATTCACTGACCTGCGTTCCCAGCTGCGCCTGCCCGTGGTCGGTTCCCCGATGTTCATCGCTTCGGGACCCGAACTCGTCAAGGCCCAGTGCCAGTCCGGAATCGTCGGTTCCTTCCCCAGCCTCAACGCGCGGCCCGCGTCACAGCTGACCGATTGGCTCGATGAGATCAGCGAATCGAATGCGGCCTTCACCGAGGCGAACCCGGAGACCCCGGCTGCCCCGTTCGCGGTCAACCTCATCGTCCACCGCTCGAACAACCGCATCGAGGCCGACCTCGCCGAGGTGGTCCGCCACCAGGTGCCCATCGTCATCACCTCGCTGGGCGCGCGTGAGGAAGTCAACGAAGCCGTCCACTCCTACGGCGGCATCGTCCTCCACGACGTCATCAACAATCGGTTCGCACGCAAGGCCGTGGAGAAGGGCGCCGACGGCGTCATCGCCGTGGCAGCCGGAGCCGGCGGCCACGCGGGTGCGCTCTCACCCTTCGCGCTGGTCCAGGAGATCCGCTCCTGGTTCGACGGACCGGTCCTGCTCTCGGGCGCGATCGCCCACGGCCGTTCGATCCTGGCCGCCCTGGCCGCCGGAGCGGACTTCGCCTATGTCGGTTCCGCGTTCCTCTCCACGCCCGAGGCCAACGTCGTCGACGACTACCGTCAGATGGTCGTCGACTCCGCCGCCGACGACGTCGTGTATTCGAACTACTTCACCGGTGTCAAGGGCAACTACCTGCGCGGGTCCATCACCGCCTCGGGCCTGGATCCGGACAATCTGCCCGACGCGGACCCCTCGAAGATGGACTTCGGTTCGGACCCGGATTCTGATTCGAAGGCCTGGCGCGACATCTGGGGCTCAGGTCAGGGCATCGGCGCCCTCGGCGTCCAGCAGAC